>DBQI01000045.1 GCA_002305165.1 Armatimonadetes bacterium UBA1398
TGCCCCAAGAGCTCTTGGATAGTCCGCAAGTCCGCCCCTCGGATGAGCATGTGGGTCGCGAAACTGTGACGCAGTGTGTGAGGGGTCACTCCCGGGCCGGCCGCCGAGCCGACCGCGGCCCGATGGACCGCCCGTCGGATCGATCGATCCGACATCCGCTGGCCCCGGGCGTTCAGCCACAAGGCGTTGGGCGTGGCGCCCGGGTCCCGGGCAGCCAGCTCGGGACGGGCCTCGGTGAGGTACCGATCGACGGCTCGACGCGCCGGATCGCCAAGAATGACCACTCGTTCCTTATCTCGCTTGCCTACGACGCGCAGTTCAGTCTGGCCGCGCGAGACATCCGCGAGATCCAGGGAGGCCGCCTCAGAGACGCGCATCCCCGTAGCGTAGAGGACCTCGAGAATCGCCCGATCCCGCAGACCGGCCGCGTCCTCCTTGGGCCGCTCCAGCAGCTCGGGAATATGGCCCTCGACTACGTATCGCGGGAGGCTCTTCTGTATCTTCGGCCCCGACACCGCCGTGGCGGGGTTCCGATCGATCAGGCCCTCTGCCTCGAGGTAGCGGAGCAGGGACCGTGCCGCCGCCAGGCGCCGTGCGATGGAGCGCCGCGCTGCTCCTTGCCTCGTCATCGCCCCTACCCAGGCACGCAAGTCGCCCAGCCGCGGAGGCAGCGGGCGGCCGGCGGCATCGAGGAAGCCCAGGAAGGCCCTCGCGTCGGTCACGTACGCGCGCACCGTATGCGGCGAGAGCCTGCGCACGCCAGCCAGGTGGTCCTCATAGGGTCCGAGGATCTCTTCGCAGTCCATGCTCCGTCGCGAACCTTTCCATGGCCGCCAGGGCTCTCTGCACCATAACTTCGCGCCGCAGCTTCTTGTTCCTAGGGCCGTCAGATAGGGACGGGAGCAGCCCGAAACTGGAGTTCATGGGCTGGAAGTCGTGTGATTCGGAGGTCGAGATCTGCCTCATGAGGCTCGCGATGAGCGTCTCCGGAGGCAGCGCCGGGGGGGACTGCCCTTCGGCCAGAGCCGCCGCGACCAGGCCACAGTAGAGGCCACTGGCCGCCGACTCCATGTAGCCTTCGACTCCCGAGAGTTGACCCGCGACGAGGATGTGGGGCATGGCTCTCAGCCGCATCCAGGGGTCCAAAAGCCGCGGAGCATCGAGGAATACGTTCTTGTGCATGACGCCGTAGCGGAGGAACTCCGCCCCCTCCAGGCCAGGGATGAGCCGGAACACTCGCTCCTGCTCGCCCCACCTCAGTCCCGTCTGGAAGCCCACCATGTTGAACATGGTGCCCTCGCGATTCTCCATCCGAAGCTGCACGATGGCGTGGGGCCGTCGGCCTGTCCGCGGATCCCGCAAGCCAACGGGCTTCATCGGCCCGTAGCGGAGGGCGTCCTTGCTGCGGCTCGCGATCTCCTCAATGGGCAGGCAACCCTCAAAGTGGCTGATGCCTTCATGCTGGAGCGTAACGCTCTCGGCGGCGATGAGCGCCTCGTGGAAGCGGCCGTACTCTTCCTCGTCCAGGGGGCAGTTGAGATAAGCGGCATCGCCCTTCTCATAGCGAGAAGCCTCGAAAACGACCCCCATATCGATCGAATCGGCGCTCACGATCGGCGAAACGGCGTCGAAGAACCGCAGCGTGCCAAAGGGCACCACGCGCCTGAGCTCCTCCTGGAGAGCCTGCGAGGTGTGGGGACCGGTGGCGAGAATCGTCAGACCCGCGTCGGGCAGCTCCGTGACCTCGGAGCGCTCGATACGGATGCCCGGGTGCCCCTCGATTCGCTCCTCGACTGCCTGGGAGAATCGCTCACGGTCGACGGCGAGCGCGCCGCCTGCCGGTACCTGGGTCTCATCGGCAGCCTGGAGCAAGAGGGACCCGAGGAGCCGCAACTCCTCCTTGAGCAGGCCCGGCGCTCGCTCGGTGGAGATCGCCTTGAGCGAGTTAGAGCAGACCAACTCGGCCAGGTTGCCCGTCCGGTGCACCTCCGTAGATCGCACGGGGCGCATCTCGACGAGGTTCACCGGCACGCCCTGCCGCGCGAGCATCCAGGCGGCCTCGCAGCCCGCCAGACCTCCGCCGATCACCGTGACCTCATCCATGGCGGCCCTTCCTCTCCGAAGTGCCGCATGATAGCACAGCCTCGCGGGCGTCGGGGGGCTAGTACCGGCCCAGATCCTCGGCAGCCAACTCCGCCGCGCTAGCCAGTGAACGGTACGGTATCATCGAGACTCCGTCCGGCGGATAGAAGCCGACGGGCATCGGAGGCGATGACAGTGGCCGCTAGCTCCTGTAACGTCAGGGTTGCTGTGATGGGGGCGACGGGCTACGCCGGCGCCGGTGTAGCGACGTACATCCTCGGGCATCCATGCGCGGAGCTTATCTGGGTAGGGTCCAACACCTACCAGGGCGCGCGGCTGGACAAGGCCTGTCCATGGCTCCGAGGACGGACCAATCTGGTCTGCCAGGCCCAGGACGTGGACCTCGCGGCCCGAGGCGCGGATGTCGTCTTCATGGCTCAATCGAACGGCTTCGCCATGGCGAACGCGGCAACCGCCCTGAACCTCGGGGCGAAGGTCATCGACCTCTCGGGGGACTTCCGGATCAAGGATACCGCCGTCTACGAGCGGTACTACGGGCGGCAGCAGGCGGCCCCTGAACTGATGGCCGAAGCAGTCTACGGGCTGCCGGAGATCACCGGTGACGCGGTTCGGGGCGCGCGTCTCGTTGCCAACACGGGCTGCTACCCCACTGGCGCGGTCTTGGGGCTCTACCCGCTCCTCGCCGCTGGCCTCATCAGCGATCAGGACATCATCATCGATGCCACATCCGGCGTGTCGGGCGCGGGGCGAGCGAAGCATGCCCTGGCGTACCACTACCCGGAGATCAACGAGACCCTTACCGCGTACCGGGTCGGCAATCACCAGCACACCCCGGAGATCGAGCAGGCGCTGTCCATGGCGACGGGGACTAACCTGGTGGTGACCTTCAGCCCCCATCTGGCGCCCATCAGCCGCGGGATACTCTCGACATGCTACGCCCGAAAGGCCGAAAGGGAGCCGGTCGAGGGCATGGCGGCCCGCTGCCGAGAGGCGCTGCAGGCCGCCTACGCCGGTCGCCCCTTCGTCCGGATCATGCCCGAAGGGGAGTCGCCGACGACAAAGGCGACATTGGGCTCGAACTACTGCGATATCGGCGTCTTCGAAGACCCTCGCGCCCAGCGAGTCATCGTTGTGACCGCCGTCGACAACCTTGGCCGTGGGGCGGCGAGCCAGGCCATTCAGAACATGAACCTCATGCTGGGGCTGGATGAGACGCTGGGTATCAACCAGCCGCCCCTGTTTCCCTGAGGACGGTGCGGACCCCGGGGTTCGCACGAACTGACTGCAAGAGGAGTGCATCAGGTTGACCCTGGACGAAACCAAGCAACTCTACGACGCGCACATCATGAGAACGTACGGCCGAGCGGAGGTTGCCTTCGTCCGTGGGCGCGGGTGCATCCTCGAGGATACCGAGGGGAATGAGTGGCTGGATTGCCTGGCGGGGATTGCTGTCTGTGGGCTCGGTCACGCCCATCCAGCCATCGCGAGCGCTATCGCCGAGCAGGCGGGAAAGCTCATTCACACCAGCAACCTGTACTACATCCCAAATCAGGCCGCAGCCGCGGCCGAGCTGACCTCGGTGTGTGATCTGGACAAGGTCTTCTTCGGGAACAGTGGGGCCGAGGCGATCGAAGCCTCGATCAAACTCGCTCGGAAGTGGGGCAAACAGCACCGAGGTGGTGCGTATAAGGTGATTACCGCCCTCGGCAGCTTCCACGGGCGGACCCTCTGTGCACTCACGGCTACAGGCCAAGCTAAGTATCAGGAGCCCTTTACGCCGCTCGTCCCCGGCTTCAACTACGTGCCGTACGGTGACATCGCGGCGCTGGAGGAGGCCGTGGACGAGGAGACTGTAGCCATCCTCGTGGAGCCAATCCAGGGGGAGAGCGGTGTGCGCATCCCGCCGGCAGGCTACCTCCGGGCTATCCGTGACCTCTGCGGTCAGCGCGGACTGGTGATGATCCTGGACGAGGTCCAGACCGGCCTCGGGCGCACGGGCAAGTGGTTCGCGCATCAGCACGAGGGTGTGGTGCCCGATGTGATGGCCGTCTCCAAGTCCCTCGGCGCCGGTTTCCCCGTGGGGGCCTGCGTGGCCCGGGGCGAGTTCGGCGACGTCCTCGTGCCTGGCGACCATGCCTCCACCTTCGGTGGCGGCCCACTCGCGGCAGCCGCAGTGACCGCATTCCTGCGCACCATGAAGTCCGAAGGCGTCGTGGAGAACGCGGCGGCGATGGGTGACTACGCCGCCGATGCTCTCACGCGACTCGCGGGGAGTCAGCCCGGGGCCATCAAGGAGGTCCGGAACCGTGGATTGATGATCGCGGTGGAGCTCTGCGACCCGATTGCGCGCGGTGTTCTGACTGCCCTCTACGAGCGCCGGGTGCTCTCGAATGCCATTGGAGACACGATCCTCCGCGTCGTCCCGCCGCTTGTGATCGGCCGCGAGGAGATCGACCGCTTCGTTTCGGCCCTGGGCGAGGCCCTGATCGAGGTTCGGGGTACGCCTGGGGCATCATGATCCGGCTCATCGCTCTCGACATCGACGGCACTCTGGTGGGGGACGGCTCGGAGGTCTCGCATCGGGACCGCGAGGCTCTGATTGAGGCTCATCGAGCGGGGTGCTCGGTGGCGCTCATCAGCGGCCGCAGTCGCGGCACGGTGCTGCCGATCTACGAGCAGTTCCCTGTCGGGGTGATTACCGCCCTGAGCAGCTACGACGGCGCCATTGTGGAGCTTACGGCCCCCCCCGAAGTCGTCGCGGTCGAGCGGATGAGCCCTCCGACGGCGCTGGCCGCCTTTGACGCGCTTGTGGAGGCAGGGATGGGCCCGGAGATCTTCCCGGGAGGCCCAGGCGACCCGGTCTTCGCTTGGGAGGAAGCTCCGCCCCCCGGCAACTGGCAGCAGCACAACCTCTGGCGACTGGGCCTGATGGACCGCGCAGGCCTGATCGAGGTGCTCCGAGGCGGCCCTATCACTATCTCGGCGATGGGACCCATTGAGGAGGCGACGGCAGGGCTGGAGCGCGTCCGCGAAGCTTGCGGCGACGGCGTGAGCGCGTCCCTGACCTACTCGCCGCGGTATGGTGGTTACTTCGCCCAGGTTGCCTCGCCCAAGTCAACGAAGACCCACGCCCTAGAGACCATCGCCCAGAGGCTCGGGGTGAGCAGTCCTGAGGTCATGGCGGTGGGCGACTGGCTGAATGACATCGGCATGTTGGAGATAGCAGGCGTAGGCGTTGCCATGGGCGGCAGTGCGGATGAGGTGATCGCCGCGGCCGACTGGGTGACGGGCCCGGTCGAGGCCGCAGGCGTGGCTGCCGCCGTGGAGCGTTACGTGCTCGGAGTTTGACTCGACCCGCGAAGGGCGGTTTCCGGATATGACCTCTATCGGCGCGATCTTCACGGCGAGTTGGATGCTGTTCGCGCAGGTTCCGGCCAGTGATTTCGCATCGGATATGGCCGATGGGTACCTCTTCCCGCGTGGCTGGGCGCCTCAGGGAGGGAGCCCGGGCGAGGTGCGATGGCTCCTATCGGAGGACGGTGAGCACGGCGCCCTGCAGTTGAACAAGACGGGGCCGGAGGACTGGCTCGGCGTGGGCACGACGAGGCGATTCGCCTGCGCGCCCGGCGATACTGTGTCCGTTGCCGCCTGGGTCCAATCGGGCCCGTCCCGTGAGCCGCGCCCCGTCCTCTACATCCGCTTCTTCACCCTGGACGGCGGCTTCGTGGGTCAGGATGGCCCCGAGGTCCCCGGCCGAGCATCCCAGTGGAGGCGGATCGCGGCCACGGCAGTAGCACCACCCAGGGCTGCCACTTGGGACATATCGCTGCAGATTCGTGCCTCTGGTGATGTCGTGACCATCACGAATGTCGACGCAGGAGTCGGCGTGGACGCGGACGACCTCGGGACGGAGCGACCCGCGCTGGTCGAGCTGATGCCCATCGACGGGCCACGGCCTCAAGGACCGGACGCGGACGGCGACGGCCTGACCGACGCGGTGGAGGCCGTTCTCGGTACCGACCCCAACCAGCCTGACACCATGGCCCGTGAGTCACGCCAACCCTCCACCTCGTTCCAGACCCATTCGGGCTATCTCCCGGAGGCCGACGTGAAGACCGACGTGGTCATCGTGGCCGGTAATGGGGAGGAGACCATCCGCTCGTGGGCCCAGATGGGCTATATCCCGCATGTGATGGTGGGTTTCCGAGCGGGCCAAGGGTACATCGACGAGCATCCAGGGTCAGGCCAGACCGACGCCGATGGGCGGGTGTTGGACTGCGGCCCGGGCAGCTACTACATGGTGCCGACGGAGGACCGCAAAGACTACCACCGGGAGTACTTCCGCCTCGCCGTCTTGCGGGGCGCGAAGGCGGCCGGTCCCGAGGAGGCCGAGGGTTTCGCTCGGGCCGGCTACTCTAGCTCCTTCAAGTCGATCTATGAGGAGCGCTACGGCGAGCCGTGGGTAGACCCCACCGCATCGGTAGATGCCCGCTATCGGGCCGATCGGCTCAAAGCCGAACTCCAGTACGAGCTGCTCAACGCCTGCTGGGACGGCGCCCGTAGCGCCGACCCGGAGGTGGACCTTTACCTCTTCACCCACAGTCCCGTGAACTACGCCTCATGGTCCATCATCTCGCCCCACTGGCGCGTGGTGGCTGACGGACGCATCAACGGCATGGTTGGCCAGGTCTGGACCGGCACCGCGCGGACGGCCACCACCCTGCGCGGCGATACGCGGGAGCGCACCTTTGAGAACGCGTATCTCGAATACGCCTCGCTCGTCGGGCTCGCGCGCGATACAGGCATAGACCTCTGGTTCCTCATGGATCCCCTGGAGGACAACCCAGACCGATCCATGGCCGATTACTACGGCAACTACGTCCGCACATTGGCCGCATCCCTGTTCTTCCCTGAGGTGAGCAAGTACGAGACCATGCCCTGGCCGACCCGGATCTTCGGCCGGGTGCCCGACGAGTTCGCCACGACCATCTGCACCGTGGTGGGGGCGCTGGCGGACATACAGAACCATGCCGAGTGGTCTATCACCCCGGAGCGAGCGCCGATAGCGACATTCGTTGCCGACTCGCTGCAATGGCAGCGCGGCGACCCTTCACCCTCCGACTTCAACGGCTTCTACGGACTCTGCCTGCCCTTCGTTGGCGATGGCGTCCCCGTGAGTGTGGCCCAGTTGGAGCGGGCGCCTGAGCCGGGTTACCTGGACCACTACAAGACCCTACTGCTCTCCTACGACGCCATGAAGCCCCTCGATCCGCAGATCAACGTCGGGCTTGCCGACTGGGTCCGGGCGGGGGGCGAACTCCTCGTCTTCGGTGGGGACGACGCATACAACGCCGTCGATGAGTGGTGGACCCAAGCGGGCTACTCCTCTCCGCAGGCGCACCTGATGGAGCAACTTGGCTTGGACGTGGGTGACCCGGAGGCGTCGCGGGGCGAGTCCGTGACTTGGCATGAGGTCGCCCGCACGGACTACACGGGGCGCGACCTTGAGAACCTCACCACCCTGGCACTCGACCTGAGCCAGTTCGCCGAGGAGGCGGGGACGGTCGCCCTGCGTTTTGAGGACTCAAAGAAGAACGATGGATGGGGTGCTCTGGTGCGGCACGTGCGTGTCGAGGCCACGCTGCAGGGCGAGCCAGTGGTGTACGAGTTCGACCCCGGCACATCGGGCGAGACTCCACACACTCTGCTCGCTGGAGGCGCTGTTTCGGCCCCGGGAGCGCGCTTCGCCGATGGCCAGGAGTCATTCGCCTATGCCTTCGACGTGGACCCTGGCACCACGGTTGGCGCTCAGGTGTTGATCGGCAACCAGTACATCGTGAGCGCCGCGGGCGTTCTGAGCAAGGAGCGAGTGCTTCAGGGCGATCTGTTCGAGGGTGACCTGCGTCTACCGAACTACCTCCCCCTCATGGCTTATCCCGCGCCAGGTCGGCCGGCGATGCGTGACTCTGATGGGAATGCCGTCATGTTCCGCGCAGGGGTGGGAGAGGGGACCGTCACCTACTGCGGACTGCCGCCCAGCGCCTTCACGCGATCCCCCGAGTTGGACGCGCTGCTCCCGCGCCTGCTACTGAATCCTCCCGCCCCCTCTGTGTCCATGGAGGTCCGCCGTGGCCCATATGTGGCGGCACGTTCGCTTGAGGCGGGAGAGTACCGAACCGAGGGCCTCTACGTCGACCTCCTGACCCCGGATCTGCGGATTGAGAGGTCGGTGGAGCTAGGGCCGGACGAGTGCGTGTTCCTCAAGGACTGGTCTGACTTGGCGGACACTGGCTCTCCGCAGCTCATCGCGACTTCTTCGCACGTGGCCGTCCAGCGTGCCGATGACGACACCTTGGCACTGCTTCTTCAGGGGCCCGAGCGAACGCCAGGCGTCGCCCGAGTCTTCCTCGGTGTCCGAACCGTGGCGGGGATTCAGGCGGTGGACCCGAGCGGGCGAGAGGTCGAGGTCTCCTCGACGCTGGAGGAGGGTACGCTGCGCCTCGACTACCCGGGCATGCCCCTGGGCGTCGCACTGAGGATCACTTTCGACTAGCCGGGGCTAGTCCCGGAACATGTGTCGAGCGACGAAGCGCAGGTTCTCGGGACGTTCCGCGAGCCTGCGCGCGAAATACGCGTACCACTCGCGACCATAGGGCACGTAGATCCGCATGGGGTAGCCCTCATCGGTCATCTGGCGCTGCAGGCTACGGCCCACGCCTAGGAGCATCTGGAACTCCACATCAGCGGGTCTTTGACCAAGTTCCTCGAGCATCCGGCGCAGGTCACCGATGAGAGCCGCGTCGTGGGTGGCGAGGCGGAGGGTGAAACGCCCCTGGAGCATGCTGCGACTGAGCTCGAGCATCGCTGTGCGGACATCCGCCATCCGCTGGAACGCTACCGTCGGGGGTTCCTGGTAAGCGCCCTTGCAAAGGCGGACATCGGCGCCGTAGGGGGCCAGCCGCCGCACATCATCAGGCGTACGCCTCAGGTACGCCTGGAGGACGAGCCCCACGTTCTCGTGCCCCTCCTCGCGCATCCTACAGTACAGGTCGAGAGTCGCGTCTACATAGGTGGAGTCCTCCATATCCAGGCGGACCAACCGCTCGGCTCGGGCGGCGGCATCGAGAACCGTACGCACGTTCGCGGCACAGAACTCCCGATCGATGTCCAGGCCCAGCTGGCTGAGCTTGATGGATACTGTCGCGTCCAGGCCGTTCACTTGGGGCAGGCCTGTGGACAGCAGGTGAAGGTACTCCTCAACAACCCGCTCCGCCAGAGCGGGCTCGGTCACCTTCTCGCCAAGGAAGTCGAGAGAGACGCGCTGGCCCCGGCTATGGATGCCGCCGATCTCCTCTAGGGCTTCCTCGAGAGTCTCCCCCGCAACGAAGCGCCGCACCAGCGATCGGTACATCCTAGGTGAGCCGATGATCCGCCTAACGAAACCCAGGTCGGCAACGGCGAGTACGACCCTACGCGTGAACACGACATGCCCTCTCCAGCGCGCTGGTAGCGGCTACCGGCTACGCAAGCAGATCTCGCAGCAACTCGGGGGCCCGAGCTAGGGCGTCATCCGCTCTGGACGGGTCCTTGCCTCCGGCACGAGCGAACTCGGGGCTTCCGCCGCCTCCGCCTCCGCAGAGCCGCGCCACCGCGCCGGCCAGCTTGCCCGCATTCGCTCCGGCCGCCACTGCTGCGTCGCCGGCCTTGCATACGATGGGCACCTTGCCGTCGGCAACAGCGAGGACGACGGCCACCACAGCCGCGTCCTTCTCGACGAGGCGGTCCGCCAGACCCGAGAGTTCCTCTTGGTCGGCTCCCTCCAACTTCGCCGTCACGATTCTGACCCCTTTGGCCACTTCCTGGGCCTCGGAGGTCAGGGCATCGGCGGAAGGACCGGCCCCGCGCCGTTTGAGATCCTGGATCTGCTTGCGGAGCTCTCGGGCGCCGGCGACGAGGTCCTCGATCTTGTGAAGCACCTCTCCGGTCGGGGCGCCTAGAGCCTTAGCTGCAGTCAGAAGCGTTCGACGCTGCTCACTTATGTGATCGGCGGCGGCAAGACCCGTCAGAGCCTCAATACGCCGAGTACCGGCGGCGACCGAGGTCTCGGCGACGATGACGAAGGGTCCGATGGCGGCGGTGTTGTCGAGATGGGTGCCGCCACAGAGTTCTTTCGTGTAGTCGCCCATGGTGACGACCCGGACCTCCGCGGAGTACTTCTCGCCGAATAGTGCTACCGCGCCGACTTCCTTGGCTCTCTCCAGGGGCATGACCTCGGTGACCACGGGAAGGCCGAGGAGGGCGTGTTCCTGGACAGCACGTTCCACACGTTCGAGTTGCTCTGCGGTTACAGCCTCGAAGTGTGAGAAGTCGAACCGAAGGCGGTCGCACTCGACGAGGGAGCCCGCCTGAGCCACGTGGAGGCCGAGCTCGTCACGGAGGGCCTTGTGCAGCAGGTGGGTGGATGAATGGGCACGGCGGATACCCTCACGCCGACTCATGTCGACGCGGGGGCTCGCGGCCTGGGCTGGCTCGATGCGGCCCGAACGGACCCGTCCGATGTGCAGGATCACGCCATCGACTGGCTCCTGAACGTCGGTGACGGTGAACTCACCGGTGGCAGTGATGATCGACCCGTGGTCCGCAGCCTGGCCTCCACGCTCAGGGTAGAACGGCGTGAGACCCAGGACCAGGGCACATTCGGCCCCCTCCTCAGCCTCCGCGAGAAGCGTCTCGCCGCCAAGGATGGCCTGAATAGCCGTCTCTCGTGCGGCGTCCCACTCACGCTCAAACGTGGAAGCCTCTAGCTGCGAGCCGATCCGGACGTAGAAGGCCTTGGCCGCTCCGGACTCGGAGAAGCGGAAGTGGGAGCGGGCGCGCTGTTGCTCGAGAGCCAGCTGATAGCCCTCTTCGTCGACTTTGAGGTTCTGTTCCTCAGCGAGCTCACGAGTAAACTCCAGGTGGAATCCCAGGGTGTCGTAGAGGCGGAACACCTCGTCACCCGGGAGGGTGTCGCCACCCTTGGCCTTAACGTCGGCGATGAGCGCCTCCAGCCGAGCCAAGCCCTGCTCCAGCGTTGCGCAGAAACGGTCCTCCTCCGATCGGACGATGCGAGAGATCGCCTCCTCCTGCTCGAGTAGCTCCGGGTAGCCCACGGACATGCTCTGTATCACCGTGGGGACAAGGCCATGGAGGAACGGCTGCCGTATGCCCAGGTTCCGGGCGAAGCGGAACGCGCGGCGGAGGATGCGGCGGAGGACGTAGCCCCGCCCCTCGTTCGAGGGGAGGATCTTGTCGCCGATCATGAAGGTCACGGCACGCAGGTGATCAGCGATCGCCCGGTAGGAGGCCCTGACGACGTCGGAGTCGCCATAGGCCACTCCGGCGCCCATCTCGCGCGAGACCTGGGCGATGGCGCTGAGGGTGGGGGCGAAGATGTCGGTATCGAAGTTGGAGGGCACGCCCTGCAGTACGGCGGCCAGACGCTCCAGGCCTAGGCCCGTGTCGATGCCAGGGGTAGTGAGGTCCGTGAGCGAGCCATCCACTGTCTGGTTGTGCATCTGGAAGACCAGATTCCAGATCTCCAGGAAGCGGTCGCCCTCGCTTGCCGGTCCCTTGTCGGGGTCGTCGCACCAGATAGAAGGCCCCTGGTCCACATGGATCTCGGTGCACGGCCCGCACGGCCCGTCCCAGGCGGTCTGGGGCCACCAGTTGTCCCTCTTGCCCATCCGGAGGATCCGTTCACGCGGGATCCCGGCGCGGGTGTGCCACAGGTCGGCGGACTCGTCGTCGTCCAGATAGACGGTGGCCCAACAGAGCTCGGCGTCGATCCCCCAGACGTGATGGACCAGCTCCCAGGAGAGGTCTATCGCTCCACGCTTGAAGTAGCCTCCGAACGAGAAGTTGCCCATCATTTCGAAGAAGGTGTGATGCCGGGCTGTGCGGCCTACCTCCTCGATATCACCCGCGCGCACGCACTTCTGGACCGTGACGACATTGGAGGCGGGAGGCTCGGCCTCGCCCCGGAATGCGGGCACGAAGGGCTGCATCCCCGCGCCCGTGAGGAGTGTCGACGGGCTCTGGGGTATGAGGGACGCGCTCGGCATGACCTTATGGTCGTGCTGGGCGAAGAAGTCGATGAATTGGCTGCGAAGCTGATCGACGGAGGCACCTTGGCTCAACGGATTCATCTCCCAATACGCGGGCCGGGGTAACGAGCGGACACTGTATCAGATTGGGTTCGTAGCGCGAAGCAACAGCCAGGGCAGGGGCGGGGCCTCAGGCAATGGTGTTCGGTCGATGACGGCGTACGGGTCAGCGCTAGGGTCTGCCCAGCGGAGGCTCGGATGGCAAGGAACCGTCGCCGGCGGGGGGAATCCGACGAGCCTCCACAGAAGAGAGGAGGCAGATTGGGCGCTAGCGGCGCGTGAACTGGAGTCGTGGCATGGCTAACGCGGGCGCGACCAGAGAGATAGAGATACTCGTTCGGGCACGGTACCCGATCCTCTACGTGGTGTCGTGGGAGGAGAGCCGGGTGGAGAGCGCTCTGATCGAGATCGCCAACAGCCGCAGGAAGCGCCTCTACATGTGGACGGCGACCTCGGGGCTCTACCTGCAGGGCGCTCGGACGGGAGACAATGATAGCCGCCAGCCCCTGGTGGTCCTTGACCGCATCATGCAGTCGCAGGAGCAGGCTCTCTTCGTCCTCAAGGACTTCCACCCTTATCTGGGCGATGACCAGGTGGTACGGAAGCTGCGCGACCTTGTCTACGCTCTGAAGCTGACGCTGAAGACGCTGATTCTGGTGTCGCCCATCCTGGAACTCCCTCCCGAGCTTGAGAAGGAGGTGACGGTGGTCGACTACGAGTTGCCCAGTTACGGGGACCTGGGGGCGCTCCTGGACCGAATCCGCTCCTCCATGGAAGGCAAGCAGGGGGTCGACGCGGAGCTCACGCCGGAGGAGCGAGATCGGGTGATCCGCGCGAGCCAGGGCTTGACCCTGATGGAAGCGGAGAACGTCCTGGCCCGCTCCCTTGTCGAGGCAAGGCGGTTCGATGTCGACATCATCGTCAGCGAGAAGCGTCAGATCATCCGGAAGAGTCAGGTGCTGGACTACTACCATGCGAGCGAGGAAGTCGGCTCCGTGGGCGGGTTGGATGTTCTCAAAGACTGGCTTGCCAAACGAACCCACGCCTTCGGCGACCGAGCGCGGCAGTTCGGGCTGCCCGAGCCGAAGGGCCTGCTGCTGCTCGGCGTTCAGGGCTGCGGGAAGTCCCTCACCGCGAAGTCGGTGGCGAACCTCTGGCGGCTGCCGCTGCTGAGACTGGATGTGGGCCGGATCTTCGCGGGGCTGGTCGGCAAGTCCGAGGAGAACATGCGGAAGGCCATCCGCATCGCGGAGTCCGTCGCGCCCTGCGTGCTGTGGGTCGATGAGATCGAGAAGGGGCTCTCGGGCACGGAATCCTCGGGTGCCAGCGATGCGGGCACGACCGCGCGCGTGTTCGGGACCTTCCTAACGTGGCTGCAGGAGAAGACCGCCCCGGTATTCGTCATCGCGACGGCGAACGACATCTCACAGCTACCGCCCGAACTGCTGCGAAAGGGTCGGTTTGACGACATCTTCTTCGTCGACCTACCGACCCTCGATGAGCGGGTGGAGATCCTCCGCATCCACCTATCGATGCGGGGGCGGGATGCGAGCCTCTACGATGTCCAGCGGATTGCCGAGGGGTGCGCGGGCTTCTCGGGGGCTGAGATCGAGCAGGCGGTTGTCGCCGGCATGTACGACGCTTTCGACCGCGAAGAGGAACTCGCTACGGAGGACATCCTGCGTGCCTGCGAGGAGAGCATCCCCCTGTCGGCGACGGCGAGCGGCCGGATTGCCGGCTTGCGCGCGTGGGCGCGGCTGCGGGCTCGCAGGGCATCCAGCGGCGATCCTGTCGAGCTGCCCCAGCTACCCGATGAACTCACCGACCTGATCCGCCTCGCGGGCATGTGGGTCGAGGACGAGGGCATGCTTGACGATGGAGGGGCTACGTCGGACTGTGGGCCGAGCGACGAGGCGCCCCATGACTAATCGGAGGTCCGGATGACCTCGGGGAATGGCGGGGACCGGTGGGAGTTCGTCGAGTTCGAGGACTCGCCGGACCGAGATCCTCGGTTACCGCAACCAGAGATGGAGGGTCTCGTGCCCGGCGCTCCTCGCGCTGCGCACGATCTGACGCACGTCCATGCTGGCGCGCATCTACGGGTCGTCGAGGTGGTAGGAGGCCAAGGGACGGGGCCTGGCGAGTTCGGTCGCCCGGTCGGGCTACATGTCGATCTCCGCGGCAACCTCTATGTGGCCGACGCTGACCAGCGCTCGGTTCGACGCATCACGCCGGAGGGCGAGGTCTGGACGTGCGCCTGCTCCAGTGCGGACTCCCGAGTCGATGTGGAGCAGCCTTGGGATGTGGCGGTCGACCGAGACGGGATGATGTACGTCCTCGATCGAGGCGGCCGCGTGCAGAAGATGGACGCTGACGGAGGGTACCAGCACACGTTCGGAATGCCAGGCAGCCACCTCGGCCAACTCCGCTATCCCCAGGGCCTGGCCTTGGACTCCAGGCGAAACGTGTACGTCGCCGATACCTGGAACCATCGCGTGAGTGTCTTCCACCCCCGAGGCCGGCTCCAGTCCGTGTGGCGTGGGGCGGAGGTAGGCGGCTTCGAGCGCCCGGGAGGGGTAGCCGTAACACGGCATGACGAGGTCATCGTCTGCGACACCCTCAACCATCGGCTCGTTGTCCACAATGTCCTCGGCGCCGTTCTGGAAGTGATAGAGGGCTACCGGAGTGGGGCGTGGAGGTTCCGGCTGCCGGTCAGCGTGGACGAGGATCCCTTTGGCAACCTATGGATCATCGAGGGGCAAGGCGGCAAGCTGAGCAAGGTAGATCGAAACGGCCAACTGCTGACCTCATTCGGCCCCGACCTGGGAGGCAACCTCGGCACTCTGGAGAGCCCCAGCTCCGTAGGGGTCTGCCTGGACGGCGACCTCTACGTGTCCGACCAGGGGGCGAGTCGGATACTGAAGCTCGGCTATCGGGACTAAGGGCCTCGAGCGTTACTCCATGCCCTTGGCTAGCGGGCCGTACCCCCTCGCCTCGATAGGCAGGATGTCGAGGATCTCCTCGCCGCGAACCATGACGAGCTCATCATGCAGATCGACGGCGGGGCAGACGTGGTAAGGCACAACCCTCAGGCGATCCCCCAGGCGTGGGAGCTCCTCGTCCTCGTGCCAGTCGATGATCCCATGCTCCTCGCTCGCGGCGCGGAACTTCGCGCGGGGATGTTCGAGGATGTATCCCACCGACTCGCGCGCCACTCCGTCCGAGCCCAGGGCCTTGCGCCCCGCGTCCACAACGACCCGCCGCCCGCACGGTTGGCTGATGACGGTGGTCAGCACGGACGCGGCGCAGTCCTCAGGCCGTGCCGCGGCGAGGAGAATGGCGGTAAGATCGTTGAAGATGTATGTGCCGGGTCGCATCTCCGTGATCCCCTCATACCGGGGCGTGACGAAACGAGCGGGAGTGCTGCCCACACTGACTGAACGGACCTCCATGTTCTCTGCACGAATAGCGTTCGCCGCCACTTCCATGGCCGCCGCCACACGCTTCGCCACAGAATCGACGCCGCCTGGGCCAGTCACGCTGTAGACGTGCCCCTCATGGGTGAAGATGCCGTCTAGATCGAGGTGAGGCGCCGCTCTGATGTGGCGCGCGAGCGGAGCCGCCTCCTCGGGCGCCACACCGCAGCGGTTCTGCCCGGAATCGATCTCGATACGAGCCTCCATGTGGGCTCCGTACGCCGTCGCCGCCCGCGACAGGGCCTCGACTCCCTCCACGCTGTCCACGCCGACAATCATGCGGGTACCCCGGGAGGCGAGGGCCGCAAGGCGCTTGAGCGCCACGTGATCCAGCATCGACCGCGCCACGAAGAGGTCGTTCGTAACTGCCGCGAACACCTCGGCCTCCCACGCCGTCGCCACTGTGAGCCCCACGGCTCCCAGTTCGAGCTGTCGCCTGCCGAGTGCCGGGCATTTGTGGGTCTTCGTGTGGGGCCTCACCTGCCGGTCGATCTCGCGTGCGAAGTCAGCGAGTTCCGTCAGATTATGTTCCATCACGTCGACATCGACGAGCATGGCAGGGGTGGGGAGGTCGTGTAGGCTCGGCAAGGGCGATCCCTCTCTCTGACCGGAGTACGGGAATGGAAGCTCCCCCTCCGCTCGGCCGCTGAGAGGCGGAGGGGGAGTGGAAAGAGGCGAGAGGCCTAGATCTCCACCTTCACTTCCTTGCCCTGTTCGGAACTCTTGTAGAGCGCGTCGAGGATGCTGAGGACGTTCAGCGACTGCTCGGCGGGGACAGGTGACGGCCGTCCCTTGGCGACGCACTCCGCGAAATCCATGCACTCCTTAGCGTGGGGCTCGCCTCCCTCGGCCACCTGCAGCTGGGTGTTCATCTGCTGCTTCGTCTTGTTGCTGGTGGAGCAGATCTCATTGCTCGGCCAGTGGGCGCCTGCCCTGTCTCCATAGAGCCACATTTGCATGTCCTCGCCCGGCGTCTTGTGGTGAAGCAACCAGCTTACTTCGAGCATCATCGTGGCGCCGTTGTCGAACCGCACGAAACCGGCGGCGAACTCCTCGACGTCGACGCTCTGCGGGATCGCGCCGCCCCAGATGCTGAAGGAGCCCTTCTGGTGCATGAGCCGGTCCTGGGTAATGCCGGAGACGGTCACGGGCTTGGGATGCCCCATGAGCCACAGAGCGAGGTCTAGGATGTGGACGCCGATGTCGATGCAGGCCCCACCACCAGATTCGCCGCGGTCGATAAAGGTCGGTCGTAGAGGCACGGCGGCTCGGCGCAGCATCCACAGACGCGCGTGGTAGATGTCGCCGAGGAGGCCCTGATCGATCTCTCGCTTCAGGGCTATTGAGGAGCCCTGATAGTGGAAGTGCTGGGCTGTCATGAGCAGTTTGCCGCTCTTGTCGCGTGCGGCGATCATCTTCTTGATCTCTGCAGGCGTGGGCGCCAGTGGCTTCTCGCAGAGGACGTTCTTGCCCGCCTCTAGGGCCGCGATGGCATAGGGCGCGTGGTAGGCGTTGGGGGTGCAGATGTCGATGATGTCGATGTCGTCTTGGCGGATGAGTTCCCAGGAGTCCTCATAGAGGCGATCGATGCCGCGCTGTTGGCCCACCCTAGCTAGGGTCTCGGGGTTGATGTCGCCGAGGGCGACGACTTCTGCGAACGGGCTCGCGTCCCAGCCGGGGAAGTGGGCGCCAGCGATGCCGCCGACGCCGATCAGGCCTACTCTGAGCTTCTTAGCCATGCTTGCATGTCTCCTTAGACTGCTGTGTGACGATCACAGAGGGATTCACCCGATCAGCGGCGAGCCACCTTCACCGATGACGCCAGGACGTACTAAGGGAACAACCGAAGCTGGCCGCCACTCTCGAGCTCGTCCTCGGGAGATTGGGGGTCGTACACCCGTGCCGCCTCGATCAGCGTAGCAATGTCGAGCGGGTCCTCGATCACCGGCACGCCCGCCTGCACCTGCTCACGGCCGCTCTCCGTAGCAGCGGCTATCGGCCCCAGGAAGAGCGGTCGCCCTTGTCGCCGCGCATCACGTACCGTGCTGATCGTTCCCTGACTCTCACCCAGGGCTACCGCGACAACGGCGCGCGCCAAGCCGGCTACAATGCGGTTGCGGGCCATGAGGTTCGCCGTTGTAGCGTGCGTCTGAGGCATCAGTTCGCTGAGCAGGAGACCTTCGCGGGCAACATCCTCGCAGAGTTCCACCTGTTGCCTCACGGCACTCAGGCCACAACCGAGGACGCCAACCGGGACGCCACCGGCCTCCAGGCACCCCACATGAGCCGCCGCGTCGACGCCGGCCGCCAGGCCACTGACCACGGAGAGCCCCGCCTGGGCAACGGAGGCGCCCAGGGCCTGCGCGAACTCGAGCGCCTCTTCGGAGGCGCTACGCGCGCCTACGATCGCCACTCCCCTGTGGTTGGCGCACTCGGGGTCGCCCCGCGCGAAGAGCACCGGCGGGGGGGACGCGATGGTCAGCAGCAGTGGTGGATAGGCTTCGGCGTCCATGGGGATCAGCCGTATGCCATCCATGTCGAGGTCATCGAGCATGTTCTCGATTTGCTCGATCCGGCCAAGCCGCTTTCGGAGTTGAGCCACCTGGCTCTCCGAGAGCATGTTCTTGCCCATCAACCCCTCGTCGGGCTGCGCCAGGGCCTCCTCAAGAGTGCCGTAGGCACGCAAGAGAGTCCTGATGCGCGCTGGGCCAACGCCACTGATGGTCGCAATGGCGAACCACTCAGCCCTGGACGCCACGTTGGGGCTCCTACTCTAGGCAGACTGCCGGAACTCACTGGTCAGGGGAACAAGGCTACCCTCCAGGAACACCAGCCAGCGCTTCTCGATCTCGCCAACGGTCCTCCCATAGGTCTCGAACAGGGCCAGTTCGATGGGCATGGCGTCAGCATGCCGCAGGAGAGTCAGGAAGCTGCGCCAGCCATAGCGGTGGATCAGGAAGCCCACGAGGCTCTGCCCCAGGGCCAGCGTCGTGCCCGCTCTGAGCGAGGGGGCGAGTCGGCGCAGCAGGGCCTCGATGTCGATGCCACGTGGCGCCTCGTGGTGGGCAGCCTCGTGGAGGCATCGGTTGCGGTCGGGCCCTTCGGCATGCAGGGCACAGCACAGCAGGTAGCCGCGCAGACCGAGCCGCAGGAAAGCGGGGACTCGTCCATTGAGGGTGGCCGCAGCGTTGGCGGCTACCCCGGCCGCGATAGCGCGCAGCACCGCTTCCCCGTCCCTCAGGTGCGCAGCGGGGACGGCGCACACCGCTGGACCGACGATGCCGACCCCGATACAGCGAGCGCGGCTGAGCCGCTCCGCGTCCCGTCGGTGAGCGAGTACCCAGACTTCGCACCCACCGCATTCGGCCCCCGGGGCGGTGGCCCACAGGCGGCCCTTGACCAAGTCGACCAGGCGGAACAGCTCCCACCCCTCATCCTCGCTGAGGCGCCGAGCCGACCGAAGCACCGTGGGACCGAGCTGGAGTGGCCGCAGGCGCGCGCTCATCAGCACCAGAGGGAGGCTGTGGGCGAGCAGCCATACGGCCACAGCGACGAGTGGCAGAGCGATCACAAGCGCCCAGGGGCCCAAGAGGTCACCCAGCGCCCCCGCAGCCAGGAGCAGTGCGGCTCCCACGAAGCTCATTGTGACCGCGATCGCCACTTCGTCCTCCAGCCGTCTAGCCTTCCGTCTTCAGCAGATACGCCGCGATCGCGCCGTTGTAACGTGCCATCGTCTCGAAGACCTTGCGCGCCAGACGACGCCGCGTTGCGAGGGTAGTCTGGCCCGAATCGCGCAGTTCCGCGAGGACTGTGTCGTAGTCGGCGGGGTCCACTACCACCGTCACGGCCCAGAAGTTCTTCGCGGCGGCACGGATCATCGTTGGGCCACCGATGTCGATGTTCTCCACGGCGTCGGCCTCAGTGACGCCCTCGCGCGCCACGGTGCGCTCGAAGGGGTAGAGGTTCACGACGACGAGGTCGATGGGCTCGATGCCGTGTTCCGCGATCTGGGCCATGTGATCCGGGTTGTCACGTACAGCAAGAAGCCCCGCGTGCACAACCGGGTGTAGCGTCTTGACCCGACCATCCATCAACTCGGGGAAGCCGGTCAGGGCCGACACGTCGGTCACGTCGAGCCCCCCCTCGCGAAGCGCCTTCGCGGTGCCCCCCGTTGATACGATGCGGAAGCCCAGTGCCGCTACGGCCGCGGCGAACTCCACGACCCCCGTCTTGTCCGACACGCTGATGAGCGCGATTCGTTGGTGCTGAGCCACTGCAGATTCCCTCCTAGCGCCCGCGGCTTAGGCCGCTGGATGCTCGAACATCACGTACAGCTTCTCGCCCACCGGACCGAGCCCCGCCTTGATGCCCAGCCTCCATGACGCCTCATCGACCGCGGTCCACGCCGGCCTGCATCGAGCCGCCACAATGCGCTCGATGCATGGGATACATGCCGCTAGCGCATGGCCTTGGCCGCGATGCTCAGGCCGGGTATAGGCGGCTACCTCGCAGACGTCGCCGGCCCGCGCGTAGACGACGCAGATGGACACGATCTCCCCGTCAACCACACTCGCCACACCGGTGATGGCCGAGGAGAGGAACTCGTTGAGCGAATGGTAGCACTCTAGGAAGCCTCGACCCTCCGCGGAAAGCCGACTCAAGGCGTCCTCGTGTCGGGGGGCCAACACCTCGCGCACTCCCGCTGGTTCGGGCCGGAGCCCCGGCCGAGCGCGGCTGCTCGAAAGAACGCGCATTGACAGCACCCGTGGGTTGCGACGCGTGGACACAACCATCGGCTCCAGCTCCGGCGCCACCATGAACCCAATCCCCGCCTCGACCTCGAGCAGGTACTGGCGCAGGGCGGGCGAACCGGCTCGCCCGTGCACGGCGAGGGTCACCTTGGGCGCTGTCGGCTCGATGAGCACGGCAGGTGGAGTCTCATCGGCACAGAGCGCCACGCGGCAACGGTCGCTCCCGAGCATGAAGAGCTCGGGAACAGTGCAGAGAACGCCCCGCCTGTGGAGCACGTCGACGACGATGCGCATCTCGTCATCCCGTGCCATGCGGAAGCGCGGAGGGCACCCGTCACCCGCGACCCCAAACATAGATTCCCTTTCCAGTCCTACTGGCAATTGATTCATACCGGGGGCACAATCTCCTCCGAACCTAGGGCACCCTGAGGGCGCTGGATCAACCGGACGGAGGCCCCACGTTGAACGTGGATGATGCGGTTCAGACCTTCCTCGACGCCCTTGCGGCCGAGGGGAGGGCGGCACGCAACACCCTCGCCGCGTACGGGCATGATCTCGCGCTGCTTGCCGAGTTCCTGGAGGAGCGGGGCGTCCGCGACATCCGCGAGGTTCGGCGCGAGCACATCACCTTCTTCGCGTCATGGCTCACCGGCCGAGGCGCGGCCGCCACCACCCTCGCTCGGCGCATGGCTGCCGTCCGGCGGTTGTTCCGACACCTTGTGGTCGAGGGCGTCCTTGAGGGCGATCCCACCGAGCGCGTACCTCTGCCGAGGCGTCCGCAGGCTCTGCCAAAGGCCCTCACCCTGGACGAAGTGAAGGCTCTGCTGGCGGCCCCGGGGGAGGCGAACGACCTCGGCCTCAGGGACACGGCGCTGCTCACGATGATGTACTCGACGGGGCTGCGTGTGTCGGAGCTGTGCGGGTTGGATGTCGGCGACGTGGATACCCAGTCGGGCTTCGTGCGCTGTCTGGGAAAGGGTTCGAAGGAGCGTATGGTGCCCATCGGCCGCGTAGCCTTGGAGCGCTGCTCCAGGTGGCTCCTCGGTGCTCGGGAGTCTCTCCTGAGGGATCGGCGACAGCCTGCCCTATTCGTCTCCCGGCGCGGCGGCAGGCTCTCGCGGAGCGGCGTGTTCCGGATCGTGCAGAGAGCGGCCATGGCGGCGGGCCTGGACTGCCGCAGGCTCAGCCCTCACACCCTCCGGCATAGCTTCGCGACCCACCTGCTCGAGGGCGGGGCGGGACTGCGGGACATCCAGGAGATGCTCGGCCACTCCAGCATCGCGACGACAGAACTCTATGCCCACGTCACCACGAGCTTCTTGCGGGAGCAGCACGGCATGTTCCATCCTAGAGCCAGGGATAAGCAGCAGGACGCGGGGCGCTAGCCTCTACCGTCGGCCCGCTCCTCTTTCCGCGCCAGGCGAGCCACATCGGCCTCCAAGTCGCGCATCCGCTGTTCGAGATAGGCCACCCGCTTGCGCAGGGCAAGGGTCTCATAGGCTGACCGAAGGGCGATGTTCACCGATACCATCGCGACGCACCCCGCGCCCCAGAAGGCAAGGGCTGCCTTGAGGAGCCCCAGGTGGACGGGAGCGAACACGATGGCGACCACGCAGCCCACCGCTGCGGCGATGAGCAGCCAGTCGAGTCCATTGAGCTTGGCGACGGATGGTCGGTCTGCTGGCTGTGGGTCCACCACTTCGGCTCCTTTGCTGCGTTTGGCCACTCCGGAGAGCGCCAAAGGGGTGGCGCGCACTCGGTCCCTCAGTCTAACGCGCCGTAGGATCGGGACCAAGGACCGGGGCCAAGGCGAGAGGCGAGCGCGCTGGAGGGGAAACCGAGGACCGGACATAGTCCTCTGCCCGTCGCACGAGTGAGCCTCGGGATGGCTGCTATCCTATCCGGCGGTGGTAGACGACCCACTCGACACATAGGATGACAAGGGCGACCACGGCCAGCCAACGCCAGAGCTCCTGCGTGCTCCTCACGTGGCCGGAGGCGCCCAGAGGTTGGCCCGCGACCAACTCCATCTCTCGGCGAGGCGTCACGTCTGACTCCTCGGGATCGTTGACGTTGAACGCGATCTGCTCTGCGGGGTGTCCCTCCGCGGCAAACGTGTAGATCCCGCTCTTGCCCGTCTGATCGTAGGTGAGGGTGACGCCCCCTGAGACACTCGCCGGCCCAACCGTGGCCTGGTTCTCTTCCTCGGCGGCCCCACCACCGGGACGCACGGGGACCAACTCTGTTGAGCCGTCTGGACGGGTTACGGTTACCTCCTGAGTGCCCGCAGGGAATCGCAGGGTTACCGTCGTCCCGGTTGCGTAGGCCTGCGCCTCGCTGCCAGAGGGGTCGGTGGTGAGCCACTGGATGGCGTTGCGGACGAAGATCGGGAAGCCAACCCGAAGGGGGAAGCTGGATTCCTCCAGGTTGAAGCCGACGAACAGGACGCGCATCCGCTCCGTCTCCCCCGCTGCCATCAGCGGGCCCGCCGCAGTCGTGACTAGGCCCCTCGCCCAGGGTTCCAGATCCACCTGCATCATCGCTGCGAGTCCGACGTTGGCGAAGTCCACGTGCTGAAGCACAGGGTGCCTTCGGTCCCAGTCGAGGATGCTGGGATCACGGAACGGCTCGCCTCTGTCCGTGACAGGCCCCCCCTCAGGGGCGACCGCCACGAGCAGGACGTCGCCATCGGGGAGGGTAGGGGGCGCCCAGCGGTCGAAGATGGTCACGTCATACTCGAGGTGCTCGGGCTTGTCGGGGTCGTACTGGCTCGGCTCCAGGGCGTAGGCCTCGACCTTGGGGTCGGCCGCCAACGCCGCCTCCAGCCAGGGGTTGCCCTCCCCCACTACAAGCACTCGGTGTGACTGGCGCTCCTGGAAAAGGATCCGAGCTGTGTCGTCGGGTTCGAGGTCGTCATCCACGTCGAGGGTGGCCTCGATGATGCCGGAGGTGAGTTGTGCATCGTCCACGAGGTGCTGCACCTGCTGGCCTGGGGGGAGGGTGAGGGTCTCCACATTGATCAGGCGACCCTCCATGGAGATCTCAACCTGACAGCGCACCTGCTCGGGCCCGTAGTTCCGGGCGGCGATGAAGAGCTGGTGGCGAGCGTCCCGTCCGTAGGTCTCCCGGACGTTCATGCTCGTGATCGCCACGTTGTTGGCCCGCTCACCGAAGGGAATGAACCGAACCTCAATCCCCTGGGGCACGGTCATCTCAACGGGCTCGCCGGTTGCGCCATCGCTGAGGACGTAGACCACCGTGTTGGTCTTCTCCTTGGCGAGGCTTATCGACAGAGCGAGCGCCTCCCGCAGGTTTCCGCGGCAGTCGGCAGGGTTCGCGGCCCGAATAGCGTTACGGAGGGTGTTTGCGTCCCGCGTGAATCCGCTGAGCACGCGGGTGTGGCTGGATACCTCCACCACCATCATCTCATCGGAGGGTTCGAGCGCTCCCGCTATGCGGAGGGCTTCCGAGCGCGCGGCCTCGAAGCGCGAGGGCGCCACATCGGTGGCCTGCATGGAGAGGCTGGCATCGAGGACGAGGACGATACTCTGGCCCGATGGCTTCCGTGTCTGGTAGTAGGGGCGCGCGAAGGCGGTCGCAGCCAGGATGAGCACGAGAATCTGGAGCAGTAGGAGGATGCTGAAGCGCAGCTTCTGGAAGGGCTGGTTGGCCTGCATATCCTGAATGAACCTGGGCCATAGGAGGACGGAGGGCACGCGGACGGGGATCCGCTGCAGCTTCAGGAGGTACAGCAGAATAACAGGCGGGATCGTGAGGAGCGCTAGCAGACCCAGGGGATTGAGGAGATTCACCGCATCCACTCGCCTCTGAGATCGACCGCCAACCGCCCGCGAACAGTGACGTTGGTGGGCCCACCTGGGTTCGAACCAGGGACCGATCGGTTATGAGCCGACTGCTCTGACCGCTGAGCTATGGGCCCGCGCAGCTCGACGGGCCTCCCGAAGGAGCGCCCAGTCTAAAACCGTATGTTACCGCGAGGTCCCCGCACGCGCAACCAGACGGCTAGCGGCGTGCAGGGTCTTTTCATTTTCGTTGAGTGATGGGCGAATTGATCCATCGGAGGACGGTCGAAGGTCGGGCAGCGTTGCGTCGGAGAGCGGCGGCG
>DBQI01000025.1 GCA_002305165.1 Armatimonadetes bacterium UBA1398
GCACTCATGAATGATGCGGGCTAGACTCCTATGGCCTCCGGTTGCGGTTGCCGGACATCGCGGCGACCACCATCCAGATCACGAACCCCAGGACCACCGCTGCCCCGCAGACTGCCAAGACTAATAGCGAGACTGCCATGGGTGCCCCCGTTCACGGGCGCTATTGCTTGTTGAGGACCAGCCCGCCGTAGCCCTCGGCCATGAGCACCAGGGCGCGCCCGGACCGATAGCCCTCGATGAGTCCGCGCCCCTTCGCCTCGATGCGGACGCCCCTCCCGTGCATTTCCCAGGTGAGCGTTCGCGGGCCGGTCGGGGAGCCGTCGTCCACCTGGCCGGTCATGTCGGCCCTGAGCTCGAGCTTCCAGGGCGTGAGCGGCGGGNNCGGGCCGCCGCTCTGCGCGACTTTCGCGGCGAGTTCGTCAAAGTCGACCACAGCTCCGCCGGGGTGGATGGCCGCCGTCTGCACCCACTGGCCTATGTACTGGGAGGGCTGGGGACCGCGCCCGAACAGGGCGTACGCGCCGGCAGCCACACCGGCCAGAACCACAATCCCAGCGATCACGGCCAACGTGGCCTTCTTGTTCGAGCCCAAGTCCGTCGCTCCCCTCACGTCGGGGCTACACCGCCCGGGTCGCAACCCGCCGGCGTCACCTGTGCCAGTAGCATACCCGAACCGGTGCCGTGTCGCTCATCGTCCCGGCTCGGGAGGCGCGTCAGTGGCTGGGCGGAGGAGAAACCTGGGACGCCACGAGAGCCTGCATGGTGGGCGGGGAGGGACTTGAACCCACGACCNNTCTGGGTGTAAACCAGACGCTCTAGCCGGCTGAGCTACCCGCCCATTTGAGGAGCAATGGTACCCCCGAGGGGAATTGAACCCCTGCCTGCAGGATGAAAACCTGCTGTCCTGACCACTAGACGACGGGGGCGTTCGCTCGCGATTCGGCAGTGTATCGGCGCCCCCCATGGCCGTCAAGCAAGGGCCCTCAGCCGATTCTCGCGAAAAAAGAGTCGGCGTGCCAAGTAGGGATTCCCCTTGCCTTCTGACGAACTATGGCTCATATTTGGCGGCGAGTGCCCTAGGGCGCTCGTATGACGGTACTTGGTACTATGTCGATGAAAGCTCAGGGATTGACGGGCGAGAGTAGCGCGGGCATCAGACTCACCGTCCTGAACACGGGTATCATCTCTAGTCCGATTATCGTCAATGGAAGTCGGCATTGCCGATAATTCACCGAAGTCAGGAGTGGCAGCATTGCGCGGCACCGTAAAGTGGTTCAACCCCGATAAGGGTTACGGCTTCATCCAGCCCGAGGACGGTAGCAAGGATGTCTTCGTGCACTACTCCGCCATCACCGGCGAGGGCTTCAAGTCCCTCGACGAGGGCGACGAGGTAGAGTTCGAGATCGAGCAGAGCCCCAAGGGCCCCCAGGCCGTCGACGTCACCCGCGTCTAGGCTAGCACCTGTGTGGCCCGGTCCGTGGGCTGAGTAGGGGACCGAGACGCTACGACTAAGCACGATTCGAGTCCGGTGTTGGACTTCGGTCGAAGCACCCGAGTGGATGCCCGCAGCGAGTTAGTGAGAGCCTCTGTGGGGAGTCTCTCAAGCCAGTCGGCACAGGACAGGGCGAGGCTAGCAGGCCTCGCCCTGTCCTGTACGTGCCTCCCGTGCCCGGAGGCGCCGGCACGCGGGTGGCGAATCCCTTGCCGAACACCCGCATACGACAACGGGGCCGGAGGGTGTCCCTCGCCCCGAGCCAAGCTTACTGGAGGTTCCTGAGTATGAGCGCACCGCAACGGCGATTCGACCTGCCATGTACGGCGATCCCCTCGGCCTGGTACAACATCGCGGCCGATCTCCCCGTGCCCGCGCCGCCGCCCTTGGATCCCAACACCGGTAAGCCGGCGGGTCCGGAGCTGCTGGCCCCCATCTTCCCGATGGGGCTGCTCCAGCAGGAGATGTCCACTGAGCGGTGGATCGACGTCCCCGGCGCCGTCATGGAAGCCTACAGCCTCTACCGGCCGTCGCCCCTCATCCGGGCCACCGCCCTCGAGAAGGCCCTCGACACTCCCGCCCGCATCTACTACAAGTACGAGGGTGTCAGCCCCGCCGGCAGCCATAAGCCCAATACCGCCATCCCCCAGGCCTACTACAACAAGCTGGAGGGCGTGAAACGCATCACCACCGAGACTGGCGCCGGCCAGTGGGGCTGCGCCCTCGCCCTTGCCTGCTCCCTCTTCGATGTCGAGTGCATGGTCTACATGGTCAAGGTCAGCTTCTTCCAGAAGCCCTACCGCCGATCCATGATGGCCGCCTGGGGCGCCGAGTGTATCGCCAGCCCCTCGGACACCACCGAGACGGGCCGCAAGGTCCTCGCCGAGACCCCTGACACCCCCGGCTCCCTGGGTATCGCCATCTCCGAGGCCGTCGAGGACGCCGTCGGCCGCGAGGACACCAAGTACTCCCTCGGCAGCGTCCTCAACCACGTCCTCCTCCACCAGACCATCATCGGGCAGGAGGCGCAGATCCAGATGGAGATGGCCGGCGACGAGCCCGACGTCGTCATCGGATGCCATGGCGGCGGCAGCAACTTCGCCGGTCTCGCCTTCCCGTACATCCGCGACAAGATCACCAAGGGCAAGACCACCCGCATCGTCGCCGTCGAGCCCAAGTCCTGCCCCACCCTCACCCAGGGACCCCTCGCCTACGACTATGGCGATACGGGCAAGATGACCCCGCTGCTCCACATGTACACCCTCGGCAGCGGCTTCGTCGCGCCGGGCATCCACGCGGGCGGCCTCCGCTACCACGGCGCCGCGCCCCTCACCTCACACTGCATCGGCCAGGGCTACGCCGAGGCCATCGCCGTGCCCCAGCTCGAGACCTTCGCCGCCGCCATCACCTTCGCTCGGTCCGAGGGCTTCATCCCCGCTCCCGAGTCGGCCCACGCCATCTGCGCCGCTATCCGCGAGGCCAACGCCGCCAAGGAGGCCGGCGAGGAGCGGGTCATCCTCTTCAACCTCAGCGGCCACGGACACTTCGACATGGCCGCCTACGACGCATACCTCGCGGGACAGCTCACCGACATCGAGCCCCCCGCCGAGTCGCTCGCCGGATCCCTCGCCTGCCTGCCCAAGGTCGACGGCTAGGGCCGGACAGCCTTCCGCACACCCAAGCGCCGGTGGCCTCCTCGGGAGCCGCCGGCGCTCGCTCTATGCAGGGCCCCGCAGCGCAGCGCCGAACACACGCCTATGGATACCTACACTGGCGCGTTGATCCTGAGTCTCGCTGCCACCTTCCTGGCCCCGGCCGGCCCCTACGACGGCGAGATCGAGGCCCTGCCCAGCATCCCCGAACTCCCCGACCCCTTCCGAATGGATGACGGCGCTCGCGTCGCCTCCCCCGACGACTGGGCGCGGAGGCGCGAGGAGATCCGGGAGATACTCCTCTCCCAGGAGTACGGCCACATGCCCCCGCCGCCGGGGGCGGTCCGCGCCGAGGATGAGACACGGCAGCCCGTCGCCGACGGCCTCGGTGTCGAGCGGCGGCTCACCCTCCGCTTCGGCCCCGACGAGCGCCTCAGCCTGCGCATCAGCCTCACCCTGCCCGACGGTGACGAACCCTTCCCCGTCATCATCAAGAACGATGTCGCCCTGGGCGCCGTCCCGATCCTCGAGGAGGGCCTCCGCCGCGGCTACGCCTTCTGCGAGTTCCTCCGAGCCGACCTGCAACCCGATGACGCCCAGGCCGTGGGGCCCGCCTGGCAGGCCTACCCCGAGCACGATTGGCGCACCCTCGCCGTCTGGGCGTGGGGGCACAGCGTCGTCATCGACTACCTGCTGACCCTCCCCGAGATCGACCCCCAGCGCATCGCCGTCACCGGCCACTCCCGAGGGGGCAAGGCCGCCCTCCTCGCCGGCGCCATGGATGACCGCATCGCCCTCACCTGGCCCAACGGCTCTGGCTGCGGAGGCGCTGGGTGCTATCGCTTCGGCGTCGGAGAGACCCTCCGGGCCATCACCACCAACTTCCCCCACTGGTTCGTGCCCCGGCTCGCCGAGTACGCCGACCGCGAGGACCGGCTCCCCTTCGACCAGCACTTCGTCAAGGCCCTCGTCGCCCCGCGCGCCCTCTTCGCGACCGAGGCCTTCGGCGACGAGTGGGCCAACCCGCCCGGGACCCAGCTCACCCACGAGGCCGCGCGGGTCGTCTACGAATGGCTCGGCGCTGGCGACCGCGTGGGCCTCCACTACCGTGAGGGTCAGCACGACCAGCTCGCCGAGGACTGGCTCGCCGCCCTCGACTTCGCCGACCTCGTCTTCTTCGGCGCCGACCCGGCCGACCGAGACCGGCTGTTCCAGCGGCCCTTCGATCCCCCCGACGGCGCCATCCCCTGGGCGGCTCCGCAGTGACCGCCCCCCGTCGATCAGGGGTTCTCCTCCCCCAGCTTCCGGGCCGTGGACGCCGACGGAGTGTCCTACACCCAGGACAGCCTGTCCTCCGACGGCTGTGACCAAGGCCTGCTTCTGACCCATGCCCCGCGGGCCCCCGGCGGCAATGAAGGGCGACCCAGGTGACGCGGGCAATACCCTCTCCTGCCAGGGGTGCGTTCATCGCCCCCGGGAGGGAGGCCGTGCCTGTGATGCTCCTCAGCCTGCTGTCCCTGATCGGCCAGACCCCCGCGGGCGGGGCCCCAGCCATTCCATCGCCGCCATCCCCCTTCACTGACCACGGAACGGATGATCCCTCATGCCGATCGACCACGCCGCCCTCACTGAGCTATGCGACCTCGTCTCTGTCGCGACCGCGTGCAGTCAGGCTGTGAACTGGGTTCGGCGGAGGCTCCCTGGGTGGGAGACCCATCTCGTCGACGACGGCTTCCTCCTCGCGATGCCCCCCGGCGCCCGGCCCGAGGGGGTGCGGGTACTCTTCGTCTCCCACGTCGATGAGATCGGCGGATACGTGCTCGGACCGCATCCTTCGGGCGGACATCGCGCAACGCCCATCGGCGTGCCACTGCAAGCGCTTTCAGGCCGTTTTTTGCAGTGTTTTGACTGGCTTGATGTAGATGGGAGTTCCGTGCGCCCCATAGAAGCTCGAGTAGAGGATGGTACCCTCTTAGTTTTCGGCAAGCGCTTGCAGTCTTATGCTACTGCCTTTACCTACCTCGAACCGACCCGCATCGAGAGCGAGTGGATCATCGGCAAGGCCCTCGACCCGCGCCTCACCGCCTACGCCGTTACCGAGGCCGCCCGCAGGCTGGCAGACCCTGAAGTGGCCGTCATGCTGGTCTTCGCCGAGGAGTGCTCGATCCACGCCGCCGAGAAGGGCGCCGCCTATGCCCGCCGGCGCATGGGCGGCCTGCGCCTGGTGGTGAACTGCGACGTCCCGGGCCTGGCGAACATCGAGGGCTGGCCGCTGGAGCAGTGCGGGATCCGCATCACGGAAGGCGGGCGGCTCATGGACCCCAGCAGCGCGCTGCGTGTGCATGGGGAGCTGGTGGATCGTGGCATCCCCATCGCCCTGGGGGCCTCCCGAACGGGCAGCCAGACGCCCCTGTTCATTCCCCAGTGCCGGGCCATCAGCCTCGCCCTGCCCGCCGAGGAGGCCCATGTGACGCCAACGCGGGCGTATCTGCCGGCCCTGGAGACGCTCATCCGGGCGCTCGAGGCGATCCCCGGCACTTCGCCGGCCCGGTAGGCCTCAAGCGTCGCCGTAGAGGGCTCGCACCTCGTCGGCATAGTGCTCGGCGACGACGCCCCGGCGGGTCTTGAGGGTGGGGGTCAGCTCGCCGGCTTCGGGCGTCAGCTCGTGGTCCAGGACTTGGAACCGCCGGATCCGCTCGTAATCGGCGAGATCCTTGGTCAGTCGGTCGATCTCCTCCCGCAGGAGCTTCCGGACGTGCGGGCTGGCGGCGAGGGCGCCGTTGCCGTCGGGGATCTCCAGCCCGCATCCCTCGGCCCAGCGACGCAGCGAGTCGAAAGCCGGCACGATGAGGGCGCCCACGGTGGGCCGGCCGTCGCCCAGGACGACCGCTTGGGCGATGTACGGGCTGGCCTGGAGCGCGTTCTCGATGGGCTGAGGCGCGACGTTCTTCCCGTTAGCGAGGACGATGAGGCTCTTGAGCCGATCGGTGACGCGGAGGAAGCCGTGCTCGTCCAGGGATCCCATGTCGCCGGTGTGGAGCCAGCCGTCGGCGTCGATCGCCTCAGCGGTGTCCTCGGGCCGGCGGTAGTACCCGCGCATGACATTGGGCCCCCGGGCGAGGATCTCGCCGGCCTCGGAGATGCGCACCTCGACGCCCTTCAGGGGCAATCCGACGGTGCCGATTCGGAACTGCTTCGGGCGGTTCACGGATATGACGGGCGAGCTTTCGGTCAGGCCGTACCCCTCGAGGATGTTTAGACCCAGTGAAAGCATGAACCATGCCGTCTCGGGGGGCAGCGCGGCCCCCCCGCAGACAAAGTACCGCAGGCGGTCGAGGCCCATGGCGGCGTGGAGCTTGCGGATGAACAGGAGCTTCGCGACGGCCCACTGGACGGCGACGCCGAGGGAGGGGATCCGTCCCTCGTTGAGGGCGGTGGCACGGGCCCTGCCGACGCGGAAGGACCACTCATAGAGCCGTCGCGGCAGGCCCTCGAGCTTAGCCATGCGCGCCTCTATCCCCTCCTGGAAGACCTCGTACACCCTGGGGACGAGGAGCATCATGGTCGGCCGGACCTCGAGGATGTTGTCTCGCAGGTGCCGCGGCCCCTCGGAGTAGGCGACGCACGCGCCCCAGGACAGGGCCAGGTAGTAGGCGGCCATGCGCTCGAGGACGTGGCTCAGGGGCAGGAAGGAGACCAAGACATCGCGCCGAGTAAAGCGGAGGACCTCGTGGGCGGCGCGCACGTTGGACACGAAGTTGGCGTGGGTGAGCATGACGCCCTTGGGCTCGCCGGTGGTGCCGCTGGTGTAGACGATGCTAGCGAGTTGGTCGGGCACCACCTGGACCCACGCCGCGTGGTAGCCCTCCTCGGTCAGCGGGGAGCCATCGGCCAACTCCAGGACGGCGTCGAAGGCCACGGCGCCGTCGGGCAGCGAAGCCGGCGGATCCATCACGACGACGCGCACATCCACGTCGTCGGAGGTTGCCTGCAGGACGGTGCGGAGGAGGCTGGCGTTGCTCACGATGACCAGCCGCGCGCCGGAGTGGTCGAGGATGTAGCGGATCTGGGCGGGCGACAGGGAGGTGAAGAGGGGCACGTTGACGGCCCCTAGAGCGAGGGTGGCGAGGTCCGCGACGGCCCATTCGGGCCGATTCTCGGCGATGATGGCGACGCGATCACCCGCCTCGACGCCAAGGGCGGCTAGCCCTCGAGCGAAGCGCATCACCCGACGGGCTAGGGCGGCGTAGGTGATGGAGCGGTACTCGCCGTCAACCTTGTGTTGGAGCGCGGCGCACTGGGCGTGCTCAGCGGCTGCGCGCTGGAACAGTTCGGTTAGCGTCCCTGGCATGAGCGCCAGCTATCCCCTCAGTCCTCAGGAGCCCCGACGGGGCGGCTCCGCGCGCACTCGGGCACCGGCCAAAGGGTCTTGGCGCTGGTGGTCGAAGTACCGCGCATCGAGCAACCGACAGCTCCGGAGGTTACCACGTGCCTAGAGCGGTTCTGTTGAGCCTTGCCATAGTCCTCTCACTCATTGCCCCTACCCTCGGCGCGCCGCTGGTGTTCGACTTCGAGGATGGCACCCTTCAGGGGTGGACCGTCGTCGAGGGCGAGTTCGGGATGCTCGTGTGCAACCGGGCGCTCTTCCATCACCAGACGGAGATACCTTACAACAAGCATGGTGAGTACTTCTTGAGCACGCTCGAGCAGCATGATTGCACCCCCAGCGACCACTTCATGGGCATCGTGGAGTCGCCGGTCATCCTGCTGGAGGGCCAGACCATCGACTTGCTGGTCGGTGGCGGATCGCACCCTACGACGTACGTGGGGCTATTCGATCTCGAGGGCGCTGAGCTAGCACGGGCTTCGGGGATCGATCAGCAGGAGATGCAGGAGGTCCGGTGGTCGGTCCCAGAGGCAGTGGGTCGGCCGGTGATCCTGCGGATCGTGGACCAGCATACAGGCGGCTGGGGCCACGTGACGCTGGATCACGTGCGGCTCGACGGAACCGTCGATGAAGCAGCAACGCGGGAGTACGTCCTCGGGCGGGCGTCCAGGGAGGCGCTGCGAGGGTTTCTGGCCGTTATCGACCCGCTCGACGCCGCATTGGCGGCTATGGGGAATGCTCAGGAAGCTCGCGCTCGCCTCGACGGCTTGCGGGAACGGGCTGAGGCGTCGGGCGACGCCGAGGAGATCCGAGGGCTCAGGAGGGAGGCCGAGGGGCTCGGTCGCGAGGCGCTGCTGCGCCACCCCCTGGTGGGCGGGCAGCCGATCCTGTTCGTAGTGCGGCCCCAGTACCTCCCCGACCACCACAACACTGCCACGATGTTCCAGACGGGCGAGATCAACCACGGCAGCTTTCGGGGCGGTAGCGCGCTGAAGCTGCTGGATGTAGGAACGGGCGAGACCACGACGCTCCTGGAAGTGCCCGAGGGCATCGTGCGGGATCCCGAGGTGAGCTTCGACGGAACGCGGATCCTCTTCTCGATGCGACGCAACGCCGCGGATGACTACCATGTCTACGAGATGAACGCCGACGGGTCGGGGCTGCGGCAACTGACTTATGGCGCGGGGTTGTCGGACATCGACCCCCTCTATCTGCCCGACGGCACCATCGTCTTCAGCTCGACCCGGGAACCGAAGTACTGCATGTGCAACCGGCACATCATGGCCAACCTGTTCCGCATGGAGGCTGATGGGGCGAACATCCGGCAGATCGGCCGGAGCACGCTGTTCGAGGGCCATGGGGCGCTCATGGAGGACGGCCGGATCCTCTACGACCGCTGGGAGTACGTGGACCGGAACTTCGGAGACGCCCAGGGCCTCTGGGTGTGCAACCCCGATGGTACGAACCATGCCCTCTACTGGGGGAACAACACACCGTCGCCCGGCGGAGTCATCGACGCTCGGCCCATCCCCGGAACGGACCGGGCCATCGCCGTCTTCGGCTCCTGCCACGACCGGCCATGGGGGGCCCTAGCGATCATCGACCGGGCTTTCGGGATGGATGGCGTCTCGCCGGTGGTGCGCACCTGGCCGGAGGGCTCGACGGTGCTCATGCCGGGCGGTCACTGGGACAGCTTCATGGCGGTCAACCCCAAGTACGAAGACCCCTATCCCCTCAGCGATAGCCTGTTCCTCTGCTCGCGCATGACGGGCGAGGGGGAGCGGATGGGGATCGCCCTTCTGGACCTCCACGGGAACGACATACTCCTGCATGTGGAGGGGGCGGGCTGCTACGACCCCATGCCCCTGGCGCCCCGTCCCGCGCCTCCGGTCCTCCCGGATCGGTTGGATCTAGCGCGCCAGACGGGTTATCTCTACCTCACGGACGCGTACGAGGGCCAGGAGATGGCGGGGGTGGAGCGTGGGGCGGTGCGCTACCTGCGGATCGTCGAGTCGCCGGAGAAGCGCTTCTGGACGCCGTCGGCGTGGCCCGGCCAGGGCGAGGAAGCACCGGCGATGGGGTGGCACGACTTCAACAACAAGCGCGTCATCGGCACGGTGCCCGTTCATCCCGACGGCTCAGCGTACGCCGAGGTGCCGGCGGACCGATTCATCTACTTCCAGCTCCTGGATGAGAACCGGCGCATGATCCACTCGATGCGGAGCGGCACCATCCTGCGGCCCGGCGAGCGGCTGGGCTGCTCGGGCTGTCACGAGGACCGCCGGAGCAGCACCGCGAACGCGTCGCCGCTGGCCCTGGAGCAGCCACCGGCGGCGCCGCAACTGGATGGCGATCCGGAGCGGGAGATCGGCTATGTGCGGGATGTGCAGCCGATCCTCGATACCCATTGCGTAACCTGCCACGACTACGACACAGAGGGGGGAGAGGTGTTGAACCTGTCGGGCGGTCGCACCCTGGCGTTCAACATGAGCTACCACGAGCTCTGGCGGAAGGGCTACGTGGGGTCGATAGGCGCTGGCCCCGCGGAGACCCAGCCGGCGTACTCGTGGGGCTCCCACGCCAGCCGGCTCCTGAAGACGCTCGATGAGGGACACTATGGCGTGGAGGTGCCGGAGGCTGACATGCGGCGGCTTCAGACGTGGATCGACCTCAACGCCCCCTACTACCCCACCTACGCCAGCGCCTACCCAGGGAACCTGTATGGACGGTCGCCCTTGGGGAGCGATGATCTCGCGCGCCTGCGGGATCTGTCGGGGATCGACTTCACGAACTGGTCACTCGGCGCCACGGTGGGCCACCTGGTGGACTTCGGCCGGCCGGAGAAGAGCTTGGTGCTCACGATGATGCAGGACCCCTCCCCGGAGGCGCGAACCGAGGCGCTTAGTATCATCGAACGGGGCCGGCAGATGCTCGCCGAACGGCCGCGAGCGGACATGGAGGGCTTCGCTCTGGACGGCGTGGAAGCCGATCGCGAGCGCAGGTACCAGGAGCGGGCGAGCTGGGCGGCGCAGGTTCGCCAGGCCATCCTGGGGGGCACGAGGGTGTATCCCGGCCGTCAGTGACGGCGCTCGGATGTCCGACGGCCGGTTACAAGATCAAGCGTTGGAGGGTGTTTGCTATGCGTACCGCTCTCAGGATATGTTTTGCTCTGTGTCTGGCGGTGGGCCTTGTGGGCTTGGCAGCGGCCCAGGAGCCCACCCAGCGGCTTCCAATGGAGCGCCCGGATTTCGAGTTTCCGACCATCGATGGCTACGAGGTCCTGGTTGGGGACTTCCATATACACACGAACCATTCGGATGGTGTCCTACCTTCCAGGGAGCGGGTCCTGGAGTCGTACCTGGCGGGATATGACGCCATCGCCCTGACGGACCACGGCTCGGTGGCTGCCTACGCGGAGACCAAGGCGCTGGCGGACGAGCTGGGGTTGGTGTTCGTTCGTGGGCTAGAGTCCGGGATCAACGGTCAGGAGCACTACGTTCTCCTGGGTGTGGGCGAGGAGTACGTGCCTCAGGACTCCCACAACTGGGCGGAGACGCCCGAGCAGGCCCAGGAGACGGGCCGGGTCTACTACCGAGACAAGCTAGAGCAGGTGCGGAATTCGGGAGGCATCGCCCTCTATGCCCATCCCCACCACGGTTGGCGCGAGTGCAGCCAATGGGCATACGAGCAGGGGATCCTCGTAGGGTGCGAAGTGCTCAATAGCTGCACCACGGAGGGTTGGGGCAGCGTGTTGACCCATGGGCGCGCGGCGTATCCCCACGGCTTCGACTGGTGCCTGGAGAAGGGCATGACTGCGGTGGCCTTCTCCGACCTGCATGGCTACCACGGAGACTGCGCGCCCCGGGCGAAGACTCTGCTGCTCGTGGATGCGGCCACGCCGGAGGCTATCATCGAAGCGCTGCGGGAGGGCCGGGCATTGGCCTGGTTCCCCGACGGTGGCGAGAGGTGGCCGGACTCCCCGGAGATGCTCTGGGCGCCCGCGGAGATCCTAGAGCGCTATGCGACGACCGTTACGCGTCTCACGGATCGCGCCCTCGGGTCGGATCCCGCCCAGGGGCGCCTCACGCTGCGGAACCTCGGGGCCGTGACGCTGTTCGTGCGTGTGCAAGTGGGTGGAGTGGCGACGGAGGAGCTTCGGCTAGAGCCGGGCAAGGAGTACTTCGTCATGCACGACGCGAGCGCCCAAAGGATGACCGTGGAGTGGACGAACCTATGGCGTTCGCCGCGGCAGACGCTCACGGTGGACTACTCGCTGAAGCTCCGGGATGGCGCGTGGGTGTGGGTGCCTCGGAGTTAGAGAGAGTCCGAGGGGCTGGGGCCCGTGCTCCAGCCCCTCGGACGGCTCATGTTAGAGGGAGGGCCTAGCCCTTGGCCGGCTCGACGAGGGACTCGCCCGCGAGGAGCGCCTCGAGCTCAGCAGTCAGCGTCTCCTCGTAGTCGTCGCCGAAGCCTACGTGATAGGCCTGTACGACGCCGTTCAGGTCGATGATCACCGTAGAGGGGATGCCCTCGACACCGTAGGCCTCCCCGACCTCATGCGCGGAGTCGAGCGCGACCCGGATGTCCAGCTTGCGTTCGGCGAGGAATGTCTTGATCGTCTCGACGTCCTCACCCTGGTTCAGGGCCCAGAACTCGACGCCCTGGTCAGCGAACTCGGCGGTGACTCGGCTGACGATCGGCAGGGCCCTCACGCATGGCATGCACCAGGTCGCCCAGAAGTCGAGGACGATGATCTTCTTGCCGACGAGGTCTTCGAGCTTGAGGGTGCCGCCGTCCAGGGTCGCCAGTTCAAAAGCGGGGGCCTCAGCGCCCAGCAGCGTCGCCTCCGGTCCGGGCGGGGCCTCGGGGATGAGGGTCTCGACGATCTCGGCGCCCTCGGGCGGGGTGAAGCTGAAGGTGCCCTCCGCAAAGGTGGGTTCAAGGTCCCAGCCATCGAAGCGGACATCGAAGAGCGCGACCTCGCCCTCGGTGTCGGGGATCTGCCCCTCGGGGAGGACCACCAGGACGCGTCGGGGGAGGGCCTGCTCGGTGTTCTCGACCCAGAAGTGGAACATGGTGCCCATGGTGTCCATGCTGAGGTGGTGGCACTCGGTTCCCTCGACGGTCTCGAGCCCCTCATAGGCCTTCGGCCCTGTGTGGGTCTCCTCGAAGGCGCCGACCATCATCATGGGGAGGAAGAGGACGTCGCTCTGGCTGACGGCGCCGGCACCCCTCTCCAGGGCTTCCATGATGATATCGTTGCGCTCGGTGGGAGCGGGCACGACGACACAGCGGTTGGCAGCGGGGTCGTGGATCATGAGCTTGCCGTCGGCGACGGCGATCAGCCCGCTCGCCTCCCCGGCGGCGAAAGCCATGCGGAGAGAGCCTGGCAGGTCGCATTCGACGAGGGTGGTGGTGTCGGGCATGCCGCCGAGGGCGAGCCGAATCTGGTGGTTGATGAGGGTCCTGCACTCGACGCGCATGGTGTCCAGGCCTTCGACGGTCGCCATCGATGTGGCGAAGATTGCGTCAGCGTCGGCGGGCTGAGCTTGGACTGCGGGAAGAGCCAGGGCTAGGAGCGCCAGGGCCAGGATTGACCCTTGTAGCGACGGCCTCGAATGAATCAGGGGAACCACTCCTCAGTAGGTGTTGGCTGGCCCATGCTGGGCAGCGGGGACAGCCGGCTCTTCCATAGTGTACCACTCCTGGCGGGCGATGAACCAAGGATGGCGGGCGTATCGGCTCTTGCGCGATAGGACCCTGGGGCACCTGAAGCTGTCGGACAGGCCAGGTCTGGGCCGGCGGACAGGCGAAGGGTGGTCATCTCAGCGAGCGATTGGAGATGAGCGCATGACGAGACGCAGTTGGTTGGGGGCGGTGGGCTCAATGGCGGCTGCCGTGGGCAGCTACGGCGCGATAGCCGGGCGCGCGGAAGCATCGACGCGGCTGCCGGCGGGAATGGCTCCCGATATCGCCTGCTGGTTCCTGAGGCCCGGCGAGCTCGAGCCACTAGCCTGGCGCGAGTTCATCGATGTGGTGGCGAACCACTCGCCGTTCACGCTCCTGACCACGAGCATCCGGGCGCCGGGCATCGAGGTGACGGACCCGGCCGTGCGCGAGGCGCTTGGGCGAGCCGTGGAGTACGCCCGGAGCCGGGGGATCGGGATCGTGCAGGATCTCGATGTCCGCTTGGCGCGTGAGGCTTTCGAGACCGCCTACCCCGACCAGCTGCAGCAGATGCTACGGATCCGCGAACTGCCCGATGGGGAGAGCGATGTGCTGCGGTTCGCGCCGGAGGCGCTGAGCGATCACTACACCGGACTGGCTCCGCCGTACCTCTGCCGGGGCGGGCGATTCGTGCGCGCGCTGAGCTATCGCGTGGAGGGTGAGGCGATCCTTCCGGACACGATCGAAGATGTCACGGCTCGGTGCGAGGTGCTCGAGGAGTCGGAGGAGGCCGTGGTCGTGCGGCTTCCGCGTCACCCAGGCACCCGGACGTGCGCGATCGTGACCTTCAGCCACTTCGCCGCGGATGCGTTCTCGCCCAAGATCATCCCGTTCCAGAGTGAGATCATCCGCAGCTACAGAGACGTGCCGCTGGTGGGGGTGTGCAAGGACGAGTGGGGGTTCCCTCCGTGCTTCGATGGCACGCCCAACCATGATGACATCTGGTACTCGGAGGCGATGGACCAGGAGTACGAGCGGCGCACGGGCACGCGGCTCCTCGATGCGGCGCCCCTCCTGTGGCGTCCACACGTGGGCCGTGAGGCCGAGAGGGCGGGAGCGATCAACGCCTTCAACCGCATGGTTCTCGATCGGCATGTGGAGATCGAGAGCGCGTTTTACGACGTGACGAAGGAGGTCTTCGGGCCGGACGCGTTCGTCGGCACCCACGCGACCTGGTTCCCGCAGCCGGATGTTCGGGAGCTGAAGAAGAACGGGCTCGACTGGTGGAGAGCGCCAAGGGACTACGCTCAGAGCGATGAGATCACGCCGTACGGCTGCCGGACGTCGATGGCGAAGAAGTGGGGCGGCCCCTGGTACAACATGTTCTACGCGCCGACGATCGAGCCGTATCTGCTCGAGGTGGTGGCGGCGGCTCGAGCCGGTGGGCGCGTGAACTACCACCCGCCTTACCCCCGCGAGGATTACGTGAACGCGCGCACGGAGATCTTCTCGGCGCCGTTGCTCGATGCCCACTGTTTGCACCGGTTGCTGGGGTTCGTCACGAGCGCCCCGATGGCTTGCCCTGTGGCGGTGATCTTCGGGCATGAGGCGGCGGCGAACTGGTCGGAGCCGACCTGGGGGGATACGGGGCAGGCGCTCGTGGAGGAGTGGTGGCTGCGCGGCATCGGGGCCGATCAGATCCCGAGCACGGAGGTCGAGTCGGGGCACCTGTTCGTGGACGACGAGGGTAAGGTCCGCTACGGACCTCAGCAGTATGAGCGGGTATACCTGTACCACCCCGAGTTCTGCGGTCCCGGGGTGCGGCGATTCATCGAGAAGGCGGAGGCCGCTGGTGGGAGCGAGGTCATCCAAGTGGGTGGCTGGACGCGCGGGCCCGACGGGGCGTCGTTGCCGGCGGAAGAGGTGCGGCGCGGAGTCAGCGAGGTCCAGATCGGTGAGGGTGACCCCGTCTCGGTCTGCGGCGTTGGATCGGCGGAGCGTGTCAGCGTGTGGGGTGGGACCGTCGTCGTGCCCTCGCCCGGAGCGCCGAGCCGGTTCCTGGACGGCACCCTCGTGTTCACGGGCCCGGGGGCGATGTGGTGCGCGTCGGACGGTGCATCCGGCGCTGGCGCGGAGGCGGATAAGTTCGCCGCGTTCCGAGTCGGCGCCTCAGGCCAGGTTGAGGCGCTCTGCGGGCGCGTCCGGCGGGCGAAGTGGCCGAACCTGCAGCTCCACTTCCGCGAGGCCGTGGATCTGGCGCTATGGCGGGACGAGTCGGGATGGCATGGGGTCGTTCAGGACTTCGAGGGGCCGCTACCGCTGGCCCTGCTCGAGCTCACAGAGGACTGGCTCTGGCTTCGCACGCCGCCTCCGTATAGCTCGTAGAGGGGTTCCGGTGGCGGCTGCACGCCGGCGAGGTCTTCCTCGCCGGCGTGCAGCGCGTTGTGAGTTCGTTAGCCGGCGGCAGCAAACAGCCGGCGATTGACGGTCGTGGTCTGCCCGGCGGATACGATGAGGTTCTCGGCCATCGCGGGCTCATAGCCCGGCAAGGAGAACCGCAGGGAGTACGTCCCCGGAGCCAGGCCGGCGAACTGATAGGTTCCGTCAGGGGCAGTCGTGGCGTCGAGCAGCTGCCCGGGAGCCTGGATCATGCTGACCCGGACGCCCGCCAGGGGCTGGCCCTCCTCATCGAGCACCTGGCCCTCAATGGCGCCAAGGTCGCCGGCGCCAAGGGGTGGTAGCACGAAGGTGTAGGAGGTTGCTTCGCCTCCGTCGATCTGCATGGGTCCGGTGGAGGCCGTGTCGTAGCCGTCGGCCGAAGCGGCGAAGCTGTAGGTGCCCTCGGGGAGCTGGTCGAGGGTGTAGACGCCGTTTGCATCGGTGAGCGTGGAGCGGCCGACATCCTGGGGTCCGGACTCGATCTCGACGCGGGCACCAGCGATGCCCGTGCCCTCGGAGTCCTGAACGAAGCCGGTGAGGCTGCCCGGCTCAGTCGGGATAGTGCCGGTGAGCGGCGCGCCGAGGATGGTCCACTGGCCCGCACCAACCCTGATGCCGCCGTAGGTCCTGTCGGTGAGCCCCTGGGCCGCTACCTTGACCGAGTACTCGCCTGCCGTTAGGTTCGCGAACTCGACCTTGCCGGCGCCATCGGTCTGAGCCGCAGGCACCTGGGAGGGGCCGTCGCTCAGCGTCACGGTAGCATTCTTGACCGGCTTGGTACCCTCATCATCGGAGAAGACGAGCACGCGCATCTGGCCGGGCTGGCCGGCATCGGCGGTGAGCTGGAAGTTCACCGTTGTTGTCTCGCCCAGGTTTACATCCGCGCGGCCGTCGTCGAGTTTGTAGCCCGGCTTCCTCGCGGAGACGGGGTAGCCGCCAGGGCCGATCGTGTCGATGGTGTACTTGCCGTTCTCATCGCTCACGGCGTAGAGGCTGGCCCCATCGATCTCGACGATGGCGCCCGGCAACGGGTTGCCGTCCTGGTCGGTGACCGTGCCGGAGATGGCGCTCCAGTCGATCCGGGAGTACTGCAGAGCGGTGGCCATGATGAAGGTGGATAGGCGATCGACCCGCACGCGGACGACTCGGGCGTCGGCGTCGATCTCATGGCCGCACACCCGCAGCCAGACGCCGTCATGCAGGCAGAAGACCTGCAGCGCGTTCTGGATCGACTGGCTGGGGATGTCGAAGGTCTCGAAGGGAAGCTCCACAATGGCGGGCTCATTGAAGATGAGGCCGTCGGGTCCGAAGTAGTATCCCGTTGCGCCGATCTGCTTCTCTGCCCTATCCATGGGAAGCCCGGGGCTAGTGGTGACGCCTACTTGGACCGTCAGGGGGGCGTTCAGCGCCCCGCGGGGGATGATGATCCCGGCCCGCGACTCCTCATCACGCACGGTGCCTCCCTGGTCGTTGATCCGACCAGTGGTCTTGATGGTCACCGTAGCCGGTGAGCCGCTGTCGCCGCCGCCGAATGCATCGCCGATGCTGCTGCATCCCGCCGCGACCACAGCGAGCAGAGCCATCCCGCATGCCGCTGGCACCAGCCAAGCGGAAACCCGTCGTGACATCGTACGCCTCCTTGACCGGAGGAGCGAGGCGTGCCGCCCCCTCGGTATGTCATCTCTCTTCGTTGCGTGCCGTGCTTGGATGCGTTACAAGTATGCTTTATGTGCCCCGCTGATTCCAGCCGTATCCCCGTTCTTCTAACCGCGGCCGTCATGACCTCGGTGGCGGCAGCCGTATTCCTGACGCCCGATGCTGTCCCTTTCCCGATGGACGACTCGTACATCCATGTCGTCTATGCGGAGAACCTGGCCCACACGGGGCACTTGGAGTTCAACGTCGGCGAGTTCGCCGGCATCGGATCCACGAGCATCCTGTGGGTGCTGGCCATCGCTCTCCTCGTGAAGCTCGGGCTGTCCGGAGTAGTCGCCACCAAGGCGCTCTCCCTGCTCTGTCTATTCATGACGCTCGCGAGCGTCATTTGGCTCCTCAATGAGTGGGTTCCGCGAGTGGCGCCTCGCTGTCCGGCATGGTTGCGGATGGTTGCGGCTGTGCTTGCGGGGTTCTCCGGCAACATGATCTGGTTCGGGCTGAGTGGCATGGAGACCCTGTGTTTCCTGGGGCTCGCCCTCCTGACGCTGGTCTTCTACGCCCGCGACAACTGGATTGGCGTCGGCATCGCCGCAGGGCTGGCCGTTCTGACCCGGCTCGAGGGTGGAGCCCTGGTCGTGGCGCTCCTCGTGGTCCACTTCATAGGGAAGCCAGGCAGCAAGAAGGCGGACCTCGTGCGGCTGATCGCACCTGCGGTACTCGTCTTCCTGCTCGTCTTCCCGTGGCTCGCGTATCTCCACTCGACCACCGGCGAGTGGCTTCCCACATCATTCGAGGGCAAGAAGCTGGTTCAGGGGGAGGCCACCCGCGAGGCCTTCGGTGATCTGGGCCTATCGGGGCTGGCGCAGATTGGGCTGGTCGTCGTCGTGGGTCTGTGGGTCGCGTACGCGTCCCTGTGGGTCTATGGCCTGGGTTTCGGGTTCCCTCCCTCGATCAACCATGTGGGCAGCGAGGTGGGCGGCGGCGGGGTGGATATCTGGCTCATCGGGGCGGCGCTCCTCGGCCTGGTCGCTCTGCCGTTGACCGTCCTGGGCTGGAGCGCGCTGTGGCGGTCGCGGAAGGGGCTACTGCGAGACACCCACGGGCGGGCTCTCGTCGCGTTTCTCCTCTGGGCCTTGCTGCACAACGTCTCCTACGCCTTCCTGTTCCCGAGCCTCGGCACGGCATCGCGCTACCAGGCGCTCAACCACATCCTGCTCTGGATGGTCCCGCTGCTCGGTGTGGCGGCCATGAATCGCCCGACCTGGCAGCGGGTGGCCTTCGCGGGCTTGGCCGTGATGCTCGCCGCCAACCTCATCTACTGGCGAGGGACCTATGGGGCGAACCTCAAGCACATGCGCGAGGTGCGATTCGCGGCGGCCGAGTGGCTGAACCGCACCCCTGGCCGCACGGCGGCCTTCGACATCGGCGCGCTCCGTTGGCATTCCGAGGAGCCCATCGTCGACCTGGGCGGCCTGTCCAATGCGGACTTCGTGGACTACCAGCTTAGTGGGCGCGTCGGCGAGTTCCTGAAGCGGGAGGGGGTCACGCACCTGGCGATCCCGTGCCCCCACTCGGAACAGGGCGACATGCCTTTCGAACTCATGGAGTTCCTCCGGCTCGGAACGGACCGATTGTTCGAGCCGGTGGAGGTCGCGCGGTTCGAGGGCTCGGTCGAGGAGTGGCGCCGTGGCTTCGCGCCCACCTTCAACTACCAGCCATCGGTGGTCATCTACGAGGTGCGGTGGAAGGAACCCGCCTCGAAGGGTCCCGCCCGCTAGCCGGGGGGCCAGGCCATGGCGCGCCCGCCGAGGATGTGGAAGTGCAGATGGGCGACGCTCTGCCCACCGTTGCGCCCCGCGTTGACCACGACTCGGTAGCCGTCATCGGCGATGCCTGCCTCGTGTGCGACCCGCACGCAGACGCTGGCGAGGTGGCCGAGGGTCTCGGGCGTGGTGGCAGGATCAGTCAGGCCGCTTAGCGGGTCCCTGGGGATGACGAGTATGTGGGTAGGCGCTTGCGGGTTGATGTCCCGGAAGGCCACGCACACCTCGTCCTCGTACACGATGTCGGCGCTGATCTCGCCGCGAGCGATCTTCGCGAAGATGGTGTCTTCCGCCACTGAGGGCACCGCCTCTCATCGGTGGTTGGCTGCTGACATGAGGCTTCCCGACGCATCGCCACGGACCTGCAAGGACGCGGCGGGCCGCGGCCGAAGGCTCGAGCGACATCTGCCGGGAGGGTCAGGTGACGGTTCTGACCAGACTCGTCGATCTGCGCGACCTGCAGCCCAGCCAGCTCTACATCAGTGAGGCCACGCTGGATCGAATCGAGCGCAAGTTCGACACGAGCCATCCGCAGGGGTGCCGCCCGTACCCATCGTGCGGCTGGACGGCCGATGGATGCTCACCGATGGGCACACCAGGGCCTTCGCCCTCTACCGCTCTGGCGCGCGAGAGGTGCGGGTCATCGACGAGCCGGACGCGCTCGACTGGGCGGCCTACCGGGTGTGCGTGGATTGGTGCCTGGATGAGGGCATCGAGTGGGTCGGCGACCTCGCAGGCAGGATGCTGCCTCCGAGGGAGTTCGAGCAGCTCTGGTTGCTGCGCTGCCGGCGGATGCAAGAGGAGCTGGCGCGTCTGCGCGGAGAGGGCTAGCCCGCCTTGGCTTCCTCCATCGCGATGCGGCTCCATTCGTCGAAACGCTCGGGTCGGTAGTTGCAGGTGTGGGTGTCCTTCAGGATGATCTCCAATGTGCAGTCGTGTTCGCGGGCGATGGCGATGGTCTCGCGTATATCCGCTCTCACGGCGTCCGCGTCGAAGCGGATGGCGGCGAGGGTGGCGGGATTGGGCTTCCAAGAGTAAATGGCGCGGTTCTGGAGTTTCGCGGCGCTCACGCGCTTATCGGCCCACGGGCTGATGGAGACTCGGCGGAGCCGTGGGACCCGCGCTAAGAGCATGTCGAGTTTGGCGTGGAGCGGCTCGCAGCAGCCGTAGCAGTTGAGGCCGAAGCGCTCCAGGATGGGAAGCTGGTAACGCAGCACGAACTCCTCGTGCATGGCCGGCGAGACCTCGGACATGGTCTGGGCCTCGCAGAAGCCCCACATGTCGCGGAGCCGGACGCGACCCGTGAAGTTCGGCGCGGGCAGCTCCTCGGTGAAGCCGAAGCCCCCGGAACCCACGTAGTGGTTGCCGTTGTTCAGGTAGAGCAGTCCCTGCTCCTCGAGACTCCGCAGCCCCTCGAGCCTGCCGAGCATGAGCGTCTCCATGCCTCGGTGCACCAACTCGGGCTGGTCCACCATGTCCATGAAGGTGTTGGCGATGCCGCGCAGCATGGTCCACTCGTCGATGAGCCCCAGGGCCCACCAGTAGCTGCCGTGGAGCTGGACGCGCAGGATGCCATCGAAGAGCTCGTGAGCGAGGTCCAGGCGCTGCTCGGTGGCGGCGTGGTCATGCCGGTAGGTGGGGATCTCGATCTTGTCGACGTCGTCGAGGCACTGAATGGGCGGCTCCCAGTTGTATGCCCCACGCTCGGCGCCGCTGAAGATGTGCCTCGGTCCTATCCCCCAGCCGGTCTGATGGACGGCAGGCTGAACAGGGTACGTGTCGTCGCAGACCTGGTCGTCGTCGAAGTGCTCGGCTGCGTAGAGGCGCTGGCGCAGCCCCATCTCGATGCCTCTAGCCTCATCCTCCTCGCATTCCAGAGCGGCGCGGGGTATGAGCTCGATCCAGGAGCCCTCGGGGGAGATGAAGACGAGTGGCCGCGCTGCGCGGAGGGAGTTCTGCGCGTGCCAGAGCCGCCGTCGTTCCTCCATGACGTCGCGCTGGGCAGCCTCGGCGACGCGTCTGGCAAGGTCACGAAGGACCGTGCGGTCGTGTGAAGTCACGTGGACATCGCCTCTTCTGGGCAGGGATCACGGGGTGCTTCGGTGCATCAGGCTACCGATACCTTCGTCCGGCAGGATGGTGCTCACCGTGTACTCGCTATTGACTCTCACCGCGGCGCTCCTCCCGTGGCAGCCGCCGCTCAGCGTCACCCTCGGGGAGACCAATGTGGAGCAGGGGCTGTCGGTGGCGAGCCACGGAGACGGTCTCAATCATGCCGCCGTATATGGGGATGTCTCGTGCCGCGAAGTGGATGGGGGCGCGGGGAGCTCGATGATGTACGTTGACGTGCTGAACGGGTACGACCCACCGGGCGAGGTGTACGTCACGGTGGAGTACCTCGACCTGCAGGGGACGATCGACCTCCAGTATGACGCGCGTGGAGGTCACGCTTACACTCAGGCGCCCGGAGCCGTTCCCCAGGAGGGCTCAGGAGAGTGGCGGCAGGCGACGTTCACGCTGCGCGGCGCGGGCTTTGGGGACAGGCAGAACGGAGAAACGGACTTCAGGCTGCATACCTCGGGGCGGCTCGTGGTCCGGCAGATCACCCTCACCGAGGAGCCTCCAGCAGGCTATCAGCCGGCGCCCGACCCGGCGCGGTACTTCGCGGATCGAGCGGCGCTGACGCCGCCGACGGGGATGACCGTGATTCAGCAGTGGCAGGTGCATCTGCCCCTCGAGGAGGCCAAGCTGAGGCCTGAGCCCTACCGGCTGGCGCGGCACATGGGCATCACCAGCCTGCAGAGCTACGTGACCTGGCGGTCCATCGAACCAGAACAGGGAGCCGTCACCTTCGAGGTATACGATCCCGTCGTGGAGCAGATCCGCGCGGCGGGCATCGGGTGGCTGCCCTTCATCATCCTCGGCCCGTACTACGCCACCCCCCAATGGTGGCGCGACCAGCACGGGGTATCGTGCGTGTCGCTGGAGCAGGGCGACTTGCTGCCGATCCAGTCCATATGGAACCCCGCCCTGAGGCCCGCCGTGGAGAGGTTTCTGGGGCTCTTCGCGCAGCATTACGGAGAGGACGCCATCGAGGCCCTGAACCTTGGCATATCGGGGAATTGGGGCGAGTCCATCATGCCCGCCGGCGGCGGATTCGAGCTCCACAACCACCCGGTCTACAAGACGCACGCGGGCTGGTGGTGCGGCGATGAGTACGCCAGGGCCGACTGGCGTCGGTGGGTTGCCGCGGCCTATGGCGGGATTGAAGCGGTCAACGCGGCGTGGGGCGCAGAGTACCCCGATCTGGACGCGATCGAGCCCTTCGTGCCGTCCGATGCGCCTTCTCGCAGGGCCGCCGTCGACCTGGTGAACTGGTACTCCGAGTCCATGACGGACCTGGCGGAGTACTGGGTCGCCTCGGCTCGGGAACTCTACCCGGACAAGCCCATCTACCTCTGTACCGGCGGTTCGGGCGAGCCGATGCTCGGGGCCGACTTCGCCGCTCAGGCGCGGATGTGCGCTCGCTACGGGGCAGGGATCCGCATTACGAACGAGAGCGATGACGCGACGATGAACTTCGCGGTCACGCGGCTCGTGTCATCGGCGACGCGGCTATATGGGGGCTACTACACGACGGAGCCTGGTGGGGCGAATAGCCCCCAGGGCATGGCCGGCCGCGTGTTCGATGCAGTCTCGGGCGGAGCGCGAGGCGTCTACTTCAAGACCCTCATCACCGACCCCGACCGGCCCTCCGAACAGGCGGTGCGACTGGCCGAGAACATGCACCGGCTCGTGCCCCACTCGCCTCAGCTCACGGTGGCCGTATTGTGGCCGGACTGCTCCATCGTCCTCGACGGGACGGTGCTGAACCGGTTCCTGAGCCGGGTGGCGGATCTTCGGGATGTGCTGGACGTGGAGTTCGTCAGCGAGTCCATGGTGCGCGACGGGCTTCTGGATAGCTTCAGCGCGGCCGTCATCGTCAGTGGCGACACCTTCGAGTCGAGCACTCTCGAGGCGCTGGAGGGTTGGGTCCGGCGGGGCGGCACGCTCTTCTGCGCCCAAGACAGCCTGCCCCTGCTGAACGTGGAGGGTGAGCCGGTGGAGTGGATGCCTGCCGCGCCCGCGGAGGCCCCGGCGCCGATTCTCGCCCAGCCGATCGCCGAGCCTGGGGTGCTGGTCGATGTGGGCGGCCGGGACGACCGGTTCCTGATGGGCGCGTGGCATGCTCCCGAGGGTGCCCACAGTGGGGCAGCCAGTGGCAGCTTCCGATGGACGGCGGGCGACGCGAGGGTCCTCATCCCGACGCCTGCGGGCGAGGGCCCCCTCGTGGTCGAGGTCGATCTGGAGATCCCCGCCGCAGCCGGTCAGGTGAGCGTCTCAGTCAACGGCGTCCCAGTGGCGGCGCCGATGAGCGAGGACGGCGCGCTCAGTGTGCAAGTCCCCGAGGCGTTGGTGGGTGATAGGACGACCCTTGTAGTTGGGATCGAGAGCGACACATGGCGCCCCTCGGAACTCATGGGGGCCCAGGATGACCGCGCCCTCGGCGTCCAGGTGCGCTCGGTGGCGGCGCGCCGGGACGCCGAGGCGGAACCCGTTGATGCGGCCACTCTGGCCCTCGATGTCGGAACCGATCTCTCCACCGACCTGCCGCCGTGCGTCACGCAGTGGGGCGAGGGCTGGCTCGTCGCTTGGCCCGGGGACTGGTGGTCGACGCGCGCGATGCTCGCCCAGGCGCTTACCGCGTCGCCGCCTGAGACGCCGTGGGAGCGGATCGCGGAGCCCATCGGCGCCCCCTCGGACGGAGTGCTCCATTGCCGCGTGGGGGACGAGATCTACTCGTACAACAACGGCAGTCAGGCTGTGACGGTCGCTCTGCCTGATGGACAGAGCGTCGAGGTACCCGGTTACGGGTTGGTCGTCACTCCGGTAGGGCGAGCAACTCAGCCGGCTCCTGCGGAGTGATGCCGAAGACGAGGCCTCGACCGGGGCGGAACTCCTCGACCAGTTCGAAGTTCTCGAAGGAGACGCCGCCTGGGATCGGCCACTCGGAGGCCCAGTAGACGCGCCTCGCATTGACCTGGGCGCGGAGATCATCGCCCACATCCTCGGCTGGCTTGCGCCAGTACTGGGTGACCTTGCGCCCCGGATAGTACCAGAACCACGGGAGATCCGGGTGGGGGTGCGTGGCTGCGGGATCCTCCTCGTCGGACGTCGCCGCAATGAGGATGTCGCCTTCAGGGGTGCGTGGTATATCGCCGACGGGAACCACCGTATGGGCTGCGAAGCCTGTGCCGTCGTACTCCCCATACAGCTCCTGGGCGGTCAGGACCCGGTCCTTGAGGTGGAGCACTCGCAACCGCTCGTAGTTCCCCATAGTGGCCGTCAGGATGCAGCTATCGAGCTCTACGCTCCCCTCCTCGCGGTAGCTCCTCAGCTCAACCTCATCAGGGCGGTCGGATCGGAAGGCGACGACCAAGTAGACATGGGCCCCGCTCTCAAAGGCCTCGACCCGCAGGCACAGAGAGAGTCGGGCATACCCCGTGAGTTGCTCCACATGGCCCGGGTAAACGGCGCCATCGGGACCCTCCCACTCTAGCCCCGGCGGCGGCCTCGCCTCGATCAGCATCCCCGGCGCTCCATCGGACTTGCTGTGCTCCAATTCGGAGTAGCTCCGCCAGTGCGAGCCAGCTACCAGGGGTTCGATGGCGATGTAGTTCACCAGGCCGCAGCCCCCGTCAGCGAGTATCGGGTATCCGATCTGTAGCAGTCCGCGGGGGCCCCCAGGGTCGGGGCCCTCGGTCACGGAGTTGGGCCAGATCGACAGCCGGATGCCGTCCCGCATGCCCCACACGGCCTGGTCGGTGTCCACGCCCGCGCGGTAGAAGGCCTCCTCGGGCGCCGGCGCCTGGGCGACCGCCATATGCGCCGCCAGGAGGAGTATGGGTGTCATCTCAGAGTCCCTTCGAGTGATCCTGGAGCTGGTGTCCTAGAGCCCGGGCAGGGGCAGACCGGTGGACCGGTCGATGGGTTGCTCCAGTGTCGGCACATCGAACTCGAGGGTCCGGCGGCCTCGCAGCACCGATAGGCTGATGGCTCTCCCCACGGGCACCTCGAACACCATGCGTCTCGCGGCATTGGCGGTGGTCACAGCCTTGCCCTCGATCTCCAGGATCACGTCCCCGGGCTGAAGACCTGATTCGTCGGCGGGCGCGCCGCGATAGAGCTGGGCGACGACGAGCCCTTCGGTGCGGTCCACGCCCAGGCGCTCCGCCAGTCGCGCCGTCAGGGGTGTGGGAACAACGCCGATCCAGGATCGGCTCACCTTGCCTGAGCGCAGCAGCTCGCGCACCACGTCCATGACGATTCGGCTCGGGATGGCGAAGCCGATGCCGACGGATCCTCCCCCGCCCTGGCTAAGAATGGCGGTGTTGATGCCGACGAGCTCGCCGCGGATGTTGACGAGGGCGCCCCCGGAGTTGCCTGGGTTGATGGCGGCATCGGTCTGGATGAAGTCCTCATACATGGAGATGCCCACATCGGCGCGGCCTGTCGCGCTTACGATGCCCGCCGTGACGGTGTTGACGAGGCCGAAGGGGTTCCCGATAGCCACCACCCATTCGCCGACTCGCAGAGCCTCGGAGTCACCCAGGGACACAACGGGCAGGTCCTGAGCATCGACGCGCAATAGCGCCACATCGGTCGTGGGATCCCGCCCAACGAGTTGGGCTATGTGCTCCGAGCCGTCGTTGAGAACGACCTCGATATGGTCGGCCACCCGCACGTTGTGGTCGTTCGTCACGATGAGCCCGTCGGCGCCGATGATGACGCCGGAACCCTCCCACTGCTCCTCCCGGTCGGGAACGCGCCCACCACCGAACATGCCCTCGAAGGGGGTGCCGCCCAGGAAGTCGCGCAGGAACGGATCCGTGGGGCCGAAGCGCCCCCCGGGCACCGTGCGGCTGGCGCGTATGAAGACCACGCCGGGCGACGCCTTGTCGGCGATGGCGGTGAAGGCTTCTCCCAAGGCCTCCAGGCGGGCCACAGGGTCCATCGTATCGGCTTGCTGGCCATAGGAGGCCAGGGGCACGGTCAGCAGTGCGCACAACGCTAGACACAGAGGTCGAGGCATGGAAGACGGTCCTCCCTTCGCAGTGGCGGCACAAGACACACGCAGACGGCCCGGGTTACGTCTGGGCCGTCTGCGCGTTCAGCTAACATGGTCGAGAGGGGATGCCGCTGGCTAGTGCGCGATCTCGTCCTCGCCAAGGGGCCGCACGCGGATGTTCCGGAAGCGGGTGACCTTGCCGTCCCAGTCGCCCCCTCCGTGGACCTGAACCGCGATGCCCTCTTCGGCGGGAAGCCGGACTTCGGTGTCGACGAAGTCGATGATTTTGTGAGAGTTCAGCCACACCTGGATGCGCGGCGCCTCGCCGGAGATGATGACCCGGCAGTCATTCCAGTCGTGCGGCTTGTAGTAGCGATACCATTCGGGGTTGGGCTGAAGCCAGGCGCCGATGCCCTCGCCATAGATGGTGCCGACCTCGCCGTCCGGTCGGTAGTCCACGGTCACCTGATAGCAGCGGCCGTCGTCGGTGCAGCGGAGGAAGAAGCCGGAGTCGATGTTCCAGTCCGGGTTCATCTCGAAGCGGACCTCGTAGTCGCCGTAGTCCGCGTCGGTGATGAGGATGCCACCGTTGCCAGGGGTGTCCTGGGTGCCCGTGATCACGCCATCGACAACGTCCCAGGCGCCGCCGGAACCGTGGCCGGTCTCGGTCGATACCTTCCAGCCCGCCAGGCTCTCACCGTCGAACAGGGATGTGAACTCCTCCTCGGCAGCCCAGTCCCACTGGAGCGGACGGTAGCGAACATCGCGATACTCCACGCCTGAGTGGTCGCCCTGAAGCATGAGGCCCGCAGGCACGCCGTAGCGGTCATCGATCGCTCCGCCCGTGACACCCTCGAACTCGCTGTCGATGATGAGGATATCGTTCTGCACCACGCGGATGTAGGCGGGGCGGATGGGGGCGCCATCGCGGTCGACACGGGGCGCGCGGAACTGAATGTCGTAGGTCTGCCACTCGCCCGCGGGCTTGTTGGCGTTCTCGGACGGGACGATCTTGCTGTAAAGAGCGCCACCGGAGCCGGCATTGAGTTCGTGCCCGAAGCTATCGCCTACCTGAATCTCATAGCGGCCCTGGAGATAGACACCGGAGTTGCCGCCCTGGGGCACTCGGAACTCGACGTGCAGCTCGATATCCTCCAGGGGCAGCGTGCTGACGAGATCAATTGAGGGAGGGGTGTTGGTCAGGATACCGTCTTCGACGGTCCAGCCATGGTCTCCATCGTGCCGGAGACGCCAGCCATCCAGGTTCTCGCCATTGAACAGGGGCACCCAGCCCTCTTCGTCGGGGGTATAGGTGCCCTGGGCGAGAACGGGCGCCGCGAGGGCAAGCACAGCGACAAGCACAAGCGGTATACAGCGTGATCGGGTCATCATGCATCGCTCCCAGTCTCGGATTTGGTCAGCCGTAGTGACGAGTGGTTTCCCTCCGTGGGTCCCTGGAACCTGCCCCTTCGGCGCGAGTCAGAAGACGAGCTGGCCGCTCATATCCCCGATGAGGGTTCGGCCCAGAGGCGTGAGTACCTTGACCTCGGCATCGACGCCCCCGTCGGTGAGCGGATCGCCGCCCTGGAACTGGAACTGCAGGGTCGAGGGGGCGGAGAGCCCGTCGAGGATCTGGGTGACCACGAGGTCCTCATCAAGCACGGAACCGGTGAAGCGCGTGGTCCATCCGCCGGGACCTGAGATATAGGGGTTCGTGATCGTCGGATCCAGGACAATGTCGCCATCGAGGGGGCCCTCGTAGTAGCCACGGACCATCCACAACTCGGCGTTGTTGTGGATGATGAGGGTGCCGACGATAGGGCGATCCCCCGAGGGCAGGGCCTCGAAGATGTCAAGGGTGAGCGATCCGCTCAAGGCGTCATACGGCAGCGATCGGCGGAGACTCACGGCGTCCTCAGCGACGGGCTCCAGCAGAGCGTCCGCCTGCTGGGCGGCGAGGGTCAGGGGCGCGAAGTTGCCGCTCCATTCGGTGAGGATGAAGGTGCGGCTCACAACCTCCGGCGGATCTGTCGGATCGCCGCTATTCATGGGTACAAGGACGATGCGGATGCGCACCGTCTCCCCCTGGACAACGTCGAATACGGTCTTGCCGGCGGCCAGGACGCGGTTCTGGGCGTCCAGGGCCTGGACGATCATGCTCCGCCCCGCGCCCACGGGAACCGGAATAGAACGCGCGATGACGCCGGCGATGACGTCGCTCTGGGTGATAGCGAGGTTGATGGGCTCCATATCGGAAGCATTGATGAAGACGCGAAGCACTTTGGTGTCCGCGGGCACGACGGCTACTGTAGCCGGGCCCGTGGGGTTGAGTGGCCACGCGACCCTCAGCAGCACGGTCCCATAGTCGACTACGGGGGGCTCGCCGCCGTCACCGGCGCACCCCGAAGCGATGGCCACGGCGATGACGGCGCCAAGAGCAGCCAAGGCGATCCTCGCCCGCACGGTCCGAGCTTCCGGATTGGCGCCATTCATCATCACGCCTCCTCGCTGGTTATGGGGATGCCTCGCCAATGCGCCCGCCGCCCACAGGAGCCGGGCTGCGGCAAACGGAAGTATAGTGCTGGTACTCTCCGCATGTACATTGGACGCTTTGCCGGGAGGCGAAGTCTCATCGATTCGCGTGGTGGAGTGCTGAATCCGGCCCTGGCGCACCCAATGGAAAGGGACCCGTGAGCATGCGCGCTCTCATCACGGGGATGGGCTGCATTACCCCCTTGGGGCAGTCCGTTCCGGAGTTCGAGCGTCGGCTCTTCGCTGGCGAGTGCGGCTTAGCGCCGGTGGAACGATTCCCAACGGAGGGATTACGGAACGACCTCGCCGGCGAGGTACGCCCCTTGCCCGTGCCGCCCTCCTGGGCCGCCGTCGATAGCTTGACCTCGCCTGACCTCCTCTTTCTGGCTTGTGCGGTCGACCAGGCGCTGGCGGCCGCGGCGCTGGGGTCAGGCCCGCTTCAGATGGGCATCGTGCTCTCCACCAACTTCGCCGGATCGAGTGAACTGGACCGAGCCTTCGGCCTCTCCGGCGCGACACCGAAGCTCGAGGCTTGGAGTTTCGATGCGGGCATCCCTCTGCTTGTGGGCGGCCTCGACATCAGCGGGCCCGCTCTGACCCTCTCCATATCGTGCGCTTCAGGCACGAGCGCCGTTGCCCTGGCGGCCGACTGGATCCGCGCGGGCCGAGCCGATGCCGTTATCGTGGGGGGGTACGATGCCCTGAGCCTGTACGTTCTCTCGGGGCTGTCGATCCTCCGCACCGTCTCGACGGACACATGCCGCCCCTTCGACCGCAACCGCTCGGGCACGATCTTCGCGGAGGGCGCCGCGGCTCTCGTCATCGAGAGCGATGAGCGAGCGGCCGAACGCGGGGCCCGGGTCTACGCGGAGATCCTGGGCGGCGCGGACACGAACAACGCCTACCATCTCACGGCGCCCGACAAGGAGGGCGAGGGGATCGAGCTCTGCGTACGCCGGGCTATCGAGAGGGCCGAGGTTGCGCCCGAGGAGATTGACTACGTGAACGCCCACGGCACGGCGACGCTCTACCATGACGTGACGGAGGTACGGGCGCTGAAAGCGGCTCTGGGCTCGCGCGCCTATGAGATCCCCGTGTCATCGATCAAGGGCGCGTGCGGACACATGATGGGCGCAGCGGGGACGATCGAGGTCGTGGCCTCGGTGCTTGCCATGGAGCGCCAGGAGGCGCCGCCAACGGTGAATCTCGTCACACCCGATCCTGAGTGCGACTTGGATCACCTCCCCGGCTGCTCGCGGGCGGCCACCGTGCGCACAGTGCTCACGAACTCAGCGGGAATCGGCGGGAGCAACGCTTCGCTGCTTCTGCGTGGAGGACCGCGTTAGGACAGATAGCGATGAACGAGACTGAGAGGTATGCCGAAGCCCGGACCGCCGTCGCGGAGGCCAGGTCCGTGGTGGCGTTCACCGGCGCAGGGATCTCCGCGGAGAGTGGCGTCCCGACGTACCGGAGCGCCGGGGGGCTGTGGCGGAACTACCAAGCCGAGGATCTGGCAACAGTGGGCGCTTTCCAGCGGGATCCGGAGACGGTGTGGGGATGGTACAGCGAGCGCCGGAGCATGATGGGCTCGTGCGAGCCGAACGCGGGTCACCTTGCCCTGGCGGCCCTCGAGGAGCGGCTGGGCGACGAGTTCGTCCTTGTGACCCAGAACATCGATGCCCTTCACCATCGCGCGGGCAGCCGCCGAGTGATGGAGATCCACGGCAACGCTTTCCGAACCGTCTGCTCGGTCTGCGACTACGAGGTCGAAGGGCTGCAGTACGACACTCCGAAGAGCACCATCTGTCCGAGTTGCGGGGCCTGGTTGCGGCCAGATGTAGTATGGTTTGGAGAGCCACTCGATCAGGCACTCCTGAACCGGGCCTTCGCGGCTGCGGCGGCTTGTGATCTGTTTCTGTCGATCGGATCGTCCCTGCTCGTGCAGCCGGCGGCCTCACTGCCGGAGGTCGCCCTGAGCAGCGGCGCGCGGATCATCGAGGTCAACATGGAGCCCACGTGGCTCACGCCGGAGGCTAGCTGGAGCTTCCAGGGGCCGGCCGGCGAGGTACTGCCGGCCCTCGTCGGCTAGGACCGGCCAGTCTTGAAGGGGGTAGCATGCGTTGAGGGAGCTGCAGATCTCAGGTGTTCGTGTGGTCATTGGCGAGGCGGAGGAACTCGACTTCGCGGTCCGCGACACGATTCTAGACGTCATCCGACGCAAGCCCGACGCGGTGCTCATGTTCCCAACGGGCTCGACGCCGGAGGGCGTCTACGCAGCCTTGGTGAGCCACTTCCGCCGCCGTGATCCAGGCCGCCCCGAGCCCTCGTGGGCCGAGACACGGTGTCTGAACATGGACGAGTACTGGCGGCTTCCGCCGTGGGATCCCCAGTCTTACTCCTGGTACATGCGCACCCATCTCTACGAGTGGCTCGACGTGCAGCCGGGGAACCTCTACTTTCCGGACGCGATGGCGCCCACGCCGGAAGATGCCTGTGACACGATGGAACGGCACATCCGAGAATTGGGCGGTCTGGACCACTGCTTCCTCGGCATTGGCGTGGACGGCCATATCGCGTTCAACGAGGCCGGGCTTCCGCGGTCGCGCACCCATGTGATCGACCTAGCGCCCAGCACCATCCAGGCGAACCAGAGGTTCTTCTCATCGCCCGATGAGGTGCCTACCCGGGCGCTTACAGCAGGCATTGACACGCTTCTAGGGGCGAAGCAGATCACCCTTCTGGCGAAGGGCGAGGGCAAAGCCGAGGCTATCCGCCAGACCCTGACTGGGGAGATGGGCGTGCACTGCCCCGCGAGCTTCCTGCGCGAAGCCGCCGATCGGAGCACCATCTATCTGGACGCGGCGGCCGCAAGCCAGCTTCCTGGGGAGGGTTCGTGACGAGTCTCGCCGTTCCGCTGGATCCGCGGGAGATCGACTGCGTCTTCCTGGACGTAGACGGTACCATCGTGCATGAGGACGCCCACGTTCTCGTGTCCGTGTGCTGGCAGATCGCCCGCTCGGGCGGCGAGACGTACACAGCGGCTGAGATCGGGGCGAAGTGGTCCGAGGAGTGGTTCGGCCTCTGCGAGATCTCGAACGAGGAGGAGTATGCGCCCTGTAGGGAGCTTCTGCCCCGCTCGCTTCAGGCCACCCTAGACCACTTCGGCATTGAGTTCGAGATGGAGCCCTGGATCCGGGCGGTCATCGAGTACTCGCGCCGGTCGCCCGTGACTCACGACGCCTGGGCATTCCTCGACGAGGTCGGGATCCCCGTATGCCTTCTGACGAACCGCGACAGCGGCCCTCTGAGGGAGACGCTCGAGCGCGGGAGGATCCAAGCGGCGGGGGTCATCACCAGCGAGGATGTACGGGCCTACAAGCCCCATCCGGTCATGTTCCGGGCAGCTCTGGAGACGATGGGCGCCTCCCCCGAGCGGGTAGTGCATATCGGCGATTCCCACCATGCCGATGTCTGCGGCGCCGCGCGAGTGGGACTCCAGACCGTCTGGCTGAACAGAGCGAACGAGCCGGCGCCCATCGCGGAGGGCATACGGGCCGACCGAGTCGTCCGCTCGCTGCTGGAGTTACTGCCCCCGTCGGTCGCATAGGCCGCGGAGGCGTAGGTGAGGTGAGTGGGGTGAACGTCGCTCGCGGCTCGCATCGGCTTCTGACTACCGCAGTGGCCGTGTGCCTCCTGCTGGCTCTGGTTTCGTGTGGGTCGCGACGGCCGAAGGAGCCCCCGCCCGGACCTCGCCCGACGGACAGCCCCGCGCCGCTGACCCTGGACGACGAGCCCGCCGCGCCCACCTTGACACTGGAGGATCTCGAGGCGACCCAGGTTCTGGAGACCCACGGCCAGGGCGGCGTCGGCTACCGCATGAGGCTGAGCAACGACCCCCTCGGCACCATCCGGTACTACGGACTCCCCGTCTATCCCCAGGGCCGCGGCGCCGAGTTGCTGTCCCCAATTGAGGGCGAGTCAGAGCCGCCGGAGACTGGGTACGTGGCGGTCCTGGTGACTCCCGACGAGCCCGCTCAGGTGGCTGCCTGGTATCAGGAGCGGCTGCCTGATTGGCGGGTGGCGGAGCTTCCCGCGCCGAATAGCGAGGAGATCGCTGAATCTGTTCTCTACCAACCCCCACTGGGCCGAAGGCGCATCTGCATCTCCGCCGCCGGCGCCGATGTAGGGCTGACCCTCATCGGCTATCAAGTCCACGAGGGAGAGACCACCCCACCCCTTCCAATGGACGCCAACGCCTACCGCAAGTGGGAGCACGTGCTGAGCCTGGGGCTCGCCCTGGACCAGTACCGCGCCGACACGGGCGAGGATGCGGAGAGTGTCGCCGACCTCGTCGCCACGGAGGGGCCAGAGGGGTACCGAGGCCCGTACCTCGCCGGCGAACCCCCGGTGGACCCCTACTCGGGCCAGCCCTATGAGGTCGAGGGCGGGGAGATTGTCGGCCCTGGCGATGTGACGAGGTTCAGTTCGTGAGCCGTGGGGCCCGGCTCCGCGTGCCACGAGCTACGCTGAGCATTCATGCCCTGGAGGGTGACACCATGATCCAGATCCCACTGTTTCTAGCACTCACTACCCTCGCCGCGCCGTTCACGGTCACCGACTACGGAGCCGTGGGCGACGGCGCGGCTGACGACACGGCCGCCTTTCAGGCCGCGATGGACGCGTGTTTCGCTGCGGGCGGCGGGGTTGTGGAGGTCCCGGTGGGCAAGTACCGCATGGAGGGCCAGCTCGCGGTTCCACCGGACGTGACATTGGAGGGCCCGTGGCGGGCGCCGATGACTGTGGGGGCATACCACGCGGACGACGACCCCCTCTCCGATCCGCTGCTGCGCGGGAGCGTCATCATGCCGGTGGGCGGCGCGGACGAGCCCGAGGGGCCGCCCTTCATCACGCTGAGCCGGAACTCGACCCTGAGGGGCCTGGTGATCTTCTATCCCGATCAGACACGCACGAACCCACCCGTGGCCTATCCGTGGACTGTTGCCTCCAGGGATGACAACTGCTCGATCATCGATGTCCTGATGGTCAACCCCTACCAGGCGGTGGACTTCGGCACCAGCGTATCGGGCCGGCACTATATCCGCGGCCTGTACGCCGATGCGCTCTACCGGGGGATCTGCGTGGACCACTGCCTCGACGTGGGACGCATCGAGAACGTGCATCTGTGGCCCTTCTGGGAGCCCGATGGGAACAGCCCGGTCCGCGAGTTCGCGCGCGAGCATGGCGAGGGGTTCGTGTTCGGCCGCACTGACTGGGAGTACGTCACAAACTGCTTCGCGATCTCCTATGGGGTTGGCTTCCGCTTCAGGGACGGCATCGGCAGCGGGCCCTACGCGGGACCCGGCAATGTCCTACTGACCCAATCAGGAGGCGACAACTGCGCCGTGGCCGTGCAGGTCGACGCGACCCAGGGCCACGCCGGCGTCAGCTTCTCGAACTGCCAGATCTTCGGCGACATCATCGTCGCCCCCACGAACATTGGCATGGTGCGCTTCGACGCGTGCGGGATCTTCGGGAGCGTCGATGGCGGGCGCGGGGTGTCAGCAGCGCGGATCGCGGGCCGAGGCCGAGTCTCCTTCAGCAACTGCCACTTCTACTCCATCCACCCGGACAACCAAGCGTCGCCCGTCATCCAGGTTGACGAGGGGCGACTGAGTGTCATCGGATGCGTGTTCATCAACCATGAGGGGCTCGTGTCGAACCCAGATCACATCACACTGGAGCCGGGCGTGATCTCAGCGCATATCGTCGCCAATGAGTTTTATGACGAGATGCGGATCGACAACCGGGCGGAGGGCCAAGTGGAGATCGGCCTCAACATCGACCGGACTGCCCTGCAGTAGTCGGCGCACCATGCGGGAGGACCTCGGACAGGCCCTCCCGCATGGCCGCGAAGCCCTTAGTCCTCGCGCTCCACCTGAAGGGTTCTGAGGTCCACGTCTGGGGCGCGGCTGTACACCGGCTGGCGCAGCGACATCGCGTCGAAACCGAAGTAGTACCCCTGGGAAACGGCGCTCTTTCCCACACACTCGAACCGCAGCGTGTGTGGCCCGGCAGCGAGGGACCGAAGCCCGATGGGGTGGTCCGTGGGCACAACATCCTCGCTGAAGAGGTCCCACTCGCCCACGTCCTCACCATCTAGGCTCACTCGGTAGCGGCCGTAGTCCCACGAGTGGGTGATCCGCAGGATGATGTATCCCTGCAGATCCTCCTCCAGGCTGAAGGTGACCTCGACCCAACCATCCTCGGACCCGGGTCGGTAGAAGAGCTGTGAGCCGCCGCTGGCGCCGGAGATAGGCTGCGACTCGATAGGCGCCTCGAGGAAGCTGGCGCCCTCGATGAGGTCCTCGCCCTGGGCGATGACGCGCTCCATGAAGGGGAGCCGCTCGGGCCCGGGAGGAAGCGCGGGCCACGGCTTGTGTGGCTCGGCCTGGTACCAGAAGGCGACGGTGGACATCAGGTCGTCGCGCTCGATGAACCCGCTCCACTCGCCGTTGGGGAAGCTCTGGGAGCCCTTGTGCTCGATCTCGACCCGCAGCGATTCTCTGAAGGGGATGGGGTCGGCAATGTGCCAGCGGTACGCCGTGCTGCGGTCGCCCGTGTCGTAGCCCTCCCATAGCGGGACCCCGTAGAAGGGCCCGCTGAACTGGCGGAAGCCCCAGGCATCGCAGAAGTAGTCCTCGGTGCCCGTCCCGCGCAGCCGCGGCTCCTCCTCGCCGTCGATGAAGAAGAAGTCGTCGCCCTCGCCGTACCAACCCGGCGACACGTGGTAGACGCTCTGGACCGTGCCCACGTAGTGGCCGCGGCCCTCGATGTCGGCGATGAGGAAGTTGCGGCCCATCACGCAAGGGAACTCCTGGCGGTACATGGCGTGGAAGTAGGCGGTGTCCTCGGGGAGGCTCTCCAGCGCCTGCCAGTCGATGTAGTAGAAGATCGCGCCGCAGGGCACGCTGGACTCGTTCGTCACGGTGACGCGAGCGGACTCACGGAAGGGCATTGGCCAATAGCAGTTCCTCGCCCGCCCGTCTGAGCTAACGGTAACGGGGAGCGACTCGAAGGGCAGATCCACCCCGTGGCCCATGGCGAAGAAGTCACCGATCGGACATTCCACGCTCGGGTGCTCTTCGCCGTCCCAATAGATCCTGAGAGTGAGCAGACGGGAGTAATAGGGCACATCGTGGGCGATGGTGAACCAGATGTGGGAGATGCGCCCCGGGCCCTCCAACTCGGCCAGGGTGAGAGTCTCTCCCGGTGGGATCGGCCGGTTGTCGGCGTTGCCATCCCGCCAGTTCGGGTCGGATGACGAGGCCCTCTGGGCCTCGAAGCTCCGGAGGGTTTCCAGGCCGTCCAGGGGACTGCCGCTGGCGGGGAGCTGGGCCAGCGACACGCTTGTCGTGACGCTCAGCAGGACGAGTGCCGCGAACGCAATGCGCATGTCTCTCTCCTTCGTCGCACAGTCTGGTGTGTGGCCTAGTATGCCTGGGGCAGGTCGATCGAGAAGCCCTTCTGTATGGCGCGGATGTTCTGTTCCAGGAACCTGGCGGGGATCTCCTCGGGCAGGTTGAGCTTGTCGACGTCCATCCCCATGTGTCCGAGGATGTTGCCGAGGACGATCATGTTCGTGAACACGGGATTGCCGAGGTCCTCGCGAGCCTGGCGTACAAAGTCGTACACCTCGCTCTCCTGCCCGCGAGTGCGCTGGATCAGGCTCGAAAGCTCAATGTGCTGGATCGTCTCATCGATGATTACCCGCTTGGCCCGCACCGTGTGCGGCGGTGAGCCGGGCGCAAGCTGGACCAGGATGTCAGCATCGACGAAGAAGGGGCTGCGAATGGGCGCCTCCGAGAAGCAGAGCTCGGCGGCGATAGTGCCTCCCCGCACTGACGACGGCTTAGTGATGTTCAGGGAGACCTCCTTGCCGAGGTCGGCCAGGATACTAGCCAGCACGTGGCCCAGCAGCCGGATGCCCTGGCCGGCGTCGCCGACCACGATGATTCGTCGGGTCATCTCGTCCTCGGTAGCCTCCCTGAGAGGGGCCACGAGGTACTGGGACGGGCTGCCCAGCATGGTCCTTTCGAGGAGGGCGCGACGCTCGAAGCCGAACTGGCGGAAGAACCCCGTCAGCGCCCGACCGGGCGGCGTGAAGGTGTCCACCTGGAAGGCCCCGCACCGAGCGAAGTCCCGCATGCACCGGCGAACGAGGGCGGCACCGGCGCCGAGCTTCCGATACTCCCGCGCAACACCCAACCAGTGGAGGTGCCCCGCGCGGCATGAGGCGACCCCGAAGAGGAAGCCCGCCAGCTTGGCGCCGGACTTGGCCACATAGCTGTAGGAGTCGGCGTTCTCGACCATCGCCGCTAGGTCGCTCGGCTGGTACTGAGACGTGATCCGCCGGCGCGCCGGAACGTTCTCGTCCCCAGAGTAGAGCTCGTCGATGATGCTGGCGAAGGCCTCAGCGACTCCCTCGACGTCGCCCGGTCGCATCTCGCGCACGGTGATGTGGTTGCTCATGCCGTGATTCCGATCTCGTCGTCAGCCAGCGTCTGGGCTCCGTCGTTGATCCGGTAGGCCGTCTTGAAGTGTTCGAGCATGTCATAGGCCGTGCGGTAGCCCAAGCGTCGGCCGTAGTTGGACGTGCACTGGCTCTTGGCGTCGACGAAGGCGAAGCCCGGGTGGCGGAAGGCCGCGTCGAGGCACTTCGCGAGGTGGCGAACGTGCCACGTGGTCGAGCGAGCGTAGAAGGCTCCGTGGGCCTTGATGACGCCCTGCACGTTGAAGGGCTTCTCCCAGGCGCCGTCGGGCGCCGTGATGGTCTTGGTGCCGAGGGGCGTGGTTGGGGCCGTCTGGCCGCCCGTCATGCCGTAGATCTCATTATCCACGAGAACCACGTTGAGGTTGGTGTCTCGCCGAGCGGCGTGGAGCAGATGGTTGCCGCCGATGCCGCAGAGATCGCCGTCCCCGCTCACGAGGATGACATTGAGCTCAGGACGGTGGAGCTTGATGCCCTCCGCCACGGGCACAGCCCGTCCGTGGACCGCATGGATGGAGTCGAAGCTGAAGTAGCCCGCGGTGCGGCCCGAGCAACCGATCCCGCTGACCGCCACGGTGTTCGATGCGTCCCAGCCCAGTCTGTGGGCGGCCTCGATGATCGCCCTAAGCACGGTTCCATTCCCGCAGCCGGCGCACCAACTCGTGGGCAGCCGGTCGGTTCTCAGGAAGCTGTCGTAATCCACTTGAGTCGCTCCTCGAGTCGTAGCACATCCAGGTCCCCGCCGATCATGGGCAGAGAGAGGGCGGTGCGGCGCATCAGACGCTGGACCACGCGCACATACTGCCCAGCGTTCATCTCCACGACGACGACCTTCTTGTACCGCTTCGCGATCTCGCTGAACTCCTCGATCGGCGGGTATAGGAGGATGGGCCGGAAGATGGCGTAGCGGTCGGCGAGTGGCATCACCGCCCGCGACAGGCTGCCGAAGCACACGACCAACGTGTCTGCCTTGCGGTTGCTGATGTACTCGTAATGGGCGTACCGAGCGCCGACCTTGCGCTGCTTGGCCTGCAAGCGCGCGATCATTCGGCGATGGGCCTCGGGATTCTGGGGCGTAGGCGTGTTGTCCACACTGGTCAGGCCCGTGAAGTGCCTACCTCCCACGCCGAGGGGCGGGCGCTTGCGCTTGCGGAGCCGCGCGTTCCGCTTCATCTCGATCGTCTCGTAGAGGTGGCCCAGGTAGCCATCGCTGAGGAGGATCACGGGCGACTGGGACTCCTCGGCGGCGTTGAAGGCGTGGATGGTGTACTCATACAGCTCCTGGACGGAGTTGGGGTAGAAGACGATGGGGAAGTAGTCCCCGTGGCTCCCGTAGGCCGCTTGCATCACATCGCCCTGGGCCGGGAGGGTGGGCATTCCCGTGGAGGGGCCCACGCGCTGGACATCCACGATGACGAAGGGCGTCTCCATCATGTGGCCAAGCCCGATGCCCTCCTGCATGAGCGAGAAGCCGGGGCCCGACGTCGCCGTCATGGCCTTCGCCCCCGCCAGGCTAGCGCCGACGAGGGCGCATACCGAACTGATCTCATCCTCGAACTGGATCGCCCGCACCTCGGGCCGCCTCACGAGATACTGCAGAACCTCGGAGGCCGGGGTGATGGGATAGCCGGCGAAGAAGGTCATGCCCGCGGCGATGGCCCCCTCGGCGACGGCTTCGTTGCCCTGCATGAGCCGTTTCTGTGCCATGGTCGCCTATGCCCCCTTCTTCGCGCTTGGCTTGGTCGCCGCACCCTCACGGGTGGCGACGATTGCGAAGTCGGGGCAATGGAGCTCGCACAGGCCGCAGCCGGTGCACCGGTCGGCGGCGGCGAGAGCGCCCTCCACGATCGCCAGGTTGTCCACGGGGCACACGGCGATGCAGATGCCGCACAGTTTGCATCTCCCGCGGTCCATCGTCACTGAGCCCTTAGGCACTCGTCTTACCTCCAACTAGACGCTCGGGAGCCTACCTCTCCCCCGGGGACGGGAGTGCTCCCTCAGCCGTTCCACGACCTCTGCCTCCACGGAGGCCTCCCCCAGCTCAACGGGCCGACTCGAGCCACGACCGTGGAAGTCCGAGCCGCCTGTGGCGATGAGCCCAAGCTCATCAGCCATCGCCTCATAGCGCGCCACATCGGCCTCGGTGTGTTCAGGATAGTACACCTCGAGGCCGACGAGTCCTGCCGAAGCGAGGCGGGGGATCACCGCGTCCATCCCCATGATGCCCGGGTGGGCGAACACAGGGACGCCGCCATCTCCGATGATGGCCTCAATGACCTCCTCGGGCGTGAGCTTCAGCCGCGGGACATATGCGGGCGACTGCTTGCCCAGGTACCGCCGCATCGCTTGGCGCACGGTAGGAGCATACCCCTTGTTCGCGAGGAGCGCAGCAATGTGCGGCCGACCCACGGCGCCCGGACCGTTGAGCTGTACCACCTCGGACTCGGAGACATCCAGCCCCATCCGGCGGAGCCGGCGGAGCATCTCCCTGGCCCGCTCCACCCGCGCCCGGCGGGTGGCCACCAGAAGCTCCTGGAGCTCCCCACCCTCCGACGGCACGAAGTACCCCAGGATGTGGCACTCGAAAACCGACTCTTCGCTGCTCATTTCAACGCCGGGGATGACCTCCAGGCCGAGCTCGGAACCGGCCGCCAGGGCCTCGGCTACGCCCGCCGTCGTGTCGTGGTCGGTGACGGCGATGCCGGCGAGGGAGGCGTCCAGCGCCGCTCGGACGAGCTCCGTGGGCGTACAACGGCCGTCGGAGCGGTCGGTGTGGGTATGCAGGTCATACCTGGCCATCTGCGCGCTCCTGTTCATCGGCCTCGGTCGCGCCTCGCCGTTGGGCCAGCAGCTCTGCGGCTAGGTCCAGAGCCTCACGAGCCGTCGCGACCTCGCCGGCTACCGCCGCCGCGCTGATCTCGGCAAGCAGCTCCCCCACGAGCGGCCCCTCAGACAGGCCTAGCTCCCGCATGAGGTCGCCGCCGGTGAGCGGCGCCGGCGCTTGGCCGCCCGGTTCGCGGCCCCGGCGCCATAAGGCCAAGAGCTCGCCCACCGCAGCCGTCTGGCGCTCCAGCAGCTCCGCCGTCGATGCGGGGCCGCGTGCCCCCAACCGATCGGCCAGCGTCAGGAGAGCCACATCGGGCATGAGGTCCTCCGCAGCCCTGACCAGCCGCCCGAGGGCCCGCGGCGTGGGCGCCTCGGCGGACGCGCCCAGCATGCACGGTCTCATGTGGAGGCCGACGACGACCCCAAGGGTGTGGACCTCAGCACTAGTTAGGCGCAGGCGACGGGCGATCCTCCGCGCCATCGCCGCCCCCTCGACCTCGTGACCCGAGAACCGGATCCTCCCCGTCGCGTCGACCGCTCGGCATGGCGGCTTGCCGATGTCATGCAGGAGAGCCGCCAGCGCCAGATGCCCGCGCCGACTCCTCACACTCGCAATCGGCTCCTCCCGCACAGCCTCGCAGGCCGCCTCGAGGAGGGCCGGATCCAGGGGGCAGAGGGAGGTGTCGCACGCGAGCAGCCGGCTCAGCATCCGCACGACCTCGAAGCTGTGCTCCAGGGCGTCGAGGTGGTGATGGCCGCCCTGCTCCATGCCGGCGAGGGGGTCCAGCTCGGGGAGGATCACCGGAAGGCAGCCGAACTCCCGGAGCAGCGCCAGCCCCCGGTCGCGCGATCCGTCGCCAAGGATCTCGTAGAGCTCCTTGGCGATACGTTCCCCCGCGATCCTGGTAAGTAGGGGGGCCGCCTCGCGCGTCCACTCTTGGGTCTCGACGTCGACATCGAAGTTCAGCACGGCGGCGAAGCGCGCGACCCGGAGCGTCCGCAGGGGGTCATCCACCATGCTGGATGGGCCGGTGGCGCGCACAATCCCCGCGTGAAGGTCCCTCCAGCCGCCCGTGGGGTCGATGAGGTCCTCGCGTGCCAGGCGTCCCTCGGCGGCCCGTTGCAGGGGGGCCGCCATGGCATTGATCGTCAGGTCCCGGCGACGCAGTTCGGCTTCCAGATCGGAGCCGCGCGGCACGAGATCGATGGTCTGGTCGCCCAGGGCCACGCGCCATGTCTCGGGGTCGTCGTGGAGTCGCGCGCGCCCCAGCCTCGCATGGCCGGAAGCGCCGGCCAGGATCGCCTGGACACCCCGCTCGGGGGACCCGGTGACGATGAGATCCAGATCCAGGCATTGCCGGCCCAGCACCAGGTCCCGCACAGCGCCGCCCACGAGCCAGGCGGGACCTACATCAGTCGGCAGCGAGGCGGCAATGAGTTGGATCAGCTCGAGGTACGTCGCTGGGATGACCCCCGTGCCGTGCTCATGATGGTGGAAGGAATCACTCGAAGATCGGCTCATCCTGCCGGGTGGCACATTCGCACATCACGCGGCAGATCTCCCGCACGGCCGGGTCAGCGATGGAGTAGAGGCAGTGCGGCCAGCACTTGCGCCGTGCCACGAGCCCAGCCCGGTGGAGTACCCCGAGGTGCCTCGACACGTTGGGCTGGCTCGCCCCCGTGGCCTCCACGATGGCGGTCACGGTCTGTTCGCCACACATGAGGGTCTGGACCACCGCCAACCGGGTGGGATCGGAGAGGGCCTTGAACTTCGCCGCCACGAGTTCGAGCCCCCGAGCGGTCAAGCGTTGGTTCGGGCGCATCGCCGGCCTCCAATGGCATGTTTCCCGGATTATACCATTCTGAGTTAGACGCAGCGCCGCAGCCGCGGTTTCGCAGCCTCGGCGAGGGGCCGTTACGTAGTGAGACCGGGGTGGCGCCCATGGGCGTGGGGCCGAAATGGGCTTGTTTCGTGGAATCAGCCTAGTCGGTGGGCGCGCCCTTCGGGCGAGACCGGCTCCAGGCGAGGATCTTCCAGGTACCCTCGACGGGGACGGCGTAGTAGATGAGGGCGCCACCATCGGCCGCCGGCATCATCATCTCCGCCTGACGTTTGTCCTTGCGGAGATCGAACTTGACTTCCACATCAGCGGCGGGCCCCGCAGGGATCAGCGCCTCCGGTGGGTTCGGCTGCAGCATCGCTCCCTGGGAGATGCCGGTAACCTCATCCCCCTCCACGGAGATGTTCAGTTCGCGCGCGGAGGCCGCCTGGATCGCGGCAGGATCGTTGGACTTCAAAGCGGCGGCCCATGTGTCGACCGCGCCCCTGGGACCGGACTTGTCCCATGGCTTGAGGAGGATCATGGAGTGGATCTCCTCTTGGTAGTAGAGCCCCGACAGAGCCACCGCGAGAGCGATGATCAGGACTAGGAAGAACCCTACACCGAAGGACTTCTTCCCAGGCTTCTGGGCCGCGGCACTTCTGGCAGGCTGCTGAACTTGCTCCTCACCCATTGCTGACCTCCCCGATACACCAGCCCATCGCTAACTGCCACAAGCACGCCCGGGAGCGGCACACGCCGCTCCCGGGCAGATACTACCGCAACATGCGGCTCAAGACCTTCGTTCAGCGGCTACCAGAGGCCGTTGCCCCAGCCGCCGACGCCGAGCCCTACGGAGACGGGCGCAGTGTGCATGGCGCTGACGCAGCTCCGGGCATTCATGAACTTGGCATGGCCGTCCGCGAAGCAGATGTTGCCGCCGCCGTTGTGGCGGGTGTTCTGGTCGACCATACGGCCGGCGTTACACTCGGCGGCGCACTCGTTCGCCCAGCCGATGCGCCAGCCGTTGTTGGCGAGGCCGCACGAATCAGCTATGACGACGTCCTGGGCGGGCACGGTGGCCGTGGCTAGCTTGTACTCGCCGCGAGCATTGTTGATGGCGCCGGGAGCGGTGCCGTAGGCGGCCTGCATTTCGTTCACGGCCCCGCCGTTGCGCCACGAGTTCATCATGCACTCACCATAGCCGTAGCTCAGAACGAAGTTCGCCGGCAGAAGACCCTGGTCGATCCACACGTTGACGGCGAAGTGGGTGATGCTGCCGTTGTAGCAGTTCCGGGTGTTCATGCTGGGGCAAGCGAAGAGCTGGTAGCTCTTGATGTAGGGCTGCGTCTGCTGCATGTACTGCCGGTTGAACTGGACGTTGCCCCAGTTGCACCAGGTCGCCGCTATGGGGAACCGCTCATCATAGTCCTGGGCATAGGAGAGGATCCCCGTGGCAAGCTGCCGCAGGTTGGAGAGGCAGGAGGTCTGACGAGCCTTCTCCCGGGCCTTTGCGAACACGGGGAACAGGATCGCTGCCAGAATAGCAATAATCGCGATAACAACGAGCAACTCTATAAGGGTGAAGCCGCGTCGCGAGCTTCGCATAGCGTCCTCCTTCGTTTAGCTGGTGGGCAGCGCCCACCCGTAGGATCACGGAACCGGCACGTGGCAAACCACGCTCGGGCGCCCTGCAGTCAGACACCAGTCAACAGCACCCGTCGGCGCTCGCCCTACTCACCCTCGGCTGGGGCCTGCTCTGCCGGGGCCTCCTCCGCGTCCTTCGCGGGGGCACTCGGCGCCTGACCTGCGGCGGTCATGCCGCCCTGCTGCATCATGGCCTTCACGCCCTCCGGACCCTTGGGGGTGTCCGGGCTGGATCTCTTGGCCTTGTCGCAGCCGATGAACGCGATGAATGTGGCGCAGATGACGACCGCCAACACGATCACGCTGACTCTCTTGAGCATTTGTCGTTCACCTCCCGATCCGCTCGTCAAAGTTGGTACTGGCTTCCCTCCAGAGGAGTGGACATCCATGTGTTCCAAGGGCATCAGGAATGTCCAATAGCCATTCTGGAATACCTTTTAGGTGATTTCTTCTCCTATTCTCTAGTATTGATCCACCCCACTGTCGCTTTCCTCCATCATTGTGAAGTATTTGTGGCGTTTCGTGGGGCGCAGGAATGGCGGATGGCGTGCGCGTGAACGAGGCGCATTGCTGCGGGATGGCCCTGATTCCCGTCGGGAGGACATGGCGCGCTGGTTGCTTCGCGGGTGGTAGAGCGCTCGGCGCGCGGGCCCGGCGTTGACTTGGAGCGCGTCCCATGACTATCCTCCGAGTTATCTACCCCATGAATCATCGGAGGCACACGCGTGATTACAACGGCGGAGTTCAAGAACGGCATCTCCATCGTCCTCAATGGCCAGGTCTATCAGATCCTGGAGTTCCAGCACGTCAAGCCCGGCAAGGGACGCACCTTCGTGCGGAGCAAGTTGCGCAACATCAAGACGGGACAGGTCATCGAGAAGACGTTCACCGCCGGAGAGAGCGTGGAGGACGCCTTCGTCGCCCGCAGGGCCGCCCAGTTCCTCTATCGCACGGGCGATGGCTGGGTCTTCATGGACATGGAGAGCTACGACCAGTTCGAACTGGGTGAGGAGATGGTGGGGGACCAGGCGGAGTGGCTCGTCGAGGGCATGGAGGTCTCGGTGACCCAGCATGATGGGACTCCCATCGGCATGGAGGTCCCGGAGCATGTGGAGCTAGAAGTCAGCGCCGCCGAGCCCGGAGTGAAGGGGGATACGGCGCAGGGGGGAACAAAACCCGTCACGCTGGAGTCGGGCGCCGTGGTGCAGGCTCCGCTGTTCATCAACGCGGGTGACCGGGTCAAGGTGGACACCCGCACGAGGAAGTACATCGAGCGCCTCAAGAAGTAGGCTGGTGGCCCATGGCCCGTTCCGATCCCGAGAGCCAGCAGGAGATTGACGGTCGCTTGGAGTACGTGCGTGGGCTTCTGGAGGGCGGGGAACTCACCGACGACGAGCGGCGCGACCGCGCCCTGTCCAGGCTGGCCGACCTCGTCTCTGACCTCGCGGCCGAGGTTCGGGATCTGCGCGCCGAGATCGGCGAACTCCGGGCGCGGGGCAACGGAGCGGCTCTGATGGAGACGCTCTACTGCCCCGCCTGTGGACGGCAGATCGAGCTGGATCCGGCGAGTCTCGGGCCGGGGCCCACAGACGTGGTCTGCCTCCACTGCCGGGCGGTTCTTGAGGTAGAGTGATTCGACCCCGCATGGGGACGGAGGGTCCTGTGGACGAGCTTGAGATCGTCGCGAACCTGGTGCGTATCGCGGAGGAGGAAGGCGTCTTCGGCATCGAGGTCACGGTGCAGGGAGACGCGGGGGCGGCGAGGGATTGCCGCCGCTACTCCATCCGGCTGGGCTCCTCAGCCGCGCCTGTGGACCTCGAAGAGGCGGAGGACGAGGCGCCCTTGGCGGATGAGGCCGTCCCCACCGCACCCAGCCCCCCCGCCGAGCACATCATCACCTCCCCCCTTGTGGGCATGTTCCACCGGAGCAGCGAGCCCGGGGGCGCCGCGCTCGTCGAGGTCGGGCAGATGGTGCAAGAGGGGCAGCCGCTCTGTTGCGTCGAGTCCCTCAAGGTATTCAGGGAGATCACTTCGGACGTGGCAGGACGGATCGCGGAGATCATGGTGCGGGATGAGGAGCCAGTAGACTATGGTCGGCCGCTGGTTCGGATCATTTGCGCGGAGGACGGCGAGGACCAGGGGTAGCGGCTCCCTCGTCGGCATGCTCGCGAGTCTCTGCATCCTCCTTCTGTTGCTCCTCGCGACCATGGGCCTGTGGGGTCCCGCGCTGCGTGGTGGCGGCGGGAAGACGGAGAGCCCGTCGCCCCTTGGGGCGAGCATGGACCGGGCGCAGGAGGCGGACTGCACAATGCGTCTGGCCCACCTGCGGCAATGGGCTGCCGGAGGCGGCGCCGGTGACCCTCTGGATCCCGCACCCCCTACCTCTATCGATGAGCTCGGCTCTGGCTCGGAGATCAGTTGCCCCCTATCCGGGCTCAAATACAGGTACAATGCGTCGGAGTTCGGCAGTCCGAGTCAGGGGATCCACTGCCGGTACCCGAAACATCAGGGCCTGTAGCCACCCGCGAACGGCGCCCTCGAGAGGCCTGATGAATGTTCAAGAGGATCTTGATCGCTAATCGCGGCGAGATCGCCGTGCGGATCATCCGGGCGTGCAGGGAGCTCGGTGTCGAGTCTGTGGTGACCTACAGCCAGGCCGACGCCGATAGTCTGCCCGTGCGGATGGCCGACCACAGCGTGTGCATCGGCGGGCCGGCGCCAAGGGACAGCTACCTGAACATCCCGAGCATCATCACCTCGGCCCTCCTCCACGGCTGTGACGCGGTGCATCCGGGCATCGGCTTCCTGGCCGAGTCCCAGGTCTTCGCCGAGACGGTGGAGCAGACGGGCCTGACCTGGATCGGCCCCAGCGCCGAGACTATCGAGTTGGTCGGCGATAAGGCCAAGGCTCGCGAGATCATGAACCAAGCGGGGGTGCCGGTCATCCCCGGCACCAAGGGCGTCATCGACCCCCGGGCCGATGTGACCAAGGTGGCCCGAGCCTTCGGCTACCCCCTGATGATCAAGGCGGCCGCCGGTGGAGGCGGCAAGGGGATACGTGTCGTCCACGGCGACGACGAGCTCATGAAGTCGATCGAGCTGAGCCGGAACGAGGCGCAATCGAGCTTCGGCTGCCCCGATGTGTACATCGAGAAGCTCGTGGTAGAGCCACGGCACATCGAAGTACAGGTCCTCGGAGACCTCCACGGCACGGTCACCCATCTCTGGGAGCGCGACTGCTCGGTCCAGACGACGAACCACCAGAAGCTCCTGGAGGAGGGACCGGCCCCCAATCTGGGCGACACCCTGCGGCGGCGCCTCTGCGAGACGGCGGCGCGCGCGGCTCGAGCGGTGGGGTATGTGAACGCCGGGACGGTTGAGTTCCTCCTGGACCGGGATGGCGAGTTCTACTTCATGGAGATGAACGCCCGCCTCCAGGTGGAGCATCCCGTCACCGAGCTCATCACGGGCGTCGACTTGGTGAAGCAGCAACTGCTCGTTGCCGCGGGTGAGCGGCAACCGTGGCGGCACCCGCGCACGGTGCTCTCGGGCCATGCCATCGAGCTTCGTATCGACGCGCGCAACCCCGATAGGAACTTCGCGCCCTCGCCGGGGCTCATCCGAGAGTGGATCATGCCGGGCGGACCGGGGATCCGTATCGACACCCACTGCTATGCGGGCTACACCGTGCCGTCTTATTACGACCCGCTCCTGGCCAAGGTGCTGGTCTATGGGGCGACGCGTGAGGAGGCGATCCGGAGGGCTCGCCGCGCGGTAGCGGAGACCTTCGTGGCGCCCACGGAGACGACGACGGACTTCCACGGGCGCATCCTGCGGAACGCCTTCTTCCAGCGGGGCGAGCACACCACGTCCTTCGTGAGGAAGCACATGAACGTGTAGGGATCGAGGTCGACACCCACGGGGTCGACCTCGTCCAAGGAGGCGTAGGCCATGGCTGACCGCCTGCGTGCGCTGAGGCGCATCCATCTCGAGCCCGTCGACCGAATCCCGCACTGGGAGCACTTCTCCAACCCTGGTTTTGTCGAGCTCGTCACGGGTATCGATCCCTACGAGAAGCCCCGCAGCGCCGCGCTGACGGCGTATGGAATGCTCCCGATAGACCTCGGCTTCCCCATCCCCGCCACGGATGATCCCATCCCGCGCCCCCGTGAGTCGGAAACGGTGCACGTCGATGGCGAGGGGCGCCGGATGATCCGGTGGGGCGACAGCTACTCCTGGCATTGGGACTGGGGCAAGGGGTTCGCCACCATCGAGGATGTGCTCGCGTACGACCCCCTGGAGGACATGGATCAGCGCGATCGGCCGGTCGTGGCCTCCCTGGACTACTCGCTCTCGGTGGAGGAGCTGGCGATGCAGTTCCAGGGTGGGCCGCCCCCTGGGCCCGGCGCGGCCCGAGCGGGGACGATGAGGGAGGGGGGATACTACAACACCCTCTTCATGTGGCCGCTGCTCACCTTCGGCTGGGAGATGTTTCTGCGATTGATCGGTGAGTACCCCGAGGACTGCAGGCGCCTGCTGGCCGGTTTTGCCGAGCGTTCACGCAAGCTGTACCGCGCCTACGCCATGACGGACATCGACGTGATGGTGACCCACGATGACATCTGCTTCGCGTCGGGCCCCGTCTGCTCGCCCAGGTGGCTACGGGAGAACGTCTATCCCTACTATGAGGAGTTCTTCGGCCTCATGCGCGACCAGGGGATCAAGGTGCTGTTCATCACCGACGGGAACGCGGACAAGGTGGCGGATGACCTGTTCGCGTGCGGGGTGGACGGCTTGGTGAGCGAGCCCTTCACTGACTGGAAGGCCCTTGCGGCTAGGCATCCCGACAAGGTATTCGCCGGCGAGGGCGACAACCGGGTGCTGATGCGGAACGATCCGGTGGAGATCGAGGCTCATGTGCGCGACCTCTGCGAGATGGGGCGCAGGTACCCGGGGTACTTCCTGTGCATGGGCAACCACATCCCCTGGAACGTTCCCGCGGAGGCCGTGAAGCGTTACTTCGAGTACAGCGACCAGTACGGCTGGCTCAGCTAGCCGATCGGCGGGAGGAGATGACAGGATGAGGCATATCCTCAACGGGCGGCGCGGCGGAGGGCTCTATTGGCTGGCGCCGCTGCTCGGGTGCCTGGCGCTCGCAGCGCCCATTTCAGCCCAGGAGTTCGAGCCTACGTGGGAGTCGCTCAACGCACGGGAGACCCCGGAGTGGTTCCGTGACGCCAAACTCGGCATCTTCATCCACTGGGGCGTCTACTCGGTGCCCTCTTACTGCCACCCGAGCACCTATGCCGAGTGGTACTACAACTGGTTGATCACCGGCTCCCATGATGGCTTCGTGACCCGGTTCCACAACGAGAACTACGGCGAGGACTTCACATATCAGCAGTTTGCGCCCCTGTTCAGGGCGGAGCTGTGGGATCCCGCCCAATGGGCGGCGCTCTTCAAGCGCGCGGGCGCGAAGTACGTCGTCTTGGTCTCCAAACACCACGACGGGTACGCCATGTGGCCCAGCGAGCATGCCAGCGCTGTCCGGGGCTACCCGTGGAACGCGGCAGAGGTGGGGCCCGGCCGCGACATCGCCGGAGAGCTGACCGAGGCAGTGCGAGCGGAGGGCCTAAAGATGGGCTTCTACTACTCCTTCATGGAGTGGATGAACCCTCTCTACGCCGAGTCGCCGGAGCGCTATGTCGAGGAGATGATGATTCCTCAGATCCAAGACTTGGTGACCCGGTATCGCCCGACCATCTTCTGGCCCGATGGCGAGTGGGACCACCCGGATAGCTTCTGGAAGAGCCCGGAGATCGTGAAGTGGCTCTACGAGAACGCCGACAACCCCGAGGAGTTCGTGGTGAATGACCGCTGGGGCGCGGCGATCAGGGGCCAGGTCGGCGACTTCCACACCACCGAGTACGGGAACATCGGGGGCGGGTCGCCCGGCCTGGCGGATATCGGCAAGCCCTTCGAGGAATGCCGCGGAATCGGCCACAGCTTCGCCCTCAACCGGCTGGAGACGGTCGACAGCTACCTGTCGCGCGAGGCGCTCATCCGCCTCTTCGTGGAGGTGGTCGCCGCAGGAGGCAACCTACTCCTCAACCTCGGCCCTAGCGCCGATGGCTGCATTCCTGTGATCCAGCAGGACCGGATCGTGGCCCTTGGTGATTGGCTCGCCGTGAACGGCGACGCCATCTATAGCACCCGGTCCAGCCGGTTCGGAAGCCTGCCGTGGGGCCGGTCGACCACGAAGGGGAACACAGTCTATCTGCATGTGTTCGACTGGCCGGAGGACGGGCGGCTGGTGGCGCCTGGGCTGGCGACACCCATCGAGCGGGCCTACCTGTTGCATGAGGATGGCCGCCCCTCTCTCCCCTTCGAGCAAACCGGGGACGCGGATCCCGTGATCAACCTGTGGGGTCACATGCCCTTCGACCATGTGAGCGTGGTGGCCCTCGAGTTAGCCGGGCCGCCGGTGGTGGATACCTCCGTGCGGCCGACAGCCTCGGGGGCTTTGGTGCTCACCGCCAGCGCGGCGCAGACCACGGGGAGCCTCACGGTCGAAAGCCGGGGCTCCGGCACCGCGTATGACGGCATTGAAGAGGCATCGAACCTGGGGTACTGGCTGGACCCCGCGAGCACGGCGACGTGGCAGGCGAGGGTGCGGCCGGGCACAGTCTACGAGGTGCGGCTGGAGTACGCCTGCGAGCCCAGCAACGAGGGAGGGGCGTTCGAGCTGACGGTGGGTGGCGCCGCGCTGGAGGGCAGCATCGCGGAGGCCACGGGCTCCTGGGAGTCGTACCGATGGACGGAACTCGGCGAGTTGACGGTTGGCGATGAGGAGCGGGCCACGGTGACCCTGCGAGCCACACGCCTCCCCGAGGGGAAGGCCCTTATGAACCTCCGGCGCGTCGTCCTCGTGCCGCGGTCGTAGGCGTCGCCATGAGGATGGCCACGCTCGTTGTGAACCGATCGGCACTGCGAGCCAACTTGGCGGCGGTGCGAGCGATCATCGGCGACCGGACACTGGTTGCTGTGGTCAAGGCGAACGCCTACGGTCATGGCGTGGATCCGGTGGTCCGATGGCTTCTGGAGGATGGCGCCGATCGGCTGGCCGTCGCTTACCTGGACGAGGCCCTGGAGCTCCGGGAGCTTCTCCCCGATGGCTGCGCGCGGGTGATGGTTCTCGGTGGCACACCGCCGGAGTACGCCGAGGCGTGCGTCGGTTCCGGCGCGATCCTCACGGTGGGGCGCGTGGACGAGATAGCGCCTCTTGCCGATGCCGCCCAGCGGACCGGGCGCGCGGTGCGTGTGCATCTCAAAGTGGACACAGGGATGTCCCGGCTGGGAGTGCCCCTGGCGCGGGTCCCTGAGGCCCTCTCGGCCATCGCGGGACGCACCGAGCTTCGGCTGGAGGGCGCCTTCAGCCATCTCGCGACGGCCGATGAGGCCGATGAGACCTATGCCCGCGAGCAGTTGGCGCGCTGGACCGATGCGTGCGGTCTTCTGCCGGCGGGGGTTGAGACCCACGTGCTGGCGAGCGCAGGGATCCTGAGGTTCCCCGATCATCTGGGCTCCGGCGTCCGCCCCGGGCTCCTGGTGTACGGCGTCGATCCGCTCGCCGGGGTCGCGGCCCCGCCGCTCAGTCAGGCGATGCGGCTCGAGGCGCGGCTGGAGGTAGTCCGGGAGGCGCCGGAGGGAGCCGGAGTGTCCTACGGCGCCTCGTGGCGAACCCCCTCCCCCACGCGACTCGGCGTCGTACCCGTGGGCTATGCCGATGGCTACCCACGCAGCCTCTCAAACATGGGTTGGGTCGTGTTCCGCGGCCAGCGCGCGCCTATCCGTGGCCGCGTCTGCATGGATCGGTTCATAGTCGATTTGACGCCTTGGCCCGATGCCGCGCCTGGCGAGCCGGTAACGCTACTCGGTGACGGAGCTAGTGTGAACCAGGTGGCGGAAGCGGCGGGCACGATCAACCATGAGATCCTCTGCCGGCTCGGTCCCCGGCTGGCGCGGCGGTACGAGGGATAGGGAGATCCCCGAAGGCCGTGTGGCATGTCGCGGGGAAGGGCTCGGCGACCCTACCGGTCGGGAGGGATCCGCATGCCATCAGCCGTGTTGGGACCCATAGCTCTTGTCTTCACGCTCCCGGTCGTTGCGCCCGCTGCGGGCCCAGGCGACGTAGAGACGGTGCGCCTTCGGCTCGTTGAGCACGCCCTGGCCGCGTCGCCGAGCGCCAATGCTGTTCGCGCATGGGTCGATAGCCTGGAGCCAGATGGCAGTTGGGCCGACGTGGACTATGCGGGAACGAGCCGTTCGGGCTGGGAGCCCGCCGCCCACACGAGCCGCATCCAGAGCATGGCCGTAGCGTGGGGCAAGCCGGGGTCGGGGTTGGTTGGGGACGAGCGGCTCCTCGCGGCGGTTCTGAGCGCCCTCGATTACTGGATTGAGCAGGATCTCGAGTGCCCGAACTGGTGGTACAACGAGATCGGCGTCCCGCTGGCGCTGTCGGGGGCGCTGTTGGTCCTCGAGGAGCGCCTCTCCGAGGAGCAGCGCGTCGGCGGCCTGCGGATCTTGGAGCGCGCGAAGCTGGGGATGACGGGGCAGAACCTTGTGTGGGTCGCCCAGATCACCGTGGCCCGAGGGTGTTTGGAGCGTTCCCCGGACACGGTGGGCGCTGCATTTGGAGCCATCGAGGGTGAGATCAGGGTCAGTGAGGGCGAGGGGGTGCAGGCCGACGGTAGCTTCTACCAGCATGGCGCCCAGCTCTACTCGGGCGGGTACGGCCTGGGGTTCGCCCGTGATTGCGCCCTCTTCGCCCGCCTTGCCGATGGGACGGCATTCGCCTTCGGACCCGAGGCTGTCGCGGTCCTCTCGCTGTATCTGCTCGACGGTCAGCAGTGGATGATCCGAGGCCGGCAGTTCGATACCTCGGCCGTTGGGCGCGAGATCACCCGGGCGTCCGCGGCTCGGGCGGATGCTCTCGGCTCCGCTTGCCGCGACATGATCGCTCTCGACACACCCCGGAGGGCGGAGTTCGAGGCGTTTCTCGCGCGTCTCGAGTCGGACCCAGGCGCGCCAGAGCCGCCCCTTGTGGGCAACCGCTGCTTCTGGCGGTCGGACCTGATGTGCCACCACCGACCCGGCTACTATGCCTCCGTGCGGGTAACCTCGGACCGGGTGCTGCAGACCGAACTGGTGAACAGCGAGAACACCCGTGGCCGGCATCTGGCGGATGGGGTGAACAACCTTTACCTCGACGGCGGCGAGTACAGCATGATCTTCCCGGTGTGGGACTGGCAGGCGCTGCCAGGGACGACGTGTGAACGCAACGGCAAGGTGGGCGTGCAGAACGGCGCGGTCGCTGAGCGACCCTTCGCGGGTGGGGTCTCCGACGGCGTCTACGGCGTCCAGGCGATGGACTTCGCTCGGGGACCACTGACGGCCCGAAAGGCGTGGTTCTTCTTCGATGAGGCGTACGTCTGCCTCGGCTCGGGCATCACCTGCTCCTCAGACCACCCCGTGGTGACCAGCGTGAACCAGTGCCTGCTGGAGGGCGAGGTCCTCGTGGGCAGCCTGGCCGGTGGGCCGCCCCCCCGGGGCGAGGCGCTCCTGAACAGAGAGACATGGGTCCATCATGATGGCGTAGGTTATGTGTTCCCGCAGCCTACGGATATCGCGCTCTTCGCGGACACGCGGGTGGGGTCGTGGAGTCTCATCGGGACAGGGCCCTCTGACGAGGTCCGGGCCGACGTGTTCGACCTGCGGATCGACCATGGCGCGGGCCCGATCGACGCATCCTATGCCTACGTGGTTCTGCCGGGCATGAGCGCGCGCCAGACGAGCCGCCGTGCGCGCAGCCTGGGGGTGGACATCCTCTCCAACACCGCTCAGATGCAGGCGTGTCGCCACCGTGGCGCCGGAGTGACGGGCATGGTCTTCTATGAGGCGGGGACGGTGGAACTCGCCGGCCTGCCGCGCATCACCGTGGACCGGCCGTGCGCGCTGCTCTGGCGCGACCTGGAGGATCGCGTGAGCCTCGCCGCGGCCGATCCCAGCCATGGCATCGGAACGCTGACGATCACCGTGGGCGAGGGCATGGTGCTGACCTACGACCTGCCCGAGGGGCTGCTGGCCGGCAGGAGCGTGGTGGAGGAGTTCGACCTGCATTGAAGGCGGAACGGTTGACCGCTCGGCGTCCTTTGCACTAGCATCACATCACTGCTGGGGCGTAGCCAAGCGGCAAGGCACCGGCCTTTGGAGCCGGCATTCGCAGGTTCGAATCCTGCCGCCCCAGCCAGCAAGGGCGCCTCCGTGCTACACTCCCCGCATCCAACGAGGGGAGTTGCTACCGTGTCCTCCACACCTCTCTGCCTCTGCGCCCCCGCCGTCCTGCTCTGCCTCTCGTCCGCACTGCCCGCCGACGAGTTTTGGCAACCGGATCGGGCGACCCTGGACGCGTGGGCGGAGCCCTACCGCAGCTGGCACTACTACCCCGACGCCGTCATCCCCGCCGAGCCGCAGATCCCCGGATACGAGGAGTTCGCGAGCATGGACTCCCCCTGCGTCTACCAGCTACCCGGCCAGCCGGACGTGTGGTTCATGAGCGTCATCGGGTTCGACGGCAACGGCTACAACAGCTTCGTCTACGAGAGCAGGGACCTCATCCACTGGGAGAACCCACGTCTTGCCATGGGGTTCGGCCCCGAGGGGGAGTTCGACCACGGCGGCTGTGTGGTCGGCGCGTATCTCTACGAGTCCTATGATGTCAGGGCGCCGCGAGTCCTGAAGGAGCGAGACGGACTCTACTGGACGCTCTATGGCTGCTACCCCCTCCAAGGTGGCTACGAGTTGCGGCCGGGCTACGAGGGGGTGGCGGCCAGCGACGATGGGCTCTCCTGGCGGCGCGCCAAGGACTCGTGGATCCTCTCCGTGCATGAGCTTGACCGGGGCGAGTGGGAGAAGGACTGCATCTATCAGCCGTGGCTCGTGGAGCACCAGGGGCTCTTCTACAACTTCTACAACGCCGCCAACGGGGGCATCGAGCAGATGGGCCTGGCCCTCTCCACCGACCTGCTCCACTGGGTCCGCTACCCCCTGAATCCTGTCCTGCGCAATCGAGATGGTGGGTACGACGCCAACTTCTGCTCGGACGGCAAGGTCTTCCGGGATGGCGACCACTGGACCATGTTCTACTTCGGCGTGGGCCGGGGCGGCGCGCACATCATGGTTGCCTTCTCCAGGGACCTCATCCACTGGTTCGCGCATGAGGAGCCCCTCTACCTCGCGGGCGGACACCCCGGTGGGCTGGACGAGACCTATGCCCACAAGATCTCGCTGGTGTGGAATCCCGCGAACGAGTGTTTCTACCTCTACTACTGCGCCGTGGGCAACGAAGGCCGATGCATAGGCCTCCTGACGAGCAAGCCGGTCTCTTGAGGCAGTAGGGGAAGGCGCGTTGACGGCTTAGAGAGCCGCCTCCAGGGCGTCGGCGATCCGGCCCTCGACCTCGGCGAGGGAGCGGGCGATGTCCTGCGGGCTGCCGCCGCCCTCAACAGGTCCCGTGCCTTCCCGCGCACGACCGTAGGCGACCCCTAGCTCCTTCAGGAGCCTCGCGGAGTCGCGGAGCAGGCTGATCGCCTCGGTGACGCTCTCCTGCTCTGCGCCCGGCTCGAACACCGTCTCCCGCCACATCTCGAGGTAATCCGCGGCAGCCTCGCGACGGGAGGTGTAGAGGCGCAGCGGCCTGCCGCACCAGTCGGCAAGCTGCTTCGCGTGGGTGTCTGATAGGGAGCCATCGGCGAGGCCAGCCAAGTCCCGGGTCAGATCCTCGAGAGCGGCGACTCCTGAGCGCTGGCCACCGACCTCGCTGCCGCCTCGCATGAGGTCGATGGCGTCGGCAACGGAGGACTCGACAGCGCTCTTGACCTCGCATGTCCCCGCCGGCCCACTGACCACATACATCGACAGAGCCGCGCCGTTGCCCGGAGCCACCACCGCTGGCGCCACGGGGCTCTGCCACGCCTTGCGGAACTCCTCGCCGCTCACCGTATCGTAGCGGGAGGAGGCACTGTAGAGGTAGAACTCTCCCCTTTGCGGGTCGTACCCCCGCACGATGCGCCAGGAGGGCGTTCCGGAGAGCGCGAGGGGCACCATGACGGCGTTGCCGCCGTGGAGCTGGGACTTCAGGTTCGTGAGCCCCAGGTCGATCGACGGACTGGAGATAAGCCGGGTTCGGGGCAGCCCGACTCGCTCCGCCGCGGTGACGATGGGGTCGCGGATGGCCATGTAGGGACCCGCCAGAGCCCGCGGCCCCCCATAGAAGAAGGCGAAGGGCTGTGATGAGAATCCCGCCAGCTTGGCGGGGCTCACGACTTGGCCCGCCGCCTCGCACAGGACGGCCAGACAGTCATACATGCCGCTGTCCGAGGCGCCGCTAACGGGGTTCCTGGGTAGGTCGACGAGGATGGCGCCGCTGGAGCTGGCCCTGGGCGCCGGCTCCGGCCGTCTCTCGGTTCGGGGTCCGGGGGGCGTACGGCGGGCGGCGAGGTCAGGGTAGACGGACCGTATATAGGCGAGTTCCTTCTGGGCGTCCTTCGCCGCCGGGCTGTTCGGGTAGCTCTGAATGAGCAGCTTGTACGCCTCAACGGCATCCCTGGGCTTGCCTTCGAGGTCGAGGATGGACTGTGCCAGGAGCTGGAGGGCCTCGATTCGCTGTCGTTCCAGGGACTTGGCCTCGTCGGCCCCCTGTTCGAGCACCTCCTGGCATGCCGCGCGAACCTGTGTCGGTTCACCCATCTCATACCAGGTCCGGGCGATCTCCAACGCCGTATTGGCGCGTACCTGCGGATCCCCGCCAAACTGGGCGTTGATACTCTCGTACTCTTCCAGCGCCGCGTTGTACTGCTGCTGGGACCGGTGGATGTCGGCGATCTCGCGCATGGCGAGGCCAACCCACTGGCTGCCGCCGTTGCCGTGCACCTGAACCAGGCGGCGGTACGCCGTGAGGGCGGCCTCGGGGTCATTCAGGAAGTGGCGGTTGATGAAGCCCAAGCGGTAGAGGGCGTCGTCCGCCTCGCTGTGGTTCGGGTACTCCGTCGTGAAGCGGTGGAATGCGAGGACAGCGGAAGCGTAGTCGCCCCGATTGCTGGCGGTCTCGGCCTCGCGGAGCAGATCGTCGCCACGTTGCCCCTGGTGGCCGGCATGCAGCACATATCCGCATGTCGCCAGTACAACTAGCCCGATGATCACTCCGGCCCAGCGTCGGGGCATGCCGCGCTCATTCCCGTCGACGGTGGAATCCGTCACGCCGGACCTGGAGTGGATAGCCTCCAGCCCCGGCTCTGGAAACCCAAGCCGATCGACGAATGCTCCCGGGGTATCCACAGGACCCGGTGCCCCTATCTACTGGTGACCGTGCTGAATGTCCTCCAGGACCATGAGAACTTCGGATGCCATTCTGCGGTCTTGGTCGGCTCCCGCTGGCGCGGCATGGACGAGGGCTCGGAAGGCTTCGACCAGCCTCTTCTCCTCCAGTCCTTGCACGACTCGGTTGACTTCCTTGGGGTTGTCGCTGGCCTCGCCCAGGCGTTGCAGATGGAGCTTCGCCTCAGCGACGGTATTGCGATGCACCGCGGTCTCCTGGACCCAGTCGGCCATCTCTAGAGTGTCGAGGTTCGCTAGAGCGGACGATCCTCGCACCGTCTCCACTATAGCGTTCGCTTCGCGCACCTCGAAGTAACGGGTGCCGGCGTAGACACCCAGGGTTCCGATCACGAGCACGGCAACGGCGGCCGCGACGGGCAGGGGGCGCAGCATCAGGGCATGCAGGATCTCGCCGAGGGAGCGCGAGCGCTCGACCTGCCTCGGGGCCTGCGGCACAGGCGTCCTCTGGGTCTCGGCGCCCGCTATGGCTGCCAACACGGCCGATTTCATGCCTTTCGGCGGCTCAACGGACATCTGTGGCATCAGACGCGTTACCGTGACGCCACGACGCATGGCCTCGAGCTCGGCAGCGCACTCCGGGCAGCGATCGACATGGGGCTGGATCCCCGCTGGGAGTTCAGCATCCCCTGCCAAGAGGCTCTCCAGAATGCGGTCCTGGACGTGCTCGCAACGCATCCGCGTCACTCCCATTCACGGCGCCGAACCTGACGCGTCTCGGCATCCGTCCTCGCCTACAGCCTGCCGTCGAGTACCTTGCCCAGTTCCTTGATCGCGTAGTGCATCCTCGATTTCACAGTGCCGATCGGGATGCCGAGGGTCTCCGAGATCTCCTTGTAGGCCATGCCCTGGAACACGTAGAGCAGAATCACCTGCATGTGCTCACGGGTTAGCCGCGATAGCCCCTCACGCACACGCCGCGCCGTGTCCTTGTCGATCAGCATCCGCTCAGGACCCGGGCTCTCCTCGGCGAGGGTGGCGAACATGTCCGTCTCATCGCCCATATCCCCGCCCTCGGTGATGTTGCTGATCGGTCGTCGTTTCTTGCGCTTGAACTCGTCCTTCGCCAGATTGATGGCGATGCGATGCACCCAGGCGGAGAAGCTGGTGCCGAGCTGATAGCGGCCGAGTTTGCGATAGGCGCGGACCATCGTCTCCTGGAAGATGTCCTGGGCTGCCTCGTAATCGCCTACGTACTGGTAGACGAAGTTGAAAAGGGGCCTCTCATATCTGTCGTACAGGGCCGAGAAGGCAGCTGCATCACCCGCCAGCGTGCGCTCGACAAGCGTGTCGTCCGGTACTGTCATAGACTCGGGCCCCCGAGTTCACAATAGGGTAACAGTGATCCACCACCGGTGGTTCAACTGCTGCCAGCGGCTTCTATTTGTTGTGATCAGGCCGGGACCCCTCCTCAGCCGACCGCGAAACCCTGTGGCGCTGGGTACGTCACAGGTCTACTCCGGGCCGACTGCGGGCAGCGAGTCAGTCTATCGCGCCCAGAACACGCTCGATGCGGGCGATGCACGCCTTCTCTTCGGCGGCGGCCTCGGTAAGCAGCTCGAGCTTGGTCGCTTCGTTCAGGTCCTTGTCCGCGCACTGCGACAAGAGCTGCGCGATCTTAGGCGTAGCCTTGGCTCAGGGCGGCCGCATCCTCGGGCGAGGGTAGCTCGGAGGCGATCTCCGTGAAGTACTCCGCCGCACGAGCCCGACACTCGGACCACACCATCGCGTTCCACCAGTTCCCGTGATGGCCGCCGTGGCCGGCGGCGACCGCGCTGGACCAGTTGCGGTAGGCGTCCGGCCCCATGCCGTAGTCCTCACTGGTGTGGGACTTGGGATCGCGCCATAGGCTGACGGCGTAGCGCAGGCTGTCTACGATGCTTGTTCGGAGGTCGGCTGGCTCGCACCGGTGCAGCGCGTAGAAGCAGATGTGGATCTCCTCGCCGAGCTCTGACCATGTGCCGTAGGTGAGGCGCCCGGGCGGGAAGTCACCTATCGGACACGGTTGCGCGGCCACGAAGCCGTCGGAGTCGTAGCCCAAGATGAGCTGGTTCTCCATGTTGAGGAGCATGCAGGGGCGCCCTTGATTGAGGTGTTCCCTCAGGCGCTCCTCGAGGGCGGCCCTCTCCTCCGCGCTGCTCCCTGGGTGGTAGAAGCCCAGGAACTCGCGTCGCACGCCGAGGTGGGCGATGAGTGGCTCGATCTTGTCGCTGTCCCAGACGTAGGGCCCGCTCGGACAGAGCTCCTTGTGGATGTTCAGGACGAAAGCATGGCCGCTGGCGCCGTACAAGAGCGCGTCCGTAGCGGCCACACCGTAGTACGTGAGCGCTCCCCTCAGAGCCCCCATCATCGTACAGCAGAACGGCGCTTGGTGCAGGCCCTCCAGCTCCATTGCGAGCCCTCCTTATGCTTGGGGGGGCACCGACTCCAACTCGATCGGCGTGCCGTCAGACGTCATCACGCGCACAGTGTACCCCCACTGGCCTCCGCCCTGAAGGACCTTGAGGACGATGCGGTTCGTGCCCTCGCGTAGGGTGACCGTCACCTTGTCCTCGTCCACCGTCACGGGCCGCGCCGCGTTGTTCTGGTGGACCCGCTCACCGTTCAGCCAGACGACGACGCCATCATCGCTGCCGATACCCAGGACGGCGGGACCAGCCACCGGCGAGACGAACTCCGCCTGGGCATACGCCACCACGTTCTCCCTCGGCTCCATGAGGGCGAAAAGGTCCACGATCCCCTGGATGTCCGGGGTGTCTACGCTCCGCCACTCCAGGCCGTGCAGGGGCTGGGTGCTCTCCGCCTCCGGGAGACCCTCCAGTGGCTGATCCCAGGCCGTCAGGCTGGCGCCGAAAGGCCCGATGACGCGCCATGAGGTGATGAAGCCCGCCGCGGCGGCAAAGTCTTCGTCCACCCCTAGCTGCCGCAGCACCCGGATGGCGGCGGTGGCGGTATCCCTCGGCGGGCCGAGGCGCACGGCCTCAGTGAGCACTTCCCGAGCCCGGGCTTGATCGCCCGACTGGGCGGTCGCGAAACCGATGGCGGTGAACGCGGTCAGTGCCGCCAGCCGCGTATCAGGATCGTCGATGTAGGGGCGAACCAGGCTTGCCATCTCCGGTGTGGCGTGACGGGCGAGCCCCAGTAGAGCACGGCTCGCATTGGCGGCCGACTGGGTGCGCTCGAGGGCGAACTCATAGCTCCCAGTCGGGTCGGCTAGGGCCTCGTCCTCATCGGCATCCAGGATGCTGAGCATGGCCTCGAGAGCGGGCTCGCGGGCTTCAGCGGGGCTACTGACGACGACGGCGCGAAGAGCGTCCCATGCGCGCGGATCGGGCCGATTGGCGAGCCCGCGGGCAGCGGCGATGGTCACCTCGGTCGCGTCGGCGCCGAGAGCAGCTACCAGGTACGGCACAGGATCGTCCGTCTCCAGTTGGGAGATCATCCAGGTCAGGGCGGCTCGCTGGGGAGCGGGAAGCTCCGCGGCCTCGTCGGTGAGGACACCCAGCGCGTCTTCGCCGACGACCTCCTCGACGAACCGCAGCGCCGTCGAGAGGAGGATGGGGTCAGATGACGTGAGGCCGCGCAACACCATTGGCACGTCCGCGTCCGAGCCGAGGCGGGCGATGCCCGCGACGGCCGCGAGGCGCTGGGCGTCAGCGATCTGCACCGGCTGGGGAGGCACTAGGACTGTCCGATAGACGTCGAGGGCGGTGGATTCATCGCCCCGGGCCTCCAGGCGCTGCGCCACGCGAAGAGCGGAGTCGACGGCGGCCCACCGCTCCGCTTCGGAGCCGCTGCCCGCGACCTCGGCGCACAGGCCCAAGCTCCGGGTCGTGCCCACGCTTCCGAGGGCGCGGATAGCCGCCACGCGGACCTCGCCCTGGGACGCGCGGACGATGCTCATCAGCCGTCCCTCTGTGCCGGGTTCGCCGCGGTCACCGAGGGCGCGAGTGGCGGCAGTCGCCACGATTTCGTCGTCGGAGTTCGCGAGTGCAGCGAGGGCGTTGCGGGCGGCAGTGCCGGGGATGCGGCTCAGGGTCATGAGGGCGCGGATCCCCAGATCCGACGAGTTCACCCACTCGCTCAGGGGGCGCACCGCCTCGTCACCGGCCACCCACGACAGGTAGCGGAGCAGTTCCACGCGACCGGCGAGGGGCAGGTCGAGGCCCATGGCCTCGATGAGGGCGAGGGAGACGGCTCTCAGTTCCGCTCCCTCGGCGCGGGTCGTGATGCCAGCAAGGGCACGCTCGGCCGCGCGCACCACACCCGGGTCGTCGTCGCCGAGCAGCGCGGCGACCGGCAGTACGGCGGCGGCCCCCATGCCGGGGGCTGTCTCCCACGCCGTCCGCCGGGCCTCCGTGTCGTCGCCCGAGAGGGCCGCAGTGAGGGCCTCGGGGCTCGGGGGTTGGGCGATGGCCGCCAGGGCGAGCATCGCAGCGACGGTGATCGTGGTCCACAGGAATCTCAGCATTGGGCTTCTCCTCACAGGTGCCACGGCGCCCGATAGGGCCGATTGAGCCAGCGGTTGGCTTCATCGTCGCCGATGAAGCGCTCTGCCACGGGGTCCCAGCTCAGCTTGCGGCCTAGGCGGAAGGCGATGTTGCCAAGGTGGGGCGCGCTGGTGGAGCGGTGGCCGATAGCCACATCGCTCGTGGGCCGCTCACGGCTGGCGATACAGTTCATCCAGTCGTCGCCATGGGAGATGCCGGGACCCAGGACGAACTCGTCCTCGCCGATGGGCTCGTCATCCGCATCCTCGGGCTCGATGATGTACTTCTCGCGATCCACGAACAGCCGACCGTCAGATCCCTCGAAGTACATCCCGTACTCCCGGTTCTCCCCAAGGGGCAGCGGATCGGGCGGCGGCTGGGACCAGATCATCGTGTAGGTCGGGTACTGGTAGGTGATGGTCATCGTCTCGGGCATGTCGTAGACGCCGTCGTTGGCGTACCGGCCGGTCGCCTCGATGGATAGCGGCGCATCCTCGCCTGTGCCCCAGTGGATGATGTCGATGAGATGGGTGCCCCAGTCGGTCAGGCGGCCCCCGGAGTAATCCCAGAACATTCGGAAGTTGCCGAACCGCAGTTGGTGGTACGGCACCCACGGCGCGGGCCCTAGCCACATGTCCCAATCGAGCTCCGGCGGGATGGCCTCCGGCTCAGGCCAGCCGCCCCCGGAGCCGCCACCGAACCACGTGTGGCAGGTGTGGACCTTGCCGATGCGTCCCGAGCGCACGAGTTCCACGGCATGGCGGATGTGCGTCTGGTTGCGCTGTTGCGTCCCCACCTGCACGACCCGGCCATAGTGCCGGGCGGCAGCCACCATTGTCTTTCCCTCATCGATGAAGAGGTGAAGGGGCTTCTCGCAGTAGACGTCCTTGCCCGCCTCGCAGGCCATGATGGTGGGGAGGGCGTGCCAATGGTCTGGCGTGGCGATCACGACGGCGTCTATGTCGTCGCGGTCCAGCACGTGGCGGAAGTCCCGGTAGACATCGGCACTCCCGCCTGCCGCCTCCACAACCCCCGCCGTGCTCTCGGCCCGGCCGAGATGCACGTCGCAAACCGCCACGACGCGGCAACGGGGATTGCGGGCGAAGCCATTGAGGTGGCCGCTGCCCATGCCTCCCAGTCCGATGTGGCCGATCCGAACCGGGGCGTCGGCGCCGGGCACTTGGGCCCTGGCGGCAGCGTGGGTCCAGGCCGTGCCCGCGACCGCTGCTCCTGCAGCGAGTCGTTGCAGGAAATCCCTACGGGTGACGGTCCTGCGCTTAGGCAATGTCGTCCCTCCTCGGTGGGGGTGTAGGCGTTTCTTCACTGGGGTTCGCAGGCATCCCTGCGCGGCCGCGCTCGCTACGTCAGGAGCCGGCACAGGAACCTGCACGGCTCACTGCCGCCGCTGGAGAGAGCGGAGGAGGCCACCGTCACCTCGACCTTGCGGCCGAGGGCCATCTGGATGTGGCGCTTCACGTGGCCAGCGCAGCAGTAGCAGTAGGTGATGGAGATCGGTTGGGTGAGGAGCGGCAGGCACGGGCAGTCGTAGGCCATGAGTCCGTCGGGGAAGAACTGGACGAGGACCATCCCGTCCTCGACCTCGGTGACGCTGTGCCCGAAGACGAATCGCGCCTCGTTCGCCGCGCGTACCCGCTCGCCGAGGGTCTCGTTATCGCGCGCGATGGCCCTGGAGATCGTCGCCCGCTTGCCCCCGAGGCAACAGGCGCAGCGCTCGCGGACCGCCCGTCGGGTCTCGAAGTCGAGTTCGCGGTCCATGCGCTCCATGGCGCCGAAGAGCCAAGCGGCGCGCTCCTCCTTGGAGCAGCCGCCGCGAACCTCGATCCCACCCTCGAGGATGCGCTCTCTCACGTCGGCCGGTACGCCCTGCTTCTGGAGCGCCGCGGCGAGCTTCCGCACGCGGCTTTCCTCGTAGTCCTGCACCAAATCCCTCCCACCGTTGTCTCGTGGTGCGGCACTTCGCCGGTTTCGGCCAGTCACCTCGCTCGCCCCATGCCCGAGGTTGTGGAAGGGCCGGTAGGGGCGTACACTGGAGGTCTGAGGGCTCGAACCTCGCAAGGCAGCGTCGACGGAGGTGGCTGATATGAAGTGCTCGGTCGCGGCAGCGGTGATCGGGGTCGGGATCGTCCTCAGCGGGTCGTCCGCCCAAGGGAGCCAGACCGTCCTCGGCGTCGACGGGACACGCTTTACCGTCAACGGCGAGCCGGCCTTCCTGTTGGGGATCAGCTACTACGGCGGCGCGGCAGCCCCTTCGGAGACCGTCCGCGAGGACTTCCGGGACCTGGCTGATCTCGGCGTCAACTGGGTTCGGGTCTGGGCCAACTGGGCCTCCGGTGACGAGAACACCTCGGCAGTGACCTCGGAGGGCGAACCGAGAGAGCCGTACTTCAGTCAGCTCATGGAGTTGGTTCGGGTCGCGGACGAGCGGGGCATCGTCGTCGACGTGACCCTCGCGAGGGGCGCTGACGTCGGGGGCGAGGGTGAGGGGCTCGGCGACGTCGCCGCTCATTGCCGCGCGGCCGCCGTTCTGGCGGAGGCGCTGAGGGAGTTCGACAATGTCTACATCGACATGGGGAACGAACGAGACATCGGTGACGCGCGGTTCGTGTCCTACGAGGAACTGGCCCAGATCCGCGCGGCCATCCGAGAAGTGGATCCCCATCGGCTGATCACCGCGTCGAGCGTAGGCGACTGCAGCGAGGGCGAGCTTCGCGGCCACCTGGAGGTTGCTGAGGCTGACTTCATCTGTCCTCACAGGCAGCGGGGCGCTGACAGCCCGGCCCAGACGGAGGCTGCCACCAGAGAGTACCTGCGGACGATGGCCGAGATAGGTCGCCTCGTGCCCGTGCATTACCAGGAGCCCTTCCGACGGGACTACGGCTCGTGGCAACCGGACGTCGAAGGGTTCCTGACCGACCTGAGAGGGGCCCTCCGTGGCGGGGCGGCCGGGTGGTGCCTCCACAATGGCTCACCGAGGGATGGCTACAATGGGCCGGCCCGCTCCTTCGATCTTCGACCCGGGCAGCCGCGGCTCATGGAGCAGCTCGATGAGGTGGAACTCGAGGTCCTGAAGCGGATGCGCGAGCAGGTGGAGGAGTACTGGCAGCCTTAGCGGCCGCCCCAACGAGGAACCTCCCTCCCTGTCTTCGAACGAACGCCATGAGTCAGCAGGTACGTCACAGGAGGCTTCTCTGGCTATGGGAATCAGTATCGGTCTCGTCGGCCTGGGACAGTTCGGAAGCGTCTTCGCCGACATGTTCATGAGCCATCCTCTCGTTGACCGCGTCGCGCTCTGCGACCGTGAGCCGGAGCGCATGACGCCATTCGCGGAGAAGGAGAGCTGGCGCGCCAAGCTCCGGCCGACGGATCTCTACGGCTCCTTGGACGACATCCTCAGCACCGATCTCGACGCCCTCGTCGTCATCACCCAACCGTGGCTCCACGCCGAGCAGTGCGTTCGCGCCATGGAGGCGGGCAAGCACGTCTACAGCGCGGTGCCCATCGTCTGCATCCCCGATGGGGAGGAGATCCTGGAGTGGTGTGACCGCATCGTGGAGACCTGCCGCCGCACGGGCCTGCGCTACATGCTGGGGGAGACTACCTACTACCGTCCGCAGGCCCAGTTCTGCCGAAGGATGGCGGCGCAGGGGTTATTCGGTGACTTCGTCTACGCGGAAGGCGAGTACTTCCACGATGTGGACTCACCCGACTGCAACCTGCGGGTGGTTCAGCAGCTTCGAACTGAGAGCTCCTCGGGCCAGGAGTGGCTCGTGCAATCGGCTAAGTACCGCGAACGCGGCGCTGAGAGCGGGCCCATGCACTACCCGACCCACTCGACCTCGGGGCCGGTCTCCGTCATGGGGGCACATGCCCTCAAGGTGACGGGTTACGGGTACCGTAATCGCAACGGGGACGACCATTTCGGGGGCGAGATCAGCAACGAGACGGCGCTGTTCGAGATGAGCAACGGGGCTGTGGTGCGGATCTGCGAGTTCCGGGAGTGCGCGGGAGAGCTTGGGCTGGATGGCGAGACCTTCCGCATCATGGGCACCCAGGGCACCTTCCGGGAGAACCAGTGGATCTGCAACCACCGGGACGTGCCTCCCGCGGACGCGTCCCGCTTCGAGCGAGTGAGCCTGACCGATGAGGAGATGTTCGAACCCCTCCCCCCCGAGGTTGCGGAGGCGTTCAAAGCCGCCCTCGGGATGGAGGGTGAGGGGGACTTCATCCCCTCGGGCCACGGGGGATCGCACCCGTACCTGGTTCATGAGTTCGTCGATGCGGTGGCCCATGACCGTCATCCGGCGATCAACGCCTGGGAGGCGGCGCGCTACATGGCGATGGGCGTCATGGCCCACCAGTCGGCGCTGAGGGACGGCGAGCGGCTCGCGGTGCCGGACTGGGGCGATGCGCCGTAGAGCGGAGCCGCCGTGGCGCCTGATGGCTCGGGGGCGCGTCCGCTCTCGCTGTCGAGGCCGGACGCGCTCTTCTGTGTGCCTCCCCCTCGGCCCGGGCGGACGGGCGGACCGTCACGGCTTACTTGAAGGACCTGGTAGGCTCCTGAACCAGGAACTTAGCGTGACCATCGAGATAGCCAACCATGATGGCTCGGCGGTGGCCCGTGTGCACGGGGGTCTCCCAGTCCTTGAAGAACCAATCGGAAAGCACCCAGGTGGCCGGGTCCCAGCTATCGGTCACTAACCGGTTCCTATTGCCCCAGTTGTTCGGGTTGCGCATGAACTGCAGGTCCACCCACTGCATCGGGAGCACCCCAGTGCTGGGGAGCTCGCTGAAGCTGTACCAGTAGTAGCTGATGTTACCCGCCGCCTGGTTCTCGGCGTTGGCGACGATGTAGGGAACCTGCGCCGCCGGCGCGCTGGGGCAGTAGTAGAGCGCGGTGTTCTTCACGTAGGGGTCCATCTGCTGGATGAGCTGGGTATGCGGGTTCCCCGCGTGCAGATCGAAGGGTATGCCGCCATCCCAGTCCTGAGCGTAGGAGAGAGCCGCGATCAGGAGCTGCCTCGTGTTGCTGCAGCAGGCCGTGACCCGGGCTTTGTCTCGCGCCTTGGCGAAGACGGGGAACAGGATCGCCGCTAGGATCGCAATGATGGCGATGACAACGAGCAACTCGATCAGGGTGAAGCCCTTACGGTGTTCGCTCATCAATCAGCCTCCGCTCTACCCGGCCTGTGCCTGAACCACTGACAGTCTGATACACATACTATGGCACAGGAATGTATGTGTTTGACGCACAAATTGGTGCCCAATCCGGGACAGTTTTCGCAAGGCCGATGTAGGGGCAGCGGTCAGCTCAGGGGCCCGGACAGGACCAGGCCCCCGGTGAACGCGTCAGGTGGGTTGTGTCTAGGCAGGGTCTTCCGTGGGCTCGGTGGAGTCAGCGGAGTCGGCGGGCGCGATGGGATCGTACCCCCACTCCGTAATAGCCTCCTGACACTCGGGGCGAAGCAGGAACTCCACGAACTCCCGCGCCAGCTCCGGGTCACGGGCGGTGGTCAGCACGACGGCCTGAGCGTTCATCCCACCGTGGACCTCCTCCGGCACTGTACAGACCACTTCGGCCTTGCCGGTGGTCGCACGCTGAGGGTCGGCTTCTGTCCACGACTCGTCGGTGCAGGCGCCGAAAACGAACGTGGCGTCGGCCTTCCCGTTGAAGACGAGGTCCTTCGCCTGGGCCGGTTGCGGCATTCGGAGGATCCGGCCGCTCGACTCAAGCGCCTCCCAGACCCCGGCGGCCCTCATGGCCTTCTCCGCCGCCTGGCCGATAGCCAGCTCGTCTGTGCAGATGGCGACGGTCCGCACGTCGTCCTTCGCCAGGTCCTCGATGGACGAGATCCCCAGCGGGTTGCCGGTTGGCACGACAAGCCGGAGGGACTGCTTCAGGAAGGACGTCGGCTCGCCGTCGCACAGTCCAGCATCGACGACGGATCGGGTCTCGCGTTCGCCGAGGCCCAGATAGATGTCCAGCTTGAGTTGGCCATCACAGACGGCTCGGGTGAGAGGATCGATGTTCCGGACGTCCTCCACGAAGGTCACGCCCGGGTGCTCGGCGATGAAGAGGGGCTTACAGGCCTCGTATGCCGGCACCAGACCACACGGAACACCTATTAGGAGCTCTGCGCCTTCCGTTGATGTCGCGACGGGTGCCGTCCCGACGGTGGGCGCGGCTGGCTCGGAGCTCTTAGGCGCGCCGCAGGACGCAACGAGCAGGGCGCACGTGGAGAGGCTGATGGCTAGTGTCACGGTGAGTCGGCGCATCGGGGACCTCCTGATGGTTGTGCTATGGCAGAGATTGGCCACAGGCGAGCAGTGCCCTTCCTCATGACGCTGCGCTTGCGTGCAGGGAGCACGAAGCCACCGAGGAATCAGTAGCCCCTCTAAGCGGAGTCGGCGGATCATCCCTCGACCAAGCGCACGATTCGGAGGCGACCCTTGATCATCGCACTGCTGCTCAGTACCACGCTGTTCGGGCCGGCGGATCGCCCCATCACTCTGGGCGGTGACGGAGTGCTCCGCTGGGAGGACTCGGGCAACGAGGTGGCCCTGTTCGGCGTGAACATCTACCCGGCGTTCTACGCGGAGTACCAGGAGCTGAAAGCGCGGGGCCTGGACATCGGGGCCGAGATCGAGTCGGAGCTCGACCAACTCGCGCGCCTGGGTTTCGACCTCATACGGGTCCACTGTTTCGACCGGGAGTTCTCGACAGCCGATGGGGCGCTCGTAGAGAACGAGCGACTCGCCCTGATGGACCATCTGATCGCCGAGGCCAAGGCACGGGGGATCTACACGATGCTGACGCCCATCGCCTGGTGGCCCACGCCGGGCGATGAGGGGGGCTTTTCTGGCCACATCCCCATGGCGGACATGATCGCCGATCCCTCGACATGGCCCATCCAGCAGCGATTCCTCGCCGAGTTTGTGCAGCACGTCAACCCGGAGACGGGGCTGGCCTACAAGGATGACCCCGCTATCGTGGCCTTCGAGACGATCAACGAGCCTATCCCGCCCCACGGTACGCCCGACGAGGTCGTGATCGGACACATCAACGCCCATGTGGCGGCGATCCGAGGGACAGGCTGCACTAAGCCCATCTTCTACAATGGTTGGGGTGGCCGGCTGGCGGCCGTCGCGGCGTCCGAGGCCGATGGGTGCACCTTCGGCTGGTACCCAACGGGGCTCCAGAGCGGTGGCTCCCTCCTCGGTGACTGCCTTAGCTCCGTTGACCGCCTGGACTACGCACATGACCCGGTGCTGGAGGGCCTTGCCAAGGCGGTCTATGAGTTCGATGCGGCGGACGTTGCCTCAGGAGTGCTGTACCCCGCTATGGCGCGCTCCTTCAGGGCAGCGGGCATCCAGTTGGCGGCCCAGTTCCAATACGACATGACCGCGACGGCGCACCACAATGCCCACTGGCCCACCCACTTCCTCAACCTGTTCTATGCGCCTCAGCGCGCAATGGCAATGATGGTTGCTAGCCAGGCCTTCCATCGTCTTCCCAGAGGCGGGACCTACGCCGCCCATCCCGAGGGTGACCAGTTCGGGGCATTCCGGGTAAGCCACGAGGAGAACCTCACGGAGATGATCGCCGAGGACGCCTTCCTCTACAGCGCCGACACTCAGTCGGCGCCTCCCAACATGGCGTCCCTGACTCTCATCGCGGGCGTGGGCTCATCGCCCATCGTGCTCTACGAGGGTACCGGCGCGTACTTCGTCGATCGCCTCGAGGCGGGGCGCTGGAGGTTGGAGGTCCTGCCCGATGCGGTGTGGGTGGACGATCCCTTCAGCAGCCGATCCATCAACGATGAGACGGCGCGTGTGCTCCACCGGGAGCGGGCTATGACCCTGAGGCTGCCCGACCTGGGCGCGGACTTCCGAGCGACTATGGCGGGGCGTGAACAGGCCGCCACGGACGGGCGCATCGTTGTCACTCCCGGCGTCTGGGAGCTCCGTGCAGTCGGCCTCCCCGCGGGCGAGGCGACTGCGGGCCTGCGGCTACCGCCGAGCAGCGATCGTCCCGCCACCGTGAGGGTTCCTCATCCCGAACTGCTCCCTTCCGGCCGGGACTGGGCGGTACCCACCACCGTGGCGGCCGCTCGGGACGCCTCGGACGTGATGGTCGGATGGGATGGGGGGAGTGTGCCAGCCCGCGAGACGGGGCCGTACACGTACGAGGCCACCGTCCCGGGCACCGCCCTGGTGGGCGAGACCTTCGCGTACTGGATCGAAGCGACCGTAGGTGGGATCCGCACGCGTTTCCCCTCGGGCCTACCTGTGGAATCAGGGGCCGTTGCCCCTCCCCTCTCGATCCTCAGCCTCGACGCGGCGCCCCCCGTTCGGCAGGGCCATGATGGGGTTCATGCCACTTCGCAGCTGGTCGAGGACGATGAAACGGGAGAGCGGGCGCTCGAGCTGTCCCTGGACTCCCTGGAGAACCGGACCTGGGTCGATGTACGCATCCCCGTTGACCTCGGTGACAATGATCTCAGTGAGTACCGAGCGCTGTGCCTCCGGCTCAAGCGAGGCCAGCCCGTCACAAGGCGCATCGAGGTCGCCCTTGCCATGGGTGAAGAGGTTGGCTATGGCGCTGTTGTGGACGTTCCCGCCGAGTGGGAGGAGGTCCGCCTGCCGCTCGATAGGCTCTCCCCTCTGTGGCAGACCAACGTCCCGCTCGACCTGGACCGCGTGATCGCGCTGCACGTCGGTTACGGCACTTACACCCTGCCCAACAGCATCTCCGGTCCTCACTCGGTGCTGCTGGCCGACGCCTGGCTGGACCCCCAGCCCGAGCGCGAGTGGCGGGTACCGGTACTCCGGGAAGGAGCCCCTCTCGTGCTGTTCGACGGCTGGTCGGCTGGGCTGCGGATCAGCGGCCAGCCAGGGATACTGGCGGACGGCTGCCCGGGTTCGGAGGCGGGCTCGTTGGCTCTCCGACTCACAGCGCCGACAGGCTTTCCCGGGAATGGCTCCGCCTCGGCCGAGATCGCCCTCGCCCGCCGACTACGTTTCGTACAGGAGGAGGCGGCCACGTACCGCACCCTGTGCCTGCTCGTCCGCAGCGGCGAACCACGTAGCACGCAGGTTGAGGTGGTGCTCAGGGAACACGACCGCGCGGCGTTCGGCGCCGAGGTGGACCTCACCGAGCAGTGGCGAGTGGTGCGGCTGCCTCTTGATGAGCTCAGGCACTTCGGCCATTGGGAGGGTCCCGCCAACCGTGGCCATGAAGGGGATCGCCTGAACCCCGGTCGGATCGCTTCGCTGCACCTGACCTTCGGGGCGTGGCTGTACCCGGATTCGCCGGAGAGCGCCCATGCTGTGGAGATCGGGCGAGTATGGTTGGAAAGATGATCGGAGCTGCTTCGGGTGAACCCGTTTCTCGGTTACACTGCAGCTAGAGCTATTCGGTCCACCAATCCGTGAATAGACCAAGGAGGTATGCGAGTGAAGAGGCACTTACGCTGGGCCCCCGCGGCCCTGCTGCTGACTCTTGCCGTGGCTATGGTGGCTGCGGCCGGCTGTCAGCAGTCGGACCAGGGGGATACGGCAACGGTGGACGTGGTCCCGCCGCTGCCCGTGCAGAGTGTGGCGCCGGCAGATGTCACGGCGATGGTCGGCCAACCCGCGCCTTCCTTCGCTTGCGCGGCGATCGACGGCGAGGAAACCGACCTCCAGGAGTACCTCGGCAAGCAGGTGATCCTCCTCGCATTCTGGACGCCTACATGCCCGAGCTGCCAGCAGGCGCTACCGGAGCTCGTGGACATCCTGAAGGAGTTCGAGGACGAGCAGCCCGTCGACGCTGAATCGGAGGCCGTCGAGAGCGAGGCGGAGGGCACAGCCGCTGAGGAGCCAGCCGTGAAGAGCGGGGCCGATGAGGCGAACGCCGAGTCAGCCCCGGCCGAGAGCGAGGCTGCTCCCGAGTTAGCGGACTTCGCGTTTATTACCGTCTACCTAGGCGAGGACACCGAGGCGCCGAGTGAGTACGTCGAGGCACACGGCTTCGAGTTCCCTGTCGTTGCCGACAAGGGCGGCACGCTCAAGGAGATCTACCAGGTTAGTGTGACGCCGCAGATCGTGCTCATCGGCGTGGACGGTTCCATTCAGGCCATCTACCAAGGCTGGGCTTCGACCCACGGGTCAACTGTCAGAGATCAGTTGCAGCGGTTGAGGGCGGGAGAGGACATCAGCGGAGACGCGGCAAGCCTGTCCATGGGCGGCGGTTGAGGGATCTAAGCCTCGGGTCTCCGGGAGAGACCCTTCACAGAGCGAAGAGATGACAGAGCCCCTCGGCCGTTCGGTTGGGGGGCTGTCTGTTTTCCTGCTACCCGCCCAACGCCTCGTGGGCCCGGTACGAGCTACGGACGAAGGGGGCGGAGGCAACGAAGGCAAAGCCCTTCTCCCTCGCCGCCTGGCCAAACTCCTCGAACTCCTGCGGCGGCACGAAGCGCGCGACGGGCAGATGCCTCGGGGAGGGCTGTAGGTACTGGCCAAGAGTCAGGAACTCGCAGCCGACACCTCGTAAGTCGTCCATTACCCGAAGCACCTCCTCGTACTCCTCGCCTAGCCCCAGCATGACGCCGCTCTTCGTGGGCATATCCGGCGCGAGGGCGTGGGCATGCGCCAGGACATGAAGGGACCGTCCGTAGTCGGCGCCAGGGCGGACCTCGGGATACAGTCGCGGCACCGTCTCGACGTTGTGATTGAAGACGTCGAGGCCCGCCTCGACAACGGCGTGTACGGCCGCCTCGTCGCCGAGGAAGTCGGGGACCAGGACCTCGATCGTTGCCTCCGCCAACGCCTCGCGCACGGCTCGAACGGTGGCCGCGATGTGGGCTGCGCCACCGTCGGGCAGGTCGTCCCGCGTCACTGAGGTGATGACCACGTGGCTCAGGGCGAGCTCCCGTGCCGCCGCCGCGACGCGCTGAGGCTCGGTGGGGTCGAGGGCCTCTGGCAGCCCTCCCTCCACGGCGCAGAAACGACAGCCACGCGTGCAACGCTCGCCCATTAGGAGGAAGGTCGCGGTGCCGCTGTGGTAGCATTCGCCGATGTTCGGGCACTTGGCGTTCGCACACACGGTGCTCACGCCGTGGCGGGCGAGTCGAGCGCTGGTCTCCTTGCCCAGGCTGGATTTCCGTACCTTCACGCGCAGCCACTCGGGCATCCTACAGGGTCCCGTTGACAAAGTGCTGAGCTCCTATCCACTCCAGGGTCGGCCCTGCCATTGTACCACTTGCCCTCGGGTGACACCCGGCGGCCGCTGTGCTACAGTCCCGGTTGCGTGCCACGGCGCTCCGAGCGGGTGTCGCGGACGTCCTCGCCAGATAGGACGGCGTGGTGTGGTACGAGCGGATGCAGCCCTGAATGACCACCAGCGGGGCCCAGGCCCACGAGAGGACAGGGAACGTGGACGAGCACAAGCAGAAGGTGCTGGAGGACCTCATCGACATGTCGCACCGGCTGGGCCAGCCGGAGCGTGAGTTGGTGATCCTCGGCGAGGGCAACACCTCCGCCAGAGTGAGTGACGAGAGCTTCTATGTGAAGGCCAGCGGCACCCAGTTGGAGACGATCGACGCGGGCGGTTTCGTGGAGGTCTCCACGGAGCGAGCCCTCGCCATCCTCGATGAAGATGATCCCTCGGACGAGCGGATCATTGAGCTGCTGCGGGAGTCGGGCGTCGACGGCAGCGGCCTCGTCCCGTCCGTGGAGACGATCCTGCATGCGAGCCTGCTGAGCATGCCGGGCATCAACTTCGTCGGGCACACTCACCCCATCGCCGCCAATGCGATCCTGTGCTCCGAGAACCCCAAACTGCTCGTCGGCAACCGTATGTTCCCCGACGACATCGTGTGCACGGGCCCCTCGGCTGTCTACGTTCCTTACACCGATCCAGGGGTGAAGCTCGCCAAGGCCGTCCGGGAGGGCGTGCAGCGCTATGTGGAGGAGAACGGCTTCCTGCCGAAGCTGATCCTCATGCAGAACCATGGCATCATCGCACTCGGCAAGACCGCGAAAGAGGTCGAGACGATCACCAACATGCACGTGAAGTCGTGCCGTATCGCGCTGGGAGCGCTCGCCGTCGGGGGCATCAACTTCCTCACCCCGGCCAATGTGGAGCGCATCTTCAACCGACCGGACGAGAAGGCGCGAGAGGCGATGCTGTTCGGTACTCGCAAGGATGGTTACTCGAAAGGGGATGGCTGAGACCATGGCAGACAAGCAGCTAGCGTGGCGACTCCACGGAGCGGGCGTTGAGAATCTCGGTGGACCCAACGGCCCGGAGGAGATACCGGTGGGCAAGCCCGGCCCAGACCAGGTGCTGGCCCGGGTGGACGCCTGCGGGCTGTGCTTCTCCGACCTGAAGATCATCCGCCAAGGCGGCGACCACCCGCGGCTCTACCATCGCAATCTGGCCGAGTCTCCCGTCATCATGGGGCACGAGGTGGCGCTGACCGTCGTCGAGGTCGGCGATGACCTGAAGGGCACATACGAGCCCGGTCAGCGTTACGTGGTGCAAGCCGATGTCTACTACCAAGGCAAGAATCTGGCGTTCGGCTACATGCTCCCGGGCGGGTTCGAGCAGTACGTGCTCCTGGGTGACGAGGTGCTGCGGGGCGATGCGGGCAGCTACCTCATCCCCATTGAGCGCGATACGACGGGACATGCTCAGGCGGCCTTGGCGGAGCCGTGGGCGTGCGTGGTGCGCGCTTACAAGGCGGAGCCGCGTACGGCGCTGGCGCCTGGCGGCGTAGCGTGGTTCGTCGGCGGCACAACGGCCGCGGGTGAGGTACCGGTCCTGGGCGATCAGTTCGAGACGCCCGAGCACCCCAAGACCATCGTCACGACCGATGTGGCGCCTGAACTGCTTGACGAGATCAAGCGCAAGTGCGCCGCCTGGGGCACCGAGCAGATCAGTCGCGATGGAGTCGGCGTCGATGGTATCGAGGCGCTCGTTCAGGAGTTGGCGCCGGAGGGCTTCGATGACATCATCCTCATCGGCGCCTCGGAGGCGGCTTTCGTTGAGAAGGCGGCATCCACGGTGGCGCGCGAGGGCGTTGTCGCCCTGGTCGGTCCAGCGGAGAGCCTGCCCGTGAGCCTCGATGTGGGCCGGGTGCACTACCACTACACGTGGCATCTCGGAACGCCCGAGCCCAACGTGGGCAAGGCGTACAAGCCGGCTCGGACGTACGGCTGGCTGCCGGGTGGCAAGGCATGGTTTGTAGGCGCTGCGGGGCCCATGGGACAGATGCACGTCCAGCTCGCGGTGGAGTCGGATGCGCCGCCCAAGATGGTCGTCGGCACGGACATCGATGACCAGCGGCTGGAGCACCTTCGCAAGCGCCTATGCGAGACGGCGCGGTCGAAGGGCATCGAGCTGATCCTCTTCAACCCCCAGAAGGTGGAGGGCGGCGAGGCGGCCCGCTTCAAAGAGCTCGCTCCCGAGGGCTTCGACGATGTCATCGTCCTCGCTCCGGTGGCGAAGATCGTTGAGGCGTCCTGGCCCTATCTCGGCCAGAATGGCGTCATGAATGTCTTCGCCGGGCTGCCCACTGGCACCATGATCCACATCGACATCGCGCCGGCCGGGACCAAGGGCCAGCGGCTACTCGGGACGAGCGGCTCGACCCCGGAGGATCTGGCTGAGACCCTCTCCTACACGGAGACGGGGAAGCTCAACACGAACCTCTCCGTGGCGGCCATCGGCGGGATCGAGGCTTTCAAGGACGGCATTGTCGCCACCCAGGCGGGCAGCTTCCCTGGCAAGATCGTCTGCTTCCCTCACATCAACATGCCCCTTACCGGCCTGCCCGAGTTGGCGGAGGCGAAGCCGAACGTGGCCGCCAAGCTAGGGCCGACGGGCGAATGGACCATCGAGGCGGAGCGGGAGTTGCTCAAGGAGGCGAAGCACAATGCCTAGGGGCGGGGTCCTGGAGGGCCGGAAGGCCGTCGTGACGGGTGGCGCCCAGGGCTTGGGTGAAGCCATCTCGGAGCGACTGGCCGCTGAGGGCGCCGACGTCGCTATCGGCGACATTCAGGGAGACGCGTGTGAGGCGCTCGCCGAGCGGCTCGCGGCCACCTACGACGTCAAGGCGATTGGCGGCGCGGTTGACGTTACCCGCGAGGACCAAGTGCAGGCGTACTTCGAGCGCGCCGACGCCGCATTCGGCGGCCTGGACCTCCTCGTGGCGAACGCGGGCATCCTGCGCGCCCACCCCATCGACGAGTTCCCCCTCGAGGATTGGCGGATGACTCTCGAGGTGAACCTGACCGGGTACATGATCGCCGCTAAGCAAGCCGCCCGGCTGATGATCCCCCGCAAGCGCGGCGCCATCGTGCAGATCAACAGCAAGTCGGGCAAGAAGGGCAGTTTCCGCAACTCCGCCTATGCCGCGTCGAAGTTCGGCGGCATAGGCCTCACCCAGAGCATCGCCCTCGACCTGGCTCCCTACGGGATCCGGGTGAACTCCGTCTGCCCGGGCAACCTCCTCGACTCACCCCTCTGGGTCAACAGCCTCTATGACCAGTACTCCAAGCGCCTCGGCATCACCCCCGAGGAGGTCAGGAGGAAGTACGAGCAGCAGGTCCCCCTCGGTCGGGGCTGCAGCTACGATGATGTGACGAGCCTCGTCGTGTTCCTCGCATCGGACCAGGCATCGTATATGACCGGTCAGGCGATCAACGTCACCGGCGGCCAGGAGATGCGCTAGCACCGCCAGTGGGCGTGGGCGCGGCAACCTCCTCCGCGCCCACGCCGGCTCTCTCGGGGAGGGGCCTCCATGCGGCTGGAGTTCATCAGCCCCTTCGTCCACTCGGCGCATTCCGTGCTGGAGACCCTACTGGGGGCCGCCCCGACCCGCGGCGAACCCTCCCTACAGGGCAAGGGCTTCCATGTATCGGAAGTACTGGCAATGGTGGGGGTGGTGGGCGACATAGAGGGCACGGTCATTTGTAGCATGACCCGGACCGTCGCCCTGGGTATCTCGGGGCGCATGCTCGGAGGAGCGCGTCTCCGCGAGCTCGGCGATCTGGGCCGGTCAGCCATCTCGGACCTGGCCACGATGATCAGCCGGGACGGCGCCGCGGAGCTGTGCGGCACGGGCTTCGAGTGCGAGACAACGCCCGCCACCGTGATCGAGGGCGGGCGCATGCGAGTGACGACCGTCGAACGCACCCTCTGCGTTCCCATCGAGAGCGAGCTCGGGACGCTCCTCATCATCGTTGACCTGCGCGAGGCCACCGGGCGGTAGCGGTTATCGTTGGGGAGGAGTCTCCCACGTGAGGGTCAGTTCGCCGCTGACCCGCGTCTCCCCCGTAGCCCCGTCCCGCACCGCGATGGCTAGACGCGCATCGGGCTGGGCCGCCAGGTCCCAGTCATCAGCCTGCCTCGTCGAGTTGCGCCGGACGAAACACCAGGTCCAGCGGCCGTTCGCGAACAGGGAGTAGCCCTCGACATCCCCGGCGCTGCCCTCGGGAGTGGCGGCGAGCCNNGGCGGCGAGCCAAGCCGGAGGCGGCTCCAGAGTGCGCAGGTAGGCCGTAACGTGGCTGATGGCCGGCGCGTCGAGTAGGCCCGTGTGGACCGGATCGTTCGTGAGCCTATGCTCCAGCAGGCCCTGGCTGCCCTCGGGCCATAGGGCCAGACGAGGTGAGAGGGCTTCGCCCTCGCTTTCACCGATGGTATGGCAGCTGCGGCATGACCCCTCGAAGGCCGTTCGGCCCAGGCCGGGGTCGCCCCTGAGGGGAGAGGCCTCGTCCACGTGGAGGATGCCCTCGTTGTGCGCTGAGCCCAGCAGGCCGTCGTGCGCTCCCACAGGCCCCCCACCCGCCGCGGCGTTGCGGTAGAGGGGGGGAGTGCCGGTGTCGAATGCCGGGACACCCTCTACAGGCGCCAGATCGGCGGCGATCCTCAGGTGCCGCAGTGGCCCCGCTCCGAGAACCCAGGCGTCGCAGCCCACAGTACCCCCGTAGTCCAAGGCTCGCAGCGCCCCCGCCCGCACTCGGGCATCGGGCCCGATACAAACGGCGACGCGATCCTCCCGGGATCGTTCAACCCACCCCGCCCCATCCGGGTACCAGCGACCCGGGTTCGTCTCCACTCGCCCCGACCCGTCCGCGTAGGACACGGCAAGGGCGAAGCGCTCCCACCCCGAGGACGCGGCAAGAACCGCTGGCGGACCATCCCCCGACAGGGGCACCGTGACGGGACTCGTCACGCGCCAGCGGGTATCGGTGGGCTCTCGGGCTGGCCTCTCTAGGAAGGCGACGGGCAAGGAGGCGGTGGGCTCTGGGTCCGCGTGCGGCAGCGCGGAGGAGGCCTGGCGTGACTCGCGGCCGATCGGCGTGGGCGGACCATCGGGGCGCATCTCCGCGGCCCGATTCGCCAGGAAGGCAGCCTCCTCGCCCCGCCCCTCGGACTTTGCCTCCGCGGCGGCCAGGAGCAACTCCCCCGCATAGCGGTTCGAACACTCCGCCAGCCACGTCAGGGCCGTGCTGTCGCCCGGGTGCCAGGCCCGCAGCCATGCGGCGTTGGCCCGCGCTCGCTCGAACTCTCCGTGGTCATAGAGTTCCATGGCGCGGACGAGCTCTTGCTGGTATCGCTCGTACTCGCGGCCTCGCGGACCGTAGGGTCCTGTCGTGAAGAACAGAGCCTCGCGCATGTTCCGCACGAAGACGACCTGGACCGCGGGCACGGCCGCTTGCCACGTCGCGCGCGCCTCGCTTTCGGTCCTCCACGCGTTCTCGGCAGGCAGGATCATCGTCTCGAGACCGCGTTCGAGAACCGCATCGAGCTTCTTGCGGATGTGCGCCACGGCGTGGATCTCGCCCTGGCGGTCCACGGCGCCCGTCACCGCGACTGTGGATAGCAGCGGGGTGTTCGTCACCGATGAGTAGAGGGCACACCCGAGAGCGACGCCCGCCGAGTCTCCGGCAACCCTCCGCGCGTCCCGGATGAACTCCAGCCGGAAGTCCATGCTGGCTGGGAAGGATTCCGGTAGAGGGAAGTCCGGATCGCCACGTTGCTCCGCAAGCCAGTCCACGGAGTCGCGGATGGTCGCGCGCATCTTGTCATCCAGCTCGGCGTTCACATCGAAGTAACCAGACCCGGGTTGGGCCGTCAGGGTGATGGGGAAGAGCACGCCCCACTGCTCGCCCGCATCGACATCCACCGCCACGGACAGGGCCATGACGCGTCCAACCTGAGCCGGCGGGCCGTCGGCGCTCTGTTGAGGCTGAGCCGCCAGTGCACATGCCAGACAAGCGGCGAGCGTGAGAAGGGCGAACCGAACGGGCATAGAAGGCCTCCGCGGAGCGAGTGACCTTCTCGATGTTCTCGGCCGGCTGCGAGTACCCTCGCGGGCGCCGGCCGCCGGAGGACGACGCGATGGCGTTTCCAGACATGCCGAGGGAGATAGGGCCCTACAGGGTCACCGACTACCTGGGCGAGGGCTCCCTCGGCCACACGGTTCTCGTTGAGCATGGCGAGGCGGGCTATCGGGCCGTCGCGCGACTGCTGCCTATAGAGCACAGCTACGAGTGCGTCCCTGCGTCTCAGCCCTTCATGGAGGTTGCGACAGTGGTCAGCGCCCTGTCGCACATCGGTCTGGCGGATGTCCTCGAGGTGGCCAGTCTGGGGACCTTCGTTTGTGTTATCGAGGAGGCCGTGCCGGGGGTATCCGTCGCCCAGCGTCTTCGCGAGGGGGGCGCCCTGGATCCGGCAGAGGCGCGACAGGTCATCGCCCAGGTGCTCCTGGCTGTGGATTTCGCCCATCAGCGCCACTTCCCCCACGGGCTGGTGAAGCCCAGCAACGTCTTCCTGATGGATCGCTGCCTGAGCGTGAAGGTGGTCGATGCAGGGTTGCCCGAGCTGTTGCGGCAGGTCGCCCCCGAACGGTACGCGCGCCTGACGGCTTCTCCGTATGCCGCCCCGGAGCTGTGGGGTGGCCGCCCGGCGAGCGTGGCGAGCGACATCTACTCCATTGCGGTCACCTACTATGAGATGCTCACGGGCGCCTTGCCTGAAGGGCTGACGCAGTTTCGCGAGGCGTCCGACGCGGGACGCTTCGACCTGCTGGAACTCGCCACGGCCCCTTCGAACGCGCCGGATCAGGTGCGGGTGGATGGCGTCTGGCCTTACCTGCAGAGGGTTGCCAACCTGCCCGAGCAGCAAGCACGGGTCCTGCAGCAAGCGATGGAGCGGGAACCGGGGCTGCGACCCGCTACGATCCGATCGATGCGGGTGGCCTTCGGATTCGCCAGACCTGCTTCGCCCGAGACGCGAAGGGCCGCGAGCGGCCTCCTGGCTGGCCTTGCCGCGGAGACGGTCGGCCGCATGGAGTACAGCACTCCGGCGCGAGGTGGGGGCGACACCTGCCCCGCCTGCCGTCGCCCTTTGAGGCCGGGCGCCTCGAGCTGTCTCGCGTGCGGGTACGTGATGCCGCCCGAGGACGCTGCGCTGTTCCAGCCGATAGAGGAGCCAAGCCCCGCCCAGACTACGGCGCGAGTCGAGGGCATCGAACTCGCGGACGAGCCCCAACGCCCAGCGCCGGCGGCTGCGCCCGAGGCCCAGGGTCGTCGCGCTCCGTCCCGTCTTCCCCTCCACGCCGACCCCCTGGCGGAGGTGGAGGCGACGACCGCCATCCACACCGGCGACAAGCGGGTCGACTTCTTCGTGACCCAGGGCGACCGGAACCTTGCGGCGGGTCGCCACGATGACGCCCTACAGAGCTATCGATCGGCCGCAGGCGACACGCCCGCCTCGGCCCTGGCCCACAACCGCGCCGGCGACGTGTTGGCAATGCTTAGGCGGTACCGAGAGGCGCAGCGCCACTACGAGCGGGCCATCGCCCTCAACCCAGGCGACTACGACGCACGCCATGACTTGGGCCGAGTCCTGCTCACCCGGGGCGACCTCCACGGGGCTGCCGGCCATCTCCGGGCCGTCGTTGAGGCAGACCCCTCGCCCGAGCTACGGCTCTCGGCGCTCACGCATCTGGGGTCAGCCTGCTGTGCCCAGGGGGATCTCGAGCAGGCCATCGAGGCGTGGTCTCGGGTGGTCCGCGAGGGTCCGCCCAACGCGCCGGTTCGTTACTCTCTGGGCGTGGCTCTGGCGCGTCTGGGACGGCAGGAAGAAGCGAAAACCCAGTGGCGCGCCGCCCTCACCGACGACCCCAATCACGCGGAGAGCCGTGCCGCCCTGACCCAGGCCGAGTCCGCGTACGGCAGCGACTTCATGCGCGTGCAGCGGATGCCCGACGGCCCAGGGCGGGGTGCGTCACTGCTCACCGGCGCCCTGGACATCCTCGGTTCGCTCCTGGGACCCCGCCGCATCTACTGACTCGGAGTATGGAAGGGCGGCTCCCCCTGTACGCTGTCGACGATGGCCCGGCAGCGGTCGAGCGTCGCCTCATCGCCCCACGCCAGGAACCACGTCGCTCCCTCCGCCCCATTGATGCCGCCGGCGGCCATGGGCAACGCCTCCACTCCGGCCAGCACCGCCAGGGCCTCGATCTCGGTGATGATGCGGCCCTGGGAGATCCACAGCTGCGGGATGTCGCTCAAGGCGGGCTCCTGGTCGTTCACTCGCCCAGCAATCTCCCACAAGTCGCCCGCGATGGTCTTCTCGAGTCCCACGGGCGTTAGCTGGAGCGCGTTCTTGCCGATGACGTGGCCCGCGGTATTACCGACGGTGCCGCCCGTACGGTCACCGACTAGCACCCCCGCCATCCGACGGTCGGGCGACAGGGCGTTGGCCCCCTTGATGAGCACATCGCCGGGGCCCAGATCGGCCGCCGCAGCGATCGCGGAGACCCCCTCCAAGGGGACTCCGGCGCGAAGGACTACATCGGGAACCCGCTCGGCGGTCATCGGCGAGGCGCCGCGCACGGGCTGGGTGTTGCCCGTGAGGTAGGTTGGCTTGTCGATAGTCCGGCCCAACACCTCCTCGACGATGTAGGCGTTTGTCGATCCCTTGCAGATGATCACCGTCCCAGTCTCAAGCCCCTTGCGAACCTCGGGCAGCGCGGCGACGGCTCGCGCAATGAGCCGCTTGCCCTCGCTTACCGTCAGGTGAAAGGCGATCTTGGCCATGGATGTGACCCTCCATCCGTGCGTGATGGGATGGTTAGGGGTTCGGCGGCATTGCCTTCGAGCCCTGGTGGCAAGGGACTGATGGCGGTGAGGGCGAATCCGGTGCTCTCAAGCCATCGAAGAGGGAATGCTGCTATGAAGCGCGACTTGATCCAGCGGTTCGAGAACCCCGGCGCCGAGTACCGGGGAAAGCCTTTCTGGAGTTGGAACGGTAAGCTCGAGGCCGAGGAGCTCCTCCGCCAGATCGGCGTGTGCCGTGATATGGGCTTCGGTGGGTTCTTTATGCACTCGCGGACGGGACTCCGGACCGAGTATCTCGGTGATGAATGGTTCGATCTGATCAACCTTTGCGCCGATGAAGGAGAGCGGCTGGGGCTGGAGGCGTGGCTCTATGACGAGGACCGCTGGCCCAGTGGCTCCGCCGGCGGCATGGCCACCGAGGATCCCCAGTACCGGATGAAGTACCTGCGTCTCACACCCCGCCCCGCGGACGAGTTCGCGTGGGATGACTCCTTCGTCGCCGCCTTCGCCTGCGACCTCGATGGGATCGACTATCGCGGCGCCGTGCGTCTGAGCTCTGATACTCCGGCCGCGGAGATCGCCGGGCGAACGGTGCTCTGCTTCACGGTTGAGGAGATGGCGTCCAGCACCTTCTACCAGGGGAATACCTACCTGGACACCATGAACCGAGAGGCAACGGAGCATTTCCTGCAGCTCACCCACGAGCGCTACAAGGCTAAGTGCGGGGACCGGCTGGGCCGGTCCATCAAGGGCATCTTCACCGATGAGCCCCATCGGGGCATGGTGATGTGCGGCTCGGGCATCCCGAACCAGGACTCCGCCTGGCTTGTGCCGTGGACCCCCAAGCTCCCTGACCGCTTCCAGGAATGGTTCGGGTACGATCTCCGGGACCGTCTGCCCGAGGTCTTCCTGCGTCCGAACGGGGAGCGCCTCTCCCCCGTGAAGTGGCAGTTCATGGAGTGTCTGCAGCGATTGTTCCTCGAGAACTGGGCCGTGCCGTGCGATGAGTGGTGCCGACGGAACGGGCTGATCCTGACGGGCCACATCCTCCACGAGGACACCCTGGGCGCTCAGGCCGTGCCGTGCGGCTCGGTGATGCGGTACTACGAGCACATGGAGTACCCCGGCGTGGATGTCCTGACCGAGGGCAACCGAGCGTTCTGGATTGTGAAGCAATGCGCGTCCGTGTGTCGTCAGCTCGGTCGGCCTTGGCTCCTCTCGGAGCTCTACGGTTGCACGGGATGGCAGATGCCTCTCGAGGCGCATAAGTCAGTGGGCGACTGGCAGTCGCTGCTCGGCGTGACCCTCCGGTGCCCCCACCTGAGCTGGTACACCATGGAGGCCGAAGCCAAGCGCGACTTCCCGGCCAGCATCTTCCACCAGTCCGCCTGGTACACAGACTACCCCTATGTGGAGGACTACTTCTCGCGGATGCATGTGGTCCTGGCTCATGGGAAGCCTCGGTGCGATGTCCTCGTCGTGAATCCAGTGGAGAGTGCCTGGGCTCAGATCCATGTGGACTGGGCACGCTGGCTGGACTCCATCGATCCCCTCGTCAAGGAGCTCGACAGCGCGTACAGGGACCTCTTCCACTGGCTGTGCGATGCGCAGATCGAGTTCGACTACGGAGACGAGGACCACATTGGGCGGTGGGGCAAGGTCTTGGAGACGTCGGGGAGGCCTCGCTTCCAGCTCGGCGAGATGGCGTACAGCACGATCATCGTGTCGGGTATGGAGACGATCCGCTCCAGCACGGTTGCCAAGCTCAAGGAGTTTATGTCGGCGGGCGGGCAGGTCATCTTCGCCGGCGAGCCCCCCACCCATCAGGATGGCGAGGCGTCCGAGGCCCCGGCCAAGCTGGCGCAGAAGGCGCTCCGGTCCTCCTTTGACCGGAGCGCTGTGGTGACTGCGGTGAAGGTCGCCGCGCCGACCACCGTTGAGGTGGTGCACCGTGAGACGGGCATGCCGCTGACCGATGTCTTCGTTCAGGTGCGAGACAGCGACGCGGGGACAATGATCCTCGCCGTCAATGTCAACCGCGAGCATCCGACTCCCGAGGCCACGCTCCGCATGCGCGGCTCGGGTGCAGTCGAGGAGTGGGACCTGGTCACAGGAGGACGCCAGCGGGTTGCGGCCCAGTCGGCCGACGGCTGGCTCAAGGTGGACCTTTCGCTCCCGGCCTCTGGCCAGGCTCTCTTCTGGGTGGGGGATCAGGATGATCCCTCCCTACCACGCCGACAAGCCCTGGCTGAGTCGGACTCCACCCCTCTCGAGGGTCCCTACGCGTACGAACTCGATGAGCCGAACGTTCTCGTTCTGGATCGGGCGCGCTTCAGCCTGGACGGCGGGGAGTGGAGCGCGGGCCTCGAGATTCTCAAGGCCGATCAACGCATCCGGGACACGCTGGGTATACCTCGCAGGGGCGGTGAGATGCTCCAGCCGTGGTTCACCGCCAAGCACGTCCCGCCGGTCAGAGCCCAGCTCGCGTTGGAGTTCACCTTTGCCGTGGACCGGCTCCCCGAGGGACCCGTCGAACTGGTCATGGAGCACCCCGAGCGGTTCGTCGTGGCGGTCAACGGGACAATACTCGATACGGCTACCGACAACGGCTGGTGGTGTGATCCTTGCTTCCGCCGCCTGACCCTACCCGACGGCGCTCTGATCGAGGGAGACAATGTGGTCAGGCTGGAGGTTGGCTTCCACGAGCTCATCGACCTGGAGTCTCTCTACCTGCAGGGAGGCTTTGGGGTGCGCATCGACGGCACGCGCCGAGCGATGGTCGAGATGCCGGAGACCCTGCGCGTTGGGGATCTCGTCGAGCAGGGGCTGCCCTTCTATACGGGCCGCGTGCGCTACCTCATGCCGGCCGTTCCTTGTGGCGAGGGGAGAGCCTTCCTCGTGATCGACGAGTTCGAGGGCGCTCTCGTCCGGGTCGAGGCGGATGGCGGGGTCGCTCAGCCCATCGCCTGGCAGCCCTACGAGACCGAGATCACCGGCCTGCTCCCCACCGACCGGCTGGTAGTGGAGACGGTCCTCACCCGTCGGAACGTCTTTGGACCACTGCACCAAGTGCCGAAGCTCACAGCCGGGTACGGGCCGGGGAACTGGATCAGTGAGGGCAAGTCGTTCTCCGAGGGGTATCAGCTCATACCCTCGGGGCTGCTGACGCCGCCGCGCGTGAGCTGGCGCGCACCCGTGGAGTGATGATGGCTTGGGGCGGGGATACCCTCGCCCCAAGCCTCACGCCCTCGATGCGAGGGTGAGGGCGGCAAAGCTGCCCAGGTCGGGGTCCTCCAGCCCCTGGCCGTACGTGATCGAACGCCGAAGCACAGCAGCCATACCCCCCCGGGCAGCGACGCCATGTGAGACCTTTGGCGGCGACTCGTGTCCTATGGTCTGGTGACATCCTAGATTGCGAGTGAGACCCAATGGTACGCTGGATCGTAGCTGCGGCGGCCACCATGCTGTTGGCCGCGTCTGCCTGGAGCCAGCCACAGGAAGGCGATGAGGCCGTCGCGCCCGTCGATGCGGTCGTTGCGACGGCTCCGGCGCCGGTTGAGGCCGTGACCTTCGACTTCCCTGGCGGCGGAATTGCTGATCTCTGCGCTGCTCGCCAGGCGCTGTTAGGCGTTCGCACGGTCCCTCTACGCCCCTATGGACGTGTGTTGCAGGCAGTCTCGTGGACGTCCGGAGGCGATGAGCAGGCCTCGCCTGTGCCGCTCCCGGTCACGTCCGACGCGCTGCAGGTCGCTGAGGGGGCCCTCGTCCACGCGCCCGCGCTGGACCTCCACCTTGCCCAGACGCTCTGGCTTGGGGTGCGACCGGGGTGGCTTCTCGAACCGAAGGGAAGCCCGGAGGTCGCTCCCCCGCGTCCGATACGCCCAACGCGCGATGGCGAGACCATCGCCTTCATCGACTTCCGCGCCAACCCCATCGGCCTACCGGAGTTGCGCCAGCAGCTTGCCGCCTACTCGCGCCTCCCCATTCTGCTCGCTGAAGGCTCGCAGCTGCGGGATGAGCGCCTCCCCATCTATGCCCAGGGCATCACTGTCGCTGACGCCATCCGAGCGCTGGCCCAGGCCTCAGGCCTCGAAGCCGTGCCCGTCGATGTCGCCTTCGATCTGGAGTCCGACTTGGCCGACTACCTCGCGTGCGTCTCAGACAGCGAGGTCATCGAACAGACCCAGCTTCTGACCGTGTGGGATAGCCTCAGCGGCGAGGAGAAGCAGAGACTCCTCGACTCGATCCTGAGTCAATACAAGCGGCTGCCCGACGAGCGGCGCGCGGAGGTCCGGCGGACGATGTTCTCCATGATCGAGAGCATCCAGGCACGACTCGAGCAGCTCGGACCTCAGGCGGCCGAGGGGGTATCGGCCTCCCTAGCTCGCCTCTACGGGGACCTCGTTCAATGGTATTCGGGCCTGGAGCCCGGCGATCGGGGAGAGCTCTCCGGACTGTTCGGCACCATGAACAGCCTCTTCGGGGGAGCGCACCCCTAGGCGACCGCCTACTGCAGACGAGTCTCGTTGATGTACAGCCCGAAGTCGCAGCCTAGGTGGTTCGCGGCCGTGCGGCACATGATCATGCGCTCCAGGAAGATCTCGAAGTACTCCATCACAGACCCCTTGCTCGTATCGATCACGATCTCGAGATCGATCTTACGAGCGTCTGCCACGACACGCAGGAAGGACGACTTCGCGGCATCGTTGATTCGGTCGTGAATATCGAAGTCCGCCTTGGCGCGCACCCGGGTGCAGTGGACATCGGCCTTGTCGGCCAGGACCAATGCGGCGGCGATGTCGAGCGTGGGTACCAGATCCAGGGTCTCGTGGTGGGCGATGGAGGTGCAGATGTCCGCGACCTCATCGGCGGCCATGCCTCTACGACTCAGCAGCTCGAAGGCCATGATGGCGCCGGAGAGGGTGTGGCCGTGCCGGCCCATGAAGTTGCCCACATCGTGCAGCAGACCGGCGATTCGAGCCAGCTCGCACCGTCGCGGCGGCGCGCCCAGCCCCTCCAGGATGGAGCCCGCGCCGTGGGACACCACCTTGGTGTGCCTCATCCCATGCTCCGTGTAGCCGATCTGCTCCATGAGCGTGTCGGCCTTCTCGATATAGGTTCTGACCTCAGGGTCCTGGACCAGATCTTCAGCGGTGAGTTCCTCGCTCGACTCAGGCATCACTCGACCTCCTCCTGCGGTGCTGGCCGGGCGTACGCCTCGACCATCTCGGGGAATGTCCCCTCGAGGATCGCTTGTCGTATCCCCAGCATCAGCCTGCGGTAGTGGTGGAGGTTGTGCACCGCCAGCAGCCGACAACCCAGGATCTCCTTCGCTCGTACCAGGTGAGCTAGGTATGCCGCTGGGTAGCGGGTGCATGCCTCACATCCGCAGTCCGCGTCCAAAGGGGAGTCCTCCTGCTTCCAGCGGGCATTTCGGAGCTGCACGGTGCCCCGCCCGACAAAAGCGGTGCCGTGGCGCGCGAGACGGGTCGGCAGAACGCAGTCGAACATGTCGACTCCCGCCGCGACGGCGGGCACGATGTCATGAGGCGTCCCCACTCCCATGAGGTACCGCGGCCGGTCCGCCGGTAGCGCTGCGGCGCACTCCGGCAGCAGCCGTCCCGTCACCTCGGGTGGCTCGCCGAAGGACAGCCCACCGATGGCATATCCGTCGAAGGGCAGCTCGGAGATCCGCCGAGAGCTGAGCAGACGGAGTTCGCGATCGAAGCCACCTTGCTGGATGCCGAAGAGCATCCGCCCGGGGGCCTCCAGCCGTCGTCTGGCGCGGGCCTCGCAGGCCTGGATGGCCCAGCGGTCCGAGCGGTCGGTGGCGTCGGCGGTCCGTTCGCGCGTTGCCCCCCATGGCACGGGTTGGTCGAGGGGCATCATGATGTCCGACCCTAGGTTGGCCTGTATTTCGATCACGCGATCCGGTGTAAGGCGCACCTCGTCGCCCGTAGCAGGATCGTGGAAGGTTACCCCCTCGTCATCGACTCGGCGCCGCGTCTCCAGGCTGAATACCTGGTAGCCGCCCGAGTCGGTGAGGATCGAGCCATCCCATCCCATGAAGGCGTGGAGGCCCCCCAGTCTCGCCACCAAGGTATCGCCGGGGCGGACGGAGAGATGGTAGGCGTTACCGAGAATAAGCCGGTAGCCCAGTTCGTTTAGCTCACCCACCGTGACAGCCTTGACGGTGCCCAGGGTGCCAACGGGCATGAATACGGGGGTGGGCACATCGCCGCGCGGCAGCCTCAGAGTGCCCGCCCGGGCCGCGGTCCGCGAACAAGTGCCGCCTACCTCGAAGGCCGTCACGCCGGCCCCAACTCCCTGGTGAGCTCCCGCAGGGCCTCGACGAGCTCCTTGAAGTGGTCCTTCCATGGCGCCTCGAAGGTCATGATCTCCTCGGACCTTGGGTGGCGGAAGGTCAGCCGGTACGCGTGCAGGGCCTGCCCAGGGATCCGCTCCACCACGTCTCCGACGCCCGAGTCCCAGTCCCGAGGCTGGATCTCCGAGGGCCGGGCCTTCCCCCGACCGTACTGCGGATCCCCTACGACGGAGTGACCGATGTGGTTGAGGTGCACCCGGATCTGGTGCGTCCGCCCCGTCTCGATATCGACCTCAAGTAGAGCCATCCCGGGGTAGGTCTCCAGAGTACGGTACCGTGATAGGGCGTGCCGGCCGCGGCGCGACTCCTCGATGACGGCCATCTTCTTGCGGTCCACGGGGTGGCGCCCGATCGGCGCGTTGATGACCCCCTCCGACGGATCGGGCAGGCCGTAGCAGACGGCATGGTAGGTCTTGTCAACTTGCCGTAGCCGAATCTGCTCCGAGAGCTCCATGTGAGCCGATTCACTCTTGGCGACGACGATGACCCCCGTGGTGTCCTTGTCCAGCCGGTGCACCAAGCCCGGGCGACCGATGACGCCCGTGCTCTTCATCGCCGGGCAGTGGGCGACCAGGCCGTTCACCAGGGTGCCTCGGCTGATGCCCGGCGCGGGGTGGACGATTAGCCCAGCCTGCTTGTTGAGGACGATGAGATCCTCGTCCTCGTAGAGGATATCCAGGGGGATGTCATCAGGGACGATATCCGTCTCGACTTCGGTCTCGGGCCCGATCTCGACCCGCACCACGTCGCCGCGCCGAAGCCGGTAGGAGGCCCTCTCAAGCGAGCCGTGGACGGTGATCTCGCCCGTCTCTATAGCCCGCTGGATCCGGCTACGGGAGATGTGGGGCATGAGCTGGCTGACGAACTTGTCCAGCCGCTCCCCCGCCGCCTCTCGGACCGCCAACTCAAGAGACGCGGTCGGTTCCATCCTGGTCACCTTCGGTGTTCCCCGGAGAGGTTCCGGACGCGTGCGTCTCGTGGCTCGAGCCGGAGGGACCGCCTTCGGCAGTGTCATCCCAGTACGTCACGCCCCCCAGGGGGCTCCCTCGGCGCGCCTCCTCCTCACTGAAGGAGAACCGTCGGGCCACTGCGGGATAGCCGAAGACCGCGACCAGTATGCCGAGCGCGTAGAGGGTGACGCTCATTGCCGAGACGCCGCCCTGCCGGGACTGCCAGTAGAAGGCGAAGGCCATGACCGGCAGGCTACCCAAGGCGAAGGCGGGCACGACGCGGAGGTCGACGCGCTCCGTGAAGGTGCACCGCCGGCACGCGATGAGCGCGATGACGGCTGCCACGATGGCGGCCGCCGAGCCAAGTTGCGCTTGGGTCACCGCCCCGATGACGGGGATACCTGTCATCCCGGGCACGGCCTCCGCAGTGGACCAAGCGGGCACCGGCTCGTAGTAGCGGAACCAGTCCGTGATGATGCGGGTGATCGAGTACAGGATTATCCACCATAGGAGGATCTGCCCGTTCCACCGCCGGTGCTTTAGGAAAGCCTGGAGGAGCACTGCTGCTACCACGAGGTTCAGTATCAGATCATAGATCTGCACTGGGTGGCTCGGCGGGGTGAGCACGTTGAGGTCTCCCGAGCGCACGGGGAACTGGCATGCCCATGGCAGCCCTTCGGCGGGGTGGCCGTGGCAGCAGCCATTGAGGAAGCACCCGATCTTGGTGATCGCGTAGCCCAGGGCCAGGAGGGGCACCAGGTGGTCGGCAAGGGCGCCGTAGGAGATGCGCAGTTTGCGGCAGCAGATGAGGGAGCCGAGCATGGCGCCGATCACACCGCCATGGAAGGCGAGACCTCCCTCCCAGATGTAGAGGGCCTCGATGGGGCTGGCCTCGGCGTTACCGAAGTAGGCTCCCCAGTTCAGGACCACATGCAGGAGCCGCGCCCCAAGCACGCCGGAGAGCAGGACGACGAGAACCACATCGATGGACCGATCGGGCGGGATCAGCTTCGTGCGAGACGTCAGCTTCCAGAGGCCGAAGAAGGCGACGATGAAGGCGAGAGCCAGCATGGTCCCGTAGGCATGCACGGGAAAGGGCCCAAGGCTGATGGGGCCGAGGTGGAAGCCCGGTATCTTGAAGAGCACAGAGTGCATTCACTGGTCCCCTTGGCTGGCGGAGTCCAACGCGGCGGCGCCATCGTTCGGAGGTGCTGCGAGCTCCGCCACCTTCGTCTCGATCAGTCTCTCCTCAATGCGGGAGGCTCGCAGGATAGCATAGCCCACCAGGATGGCGCCGACCACTACCTCGGCGTCGGCCAGGTTGAACTGCGGCCACCACCCGACATCGATGAAATCCAACACGCCCCTTGGGCGCACGAGTCGGTCGAAGAGGTTGCCGAGTGCTCCCCCTACCACCAAGGCGAGCCCGATGATGTACACCGGCCAACTGAAACGCCCACAGGTGGCCGCGATGATCACGATGGAGACCGTCAGCACCGCGACGCCGGCCACCCATGAGGGGTGCTCGGCGAACATGCCCCACGCGATGCCTGGATTGTACACGTGGGAGAGCCACAAGTAACCGTCCAGGACGGCCACGGTCTGTCGGCCCTCCGGCACCCCTCGAGCCACCATCTCCTTCGTGACTTGGTCCGCCACTAAGGCGATGAGCCCCAGGCTCGCGAAGATGATGATCCGCTGCCAGCGCGCGAGGGGCTCGAAGACTGCGCGGTGCTCGCCCAGGACGTGCCTGCGGATGTCCTCGGCGACGGCCGCCGGCGGCCGTGTGCGGGCCGCCGGCTTCGGACCCTCGGGCTGGGGAGCGGACGGAGTGTCGGTCGCCAATGCGCGCTACTCGTTTCCCATGGGCGCGCCCAGCCGAGAGGCCCGCACACGGTGTGTTGGATGGCGTTCTACGGCTCTGGGACGCCCGTTACGGCGGCGACGCAGCGGGAACAAAGCTCCGGGTGCTCCTCGTCCTGGCCCACAGTGGCCTCCACGTGCCAGCAGCGCGGGCATTTGGACCCTTCAGCCAGTCCGATAACGAAGTCGACTACGAAGTCGACTCCACCGAGTTCATCGGTGCTCAAGGTCACGGCTTCCGCGGCGCGTCCCCCCCGGACCTGGGCGCCAGACACGATCAGGAACTCCGCTAGCGATGAGCCATCGGCCTCGGTGCGCTGGATGATCTCGACGACGTTCTCGGGCGCGTAGATCGTGACCTGAGCGTCCAGGGGCTTCTTGAACATCCCCTCGCCGCGGCACTTCTCGATGGCCCGGTACGCCTCGGTGCGCAGGGTACTGAGCACATCGAAGCGGCCGAGCAACTCGTCGTTCATCCACTCCGTGCGGGCCGAGGGCCAGTCCGCAAGTTGCACGGTCGGCAGCTCCTCGGTCTGGAAGCGGTGGCTCCAGATCTCCTCACAGGTAAAGGTTAGCACGGGCGCCAGAAGGAGGGTCAGGCTCCGCAGGATGTGGTGCATCGCGGTCTGGGCTGACCTACGCGCTCGCCAGTCAGCGGCTGAGGCGTAGAGCCGGTCCTTGGTCATGTCCAGGTAGAGGGCCGACAGGTCAGTCTCGCAGAAGGCATAGATCGCCTGCATGGCGTGGTGGAAGTCCCACTCCTCCATGCGCCGACTCGCGGACACGATCAGCCCGCCGAGGCGACCCAAAGCCCACTGGTCGAGAGGCAGCATGTCGGCGTACGGGACCTCGTCGGTCTCTGGATCGAAGCCGCTCAGGTTGCCCAGTAGGAACCGGCAGGTGTTTCGGATCGACCGGTACACCTTCGACACCTGCTCGAACAGGTCATCGGAGCAGTGAAGGTCTCGCTTGAAGTCCACCGTGGCCACCCAGAGCCGGATGATGTCGGCCCCTCGCGTCGACGCCACTGTCTGGGGGTCGATGACGTTGCCGATGGACTTGGACATCTTCCGGCCGAGCTCATCCACCACGAAGCCGTGGGTGACACATGTCTTGTACGGCGGGGTCTCGCGGGTCGCCATGCCCGTCAAGAGGGAGCTCTGGAACCATCCCCGGTGCTGATCCGAACCCTCGATGTAGAGGTCGCAGGGGAAGCCCAGCTCCTCTCTGCGCTCGAGCACACCCGCCCAGCTTGTGCCCGAGTCGAACCAAACGTCCATGATGTCGGTCTCTTTGCGCAGCTGCTCCGCGCCGCAGCCGCATGCGGGACAGACGAAGCCTTGGGGCAGCAGCTCGGGGGCCGAGAGGGCGAACCAGGCATCGGAGCCTCCCTCGCGAACCTTGGCGACGACGGACTCGATCGTCTCCTGGGTGTAGATGATCTCGCCGCAACCCTCGCAGTAGAAGATAGGGATGGGCACGCCCCACACGCGCTGGCGCGAGATGCACCAGTCGGGGCGACTCTCCATCATGCCCGCGATCCGCTGCTGGCTCTCGGCAGGCACCCATTTGACCCGATCGAGGGCCTCGAGCGCGGGCTCACGCAGCTTCGCCATGTCAATGAACCACTGCTCGGTGCATCTGAAGAGGACTGGGTCCTTGCCACGCCAGCAGTGGGGGTATGAGTGCCGCAGCCTCTCCTGCCGCAGTAGGTAGCCGTTCTCCCGGAGCCACTGGGGGATGACCTCGTTGGCCTTCTCCCAGTGGAGGCCCGCGAAGATCCCTGCCTCATCGGTCAGGCAGCCGTCGTCGCCCATGGGCGAGATGATGGGCAGGCCGTACTCCCGGCCCACCAGGAAGTCCTCCTCGCCGTGGCCTGGCGCAGTATGAACACAACCCGTGCCATCCTCCATCGTGACATGCCCGCCGAGAATGATGGGGGACTTGCGGTCCATGAAGGGGTGCCGGGTCTGCCGGCCTTCGAGCTCCTCGCCACGGAAGCGTGCGATGACCTCGAAGATCTCGTACCCGAGCCCATCGCGGAGGGCCTCGTAGCGTCCCTCGCCGATGACCAGGTACTCGCCCTGCTCGGGGCATCCGTCGACCGCGCCCTTGGCGAAGACGAGACAGTAGGTCGCCGTGGGATGGAGACAGACCGCAAGGTTGCCTGGCAGCGTCCACGGGGTGGTCGTCCAGATGGGAACCGACACCTGGTCGGAGTCGCTCAGCCCGCCGGAGAGGGCGGCGAGGCTATCGGCCCACGGAAACCGGACGGTGATGGCGGGAGACTCGATGTCGTAGTACTCGATCTCGGCGTCGGCGAGGGCCGTGCCGCTGAGCACCGACCAGTAGACCGGCCGGAAACCGCGGTAGATCATGCCCTTCAGGGCGATCTCCCCGAAGACCTGGAGCTGCCGGGCCTCATATTCGGGATCCAGAGTGACATAGCGGTTCGACCAGTCACCACGGACTCCCATGCGGCGGAACTGGGCGGTCTGCTTCTCCACATACTGCAACGCGAAGTCCCGGCAGAGACCCCGCCACTCCACCGGGTCCATCTGCCCCCGATCCAGGCCCGTTTCGATCATCACCCGATGCTCCAGAGGGAGCCCGTGGGTGTCGAAGCCCGGGACGTAAGGGCAGTCGTAGCCCCGCATGGTCCGGAACTTGACGACGATATCCTTCAGGATCTTGTTCTGCGCGGTGCCAATGTGGATGTCGCCATTGCTGTAGGGCGGTCCGTCGTGGAGGACATAGCGGGGCCGTCCCCGTCCTCGCTCCCGCACCAGCCGGTAGACATCGAGCTTGTCCCATTGCTCAATGATTCGCGGCTCACGCTCCGGAAGGTTCGCCCGCATGGGGAAGTCGGTCTGGGGTAGATTCAGTGTGCTCTGGTAGTCCTGGGACATTCGGGTCCTCCTCTCCGGCGTTCGCCGCGAAAACCGGGCCAATCAGACACACGAATGGGAGCCCGCCATGCGGCTTGGCTCCCGCTTTGAGCGTCCGATGCCTCGGAGGGCAATATACGCCCGGCATGGCCCTCGGTCAACTTCGCTCAGACCACCAGGGCTGTCACCGTTCTGGCGATTCGTGCAGGGTCCGATGGGCCCTTGGACGCGTACTCATCCTCGATACACCGGGGCCGCGAGTCACTTCCTAGCGACCAGCGAGGCGTTCCTCGGCGAGGACCCCGCCGCGGGACGTCAGACTCAGTGGAGGTGACGGTCGACGCCGCAGGCAATACCCCCCGTGTTCGTCCGACGGGAGGGCGCGACAATGGTCTGTCGATCCGCGATACTGTTCTCCGCGCTCGGGGGCTTGGCGGTAGGCGCCAGCGCCGAGCCGCTGGATATGTCCCGCGAGATTGCCCTGAACCGGCTCTGGGAGGAGATAACCTTCGGCCGGGCGGAGGCCTCAGGTTCTGCGCTGACCCTAGTTGCGGAGGAGGGACCAGGCGATACCAAGGTCAACCGCTGCGCCGCCGGCGGCCCCCTGCGCCTGGGCGATCGCGTCTACGACTGAGGGATCGGCGTGAACTCCACCTGCGAGCTGCGCGTCGCCCTGGCGGCGCCCGGGGAGCGCCTGCGTGCGATCGTCGGGCTGGATCGAAACGTGGATGGCACCGCAGGCTCGGTCCGTTTCCACGTGCGCGCCGGTGAGCACAGCCTGCTCTCGACAGAAGTGATCCGCGCCGGAGACCCGCCTCAGGCGATCGATGTGCCGCTGAGTGGCGCGCGGGAGGTCTCCCTGATCGTGGACGACGGGGGAGACGGCAGAGGCTGGGATCAGGGCGACTGGGCTGAGGCACGGGTGGAGCTGGAGGACGGCACCGAGTTGTGGCTCGATGAGCTTGCACGTGAGACACGACACTCAGGCGGGCCGCCCTTCTCCTTCGTCTACGGCGGCGTGCCCTCGTCCGAGCTGCTCCCTACCTGGCAGAGCGAGGAGACGCTCGACGCCACGGACCCGGGTCAGACGGTTCGCCGGTTGACCTACCGCGACCCGGACACGGGGCTCGAGTTGGTCGCCACAAGCACCGTGTACACCGATTGCCCCGGCGTCGACTGGGTGCTCACGATCACGAACCGCGGAACCACGGATAGCCCAGTCATCGAGGCTCTCCAGGCGCTGGACACGTCACTCCACCCTTCCTTGGCTGGCGATGTGGTCGTCCATCGCCTCAATGGTTCCCCCTGCCTCGCCGACGACTGGATACCCTTCGATGAGCGGGTGGGCACCCAATCCAGCCTGGAGATCGCCGCGACGAGGGGGCGCTCGTCCAACGTCTCTCCCTTCTTCAATGTCCAGTGGGAGGGCGGAGGAGTGATCACGGCCATCGGCTGGTCGGGGCAGTGGGCTGCCGCCGTCGAGAGGTCTCAGGGCGCGCTCACCCTTCGCGCGCGGCAGGAGGATCTCCGCACCGTTCTCCATCCCGGCGAGAGCATCCGATCGCCCCGTATCCTGCAGCTCTGGTGGGAGGGTGATGACCCGTGGCGCGGCTACAACCTCTTCCGCCGAACCCTCCGCGCCCATGTCGTCCCTCGGATGGACGGAGAGGTCATCTTCCCCCCCATCGCACACCTGAGCACGTCCTTCTACGAACTCAACGCCAGCAATGAGGAGAACGTACTCTCACACCTCAAGTCGCTCGATGGGTTGGGGTTCGAGGTCTTCTGGCTCGACGCGTACTGGACGGGTCCCGGGGGATTCCCGAGCGCAATGGGCAACTACGGCCTGCCGCTGTCCACCGTTGAGCCACCCGACCGCTTCCCGAGGGGGCTCTCTCACATCGGCGACGCCGTGCGGAACGCGGGCATGGACTTCCTGCTGTGGTTCGAGCCCGAACGAGTGGCGCCGGGTACCCGCATCGCCACGGAGCACCCCGAGTGGGTCATCTCGCTCGCCGGCGATGGCAGCGGCCTGCTCGACCTGGGCAACCCGGAGGCGTGGGAGCACATCCGAGCGTACTTGGACACGGCCATCCGTGAATACGACCTGACTTGGCTCCGCATCGACTACAACATCGATCCCCTTGACTACTGGCGGCATGCGGACTCCCAGCAGACCGATCGCGGCGGCATGACGGAGATGCGGTACGTCGAGGGGCTCTACCGCCTGTGGGACGCGCTTCGGGCTGCCCACCCCACGCTGGCCATCGACACATGCGCCTCGGGCGGCCGGCGGATCGATCTAGAGACGTGCGCGCGAGCCATACCCCTCTGGCGGAGTGATAACACGTGCGACATGGTGGGTGACGACCCCGAGGTGATCCTGCAGGCGGCGATCAAGAACCAGGTGATGAGCGCCGGCCTGAACCGCTACCTGCCCTTGAGCACCGTAGGGCAAATGGGGGCGGATCCCTACCGGTTCCGGAGCGGCTTCAACGGGGGGATTGCCTTCGCTGAGGATGTGCGCGGCGACGACTACCCCCGGGACCTTCTCCGCGAGGCCATTGAGGAGGGAAAGCGGCTAAGGCCTTACTGGCTCGGCGACTTCTACGCCCTGTCCGAGGTCACCATGAGTCCGCGCGACTGGTGCGTGCTTCAGTACCATCGTCCGGAGCGTGATGACGGCATTGTGCTCGCCTTCCGCCGGCACGGTTCACCCTATGTTGTGTATGACTGCGCCCTGCGCGGCATCGAGCCATTGGCGGTTTACCGGGTGACCTTCTCGCCGACCTATGAGCGAGGCGAGTCAGTGGAACTGCCGGGTTCGGACCTGGCACGACTCTCCCTGCAGGTCACGGAGCGGCCAGGCTCTCTCCTGGTCGAGTACCAGCGCATTGAGAGGTAGAGGCCGGACCAGCCGGGGTGGCCCGATGAGGACCACCCCGGCCGTCGATCACTTCGTTTCGCCGTCCCCGGCAACCATCCGGTAGATGGGGCCGGCGATGGCCGCGCCGATGATCGGCGCCACCCAGAACAGCCACAACTGCGAAGTAGCCCACGCGGGGCCGAAGAGCGCCACGCCCGTGCTCCGCGCCGGGTTCACCGAGGTGTTCGTGACGGGGATGGAGATGAGGTGGATCAGGGTCAGGCAGAGGCCGATGGCGATGGGGGCGAACCCCGCCGGCGCCCGCTTGTCGGTTGCGCCCAAGATCACGATCAGGAAGATGAAGGTCATCACGACCTCCACGAGCAGGCCGGCCCTCAGACCATAGCCACACGGGGAGCCTTCGCGGTAGCCGTTGCAGGCGAAGGTGGCCATCCCGTTCTTGCCTACCGTGTTGCCCGCGATGATGAAGAGCACGAGCCCAGCTACAATGGCACCAATCACCTGGCCGACGATGTAAGGGAAGATGTCCTTCGCCGGAAATCGCTTCCCGGCCCAGAGTCCGATGGTGACCGCGGGGTTGAGGTGACAGCCTGAGATGTGCCCGATGGCGTAGGCCATCGTGAGCACCGTGAGTCCGAAAGCCAGAGCCACTCCAGCGAAACCGATGCCTGCATCGGGGACACCTGCGGCGAGGATCGCACTCCCGCAGCCACCCAACACGAGCCAGAACGTCCCAAGGGTTTCCGCAGCTACGCGCCGTGATAAGGGCATACAGGAACCACCTTTCCGGGCGGTCGCTCCCTCGCGGTTGCGAGGGCGTGATCGCTCTTACGACGACGGGCTTACCTACCAGTCACTGCTGTGTGGGCAGTATTCCGTGCCGTCGTGCCAGGACCCTGCGCCCGTGGCCTGGAATGCTCTCCCATGCCGGGCGGCGAACTACGCGTCACCGGCTTCAGGGGGCTTCACTGCCATGCAACCGAGCAACCTCTCGTGGACCGTGCTCCTATTCGGCCTCGTCCTCATCGCGGCGGCCCATGCCGTTGCGCCCTCCGCGAGTGAGTTGGCCCAAGCTCGCCGCTGGGCCGCCCAGAACCTGGGGCGGGTCGGTCCGCCACCTGCTCCAGCGGCCGTTCCGGCTGAGACGGCGGCGTGTCTCACGGTGAACGCGAACCACGATGATGTGCTGCTCAACGGGCGGCCCGATGGCAGGCCGCTCCAGATCGGTGCTGACACCTACGAGCATGGGCTGCTCTGCCACGCCCCGAGCGAGCTCGTGGTGCGACTCCCGGGGCCCGGTCGGGCGTTCACCGCGATGATCGGCATAGACGCCAACGCGGGCGGGGGCAGCGTGGTCTTCTCCGTAGCGGTGGAAGGGACCGAGGCGTTCGACTCAGGTGTGGTCCGACATGGGGACCCCGTGGCGCCGATCTCCCTGGAACTCCACGGCGCTCGGACGCTCACCCTCGCCGCCAGCGACGCAGGAGACGGGATCGCCTGCGACCATGCGGTTTGGGCAGAAGCGGCCGTCGCGCTCGAGGACGGCACAACGGTCCGTCTGAGTGACCTGCCACTCCGGTACCCCATGCCGCCCGGACGGGTCGGCGAGACGCCGCCCTTCGTGTTCACCTACGGCGGTCGACATTCCGACGAACTGCTGCCCGGCTGGGAGTTCACTGAGGCTTCCAAGGCCATCGGCGAGGGCCGAACCCGCTGGACACGCGCCTACTCGGACCCCGGCACTGGGCTCGAGGTGCGGTGCGTGAGCGTCACCTATGCTGACTTCCCTGTGGTCGAGTGGACGGTCACCCTGAGGAACGCCGGCACGACGGACACGCCTCTCATCGAGGGCTTGCAGGGGCTCGATTCCCGCTTCGGACCGCGCGTCCAGGATGGATTCGTTCTGCACCACAATGTGGGCAGCCCCTGCCAGCCGAACGACTATCAGCCCCTCGAGACGCCGTTGGGACCTGTGGTCCACAAGCGGATCGGCGCCGCCGGCGGGCGGCCGACGAACGGCGATCTCTGCTACTTCAACCTCGAATGGCCTGGGGCGGGCGTCATCATCGCTCTCGGCTGGCCAGGACAGTGGGCGGCGCACTTCCTGAGGGAGGATGGCGCTGGCGTACGGGTGGTGGCGGGGCAGGAGCAGACCCGCTTCGTGCTTCACCCAGGCGAGCAGGTGCGCACGCCGCTCGTCGTGCTCCTCTTCTGGGAGGGTGGCGACTGGATCCGGGCTCAGAACCTCTGGCGGAGATGGATGATGGCCCACAGCATGCCCGATGTGGGTGGGAAGCCCATCGAGACCCACTACGGCGTCTGCTTCTCGAACCTCCAGCCTCTCGCGGACGAGGAACTCCTGGGCTTGGCGACGGTGGCGGAACGCGAGCTGCCCATCGAGTACTACTTCCTGGACGCGGGATGGTATCCCGATCGAGGGGGTTGGTGGAACACGGGCACGTGGGAGGTCGACCGCGAGCGTTTCCCCAACGGGGTCAGAGAGGTAATGGACCGCGCTCATGCCGGTGGCATGAAGACCGTATTGTGGTTCGAGCCGGAGCGGTGTGTGTCCGGAACGTGGCTCACCGAGAACCATCCTGAGTGGGTCCTCGGCGGAGCGGACGGAGGCCTCCTGAACCTCGGCAATGCCGAGGCGTGGGCCTGGGCGGTGGAGCGGTTCAGCGGACTCATCGAGAGCGAGGGCATCGACGTCTACCGCCAGGATTACAACATCGACCCGCTCTCCTACTGGCGAGCGAACGACGCCGAGAACCGCCAAGGCATCACCGAGAACCACTACGTGACAGGCTATCTGGCCTACTGGGACGAGCTGCGGCGACGGCAACCGGGCATGTACATCGACTCATGCGCGAGCGGCGGCCGACGAAACGACCTCGAGACCCTGCGCCGGGCGGTCCCGCTGCTCCGCTCGGACTACTTCGTCGATCCGACCACCCAGCAGGCGCAGACGATGGGCATCGCGCTATGGATGCCCTACTTCGGGTCAGGCCAGGGGCCTGAGGACGAGTACTTCATCCGGAGTGGGTACTTCCCCGCCTCGCGCACGGGCTGGAATCCGAACGACCCGCCGGCGAGCTTCGACGTGCTCCGTCGGCTCATCGGTGAGTGCGCCGAGGTCCAGCGGTGCATGGATGGCGACTTCTACCCCCTGACGCCGTGGAGCCTGGAGGAGACGGTGTGGGCGGCCTGGCAGTGGCACCGGTCGGGAACGGAGGAGGGCGCGGTTCAGGCCTTCCGGCGCGCGGAATGCCCCGAGCAGTCCCTCGTGCTGAAGCTCCGGGGCCTCGACCCGGGACGCGTGTACCTCATTCGGAACGCCGACGGCGGCCCGGACGCGGAGTGTACCGGCCAGGAGCTGATGGAGACGGGCATACGGGTCGTCGCCCCGAGACCGCGGCAAGCCGTTGTGCTGATGTACTCGGCCAAGTAGGGAGCTGGACGACTGCGGCCCAGGGGCTCTGGTTGGGCTCCCTACTCTTCGCCGTAACCTATAGCCTCGGGCGCCGGACCTGCCACGGCCCCAGCGCCCGGCGCCACGGCGACGAGCCGCGCCGCCGTGGGGGCGAGAGGCTCCAGCCGCAGGTGGTTCCTCCCCGCGGTCAGTAGCCGAGTGATGTCGAGCCGGTAGGGCTGACCGATGAACCCGCCCGCGTCGACTCCGTTGACCGTCACCCGAGCCGCTCGCTCGCGGGGGATCGGGCCCGTGACAAGGAACACGCGCCAGCCAGAGGCAAGGCACCGCGCGGGAACGGAAACCGTACCCTCGTAGGGGTCGGGCCGCTCGATGGGGCTCAGGGTGAGCCCGCCTCCGCCGGCGCCCCATGGGCCTATGCCGTACGCGCCGATCACCCGAACAGGGGTCCAGGCGCCGTCGCCGTCATCGGCCGGCGCCTCCGAGGAGACCCAACTGCCGTCGGTGTGAACCTCGATCCCATCGCCCGAGGCGAGCCGCCCAGATAGTCTCGCGATAATGCCCGCGGGGTTGGGGCCGGTGCCGCCGTTCGTGGCGAGGATCGAGATCTCGTTCTCGCCCGCATGGAGCAGCCGGGCGACGTCGTAGGAGTCCGGCCGCTCCCAGGCCTCGCCCGAGCCGACGGGTGTGCCGTTGACGGAGACCCGGTACCCATTGTCAGCCGCGATGGTCAGACGGGCCTCTGCGGGAGCCGCAGGCAGGTGGAACCGGCCCAGGAAGCTTCGGCTACAGGGCAGGACTTCATGAGGATCGGCGGCATGCCAGACCCATGAGGCGTCGTGTAGGGACAGGGCCTCGTGGATGGAGGGCGGGACGACGGGCTGGGCCGGCGGCAGGTCGATGCGGCGGATCGGCATCTCGACCAGCGGCGCCCCGCAGTCAGGCTCTATCCGCCGCGGCAAGGCACGCCGCTGGGGATTGAAGACGAGCAGGGCGCCCTCCCCGCCGGCGAGGGTCAGCGGCAGCGTCACGGAGTCACCGGCACGACGGAAGGGCACTGACGTGATCTCGCCGCGCATCGCGTCCCAGACCTCGGGGTAGCCGGCGGCAGTCGCACGGAGGCTGAAGCGCCGGATCTCCTGATCGTTGTTCATGTTGGTCAGGAAGAAGATGTCGCGGTCGTCCTTCTGGCGGTGAAGGACGTGGAGCCAGTCGCCCGTGTCGCCCTTCAGGACCTCCAGGGTCGGGCGCACTCCGGCGTCTCCGGCCAGGACCGTCTGAATGTCAGCTACGGAGGGACGCTCGGGCAGGAAGTACGACCGGCCTCCTGAGGGCAGCTCCCGGCAGGGTCGCAGACTGGGGCCGGAGGGAGAGCCCCAGATCGCTTCCGCAAGCGCTTGCGCGGCACCGGAACCCGCACCGAAAGTGGCTGAACGCGAGGGGAGCCGACCGTATCCCACCACAATGCCGCCCGCCTGGAGGTACTTCAGGGCCTTCTCCAAAGTGGCTACCGGGAGAGCCTCGACAGCGGGCACGATCAGCACTCGGTAGCGCTCGTCCCGCAACTCGAGGGTGTTGCCCTGGATGCGCATGTCGCCCTCGAACACCTCGTAGGGGATCCAGTCGCAGTCGTACAGGGCGTCCTGGAGGGCTGTGGTCATCTCCTCGGGCGGGGTGGTCGCACCGACGTGGTAGCTGTTCCCGAGGTAGAGCAGGGCGACCGGGCAGACGTGCCGCCCTCCCGTCAGCATCAGGCTGAGGCGAGTGGTGTAGTCGGCGTAGACTCGGTACAGCGGCCAGCGTGGCTCATAGCCGCCGTTGTAGAAGTAGGGTGGGCAATCGGTATCGTAGGGGCCCCGAGGGTTGAAGGCATGAGGGATGTGGAAGTTGATCCCCGAGGCGTGCATGTGGTCGGCCCACCACTTCATCTCGGGGTAGCTGAGGTCCTGGCCGCGGGCTCCGAAGATCTCCACCATGGCGCGGTCATCAGTCTTACCGTAGGCGTGGCTGACGGAGCTGCCCAGCTTCGGCGTTTGGTACGTGTTGTCGTCCTTTCGGCCGGGGACGAACTGGGTGAAGACGGCGTCGATGGCCCCCATTTCGGAGTACTTCAGCATCTGGAACACGTTCCCCCCGCAAAGCCGGGGGTGCAGGTACTCTCTCCCGTGCTCCAGCCAGTGACCGATGGAGCTGACGGATCGCTCGTTGCACCACTCGGTCAGGCCGCCGTACAGCGTTCGACCCCACGCCTCGGCGAAGCCGTCGTGGTAAGCGTAGCGCGCGGCGATCTGCTCATCCTGGTCCGCGAGTTGGAACTTCCAGGCGACGAGAGCCCGCTTCCAGTCGCCGCTCCGCTCCTCGATGGTGGGGATCACCTCCGTGCCCCAGTCACCCCATGTCTCGGGCTCGTCGTAGAAGAAGCCTCGGATGAGGTTGCCGAACTCGTGGCCGAAGTGAGTGTAGTGGGGCTGGTACACCGTCTGAATGTACCAGTCCACGGCATCCTGGCTGGCGCCATCGACCAGTAAGTTGCCGGCCCGGCCCTCACTGAGCCGCCAGGTGAAGACCATCACGCGCCACGGGCCATCGGGCGCCTGCCACTCCAGCGTATCCTGCTCGATTCTAGGAGTGAGGTCGATGAGGCTGCTGCCATCGATGGCATCACCCTTCACACGGCCCGCTAGGATAGCGATGAGGTGGCCCTGATCGATGGGCAGGCGCACGGTGTCGCCGGATGCGACGAGGATCGCCTCTGCCTCCAGCCACTTGCTCCCGTACTGAGGGGGCACCCTGCCGGCGACCTCGCCGCTGGGCCACCACCTCTCGTCGAAGATCCACATCCTCAGGCCCAGCCGGCGGGCCTCGGAGAGGCAGACCTGCAGGTCCCGGTACCATCCGAAGCCGAGCCAGTCGCTGTGTGGCCGGGATTCGGCGGTGAAGCTCCCGTTGCCGCCCTCGGCGACCTTTCGCAGCGTGCCGCGGAGGCGATCCGAGCTCTCATCCCCGTGGAGCCAGAAGAGGGGCCCCGTCCACTGTCGGTCCTCCATGGTCGGCCGTAGGAAGCGTTCTTCCAGGTCATCCGCGTTCGCCGGAGCGATCAGAACGCCGGCGACAAGACAGAGGAGCGCCCATCCCAGGCGCGCGCAGGTGTCGGAGCGGATCATGAGAGGATTCCCTTCCATCCCGTCGATCAGGCCTTAGCGGCGAGGTAGTTCCCATAGCCGATGACCACGGTGGAGAGGATCAGCACGGCCAGCCCGATGGCGATCCAGGCATGGGTGCGTCGGCTGGTGCCGCGCCACTCCCGAAGGGCGATGCCCCAGAGGGTGCTGAAAGTGATGATGGCGGCCATGTGGATCGTCCAACTGGAGAAGTCATACCGGCCCATCTGGGTGGTCCCCATGCTGTAGAAGAAGAACTGGAGGTACCAAGTGACCCCCGCCAAGGCGCAGAGGACGTAGTTGGCGAGTAAGGGCACCCGCTCGCCATCGACGACGGCGCGGGTGTAGTCGCCCATGGTACCGTTGCGGACCATCAGGATGAGGCACCATACGGCGTTCGTTGTGAGGCCACCGAGGAAGGCGATGATGAGAACGGGGAGGTTCTGCCAGAGCTCGGGCGCCCCCGCAGCCAGGGCCGCCTCGCTGATGGGCTTCCCCGCCTGGAATGCGTATGCCATGCTCGCGCTCATGATGCCCGAGAAGATGGCGACGGTGAGGCCCTTGGCGAAGCTGAACTCACTGATCGCCTCGGTCTTCTGATCCTCGGGAAGCTCGCGCTCCTTGGAGATACCGGCCACGCCGCTGAAAGCGATGCCCAGGAGGCACAGGCCGACGCCGCCGAGCATGATCTGGCCCGAGGTCTCCCGCGCCGTGCTGATGAGCTCGCCGCTCACCAACGGCGGGATGAGGGTCCCGAAGGCGGCGCAGAGGCCGAGGGCGATGGCGTACCCGAGGGCGATCCCGAGATACCGCATGGAGAGGCCGAAGGTGAGGCCGCCCACGCCCCAGAGCACGCCGAAGAGGAAAGTGAAGCCCAGGGCCCTTGCCGGGGCGGCCATGAGCACCTCCGGCGTGGCGGGCACGATGAGGAGAGCAAGGGCGATGGGCGCCACCACCCAACTGAAGATGCCGCCCGCGAGCCAGTAGTTCTCCCAGGCCCAGCCCTTCACGCGCTTGTAGGGGATGTAGAAGCTCGCAGCCGCCAGCCCACCGATGGCATGGAGAAGAACGCCGAGGAACGGGTTCGCCGACATGGGGAAGCCCTCCCGAGCCGGAATGATCTGGCTGGCGCCTACTTTCCGTGCCCATGAAGGGCGCACCTTGTGGAGGGTCTGAACGAGGGTACCGGAGAGTGCGCGTTGATGCCCGGCGAGCCGAGGAGACAACCCACCGACGCCGAGGTCGTTGGCGACCACATCGCCCGGCTGGCCGAGCTCGCCAGAGCGCATGGGGCGCGGATCATCGTCTGGGGCGACTACACACTCTATGTCCGCTGTGACGAAATCCGCTTCTCCGTCGTCGAGCGGCTCGTGGCGACGAACGACCCCGACTGGACGCCATCAGGCTAGTAGCGAGCCACCAGTCTGATGGGCTGGCCGTCTACGGGCAGGACGATTCGCTCGCCTTCGAAGCGGCGCCACGGCGATCCGTTGAGGGACACGCCGCGTATCATCCTTCCCTCGGGATGGCGCAGATGCAGGATCAGTGCCTGGGGCGTCGAGCGGCGCGGCGGGTCGACGGCGACCCGAATCTCATCGGCGGCCACGGAGGACTCCAGCCGCAGGCTCAGGGGGCCATCGGCCGTAGCCGCCCCCTCGACCTCGATCACCTTGCCCTCCTCGAGCCAGTGGCGGGGCACGCCGCTGAGGAGATGCACCTCGCCGTCGTACTCATCCACCAGCATGGCGCGGAGCATCATGAGCTGCTGGGTCCCCGAGTAGAGGTGGGGAAGGGTCATGTAGTTCTCACCCGTCTTGTGCATCGTCACCTCAACGGATGAGAAGGTCTCACGCGTCATGCCGTAGGCGAGGGCGGTCCAAACCCCGAGGATGTACTCCTCCGGGTAGCCCGCCCGCAGCCGGCGCAGCATGTACCCGAGTCCGTAGGCGTGGTCGATGCCGCCCATGAACTCGGCCGTCCCAAGTTGGATCCCCCCATGCTCGCGGAGGAAGGTCTCGTAGGCCTCGGCCTGCGGCGAACCCCGCGGCGGCACGTCGCACTCGAGCATGGTGGAGGCGACCAGACCGTAGTAGTCGGTGCTGCGATGGCCACTATCGCGCAGGAGACGCTGGGTGTCCGGCTCGAGGGGGATGACGCTGCGCCCGTTGATGTCCAGGGCGGCAGCGTCCATGGAGGCGAGCACATCGCGCCGGTAGCGCTCCGCCTCGCGGCTGATACGGTCGGCCTCGTTGGGCAGCCCGGCGTCGGCCAGGATCGCACCAACCCGGCCCATCCCGTCGGCGCAGTAGGCGTTGTGGAGGTAGCCATAGACGGGCGTGGGGTAGTCGCAGTAGGATCGAAACTGGATGAGTCCTCGCACGACTCGGGGCTTGCCTGCGGAGCCCGCCGCCCGCTCCTCGTCACGCGCCCGGATCAGCCAGTCACAGGCGCGCACAGCGGCAGGGGCGACCTCTTGCCACCAGGTCACATCGTCGGTCATGCGGTAGTGCTCCGCCAGGGCGATGAGCAGGGCCCCTGTATCGGTCAGCCCGAAGTTCCAGGAGAGCAGCCCGTCCTCGGTCTGGGCGGCCATGAGCGTGCTGAGGTACGCCTCCGCCTCCTCGTGCCGGCCCCACTGGTCCAGAACCTGGGCATAGCGCGCGGCGCTGTAGCCATATACCTCCTCATAGAAGTGCGAGCCGTCGTGGGGCTCCAGATACTCCCCCACCTTGTCCACGTTGATGCCGTTGTACGCCAGCCACGCTCGGTGGGCATCCATCATCCGCGCATCGGGAACTCGAATCTGCATCCCCCGGGAGAGGTCCTCGCGCCAGAAGTCGCGGACCTCGGCGAGGGCGGCCTCGAACCCAGCGGCATCGATGATCTGTGCTGCTGACGGTTCGGCGAGGGAAACCGTGAGGTGCGCCGGCTCGCTCCTGGAGACGTGAGCGGTCGCGAGGCGCTGGCCCGAGCCTGCGGGCAGTTCGAAGGCCACCTCAGCGGGCTCGCCCGAGAGCAGCTTGAGGCGCACGGTGGCTGTGGCCGGGGCGTCAGGGCTCATCCCCTCCGACCACGCGGCCACCGTCTGCTCCCAGCGGCGGCCCTCGTGCTCCCACTCCGCGATGACGACCGGCAGGTGGCCCTCCAGGAGGCGCTTGGCCGGCCGCGACGGGCCTTCGCCGAAGGGTGCCCGCGCCTCGCCGATGAGCCACCGCCCGAGGACGCCGGGGAGCTCCAGCGCGCCCCACTCATTGATGCCGACCTCGTCCGGGTGGCCCTTTACTCCGATCGCCTCTCGCACATGCCGCATGGGCGGGTAGAGGGCGGCCACCTGCTCATAGGTCGGGTCGCCGGGCAGGTCCAGGATGGCGGCGCCGTCCGCGTCGCCCATCGCGCGTGCCTCGCCAGGCTGCAACCTCAGCAGCGACCGCGGGGTAGGTTCCACCATCACGCCCTCGACGAGCGCCTCTGACATGGGGCCCAGGTCGGCGTAGCTGTTGTCCAGGTCGGGCGCGGGGTAGTCCTCACCGGGCTCCCGGCCCGGTCCTCCGAAGCCCTTGCCGACGATGAGAAGCCTTGGGGGCCCCGCCATCTCGGCCGGCCGCTCGATGACCCGGGCCACGGCCCAGCCGCGCTCTCCCGCACGGCGCGTGAAGTACCGGATGCAGTCCTCGCCCAGTTGCACCCGCAGCCACGTGTAGGAGAGGCGGTCGCACGGCACGAGCGGGGCCTCCAGGGGCAGGCGCTCACCGGTACGCTCAGCCGTGTAGATCATGCCGCCGCCATGGTCCACTACGGCGAGCATCGCCCAGACGTCCTCGGCCCAGTAGAGAAACACGCCACATGCCCAGCTGACACCTGCCGGATCGCCGGGGCGTACCCGGGCCGAGGCCGTAACGTTGTCGGTACCGAGGGGACGCTCAATGTGAGCGTAGGCGTTCAGCGGCGCGGCGATCCGCAGAGCTCCGTCCGCCACCGTGACCGTGGCGCTCGGGGCCGCGTCCACCGTCCAGCCGGGCTCCAGAGAGCCTCCCTCGAATGTGTCGATGAAGCGCTCGCCCGCGGCGGACGGGGGGACCGCTAAGCCAAGAACCAGAGCGATGAGAGTGGGGATGCGCACGGCCAAGGCCTCCAGGACAGTTCTCTGATACGGCACGCGCCCCTATTCGGGGTTCGCCGGGCCGCGCCTGCAGAGCGTGCGTGGCCTCAGTGGTGGTTGCGGCACGCCGAGGGGTAGGGATAGGATGGCTTGGGGGCTGCACGGGCTAGCCATCGCGTCAGGAGTGCCACGTTGAGCGTGTCTGGCACAGCGAACGAAAGGAAGCGCAAGCAACCCGATAAGGGTAAGCCCCTGGGCAGTTGGGCCTTGTGGCTGCTTCCGCTCGGCTGGATGGCCCTCATCTTCGCGGCCTCTCACACGCCAGCCTCCGATATCCCCTCCCTGTGGTTCTGGACGCTCCCCGAGTCGGACAAGATCGCCCACTCCATCCTCTACTTCATCCTCTGCCTGACCTTATACGTCCCGCTGAGCCGCCGCGGCCTGCGCGCTCGCCCGGGCGCCGCAGCGTGGGTGGCGGCCGGCCTAGCGGTTCTATACGGCGTGTCAGACGAGCTACACCAGTACGCGGTGCCAGGGCGCACGCCCTCCCTGGGAGACCTCGGCGCCGACTTCGTGGGGGCCTCGCTGGCGGCTCTCCTGGCCCAGGCCCTGCCCGGCCGCCGACGCTGACCCGGCCACACGACGCAGGAACGGGCTTTCGTCTGACGTATCTTCCCCCCTACGGCCCTGTTGCCGCACCACCACACGACGAGGATGCTGCCCCATGCCGTACTACCGCAGGCAGAAACGCCACACCCTTCGCGAGGTCGAGCGCCGCCTCCGGGACGCGATGTACTCTCCGGTAGGCGAGTTGACCGTCGAGGCGTGGGTCACCCAGGAGCCGGTTCCCTTCGAGGAGCGGCAATCCGGCAAGCACCTGGAGCTGAAGCCGGGTGACAAGTGGGGCGGTCTCTTCGACTGCGCCTGGTTCCGCTTCACCGGCGCCGTGCCCCCGGAGACTGCTGGCAGGGAGGTCGTGCTGCTCCTCGACGTCAATGGTGAGATGCTCGTCGTCGACCCCCAGGGGAACCCGTGGCAGGGCCTCACCAGCGTCACCTCGGGCTATGACTACAGTCTCGGGGCTCCGGGCAAGCGTGTCCTGGACCTGGTGGGTCCCATCGCCTCCGGTGATGTCATTGAAGTCTGGGCCGATGCCGGCTGCAATGACCTCTTCGGGGTGCTTCAGGAGGACGGCCGGGTCAAGGAGGCCGCGGTTGCCGTGCGCAACACGGAGATTCGGGCCCTCCACTACGACTTCGAGGTGCTCCGCGAGTTGATGGAGCAGCTTCCCGAGGATTCGCCCAGATGGCATCAGATCTGGTCGGCGCTGGACCAAGTGGTACTTATGGCGGCGGAGCCGACGGAGGAGATAGCGGCTGAGGCTCGGCGGGTGCTCGCGCCGCTGCTGGCGGCCAAGGGTGGCGATCCTTCGCTCACCATCAGCGCTATCGGTCACGCGCACATGGATCTGGCCTGGCTGTGGCCGATTCGTGAGACGATCCGAAAGGGCGCCCGCACCTTCACTACGGCGCTGCGGATGATGGAGCGGTACCCCGACTACGTCTTCGGCGCGAGCCAACCCCAGCTCTATCAGTGGATGAAGGACTACTATCCGAGCCTCTACGACGAGGTGAAGGCGCGCTACGCCGAGGGCCGGTGGGAGGTCCAGGGCGCCATGTGGGTGGAGTCGGACACCAACGTGCCGAGCGGCGAGTCGCTGGTGCGCCAACTGCTCTACGGCAAGCGGTTCTACCGGGACGAGTTCGGCAAGGAGGTCACAAACCTGTGGCTGCCCGACGTCTTCGGGTACTCTGCCGCGCTGCCGCAGATCCTCCGTAAGGCGGGCGTCGAAACCTTCATGACTCAGAAACTGTCGTGGAGCATCGTCAACGACTTCCCGCACCACACATTCTGGTGGGAGGGCATCGACGGCAGCCGAGTGCTCGCCCATATGCTGCCCGAGGACACCTACAACAGCTCCGCGGCGCCGAGGGCGCTGACGAAGGCGGCGAAGCAGTACAAGGACAAGGACGTCTCGGCCAACTGCCTGCTGCTCTTCGGCATCGGCGACGGCGGCGGCGGGCCAGGGATGGAGCATCTGGAGCGGTTGGCTCGCGAGAAGGACCTGGACGGCCTGCCGCCCGTGGTACAGGAGACCGCGGAGCGGTTCTTCAATCGGATCCGCGACGGGCAGAGCTACCGGCGCTGGGTAGGCGAGCTCTACCTCGAGCGTCACCAAGGCACCTACACGACCCAGGCGCGGAACAAGCGGTACAACCGCAAGCTGGAGCTAGCCTTGCGCGATGCCGAGATGCTCCAGGCACTGGCGGCCTGGCTCGGCGATCTGGAGTACCCCGTCGCGGAGTTCGAGGAGATCTGGCGCGAGGTGCTCCTCTACCAGTTCCACGACATCCTCCCCGGCTCGTCCATCACCCGGGTATACGAGGAGTCGCTGGAGCGCTACGCAGTTCTCCTGGATCGGGTGAACGCGCTCGCCAGCCAGGCTCAAGCGGTCCTGCTGGGTTATCTCAGTCCCGGCGACGCCGAGGATCCCGTCGTCGTCATCAACACTCTGTCATGGCCCAGGGCCGAGTGGGTGCGGTCCGGTGAGCGGTGGATGAAGGCCGAGGTGCCGCCCATGGGCTTCGCCGTGGTGGACCGCGCCGCGGCGTCGTGGACGGGTTCGAGCCCCAAGGTGGAGCCCCGTCTCCTCGACAATGGCCTGCTCCGCGTCGAGTTGGCTGCGGACGGCTCGATCGCGTCCATCGTAGACAAACGTCACAACCGCCAAGTGCTCCAGCCGGGCGAGGCGGGGAACGCCCTGGCGGTCTACTTCGACCCGGGCGACGCCTGGGACTTCGCGATGGATTACGACGAGCGGGAGCCCGAGCGCTTCGTGCTCGTCTCCGCCGAGCCCTTCGAGGACGGACCCGTGGCGGGTATCCGGCAGGTCTACCACTACGAGCAGGACGGCAGAGTGTCGGTGCTTACCCAGGAGATCCGGCTCACGGCGGGGAGCCCTCGCCTGGACTTCGTGACCCATGTCGACTGGAAGGCGTCCGCGAGGATGCTCCGCACGAGCTTTCCTGTGGATGTGCACGCCAATGAGGCGACGTGCGAGGTCCAGTTCGGGTGGATCAAGCGGCCTACCCACGAGAACACGACCTGGGACCTGGCGCGGTACGAGGTGTGCGCCCAGCGCTGGGTGGACCTCTCCGAGCGCGGCTACGGTGTCGCGCTTCTCAACGACTGCAAGTACGGCCATCAGCTACGGGGCAGCGTGCTGGACCTGAACCTGCTGCGTTCCCCCCACTCCCCGGACCCTGTCGCGGATCGGGCGGAGCATGAGTTCACGTACTCGCTCTACCCCCACGCCGGCGACCACATCGCGGGCGGAGTGCTGCGCGCGGCGGCGGCGCTGAACACGCCACTGAGGGTCGCGGAGCTCGTCGGAGCGGGGGCCGCGCCGCTCCCCCAGGGCTCCATCGTCTCCATTGACGTGCCGAACGTGGTCATCGAGGCTATGAAGCGCGCGGAGGACGGCCCGGGGCTTCTCATCAGGATGTACGAAACGGACGGCGCCCGCGCTCAGGCGAGGGTGAGGGTGGCAGTGGACTTCGCGGCGGCGGCGCTGGTGGATCTCATGGAGGAGAACCCCGTGCCATTGACTATGGTCGACGGCACGGTGACGGTTTCCTTCGGGCCCCATGAGATTCAGACGCTGCGCCTATGTCCGGGCGTCTGACGAGCTAGCGGTTGCGCCAGGAGCGAGTCGGCTCGAAGCCGAGGAGCTCCTGGCATGGCCGCAGGGCCCAGAGGGTGGGAAGTGGGTTCGCTTCGAGGGATCCGCTTTCACGGACTACGTTTCCGGCCCCGCCAGCGACGAGAACCCTCGCACCGAGTCCTTCTTCACACGCAATCGCCGCTCCGCACACCGCAGGGCGGCGAGGATCCTGACATCGACCATCTCGCCCTGAGCCATTCGGTCCATTACGAAGTCCTCGAGCCCATCGAGGGGCACCCAGTGGGTCTCGATGGGGAAGATCTCGTCCCCCGTTACTCCCTCGACGGGCTCGAGATCCATCAACAGGTAGAAGTCGAGGAGCGTGGAGGCGGCTCCCTGAGAAGCGGGTGCACGCATGAGATGCTCGACGCGATGGGCCGTGAACCCGCACTCCTCCTCAAGTTCACGGATGGCCGTGCGCTCCATCGGCTCGGGAGTGTCGCACAACCCTGCGGGAAGCTCCCACACCTCGGACTGCACGGGCGCCCGGTACTGCCTCACCAAGGGCACGCGGCCCTGGGCGTCGATCGCGAACATGAGGACGACGCCCTGTACACCGACGCGCTCGGCGTACTCCCAGACGCCGCCGGGCACCGTTCGACGCACGAGACGGAGGAAGCGGCCCTCGCAGAGGACCTCAGGAGGACCCAGGGGCTGGGACATGTATTTCATCCTTTCGGAGCATCATCTTCCGCTGCCGAACGTCAGAACCTCCGGCGCCGCTCTGCAGGCGGTTTGGAGGGGCTGAGCGAAACATGTGTGAGGGAGTGAAGCCCATGACCAAGCGAGAACGCGTGATGGCGGCCTTGGCCGGCGCAGATACCGACCGGGTGCCCTTCAGCTTCTGGTACCACTTCCCGGGCGGCGACCGAGCGGATGAGGCCTTCGTACGGAACGAGGTCGAGTTCGCCCAGCGCTATGACATGGATCTCCTGAAGGTGATGCACGACGCGCCCTACGACCTGCCAGGCGGGGCTCTGACCGTGGAGAGCGCTCAGGCCTTCGCCGAGCTCCCCGTGATCGATCCCACGGCCGGCAACTTCGGGAAGCACCTGGAGGCCCTCAAGGCCATCCGGGAGCGGCTGCCCGATGACCGGCCCATGGTCGACACCCTCTTCGACCCCTTCGCCTACGGCGACAAGATCGTTGGCCGCAAGCTCGTCGAGCTGCTCCGCACCCATCCCGAGGAAACCAAGGCGGGGCTAGAGTCGGTCACGCAGTCGCTGATCCGCTGGGCCGATTGCTGCCTGGACGTCGTTGATGGGCTGTTCCTGGCGTGCGGCGCCGCGAGCGCCGACGTTCTGGACGCCGAGACCTATGAGGAGTTCATCCTGCCTCTGGATATACGCATCATGGAGGCAGCGGCACCTAAAGGCACGGTGAACTCTCTGCATGTGCATGGCAAGGGACATCTCCACTTCGACCTCCTCGCCCGATGCCCCGTCCATCTGGTGAACTGGAGCGACCGGACGACCGATGTATCCTTGGCGGATGGCCGCGCCGCCCTGCCTCATACTTGCCTGGCGGGTGGCATCGACGAGGTCACTGCGGGAGACGTGGCCCCCGAGGAGATCGCGGAACAGGTGCGGGACGCTGTCGCTCAGCTCGACGGCAGAGGTATGCTGGTTGCCTGCGGGTGCGCGGTTCCCACAGACACGCCGGCGGAGAACCTCCTGATCGTCAAGGCCACCCTCGAGTCCCTGTGATGGGGGCCGGAAAGGACGCTATCACCAGATGAACAGAACTGAGGGTATCGCCGTGCTGCTCGCGGCCGCTGCCGCGATCGGCCTTCTATGGTGCGCAGGATGCGCGGGAGGCGACTCCGGGCTGAGCCTCGACACGGTCATCGGCCAGGTCAACGGTGGCATCACCGGCAGCACGCAGGACATAATCCTGTACATCTCCGTGCGCACGGGCACCGGCGAGGTGTGGGCCGTGAACGCCTCGGGGCTGGAGGAGCCGTTCCGGCTGACCGCATCGGGCGCCCAGGCTCAGACGCCGGCATGGTCGCCCGATGGGCGGCAGTTCGTCTTCTCCCTGAGCTACATCACTACCGCGCCACTCTACCGGGTCCGGGTTGACAACCAGACCCTGACCGACTCCGAGGGCAAGGCAGTGTACTTCCGGGAGTTCGACAGCAGCGAGGGGTCGAACTTCAGCCCGAGTTGGTCCGTGAATGACCGCATCGCCTTCCACACCGACCGGGATGACGGCGAGTTCGAGATCTACACCTGCGATCTGAATGGCAACGACCTGATCCGCCTCACGGACAACGAGTGGTCAGATAACTCACCGCGGTGGTCTCCCGACGGCACCAAGATCGTCTTCAGCTCGAACCGCGACGATGACACGCCGGATGTCTACATCATGAATGAGGATGGCGGCAACGTCCGCCAGATCACCGACTCGGCCGAAGGCTGGGCCTCCCTGGCGCCGGAGATCAGCCCCGACGGCACCCAGATCGTCTACGTCCTTCAGGATCCCGAAGGCGATCGCGACATCTACGTGATGGATACCAACGGCGGCAGCCAGCGGCGGCTCACCGATGATGGCTGGGGCCACCATCACCCCACCTGGTCGCCCGATGGCACGATGATCGCCTATGAGCGGTTCGCGAAGGAGCCCGTGCCTGACGTCTGGGTCATGAACGCCGATGGCACGGACAAGCGCCAGCTCACCCATCACAACGACTACGAGGCCCAGCCCGCTTGGTCGCCGATGACCCTGTAGCGGCCTCGGCCACGGCGGTAGCTAAGACAAGCGGCGGGGCCCGTGGACCCCGCCGCTTGTCTTCTGTCTGGAGGATGCCTTGGACAGCCTGGAGCAACGCAAGAAGCGAGCCCGAAGTGTGCTGACAACCCTGATGAAGCGGACCCCAGATGCCCGCACGGCCCTGCGCCACCGGGATGCCTTCGAGCTGCTCATCGCCACCATCCTGTCGGCCCAGTGCACCGACAAGAAGGTGAATGAGGTCACGGAGGGGCTGTTCGAACGCTACCCGGGACCGGCGGAACTCGCGTCGGCGGATCCCGAGGAACTCCAGGCGATCCTCAGACCGACGGGGTTCTTCCGACAGAAGTCGAAGAGTGTTCAGGCGACCAGTATCGCCCTCCTGGAACGCTTCGGGGGCCAGGTGCCCGATACGATGGAGGCCCTTACGAGCCTGCCCGGCGTGGCGCGGAAGACGGCGAATGTGGTGCTCGGCCAGTGGTTCGGCAAGCCCGAGGGCGTAGTTGTCGACACCCATGTCCGGCGGCTCAGCCAGCGCTTGGGCTTCACGGAGCACGACGAACCCGAGAAGATCGAGGCGGACTTGATGTCCCTCTTCCCGAAGTCGAAGTGGATCCCCCTCGGCAGCGTGCTCATCCTCCACGGTCGGGAGATCTGCGCCGCCCGCAAGCCTGCCTGCGGCGAGTGCCCCGTGGCCGACCGTTGTCTCCGCATGGGGGTTAGCTGAGCGGAGGGCCGAGGGGTCCCAACGTCAGCGCGGGGGACTTGGTTCAAGGTTCGCCTTGACATTATATGTCTCGCTGTGACAAACTGGCGCTCATCGGCGTTCCCGGCTCCGGGAGCGGCAACTCCGGTCGGAGGTGCACGCGGATGAAGGTGCGCGCCATGCTCGTCACGTTCACGGTGATGCTACTGGTGGGGGGCCAACTGGCGGCCCTGGCGGAGGGGCCCGAGGCGAGGCTCCCCGAGCACGAGTCCGATGCGCTGCTGCTCGCGATGCCAGCGGGCAACCTGCCCACGCCCCCGGCCCTTCGGACCGGCGCGGCTCCCGATGTCTCCAGCGAGCATTGGACCGTCCCCACTCCCTCTGACGCCATGTCCGCGGGGCTCCTCGGCCTGCGCGATGACGGGCGTTTCCATGCGGGCTCCTTCGTGACCCGCCAGGAGCTATCCGCCGCCGCCACGCGGTTGCTCGTGAAGGCTAGGGCCGAGTGGCCCAAGCGGGCGCGCACGCCCAACGCCGCGGCACGGGCGGCCTTCTCGGGCGCGGGTCCCGCCGGTGACCTGGCGAGCCGCGCCGACCTCGCTCGGGTGCTCGCCGGGGTGCTCTGCAACTTCGAGCCCGCCGCCACTCGCCTGGCCGACGCCATGGATGCGGGCACCGAGATCTTCTTCGATGTGCCGGAGGGCGATCCGAGGTTCGCCGCCATCGTCGCCATCCGGGACCTCGGGCTGGTGCGGGGCTACCACGATGGTGGGTACCATCCCGCCGAGCCCGTGCTCCGCATGGAACTGGCGGAGTCCCTGGTCTGGGCCTGGCGCTATCTGGCGTCCCTCCCCGACCCCGCTCCGAGCATGGTCGGCGGCAGTGCCAGGCCCCCCGCCCCGCCTGCGGAGATGGTGCCCCAGCCGCCAGTCAAGCAGGGCGAGCACTGGACGACCGACCCCGCCGAGGGCCCGGATCCCATGCCAGGGGGCAATACGGTCCGGCCTGCCGATGGCCTGTAGAGCGCTTCTCAGAAGGGTTCTCGGGGGAAAGAGCGGGGAGTTCCCAGGAGGCTCGGCGGAAGGGGATAATGCGTGTCAGTGAGGGGGCACCGGGAACTGCTCTACGACCCGCCGTCGGCTGACAGGAACGGGTCATCCCAGCTCTCGTCGAACACATCGCAGCCGCACAGCAGCTCCGCCTGCTCGATGGGCGTCAGGTCTGGCGTGATCTCCGACTCGCCGGGGTCGCCTACCGAGGTGTGGGACCAGATGAAGAGTAGGGGCCTGCCATCGCCTACTACCTGGCCGTGGAGGTCAGCGAGGACTACCCAGCCCACCTGCGCATTGCCGGTAGCGTCCTGATAGCGCACCAAGTCACCGCGCTTCAGTTGCTTCGCCTCTTGCATCGTCATTTGGGCACCCCCCTGGCCTCGTCCCCCGGGCGCTCCGGCGACCCTCACGCCGCCGCTCGCCCCGCTAACACCGGCCACTCACAGACGTCGTCAGTCTACCACACCCGCCGAGCACGGCCGCTTCGATTCGCGCGACTCATTACAGTAGTCCGATGCCCGTGTCCCGCTCGATGTGCCGGCCAAGGGCGGCCACGAGGGGCGGCGCCTGGGAGTGGACCGCGACGAGGCGCTTGGCTCGCGTTAGCGCCGTGTAGACCATCTCCCTGCTGAGGAGCCGCTCCCCGCCCTCGGGAGGGACGACGAGGAGCACCCGGTCGTACTCCGAGCCCTGGGCCTTGTGGACGGTCATCGCGTAAGCGGGGCTCCATGGCGGCAGGTCTCGCTCGGGGTAGGCGCGGATCCCCTCAGGCTTACGGAAGAGGGCTAGGAGCCGCCGCCGACGATCCCGCACGATAACGCCCACGTCGCCGTTCCATAGGCCCATCACCCCATCATTGCGGGTCACGAGCACGGGCATCCCCGGGTAGGCCCGCCCCCACTGGCCCCCGTGGGAGGCGACGAGGCGCCGGTTGACGCCCTCGGCCCCGTGGGGCCCTCGCCGCAGCAAGGTAAGGATGCGGCCGCGCTCGACGCTGGCGAGGAGCGCCTCGGCGCACTCCCGCAGCTCTGGATCCTCCAGCACAGTCGGCAGGACGACGCCGCTGGCGCCTCTGAGGAGGCGGCCGAACTCCCCGTCGGCGGCCAGGTAGCCTGCCACCCATCGCTCCGCGCACTCGCCGAAGGTGATGGCGCCCTCGGGGATGAGGAAGCAGCCGTCGGCCCTCGCCCGTGACAGCCACTCGAGCAGCGCCTCGGCCGCGGCGGGCGCCGAAGGCAGGGCCTGCACGATCTCCTCGGGCGGATCGCCGGCAGTGACACGTTCGGCGATGTGGCGAATCCCGCTGCCGGAGCGGTGGTTCGTGGTAAGAATCGCCACCGCATCGCGGGTCGTCGCCGTCTCGCATCCCGCCGGCAACTCGGGCTCCGACACCCCCACCGCACGGCAGCACTCGGTGATGAGGTCGCGGACCTCTTCGGAGAGCGTCGAGCCCGACCCGTCGGGGATGAGGTCGGAGAGGACGGCCCCGGACTCCACGGAGGGGAGTTGGTCCTTGTCACCGAGGAGCAGCAGCTTCGCGTCGGGCGGTGTCGCCTCCACGAGATGCCGCATGAGCTCGGCATCGACCATGGACACCTCATCGATGACGACGACCCGTGCCTCGATGGGGTCATCCGGCCCCCGCCAGAAGCCCCCGGTGCGCGGGTTGTAGCCCAGGAGCCGGTGGAGGGTGGACCCAGCGGTCGAGAGGAGGCTCCGGTCACCCTCGGAGGGAGCGCCGATCGAGCCGATGCCCGCGTGAAGGGCCTCTGTCATCCGCTGGGCGGCCCGGCCCGAGGGGGCCGCGAGGGCGATGTCGTCGGCTCGCATGCCCGCCCGAACGAGGCAGCGGAGGAGGGCGCAGATGGTGGACGTCTTTCCCGTTCCAGGTCCTCCCGAGATGACCACGAACTGCCGGGACAGCGCCAGGGCCAGGGCCGCGACCTGATCAGCGCTGGGAACCTGTGGTTCTCCGCTCGATAGGCGTTGGGGCGCCTCGCGCACGACCTCGCGCAGGATCCTTGGCCAGTCGCCCTGGATCGACGGCTGAGCGTCGTTCAGTCGCTCCTGCACTCGCTCACGGAGTTGGCTCGCGGCGAGGTAGTAGCGCTGGAAGTAGACGTACCGCTTGGGCCCGACGGTCACGTCGATCAGTGGCCGGGTAACATCGTCGGGCGAGCCGTAAAACCGTGCCTCCTCCGGAAGCTCCACGAGCCGCTGGGCGATGCGCCCCGCCCATGGCTTCGCCTCCCCGTCCGCCAGGACCGGCTCCAGCCGCCGCTCCAAGGCATCGGGCGCCACGCGCACGCAGAGGCTCCCCCCATCGCGCGCCACAAGCAGGGACAGCACGAGGGCTTGGTCGGCGGGATGGCGCTCGCCAGCGATGTCGCACAGATCGCCGATGAGCCGATAGTCCGAGTAGGTGAGGGGCCACTCTCCCGTCTCACCAGGAGGGCGCAGGGCTCTCACCAGCTCGTCGTCCAACCCGCTCGTGCGCCAGTCCACAGCGTCAGCGGCCATGGGCGTCACCCCCGACGTACTCTTCGATGAGCCCGGGCAGCTTGCCGCTGGCCCACTCCGTCGGCCTGATGTCCGACCCATCGCGGACGTAGACGCCCCGCTGCCCATCCTCGGTCAGCCCGCGGATGAACACATAGAGGACGCCGCCCAGGTGGCGCCGCGGGTCATAAGTCTGCCCAAGCCGTGCCCGCAGCCAGCGGTCCAGAGCGACGGTGTAGAGGGTGTACTGGAGGTGGTAGTCGTTGGCGTCCATGGCCTGATTCAGCCCGTCGGGGCCATAGTCGGCGAGCCGGTTGGACTTCCAGTCCAGGATGTAGTACCGCTCGTCCTTCCTCGCCACCAGGTCGATGACACCGACGAGGAGGCCCGAGTGGACACGCGTCCCCGGCGCTCCGTCGGGGAAGAGCTCGACCGGGTAGAGGAAGGGCAGCTCGGGCAGGACGTCACGCGCTCCCAGGCCAGCGATGGGGCCGAGGCCGGGGAGATCCGCCGTCAGAGCCCGACGGATGAGCTCCAGTGACGCCGCGATGAAGCCGTCGTTCAGCCAACGCGCAGGCACCCAGTTCCGGGCGATGGTCATCAGGGTAGCCGGTAGGCCGGCATCCTCGAGCGAGGCGGGGATGTCTCCGGTGAGAACCAGCGCCTCGAGGGCCTTGTGGAAGAACTGGCCAACACCGGCGCCGCCGGGCAGGTCCGTCTGGACGTACCCCTCGTCACGGTCATCATCGAGGCGGAGCCAGGAACCCTCGGCTGACGCGCCGCGGGCGTGGCGGTCAACGAGGCTCGTGTAGGAGGCCGTGGGCACAGTGAGGCGTTGGAGGTTCGTTGGTGGCCGGCGTATGCCGCCTACCAACGCGGGACCTTCGCCGGGGCCGTGCTGAACTGCCCCCCTCCCCTCTTCGGGACCCTCCGCCACGGCTTCATACGGGAGGGAGGGACGTGGGCGATAGAGGCCTCTGTCCGGCCAATCGATCTCGCGCACCGAGTCGGGCACGCCTGCCGCGCGGGCACGCTCTAGGCGCTCCCCTACGATCCACACCAGGGGACCGCTCGAGTGCATCGATCTCCCGCCCGGGGTGTAGACGGGGATATGCACCTGCACCGCGGCGCGGGTGATCGCGACGTAGTAGAGCCGCCGAAGCTCCGCTTCGGCGTCCGCGTCCGTGTCCTTGCCATTGGCCGTGAGGTCGATCACCCAGTGCCCATCGCCCCCGTCGGAGCGCTCATACCGACGCCGGACGGGCATGCCCGCCGGCCGCATGGTGAACCCTCCCCCAACGAACACGAAGGGGAACTCCAGACCCTTGCAGGCGTGCATCGTCATGATCTGGACCTTGGGCTCACTCGTCTCGATGCGCAGGAGGTTCTCGTCCTCGCTCACCTGGGTGGCGCTCCGCCGGTCCGCGATGGCCGCTAGGAGGTCGAAGAGGTCCCATCCTCCCCGCGTCGCCTCACTCTCGAGGATCTGGCAAAGGTGGCGGTAGTTCGTGAGCCGCCGCTCCCATTCCATAGGCGCCTCGTCCATGTCATCGAGGAGGATCGGCGAGGCGTCCAGGATCTGGCGGAAGAGCGAGGGCCAGTCCCGGCGCTCGGCGCAGTTCACCCAGTCGTTGAACACTCGGCGCGCAGGATGGGTATCGGGACACTCGGCGAGGGCTACCGCCTCCGCCGGCGTGGCCGAGACGAATCTCGAGATGAGAGCGGAACGCCACAACTCCACGTCGGCGGGATCGGCGAGAGCGCGGAACAGGGCGTGGAGCTGAAGCGCTTCGTCGGAAGCCCAGAGGCCGGGCTCCTTGTAGAAGGTGAAGGGGATACCCTTGTCTCGGAGCGCCTCGATGTAGAACCGCGCCTCCCGCCGAGTGCGGACCAGAATGCAGAAGTCGGAGTAGTCCACGGGCCGCGCGGCCCCACTGCGGAAGGTGATGGTCGGCCGCCCGGTCGCGTCGCGGGGGCAGAGGGCATCGACCCGCTCGGCCACATACCGCGCGTACGCTCTCCGCGCGGGGCTGGCGCTCTCTGGGGCCAGCTTCACGAGCACCATCCCCGCGCCATCGACGGGCTCGCCCACGGCCTGGATCTTCGCGGCGGGCCCGGCGTCGCTGATCGTCACCGGCCACTTCGGATCGAACCAGTCGCTCCGCCCGAACAGCCAGTTGCAGGCTTCGATGACGGCCGGCCGGGCCCGGTAGTTGGTGCCGAGAGAGTGGCCAACAGCGCCGCAGTGCTCCAGCAGATGCTCGCATGCGGCCATATAGGAGTGGATATCGGCGCCCCGGAAGCCGTAGATGGCTTGCTTGGGATCACCCACGATGTAGACCCTGAGGGCCGGCTCGTAACCGCTGAGGAGGGCGGTCTGGAGGATCTCCCACTGGAGCCGGTCGGTGTCCTGGAACTCATCGACGATCACGAAGTCGAGGCTCTCCCGCAGGGCCGTCGCGAGAGGACCCTTCGGCCCGCCCCGGGCGATGCCATCGTGGACTTCGGCGATCATCCGGGAGAAGGTCATGATCCCTCGTTCCCGGCACCGCGTCTTCAGCGCCTCATGCAGGTCGCGGATCGTGTTCGAGGCGAGGCTCGCGATGGCCTGGCCGCTGAGGTACTCGTCCATCCTCGCGAGCTCGTCCGCGATCTCCTCCAGCTTGAGCCCTCGCTCGCGCCAGCCGTCCTTGAGCCGCCCGTGCAGCTGGTCGAAGGGCCGGTCGATGAAGTCGGCCAGGTTCTTGTTCTTCGTTGTCTCGCTGCGGATCCCGGAGAGGAGCGCTTGGGCTCCCTCCACGAGTTCCATCGGCTCCCCGGGGCGGCTCGCCAGAAGGCTCAGCAGTGGGTGCACATACCAGTTGAGGAGGGACTTGACCCGGGTGGGACCCCTGTCTCCGATCTGATCCAACGCTTGGCTTAGGGGGTGGACCTGGGGCTCCGCCGCGGGGTCCACATCCTCAGGGAGCAACCCCCGGATCGCCTCCAGATGGCCCCGCACCGTCTTCGCAATCGCCCTGATCTGATCGGCGGCGGCTTGTGCGTCCTCCTCGGGCGCCGGCACGAGCCGATCCCCGGCCTCGGGGGTGTAGAGGGCAGCCTGACGCGTCACGGTACCCAGCCAGTCGCGGACATTGCCCGCCCACCTGGGCCGAACCGAGGAGCGGAGCAGGAACTCCAGGAGTTGCTCATCGAGGCTCCCCCAGCGCCGGATGAGTCCGGTGGCGAGTTCCTCGAGAAGAGCTGCCTCGTCCTCGATGGCCGTGGAGAGGAGCTGGCCGCCCTCGAAGGCATGCTCCTGAAGCAGCCGGCCACAGAAGGAGTGGATCGTGGAGATCCGCGCCTGTCCGAAGCTGTCGAGGGCATCCAGGATTCGCTGACGCTCCGGCGAGCCCTGGGCCGCCGCGCCGAGCGCGCGCTCGAGTTCCACGCGGAGGCGATGGCGCATCTCGCCCGCCGCTTTCTCGGTGAATGTGATCATCAGTAGGCGGTCGATGGGTGTAGTCGTGGTTCGGAGGATCCGCACTGCCAGCGCCACGATGGTGTAGGTCTTGCCCGTGCCGGCGGACGCCTGGATCACCCCGTGGCGGGCGAGGTCGATGCTCTCGATGGAGGAGACGGGGCTCATCGTCGTCATCGGTCACTCACCCTCCTTCACGAGCGCCTCCAGGATGGGCCCGAAACGGCTTCGGAGCACGGCGAGAGGATCATCCGGCACGAATGCCAGGAGGTCCCTGAGCAAGCGCACCCGCTCGGGCATCCGCCATCTGGTCGGCTGTCTTTCCTGATCCTCCTCGATCACAGCCAGGATCAGGTCGCGGTAGCCCGAAGCCTCCTCTCCGTCCACCACCTTGGACCAGGCATCGTGATCGTCTGCGATGGGAGTGAAGGGCAGAAGCTGGAAACAGGTGGGATCCAGAAAGTCCCGGCACAGGTCTCGCAGGTGCGAGGCTGTCCGGTCCCTGTCCAGGGGTCCGAAACCGTAGGAGATGATGCCCCTCGTGTTCTCTCCCCCGGGGCTCGGCAGGATGTCTACGAAGAGGACCTTGCCCTCGATGCGTGCCCGCGCCTCCGGATCATCGTTCACCAGAAGGGCCGACGCCATCAGGAACGGCAGGAAGACGGTGCGGGGGAACACCGGGATGAGGTTCCCCTTGGGTCCGATCTGGGTCCTGGGCGCTTGGCTTCGGGTGATGCACAGGGCGTGGACCTCATTGTGACCGAACCACCAGTGCTCGACGCTCCCACGAAGCTCGGCGAGACGCCCGTCCTCGAGGGGCAGGCATGTCGCGGGTACGCGGACGCCGGGGACCTCCCGTGACTGCGCGCCGCCCAGTATGAGGCGAGGGGCGTACTCGGCCTTGCTGAGTCCCGCCAGATACTCCTCGGCCCACTCGCCCGGTTCCTTCAGTTGGGATAGGGCATGGTCTAGGTCCACCTTGCCGATGGGCCCCTCGGGAAGCCGTCCCCGCCGGGCGCCGCTGAGGTAGTCCTGCTGGGCGATCTCCGCGAGAGTGACCGCCGCCCCCTCCCCCGCCCGCTTCTGGACGTAGGTGGAGAGGGCGCCGACGTGGAGGTTGTAGTTCTCCGGGAAGGCGGCCTGGAGCGGTTCGCGGTCCTCTACCGCGGCGCCATCAGAGGGATCCTCCTTGATGCGCAGATGCCGCCTCAGAGCCTCCGCGAGAGGCTCCTCCAGGAACTTGCTCAAACGTCCCAGGGGAACCCGTTCTCGCTCCCGTTCCCGCCCTGGCATAGCGAGGTCGGAGTCGAGACGGCGCACTGCGAGCCGCTCCTCGGCCGCCAGTCGCACCTCCTGAGCCAGGGGCGGCGCTAGGTCCGCTCCCTCGCGTTGCGCTCGCCAGCGCCAGCCTAGGATCTGGTCCCACGAGGAGTAGGTCCTGGAGGGGGAGGCGTCATCGAGGCACTCGCGGCTCGACGCGTGGAGAGGAACCTGCACGGAGAGCGACGCCGGCAGCTCCCCGTCGGCGTCGAGCCAGCCCATGAGCCGCATGAGCTGCGCGAGCATGGGGCTTGGGAAGTGCTCCTCGTCCTTCTGAAGATCGCGTCCGAGGGTGCTGATGCGGAGCGCGTCCCCTGCGCGGAGGCACGCCTCCAGGCCCAGGTGCCGATGGTGGTCCGGCGGCCAGAGCTGACGAATGTCGTCGCGGCCGCGCGTTCGGCGAAGGTTGAGCGGCATCCGAGGGACGCTTCCGGGGAAGGCGAGCTCGTTGAACCCCGCGAGGTAGATAACGCGGAAAGGCGGCAGGCAGAGCGGCATGGCGAGCCGCGCGATGGTGACGCCCTCCAGGGGCCGTCCTGCGGGGGCCGCAGCTGTGCCCAGGCGCGCTAGAAGAGCATCGCTCACGAGGGAGAGGCCGACGGCGGCGTCGCCCAGATGCTCGGCGATCGCCAGCAGTCCCTCGCGCGCCGCGGCGACGACGCTCTCCTCCAGGGGCCGATCGGGCGGTACGGCGAGGTAGGTGTCCAGAAGGCGCAGCAGGTCCGCGGTCCACTCGGCCGCGGGTCGTTCGAGACCCTCCCGCGACCAGCTCGCGACGGAGCGCAACAGGCCCTCGACGGTGCGGTCAAAGGCGGCCACCGCCTCCCGGTCGCCGGATTCCAGGTCGCGGAAGGGGGGCACCTCGGCGAAGGCGCCCTCGTCCAGAGCGGATTCGTCCATCACCTGTCCGAGCCGAAGGCGCCGGAGCCCCTGCCGCCAGGTGAAGCGATCTGATGCCCCGAAGCCCCGCTCCCCCCGGATGCTCGCATCCCACGAGTGGTAGACGGAGAGGCTCTCCGCCCATGACCGCCAGGTGGTGACGTCCGCGCGGCCGAAGCCGCCTGCCGCGAGGAAACAGGGGTTCCCGAGGAGGCTGAAGACGGCGCCCCGGTCGAGGTGCCCGCTGGCCATCTGGAGCAAGGCCTCCACCGCTTGGGCGTAGGCGCTGGAGCCGCCGGGATCCAGGCCCGAGAGGTTGTGCGGGATGGGCGGCGAGGCGGCCGAGAAGACGGATCGGGCGGCGACGGCGTACTCCTCGGGGTCGGCCACGAGCACCGCGATGTCATCGAGGATCAGGCTGGCATCGCCCTCGATGCCCTGCAGGATGTCGTCCCGGATCGCCTCCATCTCGCGCACGGCGCTGCTCGAGCTCAGAACCCGGAAGGAGCCATCGCCGGCGGGCGCGCCGCCATCGTGGCGACCCGTGAGGGCCCGCTGGATGCGGCGGAGATCGGAGGTCTCCCCCGCCTCACTACAAGCCATCGGAAGTGGGGTGTGCTTGAAGAGGCCTGGATCAAGGAGCCGCTCCTGGAGCTGAGCCCAGGTCGCCCGGGTGGTGCGGCTCCACTGGTCGATGATCCGTGCGGCGTCATCGTGGGCGGACCACGCTGAGGGGCCGAGGGGCACCGGGGGCGCGTAGTAGATGAGGACCTCGATGTGGCGAGCCACTGCGGCCAGGATGCTGAGTTGGAGGCGGGAGAAGAGGCTGAGGCCGAAGACGTAGAGCCGGGGGACTGGCTCACGGGGCGGCAGGAGGCGGCCCAAGGCGTGACGGGCGTAGCCCGCCAGGGAGAGCCGGGACGCCTCGGGGCGAGGTAGGGCGCGACGGTACAGCTCCGCCTGGGCGCGCTCGGTGGGATCCTCGGGATCCAGGAGACGCCCCTCCACCCAGGCATCCGCGAGTTCAGGCATATGCTGCTCGTAGTCGAGGAAACTCTCGGAGAGCTGCTGGCTGAGCTGCCAGACACGGCGCCAGTAACGGGGACCCCGCGGGCCGCAGTACTCGAGGAGGGGCTCAAGGTCGACGTCGTCGGGGCCTGCGGTCAGGAGAACCAGAGCGATGAGCAGCTCCAACTCCGGCCGGTCAATGGGGCGGACCGAGGCGGCCTGGGGGTCGAGGCTCGCAAGGGCGCGCCAGAAGCCGTGGCCCGGGTAGTCGCCGCGGAGGTTCATCACCACGCCCACCTGTTGGGCGATGCGGCGCTTCAGCCACGCATCGGTCAGGGGATGCGGAACGATGATGTGGATCGGTTGGAGAGGATCGGCAACCTCCTGTTGGAGGTCTTTGGCGAGCCGATCCGCGAGCGCGCCCAGGTCGCCGCACGTGTATAGGACGCCGCCCATTGTCACCCCTTCTACTCCCCTGCCGCCTGGAGGGGCGGCCCTGGTGCGGACGTTTTCACCCGAGACGTCCGAGTACCCTGCGCGTTGCGCCTCCGACAGAGGGCAGCCGGAGCGGGCCTCAGCCTCCAGAGGCGTCGACACTCGGCTCCCGCCGCGTCCGGTCTCCTGCTTGGAGGGGAGGACCCGTGCCTGCAGCGCGTGGAGCGCGACGCTCTGCTGGTCGACGCCATGCCCGGCCTCGCGGTCACGGATAGCGGTAGTTGACGGTATACAGCTCGGGACTATCGCCGTAGGGGTGGATCACCTGCCCGTCGCGCTCCAGCCAGGCATGGGCGAGGATTCCCTTCTTCGGATCGAGCCGTACGCCTACGACGAGCTCCGACGGGCAGCCCGCCTGGCGCAGCAGCCGGTAGAGCACCAGGGACCGCATGAGGCAGCGCCGTCGTCTGATCGCGAGGAGGCCCAGGTCCGTGGCCGCCGCCAGCTCCTCAGGATCCCACCGCCTGCGCCCGAGGGGTCGGGTCCACCGCTCCATGAAGGCGGCGAAGTTCATGCGCCTGATGACCAGTCGTGCATGGGTGGCGCATCCCAGAACTCGTAGTAGCAGCGCGAGCTTGCGGGGTGAGAGGAGCCAACGGGAGTACTTGAGAGCGCGGCGGAGGGCCATCAAGAGGCGAGGTGGGCCTCCAGGAGGTCCGGAAGCCCCCCGGCGAGGACGTCCTGGCCGGCATGGAGATCCAGGCACTCACACTGGAGGACGAGCTGCTGGAGGATCGCCAGGTGTTCTTCAGCCTGCCGTCCCGCCGCGAGAACCATGGGACTGTGTTTGACCATGCGCCGAAGGGCCTCGCCGCGTGTCACTGGGCTCAGCGTGGAGGTGGGGTTCGGCGCTATCTGGGTGAAGATGATGTGGTTGGGATGGACGGGCGTGGAGTCATCGGCGGCGCTCAGAAAAGATGGATCCATGGCGTAACGTCCGTCGAGTCGGACGTGCCCCACCCGGTCGTCGAGACCGAAGGCGGCGCGGGTGACCTCGCCAACGTTGAAGTCCTCGCGCCAGCCTTGCCCCCCGATCCCGCGATCGGTCACCCGAAGGTACAGCAGGTCATCGGTGACATATCCCCAGTTGCCCAGAGCCATGGCGATGGTTGCGGTGCTCTTCCCGTGGCGCTGGCCGCCGCAGAAGAGGAGGCAATCGTCCCCCTTCGCGACGCAGCCGGCATGGAGTTGGTAGAGGCCCAGCTGCCGGAAGAGCTCGATGATCGCCACGATGAGGGTCCGATGGTAGCCTTCGGGGGTGTCGCGCATCGTCTCATCGACCCATGCCCTGGCCTCAGTGGATCCCTCGGGGAGCTGGATGACCGCGCCGTCATCCACCAGCCAGAGGTTTCCGTCGAGGGAGTAGCCCTCGGTGCCGAAGTGCAGGAAACGCTGCTCGGCGTCGCGCCGGACCGACTCGAAGAGCTCGGGCTCCTCCGGGTGGGAGGTGACCAGGATGCTCGCCGTGGGGCCGGAGAAACCGACAGGGCGCGCAAGCATGGGCCCCAGCACGGGCTGAAGCCCGTCTACCAGCCATGATTGGTCTGCCCGGAGATCCAGGCCCACATCGTGGAAGCGGTACCGTGCCGAATAGGGCGCGTTCATCAGTCCTCTGTCGGCTCAGGCTCGGGCGTGGATGGCGTCACGAGGCCCTCGGCTAACAGCTCCTCACATAGGCTGATGACGGCTTCGCGCGCGTCATCGCCCTCGACATCGTACTCGGCGGACAGATTGGCCGCGATGTCCCCCACACTGGCGCCCACCTGCATCATCTGCCAGACGCGCAGGCCCGTCTCGTTGAGACCGTAGTACTTACGCGTGCCCAGATGCAGGAGAACCGCCTCGTCCTCCATCGCCGTGAATACCACATCGGCGGCCCCGCTCAGACGGGTCGTTTCCGTCACAGATGCTCCCATGCCCTTGGCCCCTTAGTGATGGCAGCCCAGACACCCTCGCTGCCATCGCGCTTATCCCTTACGACGCTATCCGACGCTTCGGACCCGTCACTCACTCTAGCCACCGCAGTCCATCGGATGGCTTCGAGACGACGGAGAAGCACGCGCCCGCGTACTTCGGCACCGCCCGCTGGTACTCGGCTACCGCCCACGCACCCGCCTCCTCCGCTCCGGCTGGGTCGCAGATGCCGGCTGCGAACCCCCCAAAACCACCGCCACAGAACCTCGCCCCATAGACGCCTGGGGCGTGGTTCAGTATCCGTCCCAGGATCTGCTGCTCTTCGTTGCCCGTCTCGTAGTTGCCGATACTGCTCTCCAGAGACTGGCGGGCGCACTCTCCGAAGGCCTGGAGGTCCCTCGCGCGCCAAGCAGTAATGGCTCTCTCTACTCTTTCGGTCTCCGTCAGGAAATGCCTTGCTCTCCCGCGGTAGGGATGGGGCAGTTTCTCGAGTTCAGCCGCCAGTAGGTCCCGGGGTAGGTCGCCGAGGGCATGGATCTCCTCCCGCGGGGCGAAGCCCGTTCGCTCGGCGAGAAGCTTGGCGGCCTCACGACACTCATCGGTGCGGCTGTTGAAGCCGGTTGCCGCCAGTCGGCGGGGGATGCCCGAGTAGACGGCCACGATCGCCACATCGGGCCCGGGCTCCACGGTGACCTCGTTCGTCGCGCAGTCGAGGGTGACCATGTGTCCGGCCTTGGCGTTGACGATGATCGTTGGGTCAAGCAGCCCACAGTTGACGCCCACGTACTCGTTCTCCACGCGCATCGCCGCCTCGGCGAGGGCGGGACGCTCCCACACCCTGCCGTTCACGTCGGCCAGGGCGCTGAGGAGGGCGAGGGAGAAGGCCGCGGACGAGCTCAGGCCCCCCGACGGGAGGCTCCCGGCCTCCACGCCATCGAAGCCCCGCTGCCGGTGCCCGAAGATCCGGGCCGCTCCTAGGAGGAAGAGCGACCAGTCGTGGCTGTCGCCCGCTCGCGAGACCGCGTCATCGGGGTGGAGGTGGGCGATGCTCGCATCGGTGGCGTCCCGGAGCCGCATGTTGGGCTCGGCCGTCGGCTTGTAGCCGAGGACGATGCCATGGTCGAGGGCGAAGCCGGTGACTTTGCCCCCCTGATGGTCGACGTGGGCGCCCACGAGGCAGGCACGGTAGGGCGAGAGCAGAACGCGCCCCAGTCGCCGGTAGTGGGCTACGATGTTGCGCTGCTCGGGCGCATAGACGAAGCTGTCTTGGGTTGCTGTTGTCATGGTGGATATCAGTTCCTGTGGGGTAGTTCGCACTATCGGGCCAAAGGCCTCTCACGGACGGCGCCGTTCTGCGGACTCCCCGATCATACCCGAGTGATGCGCAGCAGGGTCTTCAGAATCACTGCGAGGTCACTCAGCACCGTCGCGCGCGCCGTAGCGGGCGGAAGCACTGCCGTCCGCTCTACGCGGCGAGGGGACTGGGGTGGCAGGGACACGTGCCGCGGTCGCGGAACCATCGCCCACTCAAGGAGGCACCGATGCAGACCGCGACCCTCACCGCCGCTCTTCCGTTCGTCGTCCTCGGCTCCGCATGGGCTCAGGGAAGCCCCGTTGCCGAGGGGGCCGTGCCCGAGGTGGCCGCCTCGGGATTCGCCTTCACCGAGGGGCCGGCGTGCGACGCCGATGGCGCTGTCGCCTTCACCGATCAGCCCAACGACCGGATCCTGCGCTGGACGGCGGAGGATGGCGTCACGGTGCTGCTCGAACCCTCGGGCCGAAGCAATGGCCTGTGCTACGACGACGAGGGGAACCTTTGGGCCTGCGCCGACGAGCGTAACGAGATATGGATCATCCGGCCCGACGGCTCCCACAGCGTCGTCATCAGCGGCTATGGCGGGAAGTTGCTCAACGGTCCGAACGATGTCTGGCTCGCGCCCGAGGGCGGCACTTACTTCACCGACCCCTACTATGAGCGCGACTACTGGGACCGAGGTCCTATGGAGCAGGAGACCCAGGGCGTCTATTGGCTCCCGCCGGGCGAGAGGGAGCCCGTGCTCGCTGATGGGGACTTGGTGCAGTCCAACGGCATCATCGGCGCCCCTGACGGGCGGACGCTCTACGTCGCGGACATCGGCGCGGGCCGGACCTATGCGTACGACATCGGCGTGGACGGCGCCCTGGTGAACAAGCGGCTGTTCTGCGAGATGGGCTCCGACGGGATGACCGTCGACGATGAGGGCAACGTCTACCTGACGGGCAAGGGGGTCACTGCATTCAACCGCGATGGGGAACAGGTCGCGCACATAGCGATCCCCGAGCCGTGGACCGCGAACGTCTGCTTCGGCGGCCCCGATCGACGGACGCTGTTCATCACAGCGGGCGAGCGGGTGTATACCCTCGCGATGCGGACCCGAGGGGTTGGGAGCCAGTGAGGGCTGGGGTGGGTGGTGGGTGGCTGGCAGGCATACGAGCGAGAAATGAGGCGCGAAGGGAGCGGGGCGACGGGAGGGGTGTGCGGGATGGTAGTATCATGCCAAGTGCGGGGGTGCGATCCCTCGCCGTCCGAGGGAGGATGACTGGACATGGCGAGGCTCACCATGGAGCTGCCTCCAGAGGTCTTCTCGGCCATCAGGCGTGGCCCCGAGGAGTTCCTCCGCGAGATGCGCTTGGCGGCAGCCGTGAAGTGGTACGAGTTGGGCGAGATCTCCCAGGAGAAGGCGGCGGCGGTCGCTGGCTTGAGGCGGGCGGAGTTCATCGACGCTCTGGGCCGCTACCGTGTCTCACCTTTCCAGTACACCGGGGAGGATATCGCGCGGGAATTGGGCGATGGGTGAGCACTGGATCGTCAACGCATCGCCTCTGATCGTGCTCGCTAAGGTAGGCATGGCCGAGTTCCTGATCGCTATGCCCGACTCATTGGTGACGTCGCAGGTTGTCGCCGATGAGATCCTGCGTGGGCCTGCCGAGGACCCCGCTGCACGGTTGGTGGCCTCGGGAGCGATAGCCATAGTGGATGCCCCGCCGCCACCCGCGTTCCTCGTAGGCTGGGATCTCGGACCCGGAGAAACTTCCGTGCTCGCCCTGGCCTCCATGGAGCCCAGCCGCATCGCTGTGGTCGACGATGCGGCCGCCCGTCGGTGCGCGAACTCCCTCGGCGTCCCCACACGAGGCACCCTCAGTGTGTTGGTTCAGGCGAAGCGCTCCGGTCTGCTGGCGGAGATTGCTCCTGTACTCTCGCGGGTTCGGGCAGCCGGCCTGTATCTGTCCGATCGGCTCGTCAAAGAAGTGCTCGAACAGGCGCGGGAGTAGGGCGCTGGCGAACAGCGGGCCGGACAGGCGGGACGCCTGGTGTGCTGGCCCAGGCGCACGAGGTATCCTTCGCCCGCATCTCGGGCACCTCTTTCCTTGCGCCGGCTGGAGGTTCGCCCACATCTGCTCCACGGGGTTGAGCCCGGGCGCGTAGGGCGGCAGGGACTCGACCCGGAGCCAATGTGTATGGTCGGTGATGTACGCACACACCAGCTTGCTGCGATGGGCGGCGAGGCGATCCCAGATCACCGACACCCGCTTCCAGTTCATGTGATCGGTGATGACGGGGGTGCATCCTCGAGGCGCCCAGGTGGAGCGGACCGACGGCTTCTGGGAGAACCCACTCTCGTCCACGAACACCACGGTCCCGCCGCGTCTCAGAGCCCCCCTTTTGTCCGAGGCTAATCCTCGCGAACCCATTGGCCGACGACACGCTGACCCAAAGTCGGCCAGCGACCTCGGTCGGATCAAGGCCCTCCTCGAATAGCGCCCCCGCCCGAAGACGCTGCTTCTCCAACTCCGACTGGCTCGATGGCTCCCGTGCCTCTGCTTGTCCCATGAACACTATTGCGAACCAGATCACCATTTCCCCTTTTTGCTCGCCATCTCATTTGAGAAGGACTCATTAGGGCTACGGCGCCACTACCAGCACTCGCTTCCCGCCCCGCCGCACGATGCGCACCGCCGAGAAGTCGGTCTCGTCGAGGGCCCAAGGGATGAGTAGCTGAGGGGACCCATCCCTCGCGCGGACGATGCTGCCCTCGAGTCGCCACCAGATCTCGCGGCCGTCGGTGGTTCGCCCGATCGGTTCGGTGTCACCCTCGCCTATCTCCGTTTCGTGCTCGCTGATCCACTCCACGTCGCCTGGCTTCCGGATGCGCATGACGGTGGTGTCCGGCTCCAGGAGTTCCTGAGGGGAGCGCGCGAGCATCTCGTCGAACTCTCTCTGGCTAAGCTCGGTGTACGCCAACTCGCCTCGTCCACGCCCTTTGTGCATCCACATCCCCAGGTACTCTTGCGGGGCGTCGGGCACGTACGACGGGCCGCCGCCATCCATCGCGCACTCGCGCATGGGAACCTCCAACAGGGGCCCTACGCGGATCTCAAGCACGTTGCGCGGATCGCTGTCGGCGTAGACCTGGATCGACTGCTCTACCGTCTGTCGGTCGGGTGCGTAGACGGTGACCGTCGCCCGCCCTGCCTGGGCCTCCCGGGTGATCCAGAGCCCGCCATCCGTCGCGTGGCGGTCCGTTGTATACCCGCATACATTCACGCTAGCCTCCGAGAGGTCGAAGCCCGGATCATCCTTAGGAGGCAGCAGGCGAACCCGGACGGTCGACAGCCGTTCTGGGCAGAAGGGCAGGAAGGCCAGGATCCGCACCGTGCCTACGGCTCCAGAGGGCAGCTCCAGGGCTTGCTGGACGAGGCTTACCACCCGCACGCAGTCACTCAGCCGGTCGTCGGGAAGCGGGGCGATACCGCCCCTGTTTTGGACAATGGCTGCCATGGGGAGGAGCGCCACCACCTCGTCCCACGAGACGGCATCCATCGTTCCCGCCAGGGTTCTCAGCTCCGAACTCCTGCGGGTCTCCTGAAGCGTTCCATCCGGCATCAGAACCCTATCGCCTACCCATGCGTAGGTGACGCACTCACGGAATGGCCCGGCGGGGCCGCTGTCTGCGCTCTGGTCGAGGAGCAGGGCGTCTGACTCCGTCGTCGCGGTCGCGGCGGGGTCTACGGCGGGCGCCGACTCCGTCGTACTCAGGGCACCGTTGAGCGCGGGAAGGTCGTAGAGCGCGCGGTACAGCTCGGGGTCCTCGATGACCGGCGGGGCTGGCGGCTCCTGGGGTAGCCGGATCTCGAGCGCGTACGGTACGGATATCCCCCGGTCGGGATCCGAGGGCAGCACCACGAAGCCCGGAGGCGACTCGGCCCGCGAGTCGATCACGCTCACGAGAGTGCTCCCGCTGGGCAGCGCGAGCACATCCACCCAGGCTGGGTACAGTGGGTGCCCGTCCGTTCGCACAACGCGAACCTGGGTGACCCGCCCCCCGAGTTCGATGTGGATCGTCCCATCGTGCTGGGTCATCCCACGGGCGCGCATAAGCCCCACCGCGCCTGGGACGCTTGTCACGGTTGGCGGAAGGGGCACGGGCGGAGGAGGCGCGGGCTTCGAGCATCCGAGGCCGAGCATGCAGAGAAGGAGTAGCGGCGCATACCGGATCATGAGAGTCTCCCTTCGGGCAGCTTCCGCACGTCAGGGCGCTCCAGACCATGGCGTTCCGGCAGAACCCCTCGACGGTGTATCCGTCCTGGATCACCGCGCGCATCTCCGCTGTGAGGGTGCCCGCGGAGGCTATGACGGCGGGGGTGGCGGCACCCGAAGCCTCTCCCAGAGCACGCACTGGGCCAGCGAGTAGGCCACGCGGGCGCAGGCGAGCACATGCACGGGGCGATGGTGCTCGATCTGCCAGAGGAGTTGGGGAAGGCCCGCCGGAGGGAGGCTTCGTCGGACAGGAGGGCCTCGGGGAGGCGCGAGCCGGGGCGTGCGCCCTTCAGGGGGGGACGGGTGGCCTACCTCATCGCTTCGCGCATGGTGGCGCGGAGGGCCTCGATGGTGCGGTCCATTTCGGCAGGCCCGAGGGTGGGGTGGACCAGGAGCATCATGCTCGTCTCGCCCAGCTCCCTTGCGACGGGCAGCCGCTCCGTCGGGCCGAAACCGTCGAAGGCCTTTTCCAGGTAGATCTCGGGGCAGGAGCCGGTGAAGCAGGGCACCCCGCACCGGTTCACTTCGGCGATGATGCGGTCGCGGGACCAGTCGCTTCGCAGAGCGTCGGGCACGATGTCGAGATAGTACTTATAGTAGCTGTGATGGATGTGCGCCGGCGGGATGGAGACGCGAAGCCCGGGGAGGGCGCCCAGGCCTTCATGGAGCATGGCGGCGTTGGCCCGCCGCTTGGCGACCCACTCGGGCAGATGCTGGAGCATGAGGCGTCCGATGGCGGCCTGCATCTCGGTGAGCCGGTAGTTGGTGCCGGGAGTCTCGCGCACCCAGCGGAAGGCGGAGGACCAGTTCGTGTCGCCGCCCGTCTCCGTGGCACGCTTGCCGTGGTCCTTGTAGGCCCACATGGACTCCCAGAGGTCACGCCGGGCCGTGGTGACCATGCCGCCCTCGCCGCCGGTGGTCAGGATCTTGTCCTGGCAGAAGGAGAAGCTGCCGATGACTCCCATGCTGCCGACGGGCCGGCCCCGGTAGAGGGCGCCGTGGGCTTGGGCGCAGTCCTCGATGACCGCAAGGCCTCGGTCTTCGGCGAGGGCGAGGATGCCGTCCATCTCGCAGGGCCAGCCAGCGAGGTGCACGAGGACAATCGCCTTGGTCCGATCGCTGAGCACCGGCGCGATTGTCTCGGCAGTCAGGTTCTGGCTATCGCGGTCGACGTCGGCGAAGACGGGCGTGGCGCCTCGAAGGAGCACGCAGCTCGCTGAAGCGATGAAGCTCCGTGGGGTGACGACGACCTCATCCTCGGCCCCGATGTGCAGGGCATGGAGGGCCATGTCGAGGGTGACGGTCCCGTTCGCCGCGGCAATAGCGTAATCGACGCCGACGTGAGCGGCGTACTCGGCCTCGAACTGCCGCCCCTCGTTGCCGGTCCAGTAGTTGATCCTGCCCGACCGCAGGACGGTGGAAACGGCGTCCACCATCTCCTCATCGAGCACCGGCCACGAGGGGAAGGGCTCGACGGCTGGCCTGTCGTCGATCGATTCATGCGTCCGCGAGCTCATCGCACACCCCGTTCACACTCTGTTGGTTCGCCCACCGAGGCTCGCCGCCCTGCCCGATTCAGAGGCGCGGCAGGCCCTCGAAGCGCTCTGCCGGGGATTGCTCGACCGGCACTCCTAGCCTGACGCCTAACTCCAGATGCCCCGGGTGTCGACAACGACCTTGCCTGCGTAGGCGCTGGGAGCCACCTCGCGGAACTGCCGGTGGTCCACCAGCAGCACCAGGATGTCCGCTTCCGCAAGAGCCGCCTCCAGCGTAGCGGCCACTACCCCCAAAGCCGTCAGCTTCGACGGCAGGGACGACACGTACGGCTCCACCGCCAGGATCCGGCCTACGCCCTCCTCGACAAGCCGCGCCGTGATCGCCACTGCAGGCGACTCCCGTAGGTCGTCCACATCCGCCTTGAACGCCAGCCCCAGGCATGCGATGACCGGATCTTCCAGCCGCGCCGCCTCCCTCTTCACCCGCTCCACCACCACCCCGGGCTTGCCGTCATTCACCTCCCGCGCTTGACGCATGAGCTTCGTCTGCTCCGGCGCCGACGATACGATGAACCACGGATCGATGGCGATGCAGTGGCCGCCCACCCCAGGGCCCGGCTTCAGGATGTTCACTCGAGGGTGCCGGTTCGCGAAGCTGATGAGCTGCCACACATCGATGTCGAACCGCTCGCACACCAAGGACAGCTCGTTCGCGAAGGCGATATTCACATCACGGTAGGCGTTCTCGCAGAGCTTGCAGAGCTCCGCCGTGCGGCAGTCGGTCGCGAGGATGGCGCCCTGGCAGAACCGCTGGTAGAGGGCGACGGCGGCCTCGGTGGAGGCCTCGTCGACGCCGCCGACGACCCGGTCGTTCCCCACGAGCTCCTTCATGATCTGCCCAGGCAGGACGCGCTCGGGACAGTGGGCGACGAAGATCCGGTCCTCGCCGACGGACTCGGGATCCGCTCCACGGGTAGGCACGGCGAGGTCGGGCCGCTCCTCGGCGATCCACCGGCAAACCGCCTCGGTGGCGCCTACGGGGATGGTGGACTCGACGACCACCAGGTTGCCCGGACGGAGGACGGGGGCGATGGCACGCGCGGCGGACTCGACGTAGCTGAGGTCGGGCCGATGGTCGGGGGTCATGGGCGTCGGGACGGCGAGGACGAAGGCGTCGGCGGGCTGGGGCTCGGTGAAGGCGAGGAGGTTCCCCTGCGCGACCGCGTCACGGACCGCGACATCGAGATCGGGCTCGTGGATGTGGATCCGGCCCTCGTTGATGGTCCGGACCGCGTCGGCGTTCGTGTCGACACCGAGCACCTTCATCCCGTTGGCGGCCAGGACGCTCGCCGTCGGCAGACCGATATAACCTAAACCTACCACGCACACGCTATCGAATGACATCAGCTGAGTTGCTCCTTCTCGCTAGTTCCCAAACTCATTGTAGCGTACGCACCCATCCACGACCTGGAACCCACGGGAGGTGGCACCGGTTCGAGCGGTGGCGCACCGTCAGAAAGGGACCGTCGGCTGCGCGAGGCCTGTGTCGAATCTATGCGTAGGAAGGTTCCGAAGGAGGTCTGACACGGCCACCGAGAAGCGGATCGCGGCGAACTGCTGCAACGCGCAGCGGTCCATGGGCCCAAGGACACCGGCGGGGAAGGCTAGGTCGAGTCGCAACGCGCTCAAACACGGGATCCTCAGTCGGGATCTCATCGAGAAGGGCGAGTCGGCCGAGGAACTGGCCCACGGGCGAACTCGAGCGCTGGTTCCTGGACCGCATCGCCGGCTCGCTGTGGCAGCTGCGCCGAGTATACGTCATCGAGGCGGGCCTTTACGAGAACCAGACGCTGAGTTTCGGAGACGGCCGCCCGAAGATCGAGGCTTGCCGGCCGGAGACCCAGGGGATTCCGGCGAGACCCTTCGGCAATGAGTGCGGCAACGGCGTAGCGGTGAACCAGTTCCATATGTACGAGAGCGCGGTGGAACGGAGTCTCTACCGGGCGCTGCACGAACTGCAGCGGCTGCAGGCGGCTCGGGGCGTACGACGGAGCGCGCCGCCGGCGGTGGATGTGACGCTGGAGGTGCGGTGAGTGGAGAGTGGAGGGTGGTGAGTGAGCACTGACGAGTGAGCAGACAGGAGCGAGGATGGGGCCGGGCCGTTTCAGTGCCCCCCTCCCTGGCCTTCGGCCGTCCCTCCCCCGCGGCGATGCACGCAGGAGAGGGGCAGAGCTTAGCAGGACCGTGTCGGTGGAACAGGCCGACTAACGAGAACCTGCGGGCCGGATAGCGACCCACCGGCCGTCGGGCTTCGCTGCGCTGCGCCCTGGCATGACGCCCTGACAAGCTGCACGCGAGGGAGGGGGCAGGAGAGCGCGGGGTATGCCAGGGCGTTGGGCTCGACAAGGCCGTGGCAAGCTGCACGCGAACGAGCATGGGGTTCACGAGCAAGACCGCGCCGCTGGATACACCCCGGCCTCGGGCCCAGCGGCTGCGAAGGTAGCCCCCGTGGCATGGCTTCAGATGTGCGCGGCGACGCGGCTGTCACTGCCACTCGATATGGGCCTCCAGGATGCCTCGCAGCGCAGCGAGGGAGGGGCTTTCATGGTCGACGTCGTCTCCGCTGTGCACAGATTCATGCAGCGAGCCCTCACGACGCACCCGGACGGTTAGCCAGCCGAGTGCCTTGGGGCCGGCGAAGTCTTTCCCCGGGTTGTCGGCGACGTACAGACACTGCGATCCAGAAGCGGCCAGCGCATCCTGGACGAGGACGAAGGCCGCTGGACTGGGCTTGCTGTTGCCGGGCCCGAGTTCGGCTGTGCAGACTATAGGGTCCAGGAGCCCGACAAGGCCAAGGGCGTGCGCTTTGCGCTGCTGACTCGCTGCTGGCCCATCCGTTATCGCCGCGAGGGGCAGGTGGGGCCGCAACCATGCAAGGGTGTCGGCTGCATCCGGCAGCAAGGTAATGTGAGGTGTGTGCTCGCGGTAATAGTCAACCATGGCAGGCACCTGGGCCTGCAGATCGCCCCGCCCGAGAGCCGCAAGCGTCAGATCGAAGACGTTTCCCCGCCTCCCGGAGAGGAACAGAGCCCAGGCCGCGTCGGCGAAGCCGTCCACCCCCCACTCAGATTCCATCCAGGCTCCAACAGCCTTGAAGCCGCTGTGTACGTAGTCACGCTCCAGGTACAGCGTGTCATCTATATCGAAGACCGCGCATTGGATCACTCGGAGAGGCCCGCCTCCGCACCATCAACGAACACGGCCTCGTCGTACCGAAGCATCACTAGGCCGGGTCGCCAGCGGTCCCAGAACCGCGGAATGGGCCGGCCCAACGCCTCATCGATGAGCCACGCCGGGAAGTCGGCTCCCGCCGCACGACTTAGCGGGTATCCGCCGCCGAACCGCGGGTTGATCTCGATGACTCTCATCTCGTCGGTGGCATCGTCTACGAAGACCTGCACGTTCAGCGGGCCGCGCGGATCGGGCAGTAACGATGCGATGCTTCTGACTAGCTGCTGGAGCGCATCATGGCGCACTGTGACTGCCTTGCTAACCTCGCCGGAGCGAACCTCCAACCTACGGCGGGGTACGGTGCAGACACAATCCCCGGCACGGCTCACGAAGGCGTCTACCGTAAACTCCGCGCCGCGTGCGATCGACTGCACTAGGTACCCGGACTCCCCAGCGTCGCCTGCTCGTCCTTGGGGTCGGGCCTGCTCGGGGATCCCGTGGAGGTCGGATGGACAACCAGCGAGACGAACACCCAGTGAGCCACTTCCGCGCCTGGGCTTCACGATGACCGGGTAGTCGAGTCCGTCCGCAGAGGCCTGAGCCTCCGCGAGTGTCCACTGCGCCACGGTCGGGAAGCCGTGGGCGACCAGCCAGTCGTGGGTGGTCTGTTTGTCGGCCCCAATGCTCACCGTCGCTGTGCTGCTGCAGCAGATCCTAGTGCCAGCAGCTTCGAACATGGGGTGATGGGCAGCATAGACGGGCAGTTCGGGGTCGATGGTGGGGACCAGCAGGTCTACGGCGGTGCGGCGGCAGATCTCCATGACGGCGTCCACGAACTCGTCTGAACTGCACGGAGGAACGATGTAGCGTTCGTCGGCAGCATGCCATGCAGGGGCCAGCGGGGAGGCGTCCAAGCCGACTAGGTGGGGCTCAGCGATGCCCGCCTTCGCCATGGCGTCAGTAAAGGCGTGGGCCAGGGCAACGCGACGCCCGGCCGACGAGAGTGCTACACACATCCGCTTCGGGGGAGAATGCAAGGTCTTCCACTACCTTCCTGACGGGGCGCGTAGGGGGCGCACAAGCTGACGACCCCAGATCAGCGGTGGCCGAGGAACTCCGGCATTGTCGCCTCGCCGTCCGCGCTGATCCCCTCTCGCCGGGCTACTCTCCAGAGGGTCAGTAGTATGATCCAGATGTCCAGGCCGAGCGACCAGTGGTCCACATACCAGACGTCCAGCCTGAACCGTTCATCCCAACACACCGCGTTGCGACCATTCACCTGGGCCCAGCCGATTAGGCGGGGGCTCAGGCGACGACCTGCCTCAGTAGCATGAAGGCTTCAGCCGCGCGGAGCCCCACGGTAGCACCGCGGAGTCGAGCCAAGGCTTCGAGGGCCTCAACGGAGCGTTCATGCGGGAATGGCTGTACCTGCATCTCGAACGCACGGAAGGCCTCGAGCTTGGTACTCAGATGGTCGGTGATGTCCACGAAGACGTTGGGCTGGAACGCCGGCGTGATACCAGGCGCGTTCCAGTTGGTCTCGGAAAGGGTCTCGTAGGCGTAGACCACAGAGGGCGTGGACGCGCGGCAAGGGCGGACAGCAACCATGGCCGATAGCGCAGCGAGCTGATGGTCCAGGTGGATGTCGCCCGCGAAGGGCAGGTACACCTGCTGAGGCCGAAGCTCGAGCATGAGCGCTCCGAGGGCGGAGTTCACTTCTGCGTGGGCAACCGTGTCGAGTCGCGCCGCAGGGAAGTCGAGGAACCGTGTCTCGGATACGCCGAGGATCTGGTGCGCACGGAGATTGTGATCGCGATTCCTGAGCGTCCCTTCCTCCGCAAAGTCGGGGGGGTACCCACGAGTCAGCACCGCCACGATGACGGAACGCCCCTCACGAGCCAGACGAGCGATGGTCCCTCCGACGCCCAGAACCTCATCGTCGGGGTGTGGGGCGAGGACAAGAACGGGGCTCATCGATGATCAGCCCCCTGTCTCGTCGACGTGCCGGGGCAGTCGGGAGGATCAACGGGTCCCGTCGGTCTCGCGAACCCCCCTGACTGAGGGAGCTCGCGTGCTGGCACGCCAGCAACCGTGGCGCCGTCCGGAACATCGTGCCTCACAAGGGCGCACATCCCCACGGTGGCGTTGCGCCCCACCCGAACGCGATGCATGACTGCGGCGTGCGACGCGATCCAGGTGCGTCGTCCCACGAAGCAGCTCCCCGAGAGGGCAACATGGGTAAGAATGACGGCGTGGGGCTCGATGTGGCAGTTGTGGGCGATCTGGGCGAGGTTGCCGACTTTGGCTCCCTCTTCGATCACAGTGTCCCCCAGGCAGCCACGGTCGATGCATGCGTTGGCACCGATCTCCACGTCGTCGCCAATGGAAACGCCGCCAATGTGGGGCCACTTCTCCCACTCGTCAGCCTCGGTCGGCTGGTAGCCAAAGCCGTCCATACCGATCACCGCGCCGGCCTGGATCGAGACACGGGTGCCGATCCTTACGCGGTCGCCGATATGGTTATGCCCGTGAAGGATCGACTCGGCCCCCACTACTGAGTTCCCAACGAAGCAGAATGGGCCGATGTGAGCTGTGGGATGGATACTGGCGGATCTGCTCACGCATGCCGTGGGATGAACACCCGGCTCAGGCGGCGGTGGGGCGAACCACTGCCGGAAGGCGCGGACGAAGGCCAGGCGCGGATCGCGGACAGCGATGAAGGTGGTTGCGTCACACGCTGATGGAACACTGACCTCGGAGCTGCAGATCACCGCGCCCGCGAGAGTGGACCGTAGCATAGCGGCGGCTTCCTCTCCGCGCCGATCGCAGAAAGTGAGCACATGACTACCAGCCGCCTCCGTGATGGGGCCAACGGCTGACAGCTCACGCGATGGGTCACCAGTAACGGCACCGGCATTGAGCCCTAGAAACCGCGCAATCTCGGATACTCTAACCATCAGCTTCCTTCTCCGTACCAAGGAACTCAGGCATGGGGGCAACGTCACTTGCGCCACGACGTGAGATGACCGTGAGGACCGTTCTGCCGAGGATGCTCAGGTCCAGCCACAGGCTTTGGCGTTCCACGTAGGCGATATCCCAAGCGAGTTTGTCGCTCCAGGACTGGGCATTCCTACCGTTCACGGCACTGAGAGTGGTGAGTCCGGGCTTTACATCGAGACGCCGGCGCTGTTCTGGGTTGTAGCGGTTGAGGTACTTGAGCGGGTGCGGTCTGGTGCCAACGAGGGACATCTCACCTTTGAGTACATTCCACAACTGGGGTAGCTCATCCAGACTCGTCGCCCGCAGGAGACCACCGATCCGCGTCGTGCGTTCGGCGTCAGGAAGCAGATGTCCATCAGCGTCTCGATCGTTCCTCATGGTTCGGAACTTCAGAACCGTGAATGGTCTGCCGTGCAGACCTAGTCGCTGCTGCCGAAAGAGCACCGGGCGGCCCATGGTGAGCCAGACGACGAGGGCAAGCAGAGCAAGCGTGGGGGCGAGACCGATAAGCGCAATGGCTGAGAAGAGAACATCGAGGCTGCGCTTGGCGGTGGCGTGAACGCTCATCGGATCTCTGAACCCTGGGCAGCGTCTATCTCATACACGATGGTTGAGTCATCAAGACCCCGTAAGCCCGTGCAGTAGGCTACTAGATGGCGAGCACTGGGGTTGAGGCCTTCGGGAAACTCGACGCGCGGGAACTGCATGAGACCGTAGAGGCGTGGGGACAGAAGGCACATGGAGGAGATGGCATCGATAGGCAGGCTCGCACAGCGCTGCCACGTAGAGAGGTCCTCCGACCCCATCCAGATGTGAGCATGCCTGGTGTCGTTCTCGCCTCCCGGCTCCGCGGTGGTGGCGACGAAGAAGCGACTCCCGACTTGGCATACACCGAAGCAGGAGTTCTCCGCCTCCTGTACACGGTGGAGCCTCCCAGTGGCCTTGTCAATCACGGTGATGGCGTTGGCGGCATACGGCGTATCGGTTGCCGTGACGAGGGAGTCGGGTGTTGGTAGCAGACGGTAGAATCGGGATTCCTGATCGCCTCGGAGCACCTCGCGGACATCGCCGAAGTCGCTCGAAGCGTGCAACAGCCGACATTCGCCGGGACAGTCTCCGGTGGCGATCCAGAAGCAGTCGGACCAACGGTCGTAGGCAATGGCATGAACGTGTTTTATGGCACCTGCTGGGAAGGTGTAAACCGGGTGCCAGGAGAGACCACTGTCAGCACTCCCGTAGATATGGACCTCGACCCGCTCAGGGTTGTTGAAGTACTCCCCAAAGCAGGCGAAGCCAGAGGGGGCAGAGGCGAGTGACACGGGCCGTGTGCCGCGCGTGATGTGCCGTACACGCGCGGCAGTCTGGGAGTCCGCTGTGACTCGGTAGATGCCCTTTCTGTAGACGAGCAGCCTGGTCAGGTCAGGGAGAATCGTCAGTCGGGAGATGGAGGCGCGAGTGAGGCGCCGACCCAACCGAGTAGCACCGGCCAGTCTCAGACGTGGCGAGTGAATCTGTAGTGTGCAGTCATGGTGCAGCGTGCGGCCTAGGTCATCGGTGCGGAGGAGACGGGTGCCCCGTGCTAAGTAGAGGAGGCCGCCATGGAACAACAGCGCCCGCGCCCCTCGGAGCACGCGCACGGGCTTCAGAGTCAGGGATAGCGGGCCGCCAGTAGCTGCCCTGGGAAGCATGTTTCCAGGGCAATGATCGGTCAGGATGGGTCTGGCAGCCCTTCTACCGGTGTCGCGGCATCTCTGAGTGCGCAGGCGAACGTCCGAGCCTGTTCGCGGCGCTCGAAGCGCGCTTCCACATAGCTCCGGGCGGAGCGACCCATACGGGCGGCCAATGCGGCATCGTCGCGCAGTCGCAGTACCGCCGCAGCAAGTGCCTGGGGATCGCGAGGCTGAACATACATCCCGCCGTCGGCCTCCTCCAGCACCGCCCGGATGACTCCGTCAATCGAAAACACGGTGGGTCGGGCCGCGGCCATGTAATCGAAGACTTTGTTGGGATAGACGTTTGCGTAGATAGGGTTGGGCTTCAGCGTCGCGAGACACACATCAGCGGCGGCCAGCACGTCGGGCATCGCCGACTTCGGTTGGGCTCCAACACATCGGACGTTGGTCAGATGCCGCTCCACAATCGTCTCCTCGCAGGCCCTTCGTGTGTTGCCGTCGCCAACGAGCACAAAGACGATGTCGTGATGGGCGCGCAGAGTTTCGGCAGCATCGAGGATCACCGGAATATCGTTGGCAACGCTGATAGCGCCCGCGTACAGAGCGACAAACCTGCTCTGCAGGTCGTTGCTCTGCCGGAAGGCCTCCCCACGGGAGTCGGGGTCGAACTGGACCGTCTCGACGCCGTTCGGAACCACCGCTATTCGGTCGGGTTGCACGCCTTTGCGTTCCGCCAGATAGCCCTTGTACGCAGGCGAGTTGACGATGATGCGGCTGGCTCGCCGGTAGAGGAACCGCTCCAGGGCAAGGAACGCGCTGATCGCTAGACGGTTACGGAGCACCCCGCCCTGAACCAGGGTATCAGGCCACAGGTCACGGACCTCCAGCACGAAGGGGCGCCGTCGTATTGCCGATGCCAGCCAAGCGGACGCAGCCTGGAACATAGGGGGCGAAGTACCCATGAAGACGTCCACGTCTCTCGCCCGTAGGGCAGCCAGCAGAGACGACACAGTGAAGCCAATGAACGCAACCAGACGCCAGAACACACTGCGATGGAGCGTGGCTGGGGTTCGAGCGCGTATGACCCGGATGCCCGGAGTACTGGCGGAGGTCGCAGCCTTCTCGAGCTTGCGTCCCGTCTTGTAGTTCACATCGCTGGCCACAACCGTGAACTGAAAACCCTCATCGACGCAGTGCGAGGCCAGCTCGTAATGCCTTGTGCCGCCGGGATCGTCGGGACCAGCATAGGCCTGATGTATGAGCAACACATGCATGGGGGTCAGTAGCCCTTCCCGCTGACAGGGGACACACGTACCCGTACACGGCTGAGCATCTGCCGCATGGTAGGATCGACGCTCCAGTGAACGGTGACAGTTCGATCCGCAAGATGGACACGCATCCAATCCCGCTCGAACGACACACATGCCTCTGGCGGCCCGAGAAGCGACCAGAAGGTGCACCCTGAGGCCTTTACTCTGGCCGATAGGCTCAGGGCCGCCTCCCTGTCGAGGTAGTGGGCGGCGCGCCACCCTTGGGCGGACTCCTCCTCGGCCCGTATGAGATGGAGTTCCGGCGCGGCGAACAGGCATCCCAACCGAACTTGGTACGGGCCCGAGGGCGTACTCAGCAGCACCCGACCCTCGTCCGGGAACCACTCATGTGGCCAATCCCCCAGCAGCCAGTGCAGGCGGTACATATGATCATCCGCCCCTGTAAGGCGGTCGAGGACCAGCCAGTGCTCCTCCCCGACCCTGACCACGGCGCGGCGGTAACTGACCGGATCCGCGAGCCGCTGGTAGGCGTTAGTCTCGCCCTCCAGGTAGGCTAGCCTACCACGTGACGAGCGCAGACCTGCTGTGATCCGCGCTGCCGCCCATGGTAGTGAGAGGAAACTCGACACTCTATCGCTCTGGCCCCGCCCATCGACGTCGACCGTGTTGTGCATGGCGGCCAGACCGAAGTCGTGCCCCCATGGCTCGGGTGGGTTGTAGCTGTAGGTACCCGCATCGGTAGCTGTGTTCTGCCCTCTCCACCAGATGTCGACGTGCAACTGATCCTGCTGACCGGGCCGATGTCCTGGCGCATAGTCTCCACAGCGCATGAGGGCGAATCCAGTATGGGTGCGCAGCGTGTAGTAGCCACGCGTGGCTGCGCGCAGGTCGGTTCTGGGGGTACGGGGAGCGGTGGGTTGCCGTGTAGGAGCGGAGTCGGTGGCGGGGGGGGAGGAATGACCGCGGGTAGCGTCAGAAGGCAAGTGTCTCGCCGTCTCAACCACGGACGGTCCACATAGCCACAGCGACTCCTCGTCCCAGGGGCCGGGAGCGAGTAGACGCTCGCCGCGAGTGAGGAACGCAGCGGACTGGACGACCGGCCGGAAGTCGCGGTAGCCAGCGTTACTGAGCGGCAGGATGAGTGCTCCGTCGGAGGAGCCGTAGAGAGGAACCTCGCCCGACTCGTCGTCCTGAAGCTGATAGAGGAACTCACCTGCACGACGAACGCGCCCCTGCAGTGTGAGGCTCAGGGGCTGACCATTCGTCGCGCCGAGGGCGATACCCCAGAGACAGTCGTGCAGCATGAGCCGTTGGTAGACGACGGAGTGCTGCGAGCAACTGCCGTCGTCGTAGATCAGGCGCAAGACCTCGCGCTCAAGTAGCCGCGCGCCGAGATCACGCCAGGACCGTGCGGCAGCGAACTCCGGAAACAGGAGCCCCGCCGTCCAGAGCCCCATCGCTTCACTGATGCCGTGGTTATTCCGTTGGCTTAGGGCGTACCCGATGTTGGCACGGATCCTGCGCGCCGACACCGCGGCGAGCTGGCCGAGCATGGCCACGCGCTCGGGGGTAGTCGCGGGACTGTCCAGGAGACCGTAGAGCGCGAAGCACGATGCCATGAGGCGCAGGGCGACCTCTTGGCCACACATCCAGTTGGGACCGGTGTTGGGTGGGTTGTGCGCGCGCCAGTCCTCGAAGAGCCGCCAGAAGGCCTCGGCGTACCTCTCGTCGCCCGTCCGCCAGTAGGCGCGGACGAGGGTGTAGGCCCAGGCGAAGCGACTGAGTTCCCAGACGCACTTGATGTCGCCATAGCCAGTGGTGCCGATGCGACTCCAGTGGATCGCGGTGGGGGCACGCTCGCCCGTGAAGTGGTTCCGATGCCAGTCAGCCGGGAATCCAGCATCCAGGCGATGGCACGAGAAGAAGCGGAAACGACCTCCGAGGATGGCCTCCGCTTCGTCGATCGGGGTGGAGTCGCGATCGTCGAAGCCAGCGAGCAGCGGCTGGTAGCGCTGCCGGTCAGTGGGCTTGAACAGGAAAGCGGGAGCTGCGGGAGAGCACCGGTAGTCAAGGTACCGCTCCGGCTCCGAGAGGGACTCTTCCGCCAGGAACCGCCGGAGAGGCACCGCCTCCCACGCTGTGGCGGGGGTGCGGCGCGTCAGAGCCCCCGAACGTCGAGCGACGGCGTAGTACGCCCGGTAGGCGCACCATCCAGGCCCCATGTGGCGGAGGATCTGCCACGCTAGGCTCACCGATCGCACGCGGGCGGCACCCCCCTCAGCGCAAGCCCGACCTCGATGGTGGCGCGGCTGACCTCAAGCAACTCCTCGATCTCGATCAGCGGGCCCTCACCCTCAGTGATGCGCCGGACGAACTCAGCCGCCCAGGCCTCCTGGCCCTTGTCCTGTCGGAACGCCGGCAGCCGCGGCAGGCCCTTCCAGCCATAGCCCTCCAGCCGTCGATAGTTGTCCATCACCAACACGCGCCCGTCGCAGAAGACCTCGACACGCTCCTTGGGGTAGGCCTTGTGCCCGTTCGCGAAGTAGTGGACCGTGCCGAGAGACCCATCCTCGAAGGTCAGTGTAATGGTCGCCTTGTCATCGCGCACGGGGGCGCCGGAGTCCCGGCCAACGCAGCGACCCTCTACCGAGGCGATGGGGGAACCAGCAAGGTGGCGCAGGAGGTCGATGAAGTGGCAGCCCTCGCCGATAATCCGTCCGCCGCCGACCTCAGGGTCCTGAGTCCAATGGCTTGGTGGAATCGCGCCCGCGTTGACGGTCATGACCATGCACTTGGGGCCGGTGAGCGGAGCCAGGAGCGCCCTCATCCGCACGACATGGGGCGCCATCCGTCGGTTGAACCCTACGGTCAGGAGGGGGGCCACATCCTGCCGAGACGCCGACTCGAGGGCGGCCTTGATCTCGCCCAGCTCCTCAAGGGTCAACGCGAGGGGCTTCTCGACGAATACATGCTTGCCCGCCTCCAGGGCGCGAACGACCAACCGGGCGTGGCTGTTGTGGCGCGTCGCGATAACCACCGCGTTCACGCGCTCGTCAGCAAGGACGGCGTCGGTGTCCGTGGTAGTCTCATGGGCGCCGAACTTCCGGGCGGCGTAGCTTCCGCTGACGCCCCCGCTGGAGGCGATGGTGACGATCTGGGCCCCGGCCTTCGTGAGGGCGGGCAGGAGCACGCGGCTCGCGTAGTTCCCGGCACCGATCACGCCCAGCCGCACGGGGCCCTGGGGTGCGGACTGCATATAGCGGACTCGTCGCGCCCGAAGGCGCTTCTCCGGCTTCGACGCTTCATCCGGATACTCGAGCACGATCCCGAGGGATGGGGCGCCGGACGTCAGGAGCTCGTAGGCCGCTGGGGCCTCATCGAGGCCGAACCTGTGGCTGATGAGTGGCCGCACGTCGAGCCGCCCCGTCGCGAGCATATCAAGGACGGCTTCGAAGTTCCGTTGCTCCGTCCAGCGGACGAACCCGAGAGGGTAGTCGTGCCCTTGCTCCTCGTACGCGGGGTCGTAGCGTCCCGGGCCGTAGGAGCAGGACACCTGGAAGGTGAGTTCCTTCTCATAGAAATCCGCCCGAGACAACTCGAGGCCGACAACCCCGACGAGCACCACTCGGCCACGCTTCCGGCACATCTGGGCTGCCTGATGGACGGGCTCATTGCTCTTAGTGGACGCGGTGATGATGACGCCGTCCACGCCCTGCCCACGAGAGAAGGCCTGGGCCCTCGCGACCGGGTCCTCTCCCGCGGAGAGATCGACGGTCTCGGCCCCGAAGCCGCGAGCTAGCTCCAGCTTGGCGGAGTCCATGTCAACGCCAAGCACGCGGCACCCATGGGCGCGCAGCAGCTGGACGGTGACCAGGCCGATGAGACCGAGGCCGGTGACGACGAAGCACTCCCCGAGGGTGGGCTGCGCGAGTCGGATCCCCTGTAGGCCTATAGAGGCGAGGACGGTGAAGGCGGCTGCCTCGTCGTCGACCTCGTCGGGGATCCTCGCACAGAGGTTCCGGGGCACACAAACGACTTCGGCGTGAGAGCCGTTGGAAACGACTCGATCGCCGACCTCCAGGCCTTCGACGCCGGGGCCCACCTCCAGAACCCGTCCCGCGTTGCAGTAGCCTAGGGCGAGGGGGGCATCTAGCTTGCTCTTGACCGCGTCGAGGGTGGTGAGTAGCCCGTCGGCTCGGACTTTGTTGAGGACATCCCTCACCTTGTCGGGTTGCTGCCGCGCCTTATCCAGCAGGCCTGATCTCCCGAACTCGACAAGCATGCGTTCGGTGCCCGCGGAGACGAGGCTGCGGCTAGTTCGGATCAGCACATGCCCCGGCCGCACCGCGGGACACGGCACCTCGGCGACGCTGGTCATACCATCCGAGAGGGACTGAAGGACTTGCTTCATGGGTAGTGGGTAGCCTTCCGTGAGACTTCGGATCGCCGGATGCTAGAATGATGCCCGAACACGCACCCTTGGAGGTTGCTGTAGTGCGCCGAGACCGTGAGTGGAAGCTGTTCCTGGACCTGTGCGCGCCGCTGTCGCACGAGGTCGGCGACCTCCCCGAACCTGACGAGTGGCCGCAGATGCTGGGCCGACTCGAGCAGACGCGCTTCGAGGCGTTGGCCTACCACAACCTGAGGGCACGCGGACTCGACGATGCCGTGCCGGCGGAAGTGATGGTGCACCTTCGGGCCGCGAACGCCCAAGCCCTCGCGCGGTACCACCTGCTGGGCGAGATGGTCTCGCCCCATCTCGAAGCTCTTGCCCGCGAGGTCGACTTCCTGGTGCTCAAGGGCGCCGCCTGGGCCCACACCGTCTACCCCGAGCCCCACCTTCGTCAGTCTGGCGACATCGACCTGTTGGTGCGCGGAGAGGAGCAAGAGCGCGCGAGGCAACTGCTCGAAGGAAGGGGGTTCGAGTATAGCTGGGTATGTAGCGATGACCACGGGCCGGAGTTCTCGCTGGCGGTGCCGCAGAGCGGTGTCGCCTATCTCGAACTGCACCCATGCCTTGGTCAGGCCTCGGATCACCCGCATGTCGATCCTGCGGAGGCCTGGGCGCATGCAGAACCTGTACCGGTGTGGGGAAATGCGTGCCGCACGCCCAATGCCGAGGTGAGTATTGCACACCTGGCGGCCCAGCTGGCGTCCGACATCTATTCGAGGCCCTATGTCCGCTACCTTGTCGATCTGCACCATTTGGCGGGTGGCAGTAGCATCGCGATCGATGAGCTTGCGCGCATACTGACCGCCAGCGGCCTCCGAGGTCTGGCTCACTGCGCCGCCACGCTTTCGGGTGTCGACATCGCTCTACCTCGCCCTAGCCTGGAGGCCCGGTTGGCTGCAGCTATAGTTGCCGCGACGGGATGGGAGGTTCGGCTCGCAATGCCGACCGGTTGGTGGGGCATTGCGAGCCGTGTCGCCGCGCTAATGCTCTTCGACCGCTACAAGGATCGAGCGCTGCGGCTGCGCAGTTACGCTACCCACGTGTGGGACAGACTACGGCGCAGTAGTACATGTGGGTAGGCGGGCAGCAGGCGGCGGAAAACCCCTATAGGAGTTCGTCCAGGAAGGGCTCTCCGCTCGCCACTGCCTCAAGTGCTAGCAGCTGCCGCCGCCACTTCTCCTGGGGCGAGACGTAGTTGGTGGCGAGCGTCGCCCTTCCCCTTTCGACCAGTGACTGCCGCAGTTGGCTATCGGTGAGCACTCGCGCGATCGCTGCCGCAGCCGCAGCGGGATCGAAGGGGTCAACGAACAACGCCCCATCGCCGCAGAGTTCGCGAGCGAAGTCGAGGTCCGAAGTGATAAGGGGCACTCCTGCGGTGAACGCCTCGGGGTACGTCGCCGTCGAACACTCCAGCCAAGTTGGGAGGAAGACAGCGTCCGAGAGTGCGTAGAGCCGAGCGATATCGGCGTGTGGCACTGTGCCTAACGTGCGGACCGAGTCCTGGACTCCGAGGCGCGCGGCATCCGCCACTATCGTGCGCCATCCCTCGCTAGAAGACGGTACGGTGAGCAGGAACCTGAATGGGATGCTGAGCAGAGCCTGAAGTCGTGCAGCGACGTGAGGCACTATCTCTAGATTCTTGTGAGTATAGTGCGCGGCGGGAACCGCGATGAGCTTCGTGGCTCTGGGTGGCTTCGGCACCTGACTCCGTAAGCACTCCAAGAAGAATGGGCTGTACGTATTTGCTATAATGGCTATCCTATCGGGCGCAATCCCTGCTATGCGACTGAGGCGTTCTCGTACGGTTCGCGACTCTGCGATGAAGCGATCCCCCCTGCTTACCGCGAAACGGTCCTTCGCATTGTGCAGGCGTATCCGGAGCCGACCGCAGTTGGGATAGCGATTGAGGACCTCAGGGTAGATCATATGACCTCGAGCAAATCCTTGAATGTGCGGCCCGGGGGGCACCCAGTATGCGGGTCCAAACACGGCGAAGGTCACATCTGGCTTGCACTGCCGGTATGCAGAGATCAGAAGGCGTTGAGCGTGCCAGAAGCGGCTCCGTCCGGCTGTGGGTACAGTGCGGACCGATGCCATTGCCTCGAGCACTTCGGCCGGGCACTCCCGCGCGAGGTTGGCTGACAGAACTGCGTGCCACTGCGTGCCATGTGTGGCTGCATTCGAGAGGAGGGCCAGGCCGACCTGGACCCCCCCGCCGTGCATCAGAGCGGTGGCATCGAGGAGGACGTTCATGGACATACCCTATGGGACCAAGAGCATGGAATGAGCAGTGAACTGTGCCGCATTGCGATGGGCGATGACATCATGGTGCATGCTGCCAAGGGGTGGTGCGCACCTGGTGCGGGGCCCCCGCGTTCTGTATGGAGGCCATCACTCCGGAGTTGAGGCCGGATCGACCACGTGCCCGAAGTCTTGCAGCTGGACGACATGGGTCGCCGGTATGCCAAGGACTGCGGCATCTATGACGTCCGCCTGGTTCCGTGGGCTATAGTACATCCGGATGAGACGCCGGCATTCCGTGCTGACTGCGTCTTTGGGTGGCGCAGTAGCGAACCACTGTCTGACGCATCGCACCAGCCCCCTGAAGTCGCCATTGGGGAACAACATCCCGGTTCGACCTGGGACGATCGCTTCGTGCTCAGGCCCTTGTCCGCCGTGGCCTCCGGCATGCAGGCCATAGTGATCGTCATGCGTGATGCACGGTACACCATGCGCCATAGCCTGGATGCAGAGAAGCCCAATGCCACCCGGCGCCACGCAGAGATCGCTTGCGTGAAACAGCTGTGCCAAGCGCTCCGCGTCATAGCAGGCGCCAGCCATGTGGACGCGGCCGCAGAGACGAAGCTCCTGCGTGAGCGTCTCGAGCGATGCGTTGGCCGGCCCCTGTCCGATCAGGATGACATTCACCGGGAAGCCTTCGTCGGAGAGTGCTCTGGCACACTTGAGGACGAGATCCACCCGCCGCTCGGACCGCAACCGACCGCTGTGTATGAGGGTAGGGAGTGAAGGGTCTGAGAACAGGCCCGCACGAAGCTCAGCGGTCACGGCGGGCGGAGGAGGATCCAGGCACTCTGGCAACGGCATGGAGTTGTACACAACGTATAGACTGTCCGGGTCCATTCCATCGGCGATGGCTTGGGCGCGTTCCCGATGTCCGTAGAAGAGAACTGCGTCGGCTAGGCGTAGGAATCTGCGTTTCATCCATCGCTGAAGTCTGCTGGGTTCGCCCACCACCTGGCCGATGGTCCACCAAATGAGCCGTTTGCGTCGGAGGCGCGCAAGGGGAGCAAGCAACCAGTTGGTCAGGCAGTAGTAGCTTCCTGTGACAATCAGTACGTCGTGTCCGCGGGCCCACGCCAACCTCAGGGTCCCTTGCTGCCAGAACAGCGGCCCGGCCAGCCTCCTGTTCCTGACCCGGTACCACCGGAGCCCGCCGTCCCACGGGGGCAAGGTAGCCAACGCAGGGTCTACGAGCTTGAGTGTGTGGTCGGGAGACGTCACATCCGAGTAGAGCGAGTAGGTGATCCCGCTGCGGTCCTCGGGGGCCTGCATCAACTCATGCAGCAGTGGCTCATTGTAATGGGTGAAGTAGTGGGTAATGCGGGCCACTCGAGGATCCGACAGTGCTCTTATCTGAGGTTCTGGGGATGGCATAGAGACACCTCGTTCTGGGGCCGTTCAGCCAGTGCCAGCCTCCGGTTCGCAAGGCAGAGGCCGACCTGCGGTCTAGGAACGTATGGCGCCGCCAGCCGCTGGGGTGTCGCGCCCGGGGCGGCCGCGGTGAGGACGGCTGGAGGGACCACAGATCTGAGCGCCGAGAGACGTGAACGGCAGACCGACAGAGGTCATACCCACCGCCGCCCACATCCATCTGGCGCCGACGAGATCGCCGCTCTTCATACTGAGGAGCAGGGTATACGAAGAGAGCGCCAAGACCATGACCCAGTGTTGGTCCACCCAGCGTCGGGAACTAGATAGCAGCTGAATGGCGGCAGACCACAGAGTGAAGCCTAGGAGGAGGAAGCCCACAATGCCAAGCTCGCATAGGGCTTCGAGGATGATGTTGTGGGGGTATTCATAGGACGCACCGTGCGTGGGAACTGTGAAGCCGGCTACTCCCTGTCCAATCCAGGGGCGTTGCCTCCAAAGGTCGAGTGCCATGGCGAAGAGATCCACTCGGCCTCCGTATTGCGTCTCCTGAAGCGTCTGCATTCTGCTGAAGGTGCCGTAACCTGACAGCGCGGAGGGGTCCTCGGCGAACGCGTAAGCGACAGCAGCTGTGCCCGCCAGGGTGGCGAGGGCCAGGATTGCAGGACCTGCTCGTCCGTTACGCCAGGCCATAGCGAGTGTAAGCATGGGCAAGATGCACAGGAACAAGACCGGTCCACGTTGACCACTCCGGAGGAGAGGCAGGCTCAACAACACGGCGATGCCGGCACCGAGTACACGACTCCGCAGGGCCACTGCAGGGCAGACTAGAAGGAGCATCCAGACACACACCAGACTGCAGCCGGCCAGCAGCCCGACGGCAGCGCCCGGACAGCGTAGCATCACGGTTGGGGGGTGAAGCCACGAATCGATCCCCGGAGTCGCGGCGAAATCGAGAGTCAGGACGATGCCGAGCACTATGACTGTCCAGGCGTAGCGACTGAGGCGGGCCCGGTCTAGGCCGATCATTGTCCCGCCCTGTACGCACCAGAGGCTAAGAGTCAGCATGTAAGCGACCTTGTAGGGACCGTCAACAGGGTTCCGTGTCCACAGAAGCGAGATCAGTGCCCAGACGCCGAGAGCCAGGAAGCCAGCAGGGACCCTGAGGGAGTTGAGGGGCAACCGAACCTGGCCGGAGATGCAGAGCCACGCAGCAGCCAGGGCCGACAGCGAACCCGTGAGTGGGGTGACGTCAATGGGAGAACTCTGGGCGAGGGGGCTGGACTTCCAGAACATAGCATGGGTGTGCAGGGCGAAGATGACCTCGAAGGATAGCACATGCCGCAGCAGCCCCAGGCCCTGCAGACGGGGGGGGTAGGGTCTTTTCATTTTCGTTGAGT
>DBQI01000028.1 GCA_002305165.1 Armatimonadetes bacterium UBA1398
CCAACTCACACAGACCACGGGGTGGTCCTCACCGTCCAGCGGGATCCGCCCATTGGGCCAGGGCACACCGTACCCCGTCTCGTCCGCGAACCGCTTCCATTGCGCGTTCGTCACCTCGTACGCGCCCATGTAGTACTCGGGCAGCGACGCGCGGAACTGCGGGCGCTCGTCGTCATATCCCTCACCCTCGGGTGAACCGAAGACGGCCTCGCCCTCGGGGATGGGCACGAGGATGCTCCCGTCCTTCTCGTTCACCACCGCGCCCCGCGCCTCCAGATCCTCGCGAATCTCCGCAGGCGGAACGTGCATCGCCTTCGTGAGGTCCGCGGTGAGATCGCCGTGCCCCAAGTGCTGCGCCACCGCCGTATCCCTGAGCGTGCGATCGGTTCCGCCCTGCTCGGCCTGCCCCGTCGCCGCCCTCCCGCACGAGATGCCTGCCGCGCTCAGCGACAGAGCCAGAACCGCGAGCACGACCAACCCCAACCGGTAATACATCCCAAACTCCCCTTTCTTGTCTTTCGACACCAGACACTGTGCGACTGCGATCACGGCGCCGTTCCGCACGTGTTCCAGGCCCGTGTCCCGCCCTCCTGCAGGGCCGACGCCATGCACCGAAGACGCGCGGCCCGCACGGAAGTCGCGCTGGCCTGCCTGCCGTGAACGCACAACCTAACGACCGCCCTTGCGCGCGCCTAGGGCCCCCCTACCAGCCCCGCGACGCCTCCAGCGCCCGCAGGCCCTCATCCACCCCGCAGCCGCCCGTCACCATGTACACGCCCCGCGTCCCGATCGCCTCCACCGTCGGCCTCGCGCGCTCCAGGGGCATCCCCAGGAGGATCAGTCGCTTCCTCTCCAGGATCCGCCGGTACATGCCGTACCAGACGGGGTCCCCCACATCAGGCCGCCCCGCGCCCGGCGTCCACTGGATCACCTGCAGCCCCGGAACCTGCAGCAGGATGTCCAGGTGGCGGATGCAGTCCGGCCCATCCAGGTGGAACATCGCGTAGTCCAGCCGCTCGCACTGCCGGGCGAGATACGGCGCCACGAACTCCTCGAACTGCCCGGGCCCCAGCGCCGCCGCGATATCACACTGGACCTTCGCGTACCGCCCCGGCGCCCAGGTCTGGAAGGCCGAGAAGCAGCACGCCCCCGCCTCGTCCTTCACCATCTGGTAGAGCCGGTCGTAGACCTCGAAGTACAGATCCGTCAGCCGCGCCTGGGTCGCGTGGACCAGCTCGGGCCGGTCCATGAGGTCCACGAGCAGCTTCTGGTTGTTGTAGAGCGCCGCCAGGGTGTCGAGCCCCTCCACGAGGTCCGGCAGCGACACATAGAACCGGCCCTCGGCCACCGCCAGCGCCGCTTGGATGTACTCCACATGCACTCGGAACCAGTGGTTGTCCGGGTCGAAGCTGAGGCCCGGCCCCTCGGCCAGGTCCTTCAGCGTCGGCTCGTACCACACCGTGTTCGGCGCGAACACCGGCTCCACCCCGAGGAACAGCCCGAAGCTCCCGGGGCCGATCTGCGTGTCGAGATACGGGATGGCCTCGCCCAGGTACTCGACCGCCGCGAACTGCCGCAAGAACTGGGGGATCCGGATCGCCGGATCGGTCCAACGCTGGGTCCAATCGCGCCCCTCCGGCGCCGGCGGCGGCTCGAACCGAGGCTCCTTCCGCAGCGCGTGGATGGCCCACGCCACCCCCTCCACCGCCTCGCCGTGCCACCACTTCGTCAGCCGTTCCTTCGCCCCGACCAGGTCCTGGCATTCCAGCATGGTCCGGCGCTCCTCTCCGCGAGCCCGCCTCCCCGAATGCGCCCCCGGCCGGCCCGCGACCTGCCGATCAGCATCGGCGCCCATGCGGTATCGAGGGTCAGCTACGACCTGCCCGAGGGCTTCCGCGCCCTCGAGGCGACGATCGGATGCAACCAGGAGGTTTGGGCGAACTCGGCGGTGTTCGTGGTGGAGCTGTGCCGGAGCCCGCGGCGACGAACGGCGCGATCAGTCGATCCGCACGAGGCGCAGCGGGGCGATGGCGTGGTCGTCCGGCTCGTAGCGGTACCGGGCGTCCGGCCCGGGGCCGGACAGCTTGCCGGGAAAGCTCCCGCCGACCCGGAGGGCCTCTGCGTCCTCCACAGCCTCGACGCCCTGCTCCGACCCCTCCGGGAGGACCACAGTGACCCGGCCGTCGGGCCGCACGAGGAGCGCGATCCGGGCATCCTCCGTCGCGTAGACCCCGCTCCATGCCGAGGGTTGGTGGGCTTGCTCGCGCGCCCAGAGCACAAGAAGGCAGCACGCCATGACCACGAGACCCGCTAGGAGGAGCGAGAGCGCCCGTCGTCCGGGCGCTCTCCTCCGATCGGCCGGAGCGCTCATTGGCGTCTCCGGAGCGGGTAGACCTGGCCGCCCTCCGTCGCGGTGTACGTGGGACCGCGCTCGGCGCTAACGGCCAGCGTCCCGCCGCCCGTCCCCTCGAATGTGAGCGACTCCCCGGACTGCCGCCAGGACAACTCCTGCCGGCCTCCCCTGCCGACCATCTCCGCCTTCCCTTCGGGCTTCACCATCAACACAGTGCCGTCGGCGAACTGGTAGGCGCCGTAGTACCGCGCCACTGGGTCGGCCGTGGCCGGCCGCGAACGGCACCCGCCAAGCAGTGCCACCGCTGTGGCCAAGCACAGCGGGAATAGCCATCGCGCTCTCACTGGATCTCTCCTCTCTCCGATCGTGCGCCGCCGCCATCGGGCTGCTGCGCCTGGTGTTCGAGCAGCCGTGTCCACGGCGAGTCCTCGCCTGTCGCGTTCGTCGCCGTGCCGCAGCCCGCGCAGAGCGGGAAGAACCAAGTCGGCCCCCACGCCCGGAACAGCCGCGGCCGCGCGAACAGGATCTCCTCCCGGGCCGGATCCCACGGCGTCCACCGCCCACAATCCGGACACAGACCCGCGAAGTGGACCGCCACGGCCCCGCACTTCCGGCATCGCGCTGGCAGGCCGTCGACGATCCGGCGGCCCGACCAGCCACACTCAGCGCAGATCACCGGCAGTGGCGCGGGACGGGGCGCCTTGCCCCCGGGCCGCATCGCCAGCGCTTGGCAGAGAACCCAAATCAGCAAGGCGACGGCGGCGCTCCCGAGAAGCCACTCGCGCCAGTGCTCACCCATCGCGCGCCTCCCTAGAGCGGTCCCCACATCGAGAAGTCGTCCGGCGCCGGCCAGCCGACCCCGAAGGCGGCCATCAGCTCCGCGCCGCCGCCGTATACCGAACCGGCGTCGGGAATCACGCCGCGGGGCAATGCCTTGGCGTGGCCGTCGGCGAACGCGAAGTTGGCGAGGCCGTTGTGGCGGAAGTGGATCGAGGGTTCAGGACGCATCCAGAAGTCCCAGTGCACCGCGAAGTAGGGCCAGTAGGGCGGCTCCATGAACGAGTACTCGATCGCGTAGGTGGACGGGTAGTACTGCAGGAAAGCCGTGTCCGCGAACATGAAGGTTGAGGAGGCGTCCTGGATCATCGAGTCACAGGCCGGCGAGGTCTGCGCTGCCGGATCCCAGCCCATCCGGGCGTTGCCGCTGCCGAGGAACTCGTTGTTGTACCCGTATCCGCCGCAGCCGGCCTCGAAGTCGTTCGCCGACCCGTCGCCCGCCTTGACGTAGTCGCGGAAGCTCGGGCACTCGAAGACCTGGACGTTCCTGATGTAGGGGTATAGCGGGCCCTTGGTCTTGTCGAACAGCCCTCCGCCCACCGACGGCTCCTGGCGCACTCCGTGCCACCGCTTGCGGCCGCCGAAGCCGGTGAAGATATCCTCGGCGCCCATCACGAAGACGCCGTCATTGTCCTGCTGGTAGCTCATCTCGGCCTGCGCGAGCTGACGGATGTTGGACAGGCACGAGGTCTGGCGCGCCTTCTCCCGTGCCTTGGCGAACACGGGGAAGAGGATCGCCGCAAGGACCGCGATGATCGCGATCACGACGAGTAGCTCGATCAGGGTGAACGCTCGGCGCGTTCGTGTCATCGCAATCACCACTCCGTTTCGTTGTGTGTTTCGGCGGCCATCGGGGCCGACGCGACGAGCCAGACCGGGAAGGGCGCCATCCGCAATAGGCAGCCGACCGCTGTCGCGCGGGCCTCCGCCAGGGTGGGACGCTCCGCGCACAGCCGGAGAGGAGTCGTCATCGGGGATCACCTCCTGGGGCGGGAATCGCGCCAGGGGGGATCGGGGGGAACGATGAGGGGAGCGGCAAGGCCCGGTTGGACCTTATCCGCGACACGAAGCCATAGCCGGACATACCGCAATCTCCTACCCGCGAGGAGTGCGACTCCCAGAACCATCAGGCCGTCTCCTGGCTTCCGGGTCTCCCTACTTGCCGCGCCTTCCCAGCCTCTCGGCCAGTGGTTTCCGCGGCGTTCGTACCGGTCACAGTTGCGGGGCAGCGACGGATTCGCACCGTCTTCCGATGGGGGCGAGGCCCCCTTACCCGATGTGGCGTCACTCTTCTGTCGCCCTGATGCGATTCCTCCTCCCGCGGAACCACCGACCGACCACGGCAACTGGCGGACGCAAGGGTGGTGGGGTGAGGGAGGGGCAGAGCCCCGCCCACCAGGGTCATTGCATTATCGTGCATGGCGGTGTTGTGATTAGTCGTATTGCCGCGTGTGGTCGGTAGCTGAATGTGCGTAGAGCGGCGGCGATGTTGGGTGAGCGGCAGGCTCGAAGAAGGCTAATGACGAGGCTGCGGAGGGTGGCGATGGTGCGGGGTCCGTTGCCTGTCCGGATGGGAGAACGGTCCTCGTCGAAAGTGAAGTCTCGGACGTAGTGAAGTCGGTTCTCAATGGACCAGTGATTGCGGACGAGTTGGAGGAGTCGGCGCGGCGTCCCTCTTTCCGGGGGCAAGTTGGTGGCGAAGAAGCGGGTGTCGGTGCGGGTGATCCCTTTCTCGCGAACCGTGGAGGTCACCTCAACGAAACGTATGGGCGTAGGCCAGTCGCGGCAGGGGAGGAGCGTGGGCCCTGCGCGGAGTTGGCGGATCTCGTGGCGAGAGTCATGACGCGTCCGTGACGTGGCGCGGAGTAGTGTGCGTGGGGGCTGCTCCTGGAAGAAGAGCCGCGCCTCCAGCCGAAGCGTCGGCTGGTTGCCTTTCACGCCGACGAGGTAGTGCCCCCCTTTGGGCGATCTCCTGACAGAACTCTCGTGTGGCGTAGAGGGCGTCCAAAGTCAGGATGCGGCCCTCAAAGGGGAGCGCGCGGACAGCCTCACGGCCCGCGGCCAACTCCTGTCCCTTGCCAGGGCTCTGTGCCTGGCCCACCACCACACCTCTGGCATGGGTGAAAGCGGCGACGAGATGGACGCCGGCGATCTCCTCGCCATGAATGCCGCGGAGCGTCTTCCCATCCACGGCAAACGCCTCGTCGGGACCCACGAAGTGCTCGTGGAGCCAACGATGGACCACCGCCTCGAACGCCGCTACATCGAGCCCGGCGAACACTCGGAAGAAGGTCGTATGACTCGGCGTCCAGTGCTGGCGAAGGTCGAAAGTCGTCGTCACCAACTTGCGATGCTCCTCCGCCCACTGGGCGATCGCATATAGGCTTCGCGCGCCGGAGACCATCGCCGACACCGCGATCGCGAGCACCACGGCCAGAGGATAGCGACGGCCGTGACGACTCCGATGATCGGGGACCGACTGCAATGCTTCGAAGAGACTCAACACCGCCGGATGCTCAGTAACATGCTCGCTATTCATGCACACTGATTCGTGCAACCCTACATTCGCTCCTATTTGCCATTCAAACATGATGCAATGGCCCGGTGCTACACCCGCAGCGCTCGCCAGCTGAACGGACTCCCGCGACACTGCGCCGCGGACCGAATGGCTCCCTTTCCACTCCATGGACACCTCGCATACGGCCCTGTGCGGGAGCCCAGCGTGGGGCGGTGAATGGCCGTCGGGGCGACACGCACAAGCGGCGCAATGTGCGCCCGTGGCACAGGGGCCAGGTCACGGCTGGGTCACTGCTTCGCTACTGACGGCTCCGGTTGGAACTGGTAGTCGTACGCCTGCTCGACGAGATCCAGAGCGTACTCGAGCTCCTGGGCATCGTGCACGTAGATCCGGGTGTCGCCGGAGCCCCAGTGCGCCGTCCCTGACATGTCAACCGCGACCTTGCGGGGGTCACGTAGCGCACCGAGTGGCGTATCCAGGTAGAGGGTGAGTCCCCCTTGCCATGGGACAACACAGAGGAAGGCATTGGTCAGAGAATAGGTGATGTAGAGCCCGCCGACCTCCTCGTTCACCGAGGGGCCCAGTTGGAGCACGTAGGCCCGGAGCGTATCGAAGAGCTCACCCGTGGGCCCCGACAGGGAGGGATGGTCCTCTAGCGTGTACTCGCTCCCCCCTTCCTGCCGCGCCTTATACGTGGCCAGGGTCTCGACAGGCAGCGAGGGGCATGGCCAGACCTTTTCAGCTATGTCCGCTAGCCTTGCCGCCCGCGCCTGGATGGCCGCTGCATCCCACGTAGTCGCCGTGCGCAGATCCACGTTCAGCTTCAAGGGACTCTCACAGAAGCCGCCCTTCATGTTCTGCTTCTCCGTGAAGGGCCTATCGCTGTACTCGGAGTTGTAGCCCGTCAAAGTCAGGTTCCCGAGAGTGTGCAGGAGCGTCTTTTGCGTCTGGACCCAATCCGGCCCGAGCATAGTCCGCCACTCCGCGGAGAGGGCCTCCGTCTGGGGGAGCACGTGCTCGATGGTGTACTCCTGGGTGGGTACTGGTTCCTTGCGCTCGAAGTTCTCGAGGCGGCTGAGCAGGTAGTGGTTTGCGCGGATGTTGTAGATGTCCTCGGTGGTGAGCATGGTTCGAAACTCATCATCCCGCGGGAAGCGTTGGTTGTGCTTGCGAAGTAGCAACCCGGCCAGCACGCTCTCGTGGAAAGCGTTGGGATCGACTTCTCCCGCCAGGGAAGCGAAGATCTTGCTGAGCGCATTGGTCGGCACTCGACATATCATCCGCCGGAAAACGTAGCTCTCGACGAGGTCGAGGATCTCTAGCCAAGTGGGCTTGTCCAGGGTACCATCCGCGTGGTCCGCGTACAGCTTCAGAAGGAAGGGGTACGCCACATCGACTCTCAGGGCGTTGATCTGCGCGAAGCGAGATCGCAGATCGGGATCGGCCTCCTTCTCGAATGCCATGTTGACGAAGTACCGAGCGAACCGGTGGACGTCGGCCAGTATCGTCTCGATCGATCCCAGGGCGGTTGTGGGCGCATACTCTTTGAAGCCCACGTAGACGTCCCTGATGTTGGGGATCCGGCCTGTCTTGACGGTCAGGAAGTCCCGCATGAAGCGGTCGAAGTGCTTCCCATAGTCCTCCTGGCCGAAGAGCTGCTCCATGGGGAACCAATGCTCTCGGTACAGTTCCTCCTGCATCTCGGGCTCCTGGCCCATGAGGACGTAGTTGCGGATGAGGTCGGCCTGGCTGAGATCGAGGCCGGTGGAGTTCATGCTCTCAAAGATCAGTTGAGGGTTGTCATGTTGCCGGTCCAGAGCGACATCTACCACGAAAAGACGTGCCAAAGCGCGGTACAGCTCATCCGGCTCGCGACCTGACCTGGCGATCTGATCCTCGAAGAAGCGGTAGTTGTTGAGCAACCGGCGGGAGGCATCCTCCTTGGGGTCCTTCCGGTCCACCAAGCGGATCAGGGTTTCCCTGTCGGCCTGGGTCAACAGCAGCTTGTACTTGAGGTCGCCCTGCCCATGTGGGTTGCACAGGTAGTAATCGCGGATCTCCGCTGCGATGCCCTCGCGCTGTTGGCCCGTTGGGTCGAGATGGCTAGCGAGGGCGATCAGGAGCAGCGATGTGGTCGTGAGGCGCTGCTGCCCATCGATCACGAGCAGGCACGGGATGGACGAGACGTGGTAAAGCCCCTCCTCGATGTAGACGATCGAGCCAATGAAGTGGGCCGGCCTGTCTTCCTCCAGGGCGGTAAGGAGGTCCTGCCATAGCTGCCGGCAGTGTTTCACCTCCCAGCTGTAGGTCCGCTGGAAGATGGGGATGCGGAATTGCTTCGGGCCCTGCATGAACTGGAGCAATGAGGTCTCTTTGGCTTTCAAGCGGGAGCGCCACCCTTCGGTTCGCCGGACGCTAGCCCAGACTCATTAGCCACTCGACGATCCGCGGTGGATCTGGTCTGGCGCCGGGAAGCGTCATCAACCCCTGGCTGGGTTCATGACTCAGACGGCCGCCACCTTCACAGAGTCGTAGGTAGCGCAAAAGGACAGCCGCGCGATGTGCGCAGCTTCGAACCACTCTCATCCCGCGACAAGCCCCCCTGGGGGGACGGCCAAGCCTCAGGCCGGCCCGGCCTCGCCGGGGAGGGTCGCGTGGCTGGGTTGGTTCGGCCCCAGCGGCCTGCTCTGGCGCTCGATGTAGTCCGGCCAGAGCGGGCAGTTGAGATCGATCCAGGTCTTCACCCGCGCCATCTCGTCGCGGCTCAGCGCCACCTCGTGGTGGCCCGCGTTCAGCACCGACCACAGCGGGCTCTTCAGCGTGCCGAAGCTCAGGGGCGACAGCTTCTCGCACCCGCCCGAGTTCCAGCCGCAGTCCAGGTAGTGCACCAGCCCTCGGGTGATGAGGGTCCGGTAGCTCGTGGGGACCCGCTCGGCGTTGAGGTCGCCTCGGAGGTCCAGCCCCTTGGGGTGGCTCTCGTTGTGGCATGAGACGCAGTTCGCGTCCCACACGGGCTGGACGATCCGCTCATAGCTGAAGGGCTCGCCGCCCCACTCGGGTGTCTGCATCTCGACGGGCGACCGGAACATCGCCTCGGCCTGGGTGACGGGCGGCGCCTCGACCCGGTCCTCGTGGCAGCCGATGCAGCTCCGAGCCTCGCCCGGCTGCAGGTGAACCATGCTCCGCATGCGCTGGATCTCGTTGAGGTCCTCATCGAGGGCTTGGAAGTAGAGGACCTTCCCCGCGGGCGCAGTGAAGCTCGCCGAGCCGTCCTCATCCACCGGCACCAGCCCCAAGGGGGCTTTGGCGACGTAGGTGGGCCAGCCGTAGGGGCCCGAGACGACGTCGACGGGCGAGGCGTACCACTTCACGAAGTCCTCGTGGTCGCGGTTGGGGTCCATGTGCAGGTTGTGCCGGACCTCCTCGACGACGCGCAGCCACTTCACGGAGCCGCGTTCGACGTCCTCGCCCAGCCCCCGGTAGACATCCATGAGGACGAAGCGGCCCGTCTCCTCCGCCTGCCCCGCGACGGCGTCGGGGATGATGGGCGGGAGCGGCCGGGGCGCCAGCGGGATGGGCCCCATGCTCCCGTAGACGGGGTCGAGGTGGAGGATCTCGCGGTTGCCGTAGCGGTCGATGACGTAGAGGCCGAAGCGGTCCTCGGCGGCGTGGGAGACGAGGAAGAGGTCTCGGGAGATGGGGTACGGGTCGCGGAAGCACTCGGTCCGAGGCCACATCCCCGGCCACGGCACCTCGGGGGTGATGGAGGTGATCGCCGCGGGGTTGAAGCGCCCCTTGCTGAGGTCGAGGAGAGCAATGGGGCCGTTGATGTCGCCGAAGTGGCTGACGAGGGTGCAGGCGATCTCCTGGGTACCAGGCACCTCGCGGCCGCTCGCGTAGCCGTTGGGCTGGATGATGGTATTCCCGAAGACGAGCTCGGGCCGGGTGCCATCGGGGTTGGTGGCCCAGAGGGTCTGAGTGAAGTCGGCGCCCTTGTCGATGTACTCCCAGCGGGTCCAGATGATCCGGCCATCGTTCATGACCGACGGCGCCCACTCGCTCAGGGAGGAGAAGGAGAGGGGCCGGAGGTCGGAGCCGTCGGGGGCCATGCGGAAGAGGACGGCCGAGGCGCCGCGGAAGCAGAAGACGCGCGCGGTGCAGCGGGTGGAGATGAAGGCGAGGTCGCCGTCGGGTAGCGGGCAGGGGTAGTAGTCGTGGAAGGGCCCGTCGGTGAGCTGGGTTAGGCCGCGTCCATCGGGGTTCATGGCCATGAGGTGGTAGAAGCCATCGGCCGCGGGCCGGTAGCCGAAGTAGACGCGCTGTTGGGCGAAGTCGGGTATGGGGTCGCGGGCGATGCCGCCGGCGGAGTCGAAGAGGACGGTGCGGCTCCGCTGGCTGACGGCGAGGCCGTTCTCCCAGGGGATCTCAAGCACGCACACGCCGCCCCCGGGGCGGAAGGGCGCGTCCGTGTAGTCCGTGTAGATATGGGAGGGCTCGAAGGGATGGCGCTCGACGTAGAGGATCCGCTGCAGGGGCGCCAAGTCGGGGTCGCGCAGGAAGATCTCTCGCTTGAGCAGTCGGGCGCGGAAGAAGAGGTCGCGGGGGTCGGCGTCTCCTGCGGCGCGCTCGGTCTCGAGGTCACGGAGCCGCCGGGCCTCGTCGGTCAGCCGCACGCCCCTCGCGCTGAGCCGCCGCAGCAGCTCGCCGGCCATGTCCAGGGCGCGCTTCGCGGGGTCGTAGGCGAGAAGCTGGATCGTGTAGGTGGTCCCCTGCCAATCGACGGAGGCGGTTCCCGCGACGCCGAGGGACCCCGGCGCCAGGTCGACCCTCGGCTGTGGCGCCTCGCCACCCACGCGGCTCACCCGGACCTCGAAGCCTCCCTGGCCATCGGGCTGGGCCGCGAGGCCGATAGGGGCGAGCCGGGCGTTCACGGCGCGCCCAAGGGCGGAGGTATGGTGGCCGCCGAAGCCCAGGCCGATGCGCAGTCCCAGGGCGTCGGCGTCGGGCAGAACGTCGAGGGGGACCCGAGCTTCCATCACCACGCCGCCAGCCTCGCCCAGGGCGATGGCCGCCTCGACGGGGCGCTCGGTCCAAAGGTCCACGTCGGGCTGGTGGACCCGGAGGACGACTTGCTGATCCTGAAGCTCCAGGCAGACGTTCGCGGACCAGTCGGCGGTGGAGATGAGGATCAGGCGGCCCTGGAGGAGCCGGTTCGCCTCGAGGGCGAGGCAGAGGTCACCCCCGTGGACGCAGGCGCGGAGGCGGTGCTCGACGAGAGCGCCGTCCTGGAAGTCGTCAGCCGCGGCGACTCGGACGGCGCCCGTGGAGGCCTGGGCCCACTCCCGCGGGCCGATGGAGCCGTCGATGTCGGGCGCGTCGCCGAGGGGCGGGATGGGGATGAAGTCGTCGGGGACGTGCCGCGGGTACTCGGTGACGCGTCCGTTGTACGGCACGAGCCCGGGATCGAGGTCGGCGTAGCCGAAGGTCTTCAGCCACGCGTGCTCCTCGGCGACGAAGGCGTAGCGGAGGAGCTCCTCCTCGCTCAGCGCACGCGGCTCGGGGGGCATTAGCGCGGCCTGGGCGACGGCGTCGGAGATGGGATCGGGGCCGCCGTAGATCTCGAGCTCGTCGATACGCGGCTCGCCCACCGCTTCGTCGATGGCGACGCGGACCCAGCGGGCACGAACGGGCTGGAAGCCTATGACACGGCGTTCGTGCAGGGGTGACTCGATGGTGGCGGCGGTGGCCCAGGCGGGGTCGTCGGAGTCATCGGCATAGGTCGTCGCGGCGAGGATACGAGCGCGGCCCGTGGCGCGATCCGTGTAGGCGCCCGAGTTGTCGTTGCCGAGTGCGACCTGGTAGACCCACCGCTCGGCGCCGAGATCGATCTCGGCCCAGCCCGTGGAAGCGTCGGCGATCCAGCTCCGGTCATTGCCCCCGCGGCCGTCGTTGAGATGGGCCACCCGATGTAGGGGGTTCGCGCCGTCAGCCAGGACCGATGAGGCGCTCGCTTCCCCGTCGAGAGCGAGGTTCGCGTGGCCATGCTCGTTCACGCGCGGCGCATCGAGGACGGCTTGAGGGGCGCGGCCGGGCAGGGGCGGAGGAGGAGGCAGAGCAGGCGCGCCGGAGCTGCCCGGCGCGCGGAAGGCGGCCTCCAGGGCCGAGGTCCACTCTGCCCCATCCAGGGAGACGAGCACCTGGACTCGCGCGGGCACTCTGTCCGTGAAGCTGCCGTTGCGGTCGCGGCTGAGGACGACGAGGCCGATCTCGGCGGGTTCGGGCAACTCGATCTGGGCCCACTCTCCGGCGGCGCCGGCGGCGACCCAGCTACAGGCGTTGCCGTAGAGGCCGTCGTTGAGATGCTCGACGGCGTGGGCGGAGTAGCCGGTGATGACGGACGAGGCGGAGGCCACGGCGCCGGGGCCGACGGCCAGGTTCGACTCGCCGCCGGGGGCATAGAGCTCGAGCTCGTCGAGGCAGGGCGCCATGCCGTCAAGGGAGCCGTCGAGGACGATCCGCACGTACCGGGCCGTGACGGGTGGATCCAGGGCCAATCGGTTCGGCTCGGCGGGACGGAAAAGCTCCGCCGCGCTCGCCGAGGCTGCGAGGGCTAGCAGCAGCAGTGAAGCGCTGAGGATAGGACGCGCGCGCACGTGGATCACTCCCGGCGTGGTGCGTGGATCTGTGCCGGGTGTATTGGCCGGAGCGGCGGGCGGTTCCTTGCTGGGCGGAGGTTCGGCGGAACAGCCGGGTGAAACGCCCGGCCGCTAAGGGGGCATCTACCATGCTGACCACCGTCCTGCTCGTGACGACCTCTCTCTGCGCCGCGCCTGTGGAGCTCTCCACCAACCACTTCCGCCTCCTCCTCGGACCCGATGCCACTCTGCAAGGCTTCGTAGACACGGCAGCGGGCCACGACTACGCAGCGGCGCCGGAGGAGAATGCGGTCTTCTGGGCCATGGCGGGTGGCGCGACGGTGCCGGCGACGGCCCTCAAGCGCGCGGGCCGGATGCTCCGGGTGGAGTTTGGTCACGCCGGCAGCATGACGTTGGCCGTGCAGGAGGGCGTGAACATCCTCACGCTGACCCTGCAGGGGGTGACGGGGGAGTCCGTCGAGTCGGTGGCTCTGTGCGACCTCCCGACGAGCCTCCCCGAGAGCCTGGACGCCCCCTTCGTCGCTTGCGCCCTGGCGCGGAACAACCGAACGAACGTGGCTGCGGTGCCCGGCCCGACAGCGCGACTCGCGGCGGTGGCATACGCGGATCTCGGGTTCGCGGGGGCGTCGGTGGCGCTCATTGGCTGTCCCCCGGAGCGGATGCGCGCGATCCTCCAGGAGGCTATCCTCGGCGCGCCCGAGGTGCCGACATCGGCCCTCGGTGGACCCTTCGCTCTCGACGATCCCCGGACCCGAAGCTCCTACATCTTCAACTTCGGGGGGCTCACCGAGGAGACGGCGGACGAGTGGATCGAGAAGGCCCGCTCGCTGGGGTTCGACCAGATCCATATCCACGGCGGCCCCTCCATCGGGAGCGCCTTCCGTTTCGGCGACTGCGCCCTAGACCCGGCGGTCTACCCCGAGGGGCGGGCGAGCCTGCGTCGAGCCATCGACCGCATCCATGAGGCGGGCATCCTGGTCGGGATGCAGCCCTATGCCTTCTTCGTGTCGAAGGAGAGTCCGTGGGTCACCCCCGTGCCGGATCCGGGTTTGGCGGCGAAGGCGGCGTTCACCCTCGCTGCCGACGTGGCCCCTGGCGATGTCGAGGTGCCTGTGGCGGAATCCACGGCGGGTGTGTCAACGATCACCGGGTTCTTCGAGCGGAACAGCGTGACACTCCGGGTGGAGGAGGAGTTGATCGTCTTCACAGGGGTCAGCGCCGAGCCGCCCTATCGGTTCACGGGCTGCCAGCGGGGCGCCTATGGGACAACGGCGTCGGCTCATCCTGCGGGCGAGAAGGCCTACCATCTCCAGGAGTGCTTCGGGCTGTTCCTACCCGACCCCCACTCGCCGCTATTCCAGGAGGTCGCCCAAGCGACGGCTGACTTCGTGAATGAGTGCGGTTTCGACGCGATCTACTTCGACGCGCTCGACGGGGAGGACACCCTAGGCGGCGCGGAGCGCTCGTGGCACTACGGCTCGGGGTACGTCTACGAGGTGCTGAATCGGCTGAACCGGCCCGTCATCGTGGAGATGAGCACCTTCTACCATCACCTGTGGCCCGTGCGCTCCCGGCTGGGCGCATGGGACCACCCGAATCGCTGCCACAAGCAGTTCATTGACGCTCACGTAGCGGCGAATCTGCCCCATGAGCGAATGTTCCTGCTGAGCAACCTGGGATGGTGGGCCTTCGTGTGCTCCGGCGCGCCCGAGGTCGAGGCGACCTATCCCGACGACATCGAGTACCTCTGCGCCAAGGCGCTGGCCAAGGACAGCGGCCTCAGCCTGACCAGCTATGAAGTGGGCATGCCCCTCCACCGGCGTCTGGCCGACGTGATGCGGCGGTGGCAAGGGTTCCGGCGTGAGCATGGCCTCTCGCCCGAGGCGCTCGCCGCCCTGGCGGAGCCGGGGGCGGAGTTCACCCTGCGGGGCGAGGGGGCCGAGGCGACGGTCCACCCTGTCGCGGCCACCACGGCCAGGGTAACGGATGGGAGCGCGGAGATCGCCCTGGCGAACCCCTATGAGGCCCAAGCGCCCTTCGTCCGCATCGAGGCCCTGCACGGCTGCGCGCCCTGGGATGACCCGAATGGGGTCACCCTCATCGACCCCGCGGACATGGGGGCGCTGACCGCCTCGGAGGCCGCGCCCGGGGTGACGATGACTGCCTCGACGGCGTCGGACCTCACCCCCACCGGCGACTCGACCTTCGCCCTGGAGATGGCGAGCGAGCGTGAGGAGGCCTTCGGCTCGTGGGCGCGTCTGACGAGAGCCTTCGACCCGCCCCTGGACCTGGGTGACCGGCAGGCCCTGGGGCTGTGGGTCTATGGCGATGGCCAGGGGGAGCTGCTGAACCTCCAGCTACGGAGCCCGGACCACATCACGCGCTCCATGGCGGAACGGTACGTCACGGTGGACTTCGAGGGATGGCGGTACTTCGAGCTGATCGAGCCCGATGCCGACCGTTGGGCGGGCATGGGGTGGCCGTACGGGCATCCGTACTATATCTACCGGGAGTACCCGAGCTTCGGGGCTATCCGGTCCATCGACGTGTGGTGCAACGGCCTTCCGCCGGGCGGGAGGTGCCGGGTTCTCGTGAGCGCGGTGCGGGCTCTGCCGCTGCGCCCGGTGCGGGTGGAGGGAGTGGAGATCGCGTCGGACGGGCAGAGGCTGGCGCTGGACGCTACGCTGGAGACGAACAGCTTCCTGGAGCTAACGCCGGAAGGCGCGGTGACGACCTACGACCGTTGGGGGAACGTCCTCGGTGAGTACGCCGCGCTGAGCGGCTGGGTGGCGCCGAGCGGCGAGTCATCGCTGAGCGTTGCCCTGAAGGGCGAGGGCTCCCCTCGGGCGCGGGTGAGGGTTAGTGTGACGGGCCCGGCGCTGGAGTGATGGACTCGAGAAGCTGATCGAGGAGAGCGAGCCGCTCGCCGGGCCAGGTGAGATCGACGGTCAGGACGCCGCCAGCCCAGGCCACCGCGAGCACCTGGCGGCCCGCTTCCGCGTTCGTCACCGAGAGGGACTCCATTCCGGCGAGGAGGCCCCGGGCCGGCTCGCCCTCCATGAGGGCCGCCAGGGCCACCGAAGCCGACGCCCCCTCCCCTCCCCCCGCGGCGATCAAGGCCGTGCCCTCGGGCCCCGTTAGCCGCAGGACCTCGCCCATTTCGGATACATCCCACCCGGGGGGCACTCCGACGGTGAAGGGCGCCGCGGGGTGCCGCGCAACGCGCCACTCGGAAGCTGTGGCCTCAGCGGAGGGCTCGACCACGCCCTCCCTCGCGATGGCGCGCGCGAGGGGAACGAGGTCGCGGAGCAGCTCGGGGAAGCTGGGGATGCCCCTGGGGCGGCTGAGCCGGGGAACGATCACCTCGGGCGGGACGGCCAGGCCGAAGGCAGCAACCCGCACCTGGCCCCCCGACGGCCACACGATGGCATCTCCATCGGGCGAGGCTCGCCAGCCCTCGGCGTCGTGGGCGACGGGCCGGAGGACGTCGCCCGCCCAGGTAACTGAGAGGACCTCCCCCCTATGGCCGACGAGCACACGCTGGCCCCACTGCCCCACGGCGATGGAATCGGGCGTCCACGGAAGCGCGAGGGTGGAGACGGTGCTGGTCACGAGGTCGACCCGGCGCAACTCCGCACCGACGGTGAGAGCCAGCCGACATCCGCAACCGGAGAGGGCGGCCCGATCCGCCTCTTCGGTGAAGAAGGCAGTGGCCTCCCCCACCGCACGGACCTCAACGGCCCTCTGCCCGTGGAGAAGGAGCCGGTCTCCCCGGTCGGAGATCCCGATGGCCCGGAAGGGCCCGCCGGCGATGAGCTCGTGGCCTTCGCCCATCGCTAGGAACGCTCTGCCCCCGCTATCGAGGGCGACGATGCGGGAGGGTTCGGCGGAGAGGGCGACGGTGGCTATGGCGGCGCCCGGTTCCAGCCCCAGGAGGGGCGCTAGGTCAGCGGGCCCGCCCAGGGCGGTCGGCACGAGAAGGTTGCCCCCCACGGCGAGCAGCCGGCCGTCGGAGCTTCGTTCGATGGGCCCTTCCTCGGGGCACAGGGTCAGGACTCGGGCATCGGCGCCATCCCACCGGCAAGTGACGAGGTCGGCGCCGTCCGGGCGAGGCACGAGGAAGGCGAGCTGCCGTCCCCCGTCCCAGCACACGGGGCGCTCGCCCTCGGCGACCGTCCACGCCGTCCAGTCCGAGGCGGCGGGCCACGTCGCGAGGACGGTGATCAGGAGCGCGAGGCTACTCGATGGGCGGGATGACCTCGAAGCTCCCGTCGGTGTAGAGCACGAGCCTGCCCTGGTCATGCCAGGTCTGGGCCTCCTCCAGGATGATGAGGTTCCGCTTCTGCGCCTCGTTGTCGAAGATTCGGCCCGCCAGCCCTCGGTTGAAGAGGTAGCTGGAAGGGACCTGGTTGCGATTGCGCGGATCGAGGGCGCAGTGCAGCGCCTCACCGCCGGGCAGGTAGGTGTCCCCGAGGGCGGTGATCCAGAACCACGGGTCACGTCCGGGCACGCCGTGGGCCTCGGGATTGTGGTCCCAGTGGGGGAGCTGACCGCCGTGGTCGTAGGCGTACTGCATGAGGGCGTTGTAGATGCGCAGCATGTTGGCCTTCGAGGCGTCGATCCCGCCCTCGCCTGGCTTGCCGAAGCGGAGCAGCATCAGGTTGGCGCCGCTGGTCACGACGAGGGCCCGGCCGTCGGGCATCCACTGGATGTCGTTCGCGAAGGGCCGGGGCAGGTGCTTGTAGGGCCGCATGATCGTGGTGACCCGCTGGCCGTCCTTGCCATCCTTGTCGGCGATGATCAGATCCTGGCGTCCCACGTCGACGGAATCCTGGAGCCACGCCAGACGCCCTGTGGAGAGGCTGAAGGCGAAGGAACAGGCGCCGGGGGCGTTCTTCAGGGTGTACACCTTGCGCCAGTCGCCGCCGTTGATGTCAGCCTCGTAGATCGACGTCTCCAGACCATCCTCGGTGGCGCGCTCCCCGAGAACGCGGATGTGCCGGGGGCTCTGCCACCAGGGCCCAGACGCCTCGGAGATGCGGAACCCGTCCTTGGGCTGGGGAAGCTCGCCGAGCAAGCGCATCGTCTTCAGATTGAGGACGAAGACGGCCATATCGGTGGGCCGGGAACGGTCGTTCGTATAGTGGAGGTAGACCAGCTTCTCGCCATCGGGGGAGACGACCGGCGCGAAGGGGATGTCGCCTCGCGCGAAGCCCTGGATCAGTATGGGCTCGGTCTGGCCGCTAGGGTCGACCTGGTAGAGCCCCGGCCGCCGCTCAGCGCTAACCCGCTGGGGCACGGCGACGCAGACGATCCGTCCCATCTCGTTCCGCCAAGTGGGATGGTAGACGAGGGAGGAGTTGGTGATCCGTCGTTCCGTGGAGCCATCCATGCTTCGGACGTAGAGGTCCTGGCTCAGGTCCCCCTGGCCGTGGACGGCGTACCGGAGGTAGGCGCACCACGCGCCGTTGCTGGACACGGCTGGCGAGTGCTGTCCCACCGCCGTCATGGGGAGCTCCTCGATCACGGCGAGCCGACCCGTCTCCTGGGCCTGGGCGATCCCGAAGCCGAGGGTCAGAAGAAGCGCGCCGGCCAGCTTGGACACGGACATGGATCGATCCCCTTCCGCCTCCGCGACAGGCCGCCGATGGCCGTCCGCCTGGAGGCGCTACGAGTATACCATCGGTTTGACACTCGCCAGGGCCGGTGGTAGCATCCAACCGCACTCTGAAACGGCGTCGCCTACCCTCTGGGCGACGCCCTTTTCGTACGCCACCCAGTGCAAGGAGCGTGGGCGAGTTGGATGCTCCCGTAAGCTGGCTCATGGAGCTGCTCGATGCGGACGTGACGCCCGAGACCCTCGCTGAGGTGCTCACCATGGGCGGGATCGAAGTCGAGTCCACCTCCCTCTTCCAGGGTCGAGCCGGCTTCCAGACGCCCGTTTACGACACCTATGTGACGCCCAACCGCGGGGACGCCCTCTCGATGGTCGGCCTCGCGCGGGAGGCGGCGGCGCTGCTGCCGTGCGGGCTCCGGTTGCCCGAGATCGCCGAGTTGCCCGCTACGTCGGCCCCCGCCCTATTCTCGGTGGACATCGTCGACCCTGACCTCTGCCCGCGCTACGTGGGGCTGCTGGTGCGGGGCGTGGAGATCGGCCCCTCGCCCGACTGGCTCGTCAACAAGATCGAGGCCGCGGGCATACGCTCCATCAACAACATCGTCGATGTGACGAACTACGTGCTGCTCGAACTCGGACAGCCGCTCCACGCCTTCGACTTCGACGAGATCTTGGGTTCCCAGGTCGTCGTGCGCCGCGCCATGCCGGGCGAGACGCTGACCCTCATCGACCACACGGAGCGGCGGCTGGATCAAGACCAGCTCGTCATCGCTGACGCCGCCCAGGCCATGGCCATCGCGGGCGTGATGGGCGGGCTGAGCAGCGAGATCTCTGACGCCACCGAGAACATCCTCATCGAGTCGGCCCACTTCCACCCCGCGAGCGTCCGGCGGACGGCGGCGAAGCTCGGTGTGAGCACCGAGGCGAGCTTCCGCTTCGAGCGGACCGTGGATCCCGGAGGCTGCGTCCGCGCGGCCCTCCGAGCCGCCCATCTCATGGTGGAGGTGGGAGGAGGGGAGATCGTGGCGCCGGTGGTGGACGCGATCGGTCGACCTGAGGCCATCGAGCCGGCCCAGGTGACCCTGCGGCCGGAGCGAGCGGAGCTCGTGCTTGGCATGCCGGTGCCTCGGGAACGGATTGTGGCGAATCTGCGGCGGTTGCAGCTCGAAGTCGATGACTCCGGCGAGGGAACGCTGTCCGTGCGCGTCCCCACCTTCCGGCCCGACCTGCGCATCGAGGAGGACCTCATCGAGGAGGTTGTGCGCATCGAGGGTTACGACCAGATCCCCTTGGTGTTCCCCGCCGTGCCGATGGTTGTCGGCGGGTGGACTCCTGACCGGGCTCGCGTTGAGGAACTCCGGACGGCATTGATCGGGTCGGGGCTGGACGATATGCAGACTCAGTCCATCATCGATCCCGCCGATCTGGACCGCCTGGAGCTGCCGGAGGACGATGAGCGGCGGCGGATGATGGTGCTCGAGAACCCGCTCGCGGGCGACCTCAGCGCCATGCGCACCCAGCTCCTCTCGCCTCTGCTCCGAGTGGCCGCGCGGAACCACAGTCGTCGTGTGCCGGCGGTGGCCGGCTTCGAGATCGGGTATGTCTACCGGCCCGAGGGAGACGACTCGCGTGTGGAGACACGGGCCCTAGGTATCGTCGCCTACGGGTCGGCCTACGGCAGTGGCTGGAACCTGCCGCCGGTGGCGACAGACACCGACTTCTTCCGACTCAAAGCGGCAGTTGAGCAGGCGCTTGGGAAGCTGGCGTCGGCGCCCCTCGTCTTCGAATCGGCCGTGGCGTCGCCGTTCGACCCCAGCTGTTGTGCCGCAGTTAGCCTCGACGGCAGGAGGTTGGGCTTCCTGGGCCGTGTCGCTCCTAGTGTGGCCGATGCCTTCGAGGCCCCCCCGGGCACCTACCTGGCCGACCTGGACATCGAGGCGCTTGTCGCAACACCTCGCGAACCGCGGACCTACAAGCCCCTTCCCCGGTTCCCGGCCGTGCTCCGTGACGTGGCTGTGGTGCTGGATCGCGGCATTCCCGCAGAGCGGGTGACCGAGGTCATTCGCGGGTCCGCAGGCGAGTTGCTCCGCCGGGTGGAGCTCTTCGACGTCTACGAGGGCAAGGGTATCGAGCCCGGCAAGCGGAGCCTCGCCCTCGCCCTGGAGTTCCGTGCTCTCGATCGCACCTTGACGAACGAGGAAGCGGATGGGATCGTCGCCCGGGTCGTCACCGCCCTCGGGAGCGAACTGGGCGGCGTACTTCGCTCCTAGGTCACTGGGCAGGGCCGAGTGGCGCTCCTGGCGAACCGCGGTTGCCAGTGCCGCCTGTGGAGTCTCCGTCGATGGCCCGCATCATGGGAATCTTAGTGCTCTGTCTAGCGGCCATAGTCGGGTGCCCAAAGCCGGATGACGGTGTCCTTTCGGCGCCATTGGTTACCGCAGAGGGTGCGGAGTCGGTCCCAGGGGACCTCAATGTTGACTCACTTAGGCTCGGTGACCACTTCGATGAGCAGACGGTCACCCTTGACGGCATCGCCACAGTCTTCCACCCTGAGACGGAGGCAATCTACGCTGTGGGCAAGCTGACTAGCGTCGCCCCGCCTGGTCGGCTGACCGGGCGGTGGGAGCATCTGGATAGCGGTGTCCGGCTGGCGGAGGTGGAAGAGACTCTGGGCTCCGGTGACCTGGAGTTCTGGTTCTCGGTAACGCGTCCCACCGAGGGTTGGCCGTTGGGACACTACAAGTTCTACCTCGCGCTGAATGGCGAGGATGTGGCTGGCGCGGCGTTCGAGGTTGCCGGGGATTCGGGCGGGTAACGCGGAACTCGGCTGGAAGGAGCATAGCTATGGGCCGAGACAGGCCCCTTGTGACGGAACCGATCTTCCCGCCGCCCTCGGCAGGGCACTTCGCCCTGCATTACCTGGGCCAGAGCGGCGTGGTGTTGGTATCTGACCGCGGAACGCGGATCGCCGTCGACCCCTACCTATCCGATAGCGTGCCTTTGACCCGGGTGGCCCCCGTGGCCTGCTTGCCGGAGGACTTGGAAGTCGATCACATCTTCCTCAGTCACGACCACAGCGACCATACGGACCCCCAGACCTGCCTGGCCGTGATGCGCGCGCGCCACGTGCAGATATGGGGCCCACCGTCATCCATGAATGTGCTCCGTGGCGCGGGGGCCAGGCCGGATCGGCTGCACCCACTGGAGCGCGGAGCCACTGCCAACCTCCGGGACGTGACAGTGCAGGCCGTCCATGCCCAGCACACCGAGGACAGCGTGGGCTATATCATCAGTCTGTCGGGCCGAACGCTGTACCACACTGGTGATTCGGAACTCAGCGAGGAGATGTTCTGGCTTCACAGCCGCGAGATCGACGTGATGCTCACCTGTTTCGCCGGACGGTGGGAGGCGATGACCGCCGGGCAGGCCGCGAGCTTAGCGGAGGCGCTCCGGGTCGACGTGGTCGTTCCGATCCACCACGACATGTTCGCCGAGAACCGGAGCGACCCCGACACCCTCGTCACCGCCATCAAGGCCCGTCCCGCCTCCCGTGCCTCCGTGAAGATCCTCAATCCCGGCGACCGTTGGGTCTACCCCGAGGAGTAACGGCGCCCTCCCACGAAAACCCTAGCGAAGCAGCGACCGCGAAGGCGGTGCTTGGCACCGCTCTGGTCGTACGTGGGAGGTAAGCTGCATGGCAGACAAGCTCAGAGCCGCAGTCATCGGCACCGGCATGGGCCGGTACCACATGGAGGCATATGCGCGGAACCCGAAGGTCGACCTCGTCGCGGTCTGTGACCTGAATGGGCCCGAAGCGCAGGAGTTCGCGACGAAGTTCGGCGCGGCGAGGGTCTTCACCGACTGGCGAGAGATGTATGAGCTCGACCTGGACCTTGTGAGCATCGCCGTACCCAATAACCTCCACGCCGAGATGACGGTGGCGGCGCTCGAGCGCGGGTTCCATGTTCTCTGTGAGAAGCCGATGGCGACCAAGCTGGAGGACGCGCGGCGCATGGTCGAAACCGCGGAGCGCGTGGGCAAGCGGCTCATGATCCATATGTCGCTCCGCTACCAGGGCGCCCACCAGCATCTCAAGTCCTTGGTGGCCAAGGGCGACCTCGGCGACATCTACCTGGGCGAGGCGCGGATGATCCGGCGCCGCGGCACGCCTCTCCTGGACTTTCCTCCGGGCGGCAGCATGGGCCGCGGACCGTGGTTCGTTATCAAGGAGGAGTCCGGCGGCGGCGCCGTCATGGACATCGGGGTCCACACCTTCGACCTCGTGTGGTGGCTCATGGGTTGCCCCAAGCCTGTGGCCGTATCCGGCGCCACCTTCGCGGCCCTGAGGCGGCCCGAGTTCGCGGAGCGCAAGGTGCCGGCGGACACTGATGAGCACGCCGCCGCCTTCGTGGCTTTGGAGGGTGGCCGACGCATCTTCTTCGAGGCGTGCTGGGCATCGAACCAGCCTGACTCTTTCACGGTGGAGCTGTTTGGCACACAGGCGGGCGCCCGCCTCGGCGATGGTCTACGGGTTCTCACGCATGAGGGGAAGGAGCCTCGGGACAACAAGGTCGAGGTCCCGGATGGCGTGGGATTCGTCTCATACGACCACTTCGTTGAGGGTGTGCTGGATCCGAGCGTCGAACTCATCTCGGAGGGGTGGAAGTGCCTGCCCGTGGCGCAGGTGCTGGACGCGCTCGACCGCTCCGCCGCTCTGGGCAGCGAGGTAGTGATCGAAGCCTAGGGGGCGGTGACTACGGTGAAGGGTGAGGTGATGTGCGAGGCGACCCGGCGCGGTGCTTCATGGTGTCTGGCGCTTTTCGCGCTGGCAATGGGGGCCGCCGTGCTGGCCGACGGTGGCGCTACGGTGGAGTTCGACCGCGGCGTGAGCCACTTCAACTACGTGCTAGGCACCCGGACCTTCGGTCCCGCGTGCCAGTTCACCGACGAGCCCGCGCAGATCGAGACACTGGCCGACCTGGCTCGGGACGAGCCCGTAGCGCTGGAGAGCTTTGCCGATACGCCCACCTCCCTGCCTCCTGACGCTCCACGGCGGTGATACGCGGCATCATTGAGGGGGAAGCAATGGCGCGGCAAGCGTGTTCTGTGCCTTTGGCACTTTGCATGATGATGGTGCTGGCAGTTGGCGTCTGTGCGGCTAGCCCGCGTGTACTCCTCGTCACTGGCCAGAGCAACCATGACTGGCAGACGACGGCCCCGCTCATCCAGGGGGCGCTGGAGTCCTCGGCGGGATGCGTTGTGGATGTAGCGCTAGATCCTGCCGTTCTCACAGCCCAGGCGCTCCAGCCGTACGATGTGATCGTCATGCACTGGACGAACTACCCGGCCCCGGAGCGTGTATGGGGGGACACCGCCGAGGAGGCGCTGTTGTGGTTCGCCGAGTCAGGCCGGGGCATCGTCTTCGTGCACGCCGCCGCGGCGTGCTTCCCGGGCTGGGAGCCCTATGAGGCCCTGAAGAGTGCGGCGTGGGCGGACGGGATGACGGGTCACGGGGCCATCCACCGCTTTCCTGTGCGCTTCGTGCAGCCAGTCCACCCTCTCGTCAGCGGCATGGAGCCCTTCGCAACCACCGACGAGCTCTGGCACGGCGTGGACATCGAGCCCGGCGCCCAGGTGGTGGCCGAAGCCTTCTCCTCCCCGGAGTCCGGCGGCACGGGCCGGTGGGAGCCGGTGGCGCTCGTCACCGAGTATGGAGCGGGCCGCGCCTTCACGCTCCTCCTCGGGCATGACGCGGCGGCGATGGGCGCTCCGGGGTTTCAGCGTCTCTTGGCCCGAGGTGTTCAGTGGGCCGCGAGCGGCGTGGTTGCTGACATTGGTCTTCCTACGCCTGACGAGGCTCTTGCCGCATTGCGGAGCTTTGACTACGGCGACAACCGCTACCCGGTGCTGCGACTCAGCGCCCTCGTCCAAGGTTCGAGCGATCCTCGGGGCTTGGTCGAGGCAATGTTCCGGTTCCTCGACACGAGCGCCCCTCGCGCCGCGAAGGTCGAGGTGTTCGAGCAGCTCTCCCTCATAGCCACTTCCGAGGATCTTCCGGCCATCGAGCGATGGCTCGATGACCCGGACCTGGGCCACGCGGCCACAGCAGCGGCCGAGCGGATCCGCCTGCCTGGTTGGCGGGTATCGGAGGGTCCCGCCAGCCGACTGAGGCCACGCGACTACCTCGCGCGACTGCTGAGCCGGGATTCCGCCACGGCTTTGGCCGCGGCTGGGCAGCTTGGGATGGTGCCTCAGCCGGCTCGAAGCCGAGCGCTGCTTGAGCTCGGACGACTCCCGGAGGCCGTGCGCCTGCGTGCCCTCGCGTCGCTTATCGAGCACGGGCTGGACGCGCCACTTGAGCCGCTCCACGACCTGCTCCGCTCGCCCCACCCGACGGCCGCACGTGCGGCCCAGGACCTCCTACGCCGGTTGGGTGACGAGTCCTATATGACGCGGAGCGCTGACATCCCGGAGGGTCTGACCAATCTAGCCCTGCTGGCCACGGCCTCGAGCCCCGACGCACTGGAGAAGGACGGCGACGCGGATGGCGATGCGGCGGCTATTGACGGCGATCTAGACACCTACTGGGATGAGGCCGACGGAGCCGAGGAGTACCGCCTAGTCCTCACGTTCGATGAGGCTCAAGTCGTATCCGGTCTTCGAATCACGGGGTGGAGTCACGAGAACTACGCTCCCCGGGATTTCGAGGTTCTCTGCGATGGCGAAGTCGTTGCCCAGGTCTCCATGGCCCAGTACCAGAGCAACCGCTTCGCGCTGCGGTTCGAGCCCGCCCAATGCATTACTCTTGAACTGCGTATCACCGCCTACTACGGTCAGAGCCCCGCCATTAGGGAGCTGGAGGTGTTTCATGTCGCGGAGTGAGCCACTCCATCGCCGTGAGTTCCTACGTGCCGCTTTGACCCTCGCATCGGGCGTTTTCGTCGCGGGGCGATCTATGGCCGGACCGCCCGGCGCGCCGATCGAGGACGATGTGCGGCTGGGCTTCATCGGCGTTGGCGACCGAGGCGGCCGGCAACTGCTGGAGTGGGACTTCCTGCCCCTGCAGGGGGTGCGGATCGTGGCCGTTGCCGACCCATTCCAGTCCCGGCGCGAGGAACGGGCCGCCCGCGTGACGGAGCACTATGGCGATGGTGAACCATGCCGACCTTACCGGGACTTCCGCGACATGCTCGCCTCAGAGCAACTTCACGGCGTGGTCGTCGCTACTCACGATGGCTGGCATGTGCCCGCCGCCGCGGCGGCTATCCGCGCGGGTGTGGATGTCTACGTCGAGAAGCCCCTGGGCGTAACGATCGAGCAGGACCTGCGCCTTCGCAATCTGGCCCACCAGCATGGCGCCGTTTTCCAGTACGGCACCCAACAACGCTCCATGGCCCATTGCCGGCATGGCTGCGAACTCGTCAGAAACGGCCGGGTGGGCCGGATCGAGCGCATCGAGGTCATCGCCCCCCAGGGCTATGGCGGCGGCTCAACGGAGCCTCTCCCCGTGCCATCAGACCTCGACTATGACCTGTGGCTGGGGCCCACACCCTACAGCCCGTACACTTCGGATCGCTGCGTGAACCGTGGCAGCTTCTTCGTCTACGACAACTCCATCGGCTTCCTCGGCGGCTGGGGCGCCCATCCGCTCGACATCCTCGACTGGGCCTATGGCGATGAAGACCGGGTGCCGGTCGAATACCGAGGCGAGGGGTTCATACCCGTCACGGGGCTGTACGATACGGTTACGACCTGGGAAGTGCATTGCCGGTACGCGGACGGCACTCCAATGGAGTTCCGCAGCGGAGCCACCGACCTCACCCGGTTCATCGGGAGCGAAGGGTCGATCGACATCAGTCGGGGCGGGCTGGCCGCCGACCCGCCGGAGCTCCTAGAGTCGACCATCGAGCCCAGCGAGGTGCGGCTACCCTTTAGCCATCACCATGCTCAGAACTTCGTCGACGGGATCCGCACGAGAATCGCGCCTGTGAGCGACATCGATTCGGCAGTCCGAAGCGACACGATCAGTCTGCTATCAGACATCGCCATCCGAACAGGGAGGGCGATCCGCTGGAACCCGCAGGCGGAGATGATCGTGGCAGATGAGGCCGCGCGGCGCATGATGAGCCGTACGCCACGACCGGGGTGGGAGTGGTAGGGTCAGCCAGTCAGGGATCGCGGGAGGATGCGTGGCACGAAAAAGGAAATCGTGCTACGCTCTATCCACTCAGTCCCTGAAAGGTAGACCAACCGATGCTTCCCCGCCGTGGCTTCACGCTCATCGAGTTGCTCGTTGTCATCGCGATCATCGCCATCTTGGCGGCGATCCTCTTCCCCGTCTTCGCGAAGGCTAGAGAGAAGGCACGGGCCACCTCGTGTCTTAGCAACTTCCGGCAGATGAGCCTCGCCTTCATTCAGTACACTCAGGATTACGATGAGATGTACCCGATCAATCCGGAGTGGAAGGGACGGCTACAGCCGTACATCAAGACCACCGAGATCAACCGCTGTCCGAGCCGTCCGGAGCTTCCTTGGTACTACGGCCAGGGCTACAATATCGGTGTGCCGGCGATGCTGGGCACGCCGGTGCCAGGGCTCCCTGGACGGTCCGAGGGGACGGTGCGCCGACCGACCGGGACGATTCTGATGGCCGAGTGGGAGCGCTGCAACGCGGGTCCGCCGGCGGGGCCCAGAGGCCTCTTCGCGGGTGGCGCAACGGCTTTCTGGACGGTGTGCCGAATACACAACAGCGGGTCGAACGTAGCCTTCTGCGACGCCCATGCAAAGTGGATGCGGCCCGATGACTACCACTCGAACACGGAGGAGATGCTCAATGACGGGACTCTGGTCCCTGCGAACGCGGCGGCCGTCCCCGAGAGCGTCTGGCGGCCCTTCTGGGACCCGACGTGGGACTGAGCCCCATGACTGAGCCCTCGGCCTCGGAACAGACTGCGGCGCGCCATGAGCGCACCAGGGATCTGGTCTTCGGCGGGATGATGATCGCCTTGGGCGTTCTCGCGCCCATCGCGTTCCATGCCGCGGGTTGGGGCGGCGCTATCTTCCTGCCGATGCACCTTCCGGTGCTGATGGCGGGTCTCCTGGTCTCCTGGCGCGTGGCGCTGTTTGTCGGCCTGCTGACGCCCATCGTGTCGTCGGCGCTTACAGGGATGCCGCCGCCCCTCCCAACCACGCCGATCATGGCCGTCGAGCTGATCGTCCTCGCCGTGGCCGCGTCGCTGCTCCGTCGCACGGGGATGTCGGTATGGGTCGCTGCGCCCCTCGCCATAGGGGCGCGGATCGCCATTCGACCTGTGATCTTCCTGCTGGCCGTACCCCTGCTGCAGGTTGAGGCGGGGTTCCGCGAGTTCGTTATTGTGACTCTCCTGCAGGGTTGGCCGGGCATCGTGTTGCAGATACTCCTGGCGCCGACGTTGGTGGCCCTGATCGAGGGGCAGCGAACCGCGCACGTGGCGTCGAGCACGGGAGAGGTCGATCCCCCATGAGCGAGACCCTCGATCTGATCTGCAGGATCCACGGCCATGTGGGCCCCTACGTGGTGGCTGGGGTGCGGGCCGGAGAGAGCGCGCTGGAGCACCTCGACGCGCGGCCTCACTTCGGCGTGGACGCCATCGTCACGGCGCCCGACGCGCCTCCGCCGTCGTGTTTCATCGACGGTGTGCAGCTCAGTACCGGCTGCACCCTCGGCAAGCGGAACATCGAGCACGTGATCGGCGAGACGGTGGAGCTGATCCTGCGCAACCGCGACACGGGCGAAGCGGTGCGGGTCGTCCTGAACCAGGACCTGGTGGCGCGGGCTGTGGAGATCCTACAGATGCGGAGCGACGTCGAGGCGGGCGCCTTCATGCTGGAGTGCCCGTGGGATGAGCTCCTCACCCTCGAAGCGTGCCAGTGGCCCCGCTGAGCCCCCTCGGGCGGGCCCTCGGCTGGCTGAGTCCTCCCGCGCGGGGCGCGATGGGGCTGCTCTGGATCATCGCGGCCTGCGTGCCCTCGGTGACTCGCCCGCTGGGCCTCAGTATCACAGCCACTCTGGCGTTGATTGGGCTGCTGCTGGCCGGCGGCTCGCTGAAAGCCGTGGGACTGCGGCTCGTGGGGGTGTTGAGCTTCACCGTGCTGACTGTCCTGGGGCTGGCCGTATTGCCCAGCCAGCCCGGCGCCACTCTCGTGGCGCTGCCGCTCGGGTTGGCGGCGCCTGCGGAGGGCCTCTTCTTCGTGCTCGACATCGCTGTGCGCGCGGCGCTCCTCATCACGGTCGCGCTCGCTCTGGGCCGGGTCTTCACGGCCCGGGAGTTCCTGCTGGCCCTCAATGGGCTCCCCATTCCGACCACGCCCCGGTGCTTGCTGTACCTCAGCGGCCTGAGTCTGTCCCGCGTGAAGGCCGACCTCTTCCGGCTGTTCCGCGCGCGCAGAGCGAGGGGCGGTGTCAGAGGCTGGTCGGCGGTCCGCTCCTCTATGAGCATCCTCGGAGTCCTCATCGTGCGAGCAGGCCGCTCAGCGGAGCGACAGGCCTTCGCGCTCCAAGCCCGGGGCTTCGCGGACCGGTTCCCCACCCTCGATGACGAGAGCCCGAGCCTCCCCCTCCCCGAACTGGTGGTTGCGGCGGTCCTGGGAGGTGTGCCGGTATGGCTGGCAACGCTGGCCTAATAGCCGCCGAGGGGCTGTGCTATGCGTTCCCCAACGGCGTGAGCGCCCTGGATCAGGTCCAACTCCGCGTTCATGCCGGTGAGCGTGTTGCCCTGATCGGCGCGAATGGCGCGGGGAAGTCCACGCTTCTCCTGGCACTCGCGGAGCTGCTGCCGTGTCGGGGCAAGGTACGGCGCGCCCCGGGCTGTCGAGTCAGCATCGTGTTCCAGGATCCGGACGACCAGCTCTTCATGCCGAGCGTGCTTGACGAGGTCGCCTTCGCGCCACTCAACGCTGGGTTGGCGAGGCCGGAGGCCCGAAAGCAGGCCATGGCCGCTCTTGAGCGGTTCGGCCTTGCGGGGCTGGAAGAGCGGCATCCCAGCGCCCTGAGCATCGGGCAGCGCAAACGGCTGTGCCTCGCCATCGCTATGGCGATGACGCCGGACCTGCTGCTCCTCGATGAGCCCTTCGCGGGACTCGATCCGGCGGGCTCTCGCGAGTTGGCACGGTGGCTCGGTGGCCTCGAGGTCGCCTTCGTGCTCGCCACGCACAACCTCGAGCTTGCCGGCTCCCTGACCGAGCGCTGCGTGGTGCTTCAGGGGGGACGTGTGGTTCTGGAGTGCCCCACCGCGGAGGCGATCGCGGACGCTGACCGGCTGCGGGATATGGGACTCTGAGGCCATCGACCCAGGGGGAATGGGGGCTGTGCCGCGAATACCCACCCCAGGCGCTACAGATCACCGGCGCCCCTCGGAGGCGAACTCTATGCGATCCCTGCCGCTGGCACTGTTCATCCTCTGTGCGCCCGCCGGCGCCCTGGCTCAGGAGGAGTCCATGAACCCCCTCACCGACTGGTTCCATGAAGCTGGGTACGGTGTCTTCGTCCACTATCTCGAGGGCTTGCAGAACAACCCTGAGAGCCTGCAGAGCCTCGGCCGTGGAACCTCGTGGGACGAGTGCGTCGCGGAGTTCGACACGGAGCTGTTCGCGGAGACGATGGTCGAGGTTCGGGCGCGGTATGTGATCTTCACCATCATGCAGATCCAGCGAACGCTCATCGCCCCGAACCAGACCTTCGATCAGATCAGCGGGTATGCGCCAGGGGAGGCGTGCGCGACCCGGGACCTGATCGCCGACCTGGCGGAGTCTCTCAACAAGCGCGGCATCCGGCTCATGCTCTACTTCACCGGCGACGGACCACGCGGCGATGCCCAAGCGGCGCAGGCATTCGGATGGGGCGATCCCGTGAGCGATGAGTTCGTGGAGAAGTGGACGAGCGTTGCGCGCGAGTACAGCGATCGGTATGGCGAGCGCGTAGCAGGTTGGTGGGTCGATGGTTGCTACCCATGGATCGGGTACAACGATGAGAACCTGGCAGTCTTCGCGGCAGCGCTGAAGGCGGGCAACCCAGCGTCCATCGTGGCCTTCAACCGCGGCGTGGACCCCTCCGTGCTGTCCTATACTCCCCATGAGGACTACACGTGCGGGGAGCAGAACCGCTTCTACGACATGCCCGTGTCGCGGTTCATCGAAGGGGAGCAGTGGCACATCCTGAGCTACCTGGGCGACTGGTGGGGCGGCCCCGGCAGCAACTACACCAAGCGTGAGCTGGCCGACTACGTCTGGGACGTTCACCAGCGCGGCGGCGTGGTATCCATCGACGTCGCTCTCTTCCGCGATGGCAGCCTGGACCGCTCCCAGATAGAGATGCTCAAGGCCGTGGGCGCGATGATGGACGAAGGGCAGGCCTGGGAGCCGATACCGCCTGGCAATGTGGCCTTTCGCAAGCCCAGTCGGCTCCTGAGCCTCGACGGCATCCGCGAGCTGGTACCCAGCTCCCAGATCCACTATGCCCGCAATGGCGTAGATGGCGACCCAGCGACGGTAGCACAGGGCGCCCACGAGTGGCCGTGGACCTACCACGTTGACCTCATCGACACAGTGGCTGTGGGACGCCTCAGGGTGACCTTCGGCGGGACCTACCCGACGCACGTGGAGATCCGACTCTCGGCCGACGGCCAGGAGTGGACGACCGTGCTTGCTCGCGAGGATCACGACGGGACGCCGCTGGAGGTCACCGTAGACCCCGTCGAAGCCCGCTATGTGCGCGTGCTCTCGTTCAAGCCCGATGGGCCTGACCAACCCGGCGGACAGATGTCCGTGGCCGAACTCGAGGTCTACGAGTGAACTCGACGCCCCCTACACGGTAGCCTCCGAGTACCAAGTGACCGCCAAAGCCGCGACGGCAGCCACGGTGAGCTCCGCGCGCCGGTTATTCCGTATGCCTATCTCCCAGAGCATCACGCTCTGAACAGCGGCACATCCACTGGCTCGCCTCCACGAGAGACGGACTCGATGGAGAGCGGGACGATGGAGCTCCACGCCACGGCATCGTAGACGTCGATGGGCGGCGGCTCGCCGGTGAGGACGGCCTGAATGAAGTCGGCGACGACGAAGTAGTCGCCGCCCCCGTGTCCCGCAGCTTGCGCTGTCTCTCCCTCTGCCTTCCACCGTGGATGCTCGAAGTCATCGGCTAGCTCCCACAGCGACTGCCATTGGGGCTCGCCCTCGGGAGAGCGATCCTTGATCCACACCAGGGGCGACTCGCCGTGCCAGCGCTCCGAGAGGTACGAGCCAGACGTCCCCTGGAGCACGTAGTGGGTCATGTTGTGCGGCCGGGGTGAAGCACTGTCGACACGGAGGACGATGACGCATCCCCGCCGCGTGGTGATGACGGTAGTGGCGGAGTCGCCGGCTGGCATGCGGTTCGGGGAGGCTAGCGGATGGTCCGACCCCATGTGTTCCGCCACGTAGCGCCACCCGCCTTCGGCCCGAGTCACGAAGGTCGCCGTGCTCACCATCCGATCACCGCGATGGATACCGAGCCACTGGGCCACGGGTCCCAGGGAGTGGGTGGGGTACCAGTTCCCCTGCACCGGGTTCGCTCGGGACCGGCCGCGCCAGTTCAGCGACCCATCGGGGTCGAACATGAGGCTACGGCAGTCGTGGATGTACGCTCCCTCGGCGTAAGTGGGCTCGCCGAGCACGCCCTGCCGCACCATGTTCAGCACCATCATGTTAGGCCGTGTGTAGCAGTAGTTCTCGGCCATCATGTAGGTCTTGCCCGAGGCCCGTACCGCCTCGATGAGCCGCCAGCAATCCTCGATGGTTGTGGCGGCGTAGACCTCGGAGAGAACATGCAGCCCAGCCTGGAGAGCTTGAACGGCCTGCTCGGCATGTAGCGCCGGAGGAGTTGCCACGAATACGGCATCGATCTCTCCGGAGCCAAGCATGTCCTCATACCGGGCGTACGTCTTCAAGTCGGGCTGATCGCGCCGCCAGCGCTCCAGCACGGTTTCGTCGATATCACAGACGGCGGAGAGCCGCACCTTGTCTGGCAGGACCCTCTCGGCGCCGACCACGCAGCCTCCCCGGTTCCCGCCGACGACACCCATACGCACAGGGCCTCCGTGAGCCAATCGATACCCTCCTCGGTTGCACGTTCATGCCTGACGGGGGTGGTGCTTCTCTGTCCGATACCCCAGCGCCTTCGGATGGCTGTTGGCCGGGACCGTGGCGCAGTTTGGGCATCAAAACCTATAACCAGCTTCACTGTACGCCTCGGAGACGGTGAACAGGCCCGCCGAGCCAGCCGTTCTACCCATGAGGGCAAGCGTATCGGGGTGGGGCGCCCTCTGCGACTGTGTGGTAAGGGACCGTGTGACATGGCTACCAAGAAGCAGACTAGACGTCCGAAGGCTGCGAGTCGGCGGCCTGCGGACATCCCCGAGGATGTCCGAGTGAAGTACGAGATCGGCGGCATCCTTCTGGGCACTTTCGGGGCAGTGATACTCGTAGCCCTGACTCTGGGCATCCGCGGACCCGCCGGGGAGGCCATCCAGGAGACCATGTTCGTGCTATTCGGCGCCGGGGCTGCCCTGGTGCCGTTGGCGATCATTGCCATAGCCGCCTACCTGTGCTTCCGTCTGGAACCCCTTCCCTGGTCCCCCAAAGCCATCGCCATAGGGTGCCTCTATGTCATCGCCCTGGCAGGCGTGCACTGCTTTGCGCCGGCGGGCGAGGAGTTCCAGCTGGACGTGCTGATGAGCCACGGCGGCTACCTGGGGGCCATCCCTTGCATCGTCCTTCGCGCGCTCTTCGGCCCCACAGGCGCAGGAATCATCCTCGCCGGGCTTGGCTTGGCGGCGATCAGCACCCTCCTGAAGCGGCCCGTGGCCTATATCGCCCAGGACGTCTACGCGAGCGCTGGCGGAGCCGCGGAGTCAATGCGGCAACGTATGAGCGCACGAACCGAGGACCGACGGCGCCAACGGCTTGCGCGGGACAAGGAGCGCCAGCGCCTCGCCAAGGAGCGTCCGAGCCGCGAGTCGAACGCCGGCTCCCAGTTCCGCAGGAAGATTGAGGAGACCACCATCGAGGCGCCGGAAGCTCATCCGCTGCCCGAGGCGAATGGCCAGTACCCCCTCTTCGGCGACAAGCTGGCATCGCGGCCCATCGACGATGAGGTGCCCGAGGGGTTCGAGGATGGCGGCGAGCGGATACGCGAGGAGGATATCCCCGCCTTCCTGAGAGCCGGCGCTCACGAAGGGAGTGGTGCGCGGGGAAAAGCTCCAGAGGCCTCGCCCCTCGAGGCCGTGCCACGTCGGCAGGGACCCTACGAGCCACCTACGGCGGAACTCCTGGACGCGCCGGGGCCCGTAGACGTTAGGCGGCAGGAACGCGAGACCAAAGAGAACATCGCTATCCTCGAGGACACGCTGGCGAGCTTCAAGATTGGGGCACGAGTCGTCTCCATTGAGCGCGGCCCCGCCATCACCCGTTACGAGGTGGAGCCCGACAAGGGCATTCGAGTGGCGCGTATCGCCGCCCTCGCCGATGACCTGGCACGCGTGCTCGAGGCAGTGGATGTTCGGATCGAGGCGCCCGTCCCCGGCACCTCCGTGGTCGGGATCGAGGTTCCGAACAGGACCCGGGGCCTCGTGACTCTCCGTGACATCCTCACCTCGGACGAGATGCTCTCCAACCCCAGCCCCTTGGCCTTCGCCCTCGGCAAGGACATCGCCGGCCAGGTGGTCGTCGGTGACCTGTCGCGCATGCCCCACCTGCTCGTCGCCGGAGCCACGAACTCGGGCAAGAGCGTCTGCCTGAACGCGCTGATCCTCTCCATCGTCTTCCGCGCCTCGCCCGACGAGGTCAAGTTCCTCATGATCGACCCCAAACGGGTCGAGCTGTCCCTCTACGACGATATTCCCCATCTCATCGCACCCGTCGTGCATGACGCGAAGGAAGCGGCTGGGCTGCTGCGCCACGCCATCGTCGAGATGGAGCAGCGGTACCGGACCCTCGCGGGCCTAGGGGTTCGCAATATCACGGAGTACATCGAACTCGCCCAGGAGCGCGACGATCTCGAGCCGATGCCCTATATCGTCATCGTCGTCGATGAGTTGGCCGATCTGATGATGCAGGCCGCGGCCGAGTTCGAGCACTCCATCTGCCGTATCGCTCAGCTGGCGCGCGCCGTGGGGATTCACCTCGTCGTCGCGACTCAGCGACCGTCGGTCAACGTCGTCACGGGCACCATCAAGGCGAACATCCCCTCCCGCATCTCCTTCGCCGTGTCGAGCCAGACCGACTCGCGGGTCATCCTGGACCAAGTCGGCGCGGATCGCCTCATCGGACAGGGCGACATGCTCTACTCACCCATCGACGCAAGCAAGCCAAAGCGCATCCAGGGCGCCTACGTCTCCGTCAAGGAGATCAACCGGGTCGTGCAGTACCTCCACTCATGGGGCGAACCCGAGTTCGAACTGGAACCCCTCCCCGTGGACACCATGAAGGGGGCCGTGGACCTGCCGTCGGGCGTGGATGACGAGGGTGTCGATGACGATCTCTTCGGTGAGATCGTGGGTTTCGTCACCACGCAGAAGCGGGTCTCTACCTCGATGCTACAGCGCAAGTTCCGCATCGGCTATAACCGGGCAGCCCGGCTGATTGACATCCTGGAGGACAAGGGCGTCGTAGGCCCCGCTGACGGTTCGAAGCCTCGCAGGGTTCTCAACGGTTTCGCGGGAACGTCTGTATCGCTCGATGAGGATGACGACGCTTACGACGAGGCGACCGGCTAACCGCCGGCACCGGAGGAGACTACCCGCGATGCATGCTGTGTATCGAAGAAGCCTGCTGGCGGCCGGGCTTGTGATGGTCGCCGCCCTTCTCTGGATGCCTGCCTGCGACGTTCACACATCTGTGACCGTGGTTCTCTCCGCGAGCAACCCCGCGCCGGTCGTTGGCGATGCGTTCACCGTGTCGGCCACCGTAACCCGGAATGGCGTCCCCCTTCAGGGGCGTACGGTGGGCTGGTCGGCGGCCCCTGATGGAGCGCTCCAACTGCAGCAGACGACCTCGCAGACTGACGACGCGGGTGTAGCGAGGGTGACGGCCCGTGCGCAGGCAGCGGGGGAGATCACCGTGGCTGCGACGGTGGACAATGTCACCCAGACCTTGGTGTTGACAGCGGCCGCCGCAGACGGGCCGCGTCTGCGGCTCTCACTGGACCCGGCGTCGGTCTCTGTGGGCGCTACTGCTGCCGCCTCTGTAGTGCTCACCGTGGATGGTGTTCCACAGGAAGGGCAAGCCATCAACCTGGCGGTCTCCGATCCCAGTGTGGTGGCCTTGGAGCCGGTCTCGGTCGTCACCGACGCGGATGGGGCCGCTGCCGCCACCCTGACGGGCCTCGCCGCTGGCTCGGTCCAGGTCTTGGCCGTCTGGAATGGTCGATCGGTCTCCGCCGACTTCACCGTTGCGGCTCCTCCCCTCCCCGAGTATGTCTTCACTACCTCCGGCCCCCTAGGCGAGATACTCCTCATGGCGAATCAGCCGAGTTCGACGCCCGGCGATCCAGGCTTCGATGACAAGCGGATCCCCGTGGGCACGCAGAGGGACGGCTCGCTGATCCTCGCCGTCGACGCAAGCTTCGTGAACGCCTATGTCATCGACATGCGCACGCGGGCCGAGACACCGTTCACGCCCGACAGTTTCAGCCTCGTGAGCGCCAGCCCACGGGCAGCTCTCGCGTCAGGCGTTACGGCGGACGGCGAACGCGTTGTGTGGCTCAGGCGGCAGGCGGCTGGCACACAGATCGTCTCAGCCCGTCTGAACGGCGCCAACGCGCGCGTCCTGCTCGAGGCCAGCTTCGCATCGGCTCCCACTTCCATGGCCCTCTCCCCCAACGGGCTTGAGGTCGCTTACACGACCATGGGCGGCGAGGTCCGCCTGCTCCTAGAGACGGGCAACTCCCGAGCCCTCGAACTGGGCGACTCCACCGGCCCCCTGGCGCTCGACTGGCTCGATGAGGATACCCTGGTCGTGGCCGTCAACAACTACAACGGCAGCGCGCGACCGGGCCTTCTATCGGTCCCCGCCTCTGGGGCTGCCCCCTGGCTGCTCTTCAACGACGGGACAGGCCTACGCTCGGCGCCGTCTGCCGTGTGTGTCGATGGCGCGGGCAATGTCATCTACGATGAACTGGACGCCACCGGTAGCCAGTCGGACATCGTGCGGCTCGATGCGCCCGGTTACAGCGCTCGGACCGTTCTCGCCGGCGGTGATGTGAGCGAGATGCGACCCGTCCTGACGCGCTTCTAGGCGCCTGGGGCAGGGCTCCCACCCGGTCCGGCGAACGAATCGAGCATGACCTCCCGAGAGATCGTCCACGCCAGCATGCACTTCGCCGGCCCCCCGCGTATCGCGTACGGGATGGCCGGCGGCTTTCCCTCTGACGTCCGAGGTGTGGGGCACGCCCCTCCCCCCAACAGCCGCGCGCGCGGGTGGACGAACCGTGGCCGGTACTGGGACATGATCGACGAGTGGGGTAACGAGTGGCGGCGCTTGGAGGCGATCACCAAGGGCGAGGTGCACAAGGGCGTCATCCAGGACTCCTGGGATCTCCTCGACGGTTATCGGTGGCCCCAGCTTGACCGAGCCGAACTCTATGAGGGCACAGCCCAGCGGACGAGGGAGTTCCACGAGGAGGGTTACTTCGTGCTGGGCGGTCTGCGCTGGCCCTTCGACGTGGCCCGGTACATGCGAGGCATGGAGAACTTCCTCGCCGACTGCGCCGGTGACAAGGAACGCGTCAAGCACCTCATGGGGTTGGTCACGGACATCCTGGAGCGCCAGATCCATCGGTACGCCGACGCGGGAGTCGATGCCGTCATGTCCGGCGAGGACTGGGGCACTCAGGATCGTCTCCTCGTGAGTCCCGACACCTTCCGCGAGATCTTCCTCCCCTGCTTCCGGCGCCTCTGCGGAGCCGCGCACAGCCGTGGCCTCTACGTTTGGTTCCACTCATGCGGCTACGTGCGGGAGGTCATCGGCGACTGGTTCGAGGCGGGTATCGACTGCTGCCAGTTCGACCAGCCCGAGCTGCACGGGATTGATCTGCTGGCTCGGAAGTTCGGAGGTCGGATGCACTTCTGGTGCCCCGTGGACATCCAGACCACCCTTCAGACGCGCGACAAGGACCGGATTCGGGCGGCTGCCCGGGACTACGTAGAGAAGCTAGGCTCCTACGGTGGCGGCTTCGTTGCGGGCTACTACGGCAGCAACGAGGCTCTGGGGCTGGATCCCGAGTATCAGGCCGCCGCGTGCGAGGCTTTCATGCAGTCCGGGGACCCAGCGCCCTGGTGTCGCTAGTCGCCTCGTGCCTCTACGACCACCTCGTGCATCCACTGCTGCTTGCCGTATAGCCCGTAGCGGATGGCGACGAGCACATCGAGGAGGCTCTCCAGCCGGCGCTCCTCCACCACTTCCAGCGCTATCTCGTGGAGGTCCGCTCCCGTGGGGTGCAGTCGCAGCTCGATGATCGCGTGGCTGACCCGGCGGATGGCTGTATCGGCAGCTCCCCAGTCGCCCTTCTCGGCCGCCCAGGTCACTCGTTCGGTAATCGAGTAGTCCAGCGGGGCGCGGTCAACCAGGCGTGCCACCCTGGCCGACTCCCGCCGGGCCGGATGTGGCACCGGGATGCCCCTCAGAGGCGTGGCATAGTACTCTCGCTGGTTGCCCTTCCGCTTGCCGCGGTGAGCGAACCAGAAGTCGGCGATGGAGGAGTTGAGGATCCCCGTGAGGCGCGTCAGCTCGTCAGGGCCGAGGCCCCACAGGTAGTAGGCGTCGGCGCTGGCGTAGAGCGGCTGTGGCACATAGGCGAAGGCGTTGGCCCGCGCGCGGTGCGGACACATGACCTTCGGCGCTTCGAACATCGACTCGCCGCGAGGCCAGTGCAGCCTCCACCATGGGATTGCCCCCATCGCCACCTCACGGCGAGCCGCGAGGAGCGCGCGGTACCGGCGTAGATGTCGCAGCACCGCTGGATGCAGGCTCAGGTCCACGGTGTCGTCCAGATAGAGCAGGCGCAGCCTGGGAGACGTGGTCATGGCATAGCGCTCGATCTCGGAGTTCTTGATGAAGGGGCGAACCACGCTGTCCGTGTCGGGGATCCCCGCCGCCGCGAGTTCCTCCGGTGTCAGCACGAAGATGCCCTGCCCCAGGTGAGACATGGCGCCCTTCGGTAGCCGGTCGGAGTTGGCGGGGGTGACGCGATCGGCCCCGGAGATGAGCCCCTGGCTCACCTTGGCGAGGCTGCCCAGCTGGACCCCTGCCGCCGCGATCGCCTCCAGCACCTGCTCGCGCCTCCGGCCCACGGGGATATGCCAGACGCCGGCCGGACCCTCGGGTCGGACTATCTCGCCTACCCCCGCGGTCACCGACAGGCTCTCGATAGGCCCTCCGCGGGAGTGCGCCTCATTCAGGGCCTCCTCAACTCGTGCGCACGTCTCCTCGAGCGGACCGGGCGTGCGTACCCGAGCCCAGGCCATGGGCTGATCCCCAGCGTGGGATGCATCGTTGGAGCGACGACGGAGCAGTATCGCGAGGTTGTGTTGTCCGCCCGCGCTCCCGAACAGCCGCTGCTCGCCGAAGTCCACGATCTCCAGGACCGCAGCCCGGTCGTAGAGCCGTTCCCGTAGACCTGAGGCGCCATCGGCGGTCAGCCAGTAGGCTGTGGTCAGAAGGGCTATCACGCCCCCCGGCCGAGTAACCTCCAGACACAACTCGGCGAAGTAGTAGAAGAGGTCCATGCGCGGCGCTCGCCGGACCGTTAGGCTGGGGATCTCCCGCATCAGACGATCGAAGAGGCTCTTGTTCCGCCGCTCGCCTACGTAGGGAGGGTTGGCGCAGCAGATCTCGTGCTCTGCCGAGGGGCCCTCACCCAGTGCCCACAGGCTGTTCTCCAGCATCAACCGGGGGATGGGTAGGATGCCCCGTCCCTCTGCCGCCGCCACCTGAAGCAGCAGGTTTGCCTGAGCCAGGCAGTGGCTCACCCGGGAGAGCTCAGACCCCGCCACGGAGCCGATCAGGTCGGCCCTTGATGCCCCCTCGGCTCGCGCTCGGCGCAGGTGGCCGACCAGGAATCTCCCCGTGCCCATAGCGGGATCGTACATCCGGCCGTACGGCATAACCTTGCTAACCCGAGACAGGAGTAGATCGGCGACGGGCCGGGGCGTGAAGTGCTGCCCACGAGGCCCGCCATCGGTCCGGTCAAGGTGAGCCTCGTACAACTCCCCAAGCAGGTCATGGTCGATTCCCGCGGGATCGAGGCGCCGCATCGCCCGCGCTGCTTTGGCGAAGTTATCGTTACTCCCACCGCGGTCGGTGTTGCGTCTGGCCGCCACCAGTAGAGGAAAGGCAGCCTCCGCGCCGGGGCCGAACGCCTTCGTCAGGCTGTCGGACAGCCGCTGGCGCGTCGACTCGGGGTCGTCCTCGCTGCCACCGGTGTTCCAGGCCGCGTCAACCGCCAGGCGCGACAGCCAGACAAAGGCGTTCTCCGTTGGCGAGAGGGCGACGCCGGCCGGCGGAAGTTCCGACCCGCAGCTCAGGAGCAGCCGGAGGGCGTCAGCCGCCGGCTGGGCCGCCTCTTGAATGGCTCTCAGCATTGGCATGCGCGGTAACCTTTTGGCAAGTTCTCAGACCAAGCGAAGAACGGGGCAGACCATGCCGGTGTTCACGGGGGTCGGACTTGATAGGCCTGCAGGTGACCCCCGCGGCGGCCAGGAAACGCCCCCTGCAAGTATGAGAACGAGGAGGGAAACACCCATGCGATACATGCTCGTAGGGATCGCTATTGCAGCCCTGCTGGCGGGCGCCAGTCAGGCTCAGTTCGGCGACTCGGCCCTCTCGCCGCCGGTTATCACCGCCGCGCAGAGGAACGAAGAGATCACCATCAAGATGTTCCGGCTCACGACGTGGCTTCAGGAGGAAGGCTACGGAGGGGTCCTCATCAACCAGTACCGGAACTTCCAGTGGATCACGGGCGGCGCCGATATGCAGGTCGTGACGGCCTCGGAGCGTGGTCCCGTCACCTTGGTAATCACCGCGACCGGTGGCCGCTACTTCCTGTGCAGCAACTCCGAGGACCTCCGGATGCAGAACGAGGAGCTCGGAGCCCTGGGCTATGAGGGGGTCGCGTGGCCATGGTACGAGGGCGCGAGCGACAGCGGTACGATGGCGCGAGCCGTCGCTGGGATCGCTCAGGGCCGCCCACTCGCGAGCGACTTCGACACCCCTCTGGCGACCAATGAGTCTGAGGCCCTGCGTGGGCTCAGGCTTGTTCTGACCCAGTCGGAGATCGAGAAGTACCGGTGGCTCGGGCGCCAGTGTGCCGAGGCGTGCGAGAAGGTCTGCCGGGAGATCGAACCGGGTATGACCGAGAAGCAGGTTCAGGCCATGATCTCCAGCGAGCTGATGTTCCGGGACATCCAGCCGACGGTGCTCCTGATGGCCAGCGACGAGCGGCTCTTCTCATACCGTCATCCCATCGCCACGGACAAGCCGGTTGAGAAGTACGTGCAGGTCAACATCTGCGCTAAGAAGTGGGGCCTGGTGATCGCGGTGACCCGCTATGTTCACTTCGGTCCGCTTCCAGGAGACCTGGGAAGGAAACTGCGCGGGTGCGCGCAGGTATGCGGCGCCTACCTCGGCGCGACTCGGGAGGGCAACACGGCTGGCGACGTGATCGCCGCTGGCCAGGAGGCCTTCGCCTTCGTGGGCTGGCCCGACGAGTGGCAGATGCACCACCAGGGCGGCGCCATCGCCTACGAGGAGCGCGAGTGGACAGGGTACCCCGGCGCCCGTATGCCGATCCAGGCCAACATGGCATTTGCCTGGAACCCCACGATCCAGGGCGCCAAGGTCGAGGATACCGTTCTCCTCCGGGAGGATGGCGTCTTGGAGAACCTCACGGATACGGGGAACTGGCCGACCATACCCGTGCGCGTGGGTGATCAGGTGTACAACGCGCCGAGCATCCTGGTTCGGTAGCGAACCTGCCCGCAGGAGGAGGGGCTGGGTATCCACCAGCCCCTCGCTCCAGACGACCTCTTGAGCCGCTACGGCCTCTGGCCTTGGGAGGGCCCGTGAGCAAGGACCTGGAGCCCTCGGTGGAGTTCGGGCACCTGTACCTGGACTTACCGCGGGAGGAGATCGCTCGGTTCAAGGGAGCCGAGTGACCCCTCCCGCGCGGATCCTATGTTGCAGAGAGCGCCTGCTGCCCCGCGAGGGTTGTATCGGAGGCCTCTCCCTCCTCGACATCAACGAGGCTGTACTCGCAGGCGCCCAGCCCGAGTTCCTCGCCATAGCGGCAGACAAGGTAGGGATCCTTGTAGGGGCCGTGCAGCTTCTGCAGGGGATGGCCCTCTACCTCAGGCCGGACCTCCATGGAGGACGGCACGTTCTCGAGGATCAGCTCCTTGGACTTCATGGCATCAAGGCAGGCGGTGTCTACGGCGCAGGGGTCGTTACCCCCGAAGATACCGATGTCGGGGAGTATTGCCGGACCGGTGAAGCCGAAGCAGTCGCATACGGGGGTGATCTGTGTGCCGATGTTGATGAAGACCTGTTTGTCGCGATCGAAGGTTATCAGGACTGACTCGACGGCGTAGGCCATGGCTTGCTGGAATGACTGGAAGTTCACGGGGTCGATCTGGAGGGAACCTTCGGGCGCGACCTGCAGGCATCGCCCGCACTGGTTGCAGGGCTCAAAGTGGAGGTGCAGCCCCTCGTCCCGCTCCTTGTCCTGAACGATGCAACCGAAGGGGCAGGAATCGATGATCCTCTGCCGCGTCTCCGCATCCGGGCACAGCTCGGGGAACCAGTAGGTGTCGAAGTGCATGACATCGTGCATCTGCCCGCGCGTGGCGGCGGCCATGCCCCCCAGCGCGAGGTTCTTGAACACGCCTCCGTAGGAGCATGACGGATGGCCCTTGGCGTGCGCGAGGTCGATGAGGAAAGTGGCGTCATGCAGGTGGCCACCCACACGCCATTCCTTGATGTTCTTGTAGGGCCTCTCACGAGGGTAGAAGTACTGTTCCGTCGCGCCCTGGTTCGGGATGATGGGGCAGCCCAGGGTCTCCGTCGTGTAGCCCCTCTCGGCGGCCGTAGCGCATGAGCTGGGTGAATCAGTGACGAAGGGGTGACCGCCGCCCTCCTTCACCGCCTGCACGACCTTCCGCACAAAGACCGGATGGAGGACCGAGTAGCCGATGTTGAAGCCGAGGTGCATCTTGATCGCGACAGTCTCACCCTTGACCCGGTCGCGGATGGCGAGCCGCTCCAGGATGCGGTCGAGTCTCGCGGGGAGGGTCTGCTCAGGGACCAAGCTGCGCTGGAAGGGAGATCCGTAGTAGACATCCGTAGCCATCCGTATTGCGCCTCTCTCCGATGGACGTCAAGGGCCATCGGGGTTCTTGGCGTGCGTGTCGCCAGTTTTTCGCGGCCGCGGCGGGGCAGCCTCCTGATGCCGCCATGTCCACGCGCTGGCGGCAACGCCGCCCGTGGCGTCGGGAGGGACCCTGGTCGTCCCAGGTGAATCTGAGGTCTCGGCACGCCCGCCGACGAGGATTCCCATGCCTAAGCAGGTCACGAGCAAGAGGAAACGCCGCACTCGGGCCACCCCGAGCGACTTCGCTGTCGCGTTTCTCATCACGGCCCTCATTGCCGTGATCGTCCTCGCCGCGATCGCATCGGTGCGGGGCTGGCAGGAGGGAAGGCTGGCGGGCGCCCTGAGCCCCGAATCAGCCCCGGCAACGGTCTACGAGACGTCGAGCGAGGGATCGGCGAAGCCTGTGGCGGGCCCGGGGGCCGACGGGGCGCTCTCACTGGCGGCCCCCTCACACGATGGTAGGTGGCTGGCCTGGACCGGCACTCGTGGCAGTGAGAGTGGACTCTGGCTCGCCGACCGCAAAGGCAACGACCCCAGACTGCTCGTGGCGGGTAATCCGTCGCCGGGCGCCCGGCCCGCCTGGTCGGTTGATAACCAGCTCATCGCGTGGATGGAGCGCACCCAGCCAGGAGTGGGCCTCTTGAGGGTGACGGAAGCCGCTTCCGGGTCGGCCGCGTCCTTCGCCGAACTGCCCTGCGCCGAAGGGGCCGGCGTCGTGTGGATGCCAGGGACGAGCTGTCTCTTAGTGACCGACCCCGCAACGGATAAGCTGCTCGTGGTGTCCGGCGATTCGGGGAGCCCCGGAGTGGTCGCCGAGGGGGTGCGCTGCGATGCCCGTGGACCCGGTCTGCGGGTGGGACGCTCGCGTCTGGATACCTATGCCCTCGATGACCGGAGCCGCCACGTGCTCGGCAGCACCGAACGCATCGCGATGACGGAGTGGGTCGAGCCTTCGCCCGATGGTCAGGTCGTGGCCGTCGTGGAGGCTCCCGCCGTCAATGCGCGGGTCGTCAATGTCGCTGTCGCAGCCGCCGGTTACGAGACGCGTCCGCGTTACCAGCGCGGGACGCCTGGATGGGTCGACAACGCCCCGATGCCGGGCTTCCTGTCATGGTCTCCCGACTCGACCCGGCTGCTCTACTACTTCCCCGAGGGCACGGGCGCCGATGAGCCCATCGGCCTCTTCCGCGAGGACGGCGAGGCGGATGCGGCCGTGGTCGAGCGCTCCCACGGCGCCGTCACGACGCTGATTCACTGGCCCGGCGATGGTGGTCCGGCTCGGGCCGCGTGGATCGACGACCAGCGGATAGCCTATCTCGAGGGCGATCCGCCGGGCCGCTTGTGGATCGTGGATGCTGACTCGGGAGATGCGGCCTTGCTCTGGGACCGTCCCGAGGGGGGGCAGGCGCGATGACCCTGCTGACGCTTGCGGTCCTGCTTCTCGCCGAGCCATCGGTCGTCCGGGTCGCCCCCGGCGGGCCGGTGCTCATCCCGCCGGCGGGACTGGTGATCGATCGCGACGGGTCCCTGCTTCGCGCCGAGCGTCTGGCTCACTCGGGGAAGAAGCACTGGGCAGAGGCGTGGCGGACGGCAAGAGGTACCATTGTACTCATGGGCAACGATGGTGAGAGCATCGGTGCGCGAGCATATGGGCCCCTGGCGCCGGTACCCCGCGGTCTGAGCACATTCCACTATCCCTGCGCCACTCGCGACCAGTACCCCATCGGAGGGCCGATGGAGGCGGGGGCGATCATCGCACCTGAGGACGATGGCTCGTTCCTCGTCATCCGTGGCTGGTCCGGCGCGGCCGAGTGGCGCGACGAGCTGACCGACGCCGACATGGTCCTCGGCGGCGCCATGCTCTCCCCGAGTCCGGGCACCGCGCTCATCGAGCGCCTGGGTCTCGCGCCGGCCGACCTCTCTGTACACGCGGTCAGCGCCGACGGTCGGTTTGTCTACGGACTCCTGCCGACCGACGGAGAGGACGCGCCAGCGTGGTTCAGCCGCGCCGCCCTTGGGGCGGAGTGGACCGGCCTCCGCGGTCTGCCGGGCCAGGCGCCGCTCGATGTCATCGGCGCCGTGGCGCTGTTCGTCAGTCCCCTCGATCTGGGCCCTGCCGGGCCGTTCATGGTCGATCTGCTGACGGGCGAAGTGCTCCGCGAGCCGAGGGGCTGGATGATCGACGGGCTTCCCTCAGGGATGGCGCGCCGCGTCGCGCGGTCCGACGGACCGTGGTTCGAGTGGCGCGGCATGAGCGTGAACCCCGTCACGGGCGGGGTGCGCATCTGCTGGGATGACCCGCAGCTGTGGGCTCCCGCGCCCGATGGGCAGTGGTCGGCTGTCCTGGATGCGTACAGGCCCGCCGCGCCCGTGAACTGGGCCAAGGGACCACCCGAGTCTTGCGAGGCATGGCTCGCTGTAGTCCCCGCGGGGAGCGAGCAGGAGGCGCCCATGCTGCGCCCCCAGGCGCGATGGGCCCAGCCCGTCGCGAGAGCTGTAGAGGGGTGGCCCCCGCTGCACCTCGCACCTGTGTGGTCGTTGGACGGAAGGCTCGTTGCCTGCGGGGAGCGTGTCTTCCGAGCCGACTCCGGCCAGATGGCGGGGGAGCTAGCGGGCACGAGCCCGTGGCCCATCGCCTTCACCTCCGCGGGGTCACTGCTGTGGCTCGATCGGGACGGGGACGCGGGCGAGCTCTTCGAATGGAGCCTGGGGACGGAAGGCGCATCGCCGGCGTCTCTGTCGCAGGCTCTACCCCTGCCGGGCGGGTAGCTCTGGCGAGACACGATCCACAGAGGAGGCGCTCGATTGACGCCACGGGAGAGCATCCTGACCGCGCTGCGGCATGAGACCCCAAGCGGGCTTGTGCCGCATATAGAGCTGGAATACCAATTGACAGCCGAGGAGTTCGGCATGGAGGCGGTTCGCGGTCATCACCTCGAGGGGAAGAGCGCCGCCGCTGCCGATGACCTGTTGAAGCGCAACGCCGACCTGTGGGTAAGGGTCGCCGAGCGCTTCCGCTGGAGCGCCATCACAGGCACCCACTGGTTGCCCCTGGACGCCCAGTGCCGCTGCCTGGAGCTCATCCGGGAGCGGGCCGGCGACACCTACATGCTAACGGCGTTCCTCGACCCCACCTACTCCATACCTGCGGGTGAGCACATGATGGACCATGTGATATACCTCACCGACCACGCGGAAGAAGCGAAGGAGCAATCACGCCAGGCTGTGGCTAGTCAGTTGGGGGCCGCGCGTGCCTTGCGTGACGCGGGGGCCGAGATCGTCTTCATGTGCGCTGACTACTGCTTCAACACCGGGCCGTTTCTGTCGCCGAGCATGTTCGCTGAGTTCGTCACGCCCATCCTCACGGAGTTCGTCGATGGCCTGCACGAGCTCGGCATGTGGACCGTGAAGCACACGGATGGCGACATCATGCCAATCCTCGACCAGCTCGTCGCATCGGGTACCGACGCCATCCACTCCATCGACCCCATGGCGGGCGTAGACATACGTGAGGTGCGCCGCCGTTGCGGCAGCGACGTGACCCTGTTCGGGAACGTTGACTGCAGCTACCTCCAGGAGGCACGGGAGGAGCTGATTCGCGAATCGACGCTCTATGCCCTCGAGTATGGGGGCGTGGATCGAGGGAGCTACGTCCTCGCCTCCTCGAACTGCATCTTCCGAGGCGTGCCACAGCGGAGCTACGACGTGATGCTGCAGATCCGTGAGGAGTACGGCTACCCGGGTTGCAGGCGCCCCATGGACGGACTGGAGCCGCCTAAGCCCATGGGCCAGAGGTAGCGGCGTCAGTCAGCGAGGCATGTGATCATGGCTCGCCTCGGTTTGTCTTGCGGCCAGGTAGGTGTCGGCCATAGGGGGAACTACGGGGACGAGGTGAGGTTGCCATGACCCTTGGACTTCTTCTACTGATTGCCGCCCCAAGCCCGCTCGTGCCAGCCATCGCAGCAGCCCCCGACGGGCCCTGGCGCCTTGAAGGCGACGGCGCCGTGATCGCCGGCGAGGATCCCGTGATCGAGGTGCGTGGCACTGGCGATGACTCCTCGGCGTGGCTTGCTGATGTGGAGCTTGAGGCGGGCGCGCTCTACCGGTTGACCTTCGACATGCGCGGCACGGGCTCTGGAGTCTGCGCCGTAACGGGCCTGACCAGCGTCAACCACGACGTGGGGCCCACTACCGAGTGGCGGACCTACAGCCGGCTGATACGCGTGCCTGATGCCGACCTCGGAGGAGCCGCCGACGTGGCGGGGTCGGAGGCGCCGCCCGCGGGGCTGGTGACACTCCGGTTCGGGCAATGGCACTGGCGGGGCGCGATACAGTTCCGGCGTCTCCACCTCGCCCCCGCCCGGCCGGTTCACACAGGGCCCGCTGGCCTGGGCGACGGCGAGCGGATCCTGGATGGCGAGTACTCCTTCATGACCGACTTCTCCTCCGAGGGCGCGAGCTACTCGCGGCCGTTGGATGGCTGTCGTGCCACGTTCAACACGAACCGGTTCAATCTCGATGATGCCGCTGAGGTCACGTATCGCTTCTCCTGTCCCGACATCCGGCAGACCTCCGCCACCCTCCGCGCCCAGGTGGGCTACCACACATCGGGGGGCCTCGTGGCGGAGGCCCGCTCCTCCGGTGATGACTGGCTTGAGGTGGGGCAGATCGAGGGAGTGGGAAGTCTTTCCGCTGACCTTCCGCCGGCCCTGTTCCCCGCCGATCAGGTGCTCCTGCGGTTCCGAACCACTGATGGGGCCTACCTGCAGCTCCACGGCGTCGAGTACCGGGCGGAGCTAGCCGCTAAGGATGCGTCCGGCGTCGGCAGCACCCTGTACGTCGAGGAGAGTGGCGGCCCGTCGCCGGTCGAGACCCAGTGGATCGCGGCAGGGCCCTCGGAGATCATCCTGTCCTTCTCCCACGACGGGCGTCGGCCCATGGGGGCCAACCTCGAGGTGGATCTGGCCGAGGAGACGATCGTCGATGAGCGCCTCGTGCTTCCACCGAGAGAGGAGGTCCTGCGCGCCATACCACTTCCCGGGACTGAAGCGGGCGCTCATCCTCTGGCCGTAACCGTCCGGGTGGGGCCGGACATCGTCTACCAAGGGGTCACCACTATCACGACGTCCGCGCTCGACGTGTCGAACTACGGACACGGACTCGTGAGCGCCGACGGCGGATCCTTGTGGTGGTGCGACTCAACGCGCAAGGTATCGACGAGCCGGCCCCCGGCGCCGGTGGCGGCGGAGCCAGTGGCGCCGGCTCTCTCAGCGGCCCGAGGTGAGTTCGAGGCCCTGCAGCTCGTCCTCCGCCCCGAGTCTCCCGTGACTGGCGTGCAGGTCAGCGTGACGGACCTCACCGGTCCCGGCGGCGTCATCGATGCCGGGAGCATCGCTATCGAACATGTCGAGTATGTCAACATCACGCGGCGCACCGATCCCACGGGAGTCGAGGGCGAGTGGCCTGATCCCCTGCCGCCGTATGATGGAGCCTTCGACCTGACAGCAGGGCGCAACCATCCCCTGTGGATCCGCGTGCACGTGCCCTACGGCACCCCTGCAGGCGAGTACACGGGCACGCTGAGCATCGAGGCGGAAGCAGGCGCACCGCCCTTTGATGAGCGGATCGAGGTGCCGCTCTCCATGCGTGTCTTCGACTTCGACTTGCCCCAGGCTCAAGACCTCACGGCGACCTTCGGCATCAACCCGAGCGAGATCTGGCGCTACCACAACGTATGGGACCGGGCGGAGCAGGAGGCCGTCTGGGATCTCTACATGCGCAACTTCATCGAACACCGGATCGCCCCCTACGATCCCATGGCGCTCTGGCCCATCCGCCTTACCATGGAGGGCATGGAGTGGTCGGCAGTGGAGCGCGACACCAGCAATCCGGCGAGCGGCGCTGCATCGGCGAAGGTGACCGATGACACAACCACCGGCGCGACCAGCGTGGACCTCCTGCAACCAAAGGGAGTCGACCGCGAGAAGCCCCTCCTCGTCGAGTGGAGCGTCCGCACCGCGGAGGAGGGGCAGTCCTACCAGGTCAGCGTCATGAGCTACGACGCCAGCGGCTCTTGGATCCCCTACCACAACATCGATGTCACGAAGCAAGGGGGCACTGAGTGGCAGCGTGATCGGTTCCAGATCGAGCCTGGGACGCTGCATCAGGATGCGCGCGCCGTTACGCTCGTGCTGCGGCCCACACCCTGGACGGAGGCGGGCGAAAGGACGGGCACGGCATGGTTCGACGACTTGTACCTCGGCGAGCCCGCAGGCGCTAATCTCCTCACAGATGCTGGTTTCGAGCCGTCGGAGGGGCTGCCCACCCCGGTTCTCGACTTCGACGAGTGGGATCGCGCCGCTGAGCGGTACATCGACGAGATGGGCATGGCGGCCTTCTCCATAGCCATCCAGGGCATGGGAACGGGGACCTTCCATTCGCGCCAGCTTGGGCAACTGGGAGGGTACACGGCGGGCACTCCCGAGTATGAGCGGATCTTCAGTGCTTACGTGGGACAGATCCGGCAGCACTTGGCGGAGAAGGGTTGGCTCGACAAGGCCTTCGTCTACTGGTTCGACGAGCCCGAGCCGAAGGACTACGAGTTCGTCATCGATGGCATGGACCGTCTGGCTCGTCACGCTCCCGGGCTTCGGCGGATGCTCACCGAGCAGGTGGAGCAGGAGCTCATCGGCTATGTGGACGTCTGGTGCCCGCTCACGCCACAGCTGGAATCCGATCTTACTGATGATCGTATGGCCGCCGGGGACACCTTCTGGTGGTATGTCTGCACAGGTCCCAAGGCGCCTTGGGCCACCCTCTTCATCGATCACCCGGCCACGGAGCTCAGGGTCTGGTCGTGGCAGACTTACCAACACGGGGTCCGTGGTCTCCTCGTCTGGGCCACGAACTATTGGACCTCCGGCGCCGCCTACCCGGACCAGCCCCAGAACCCGTGGGAGGACCCCATGAGCTACGTGTCCGGCTACAGCTTCCAGGCTGGGGACGTCGGCTACTGGGGCAACGGCGACGGCCGATTCATCTACCCGCCCAACCGCGATCCCCTCGACACGGAGACCAAGTACCTCACCGGCCCCGTGAACTCCCTGAGGTGGGAGATGCTGCGCGATGGGATCGAGGACTACGAGTACCTGCGGATCCTGGAGGGGCTCGCAGTTGCGGCGAACGACGCCGAGGCCCTGGCGCTGCTCGAGATCCCTGAGGAGATCAGTGCAAGCCTGACCCAGTTCGCGACGGACTCTACGCCCATCTACGAGCACCGGCTCAAGGTCGCAGAGGCCATCGAGCGGCTCAGCAGGTAGACCAATCGAACACGTACGTGAGGACCTCGCCCCGGTGGTGCACTAGGTTCTGGTAAGCCTCCTGACATCGCCGGGGCGAGGTGACCTCGTAGAGTCCGCTGACGTCGACCCGTCCCCGGGCGAGCCATTCCATGGCCGCCGCGAAGTTGCCGTAGATGCTCCCACGGCGGAACTCCTGGGGCTGGAGGGGTACCTCCCACTCCCATCCGCTGCGAACGGTTACGTACTGGTGGAAGACGGCGTGGAGCAGATCGTGGGCGGGGGTGTCGGCGGTGCGCTTCCAGGGCACCCCAACCAGGATCATCTCGCCGCCCTTGCGGACCGCTCTGCACGCGTCTACCGCCGCCGGCTCGGTGCCGGAGCACTCCAGCGCGAGGCCGATCTGGCCGGCGAATGCCGGATCCTCGCACGGCACACCCTCCAGCGCGACAGCCACGCCCTTCGCCCTTGCCCGCGCGCGCCGAGCCTCATCGGGGTCACACCCGATGACCCGGTATCCGGTCGAGTCGAAGATCATGGCGCCGAGAAGCCCTACGATGCCCAGTCCCGTCACCAGCACCCCGTCGGGGGGACGTGCCGCCGTCGTCGTCAGGGCCGACATGGTGATCCCCATCAGGCGGCAGAAGACGGCGACCTCGGGGGCCAGCCCCTCGGGCACGGGCCGTGTCTCGATAGCCTCCACTCTCTGCCAGCTCCGATGCTGCCCCTGAGCGAAGACCCGGTCGCCCGGGCGGACCCCCTGGACCCCCTCCCCCACCCGCTCGACCTCAAGGATCGCGGCATATCCCTGGGTGTTCGGAAAGGGGCCGTTTCGGTAGCCCCAGTTCATCTCGGTTCCCGGGCTGATGAGCGAGACGAGCGTACGGCCTTCGATCTGGCTGGCCGAAAGAGCGGCCTGAGGCCGCTCGCAGGGTGCTAGCTCGGCCTCGAAGGGGGCCACGTTGGCGACACACCACTCTTGGGCCATCAGACGAAGGTCACCCCGATCTCCTCTGCCACTGCGCGGATGTGCGCGATGGCCGCGTCGTACTGCTCGGGCGTCTGGAGATGCTCCACCATCAGCGGAGTGTCGGGGTCTAGGTCGTTCAGTGCCCCAAGGAGTGCCGCATAGTCCAGATTGCCCTCGCCGGGTAGACACTCGTCGAGATGCAGGGTGAGTTGGGGCCGGATGACGATGTCCTTGGCATGGCAGCTGCGGATGTGAGGCCCCAGCCGATCCACGAAGTCCGTGATGAATGTCCCCGAGCCGTAGTACCGGTAGGGGCTGTTGATCATGTTGACGGGATCGAAGTGCACCGCGAACCTCGGCCTGTCGATGGCCCGGAGCAGGCTCTCACAGTCTTCCGCGGAGGTGGGATACAGATAGGGCATGCACTCGAGAGTGTAGTCGGCGCGCTCGGGCGACACGGCATCGATGATCTCCTGCACCGAGGCCACGACGAGGTCGAATGTGCCTGCCGTCATGTTGGCATCATCAGGCCCGTCCCACTGCTGGCCGATGGCTCCGGAGATGTTCACGCAGCATCGGGCCCCGATCCGCTCTGCCAGGTCTAGCTGCCTCTTGCACAGGTCCATCGCCGCCGTGCGCGTCGCCTTATCCTGGCTCAGCGGGTTGCTCCAAGCTCCCACCTCAGCGATGACGATCCCGACTTCTGCCGCGGCCTCGGAGTAGGCCGCAACCGTCCCCGCGTCCGCGTCATGGCCGATGGGACAGTATGCCGCTCCGTACCCTCGAACCACGTGGGCCTTCGCCCATAGCCCCGGAGTGCTCACGTCGCCGAACACCGGTGCGCCCAGTCTCATTCGCGGGTTCCTCCATCCGACGGGCGCAGCGCGCGCCCCGTGCTGACGTGCGCCACGAGGCGCGCGAACTCCTGCCTGCGGAGGTCTACCGGCCCGGCGGAGCAGGAGGGGGGCCGATCCGCTCCATTTGAGCGATCAGCCTCGCCCTGAGGGCCGGGTCCATGCTCTCAGTCGCCGAGCGGCTGGCCGCGGAATCGGGGTCGGGGAGGTCTATGCCCCGCCACACCAACTCCAGGTCATCCTTGTAGGAGTATACCCACACTGAATGGTAGGGCGGGATACGATCGCGAGCGATACCGGTGTCCAATTCGCGGTCAGCCACCTGCTCGTAACGCTCGATGTCTGGGTTCCAGATGTACGCGAAGCCCGCGATGTAGTAGGTGTCCCAAGCCTGCTCCAGCGAGCCTAGGGGCTCTCCCGTGCTCCTTACACGCACCTTTATGGCATCGGCGTCCCATACCATGGCGCGGTCGTAGGGATTGCCCAGGAGGCTCCAGCCGGCGTCGACGGGCACGGAGACATACTCGGACGGCACGGCTCGGTAGCGCATGTCGAACAGCGCGTTCACCGGGGTCTCGAGGTAAGCGAAGAAGCCGCCTGCCGCAGTGAGACGATCGGTCGGCAGCCAATCCTGGCCCACTGGGTTCCAGCTCAAGAGGTTGCACGGGGCGGTCAGGAAGACATCCTCCGGCAGGGCGTCAACGGGCGAGCCCATCTGCACCCATCCCGAGGCCAATCCAGGGCGCACGGTGATCGCTCCGCTGGGAGGCGGGGAATCGTCCTCGCCCTCACCGGGATCCCATGGATCCGGCGCCTCGTACTCGCCACCGCTGAGGACCCTCAGCGCATGGTCGACCTGTATCAGCCCATAGCCGTAGGTCTGGTCCTTGCCCGACGGACCTAGGTCGAGGCACGACTCGCGGAAGATGCCCCGCACGGCCTCCGTGTTGTTCGGCGCATTCAGGCCGTAGGAGAAGAGCATCGCTACGGCTCCGGTGACATGGGGAGTCGCCATGCTCGTGCCCTGGAGGTACACGAAGTCGAACTCCGTGGGGTCCGGGAGAATGCTCGTGATACTCTTCAGCGTCTGCTGCAGAATCCCGTCCGGTCGGCCATCGCTGTCCAGGTCGGCGTCCGTGTCGCCTCCCGGAGCAACCACATCGACCTCCGGGCCCCGGTTCGAGTAACGCGTCACGTCATTGCGTCGGTCCGTTGCCCCCACACAGATGGTGGTGTTGTAGCCTGCGGGGTAGCCTACCTCGGCGCCGTCGTTGCCCGACGCCGCGACGACCACCACGTTCCTGTCGTACGCATACTGGCAGGCCTCGCGCATCGTCATATCGGGCGTCGGGCCGCCCAGGCTAAGGTTGATGACATTGGCGCCATTGTCGACAGCGTATCGGATGCCCGCCGCGACGTCATAGCTGGTGCCCCCACCCATCATGTCGAGGACTTTGATCGGCATTATCGTCACGTGGGGAGCGACCCCGACTACGCCGAGGCCGTTGTCCGTGCTCTGAGCGATCGTTCCCGTCACGTGCGTGCCGTGGCCCTGATCGTCGATCGCGTAGCTGTCTCCATGCACGAAGTCGTAGCCCGTTGTGAACCGCGTTGAGCCCAAGTCAGGCGCCTTGCGGAATAGGCCGACGTCCGCGTACGCGACGCCTGTATCCACAACGGCGACGACCACGTTGGCGCTACCGCCACCATAGGCGGCCCAGGCCTCGGGAACTCGGATGGCTCGCATGTTCCATTGGCGCGAGAAGAGGGGGTCGTTCACGTTGGGGAAGGCCCCGACCGTGGCGTCCACGCACGTCGTAATCAGGAGATTCGGCTCGACGTACTCGACATCTGCCATTCCCGCGTACTGCGTCATGATCGACAGAAGCGTGGTGGCCTCAGGCACCTCCAGTAACTGCAGCAACCCGCCCAGGAGGCTGTCGAGTTGGCGGACGCCCGTCTCGTCTCGGATCGCCGCCATCTCGGCGCCGCTCGTGCCGTCTTTGAACCGGACGATCATCTGCCTGGGCACGAGGTAATCCTCGTACTGGGTGAATAGCGATGACAGAGAGGTCCCCGAGTGGGTCTCTCCGGGTAGAGGCGGATCCCCCACCGTGCTCGGCTGGATGAATGCGGTGCCACACCCAGACGCTAGCAGTGCTGCAAGGAGGAACGCCGCCACTCCGAGGCTCGCGAACGGCGTAGTCCGACGGGAGCTGCGTAGCATGTGCTATACCCTCTTTCCCCCGGCCAGCGCTCACGCGGTATCTGGCCGTCCAGAGTGATTCACGGACGCTGGAGCCACTGATGGCGTTCCGCGTGGGCGGCTGATCCCCCTACGCAACGCCGGGCCACTTGGTCGCGTTGACGCAGCCCCGGGCCCAGCGTACAGTGCGTGAGGGAGGCGCTCCGATGCGTCACTGTGCCACGGCCTTCAGCGTCATACTCACACTGTCCATACCCGCCGCGGGCCAAGGTATCGACTTGACCTTCTTCGGCTGGTCCGATCAGCATATCCAGGCTAACGGCGACTGGGCCCACTGCCAACCCGCCATCGAGGCCATGCTGGAGCTGGCCGGCACCCCCTACCCCGAGTCCATCGGAGGTGTCGTGGCGGAGCCCGCTTTCATCATCAGTGCTGGCGATACCACGGAGTGGCCCACCCATGCTGCCGTTGAGTCCTACCGCGAGATGACGGCGCTTCTCCCCTGGCCCACCTACGAGCTTGCCGGCAACCACGATGACGGCGGTGCGGTGCCGAGTGAGACCTTCCTCAACTACGTGCGCGAGAAGCACGGCAGCCTCGACTACGCCTTTGACGCCGGAGGGGTCCACTTCAGCTGCCTCTTCACCTCCCTGGAGCGCGGGACCGACAACCCAGCCGGACCCGTGTTCCCCGAGCAACTGGCGCACCTGCGCGCCGATCTAGCGGGGCAGAGCGCTTCGACGCCTGTCGTTGTCGCCATGCACCACTGCTCCGACTCCCTCACCAACATGCCCGAGGTGCTCGCGGCCATGGCTGGGAGGCGGGTCATCCTCGTGCTGGGAGGCCACTATCACAAGCCTGTGCTGACGGTACATGGCGGCATACCATTCCACCAGCTCCCCTCGCCAAAGAGCGACATCCCCGCCGTCACCGTGTTCCGAGTTACGGATGAACGCCTGGTAGGGGTCACCTGGGACTACGCCAACAGCGCATGGCTAGACACCCCCGTGCTCGATGTTCCCCTCCAAACGCCGGCCCCCGGCGAGGCGGGCGCGTCGGAGGAGGATGCTGGCCCGGAAGGAGCTGCCCAGTCGTGAACGCCGTGTCAAGACTATCGGATGCAAGCACGAGCCTCCTACTGGTCATCGACCTGCAGGAGAGACTGCTGCCGCGGATCCACGAGTCCGAGCGCGTTGTGGCGCGGTCCGTGCGGCTGATTGAGGGCGCGAGGCTCTTGGGAATCCCGATCCTGGCTACCGAGCAGTATCCAAAGGGCATCGGCCCGACGGTGGAGCCCGTCAGGTCGCTGCTCGAGGGCGTCCCCACCTTCGCGAAGACGTCATTCGGCGCGCTGGGCGATGCTGCCGTTGCCCAGGCGGTGGAGGGTATAGGGCCGCGAACCCTCGTGCTGGTGGGTATCGAGGCCCATGTCTGCATCACTCAGACCGCCCTGCAGGGGCTCGACGGAGGCATGGACGTCCACGTGGTCACCGATGCGGTCAGCTCCCGCAGTCCTAGCGACCTCGCCGTCGGCCTACAGAGGATGGCCGCCGCCGGAGCCACCCCCGTGACGAGCGAGATGGCGCTCTATGAGTGGCTGCGCGATGCCGCCTCCCCGTGCTTCAAGGACGTGCTGAAGCTGGTCAAATGAGAGCACTGGTGTAGACCCGACGGGTGCCCAATGCTATACTGAATGTGCTCAATGTTCCCCACTCTGGCGCTGTAATGCCCAGCAACGACGAGGACCTTACTGACTATCCGGAGGTCTGTTTTCTCATGCCTGTCTACACCTACCGATGTGACAAATGCCAAGGAACCTTCGAGGTGACCCAGAAGATCGTCGAGGCCCCCTTGAAGAAGTGCCAGCTCAATGGCTGCCGAGGCCCCGTCAAGCGAGTCATCCATACCCCAGGTGTTATCTTCAAGGGCCAAGGCTTCCATGTGAATGACTACCCGGACAGCCGCGGGCGAAAGAAGAGCGATCTGGCCAAGTCGGAGAGAGAGCCTGCCTCGAGTTCCAGCGGATCTGAGGCCAAGAAGGACTCGAAGACCGACACCAAGTCATCGAAGAAGAGCGACTCGAAGTCCGGCGAGGCTGCTTAGTGAGTCCTTCTCAAATGAGATGGCGAGCAAAAAGGGACAACGGTGGTTTGGCTCGTAGTAATGCTCATGGGACAGGCAGAGGCACGGAGGCCATCGAGCCAGTCGGAGTTGGAGAAGCAGCGTCTTCGGGCGGGGGCGCTATTCGAGGAGGGCCTCGGCCCGACCGAGGTCGCTGGCCGACTTGGGTCAGCGTGTCGCCTCGCCGCCCATCGCAGCAAGCTGGTGTGTGCGTACATCACCGACCAGACACACTGGCTCCGTGTCGAGTCCCTGCCGCCCTACGCACCCGAACTCAACCCCGTGGAGCAGATGTGGGCGAACCTCAGGGCTCGCGCGTTCGCCAACTACGCATCCGACGACATCGATCCGGTGGAGCAGCACATCCAGGCGGGCAAGCGCCGGATGCGACGCAGCGACGTGGGCCTGGGCTTCATACAACACGCCGGGCTCCTAACGAAGAAGAAACTGCACCATTTGAGAAAGGCTCATTTGGTATCCAGGATCACGACGCAGGGAAGGGCTTCTTCACTGTGGGATCTGGCCAAATGGCTAAGCTCATCGCAGGCAAACCCCTGTCCCCAGGGGCTGGAGCGGTTTAGCTTCTCAATGCAGGAGGCCGAATGCCCACACAGGCTGCCCCGTGATATGCGCATCCACTCATCTTCTACGTACCATCATGCGTTGAGTCGACCCGTGCCTTGTGGCGATCGGGACGGACGACATCGACGAGGCGATGCGGCGGCTGGGGGAGCAGAGAGCTCGGACGGCGGCGGTGACGGGCGAGGTGGGAGAAGGCGACGCGTCCGGATGAGCGAGGCGGGACTGTGCGAGGCTGGGGCACGGAGGGGCGGAGGGAGGGGCAGCGCGCAACGCCGCACCTCGTCCGCCCGCCCCCTCCGCGCACTCAACCGAGGCGTTGCCCCCGCACCGCCCCGGCGGCACGGCCGCCCGGGAAAGCGTGCGGCGCCCCTCGTCAGTCGAGGCTACGAACCTCGATGTACTCGAGCATCGGCGCCTCGCTAGCCTTGAGCTGGTACTTGCCACCGAAGCTCCATTGGACATCCCAGTGGTACTCGGTCGCTCCAACACGCACGCAGCCTGCGTCGGGCAGCGACCGAAGGGTGATCGAGCTGACCTTGTCACCGTCGACGAGAAGTGTGAGCTTGTTGCCCTGCGCTTCCAGGGTGATGACGTTGCGTTTGCCCCACTCCCTCTCGTAGCTGGCGAGCACGGACCAGTTGCCGTCCTCGTCCTGCTCGAACCAGTAGCCGCCTCCAGCCAGCTGCCCCGTGAGGCACGCAACGGACCGCTCGTCCTCCGTGCGCAACACAAGCAGAATCGAACCCTTTCGCCAGACCACCGCCGTCTTCAGCGACAGATCGGGCGGGCACGCGAGGTCCTCCAGCGTCGCCCAGCATAGCGAGTTCTGGGGGACATCATTGGCTGTGACGAAGCACCCATCTTCGATCTTCCAATCGTCGCCCGGGAAGTACCAGTCATCCTTGATCTCGTCCTCGAAGTCGTCACGGAAGAGCAGCTCGCCCTGGGGAGCGGCCCCGGCGGGTGGCGCCCCGAGTTGGGTCACAAGCACGAGGGCGAGTAGTGCAGCGAGAGCGAAGCGAACCAGCATAGCGTGTCCTCCTTGGAACGCCGTCGGAGAGGTCGCGGCCGAGCACCCTCCGAGCGGGAAAGGTTGTACTATGCATTATAGTGCGGCCAGCGTCGTCTTCTGGGGCAGTGAGTTTCAGAACTCACTGGATTTTCGGCGGGAGGCCCGCACGCCCGGCCGGTTTTCCAGAGGCGAGGGGGAGGGAAGAGCATTGCGCTGGGGCCTGCGATTGGTGGCAGTGCCCCCCTCCCTGGCCGCTGGCCATCCCTCCCCCGCGGCTCGTCCGGCTTCGCTGCGCTCGACGTAGTAGTCATAGAGAGCGTCGGTTGGGACGCCAGGTCCGACCCCGACGGGCGCGCCGCTTCGTGGCCGTCTTCAACCCTGGATCGCGACGGAGAAGAGTGTGGTCGTTGCAGTCCTCGTACCCAGCCACGAGGGCCATTACCCGCTGAGTCAACAGTTCCAGGGTGGAGTGCCGGTGCTTCGCCAGCTGTCGACGATCATCGATCACCGCCGCCAGCGACCGGAACAGCCCCGCCGTCGAAAGCCGCACGAATCTCTACCTCGGGGAGAAAGTCATAGCGAACTGGAGGAGAATGACCATGATGCATGGGAGTCGGCGCCTTCCTGTCCAAGAGTCTCTCGCAAAGCCCTTGATACGAGGCGAACCACCAACTCCCATGCAACAACCTCTAAACAATCTCATGAATAACACGGGCTAGAGGGCCGGGCTCAGCTCGTCTACGACATGCTCGGCTGGGTTAGCGGGTCGTTTGGCGGCTCTGTGGGAGACGGTGGTTACTCGTTCTACAGCGGGCGGTTGCCGCTAGGGGCACGCGGCGGCGTCGTATCTGCCGGCCCAGCGGGAGAGGAGGGGGGTGGCAGAATGCTCGACAACTTCCTCCGTGCTCTCTATGCCGACTCGGTTATCGACTACAACGGCCACGGCTACCATATGAAAGACGACCCTGACGGTAACTTCCTCATCGTGCTGCCGAACGGTGATGAAGTATTCGCCTCGGATCTCTCCTCTTACTATTACGCCGATGCAGACGGTATGGGGCAAGCCAAACTCATCTTCTTCGGGTGCTGCGACCTCTTCAGAAAGGGAGAGTTCGATGCCAAGTCGGTGGGTGATACCTGTGTCGATAAGGGAGCTCAAGCTGTGGTAGCGTACGATCACACCGTGGAACGAGCGGCAAACACTTGGCTACGTGAGAGGATCTACTACCTGCTCACTCAGGACGGGAGGACGGTGTCGTACGCGGTAGCACGCGCCAAACAGGAGTGGACGGCGCAACACGGTTTGAGGAAGGCTCGGAAATGGGGAGTCACTGGGCTGCTTGCTAAGCCGGAAGGAACGTCATCGAGGCTCGCGCCAGCACCGGAATCTTGCCAACTGGAGGTCAACCCAATATGAGAAACCTGTGTGCTATAACTGCGTGTGCTCTCGGGGTTCTGATCACAGGGACGGTGGCAGAACTCTCGACGGAAGAAGCGCGCGCTATTGCCGAGCATGCCGCAGAGAAGGCACTAACGAATGTCGATGTGGAGACCTACGTGATCGCGGATCACACGATGGTAGAGTTCTCTATGCCAGCTCCTGAAGACGAGAGCTACTGTGTGGATGCTACCCTAGGTGTCCTGTCTAGCGTATGGCGCAATCAGGGTCCGGCCGATCCTGAAGCGGAGTACGCTCTCACTATCGCCGAGGCACAGCAGGTGATCGAGGATTACGCTCACTACATCCTCGGCGCCGATGCGGACGACTTACTGTGGACCGTGGAGCGGAGCGACGGTTGGCTCGTGGAGTTCTCCGCCCATAGCACGCTAGACAGTGGTTTTGGAGTCACTACCTGCTCTGGCAAGGTCTCACGCATCGATGGTTGGCTGTCTTACTACGCGCAGTACTACGGTGATCGTACGCCACCAAGCACCCAGATAACGCAAGCGCAGGCAGAAGCAATCGCACTAGCGGATTGCGGAGTAACTGGGGCACAGATCTCGGGTGAAACAGTCCTCGACGTTTGGCAGGGCCATGCATCATGGCTCGTTGATGTGGAGTTACCGGATGACGCGGCCTCTGGTGAGCCTACGACGGCAAGCATCCTCGCATATGAGATTGATGCGGTGAGTGGCGAAGTCCTCACATCTGATGTCTACGAAGGCGCTCAGAGGCCCAGTTCTGGATCGCGTGGTGAGGCTGCATCTTCTAATGAAGGCGCGAAGCCTCTGCCATGGGGTGCCGTTGGAATTGCGGTGGCAGCCTTCATCGTGCTAGTCATAGGGGTGTCCATATGGCGGAGCCGTAGGCGGTAAGCGTGGTAGGCGATCCCTAGCCAAGACCAAGCCCCCGTCGGATAACCGACGGGGGCTTTACTGTGGTAGTCATAGAGAGCGTCGGTTGGGACGCCAGGTCCGCCCCCGACAGGGCCCGCCGCTTCGTGGCCGTCTTCAACCCTGGATCGCGACGGAGAAGAGTGTGGTCGTTGCGGTCCTTATGCCCAGCCACCAGGGCCATTACCCGCTGAGTCAACAGTTCCAGGGTGGAGTGCCGACACTTCGAGAGCTGTCGAGGATCATCGATCACCGCCGCCAGCGACCGGAGCAGCCCCACCATCGAAAGCGGCACGAATCTCTACCTCGGGGAGAAAGTCAAAGCGAACTTGAGGAGAATGACCATGATGCATGGGAGTCGGCGCCTTCCTGTCCAAGAGTCTCTCGTAAAGCCCTTGATACGAGGCGAACTACTCACTCCCATGCAATAACCTCTGATCATTCTCATGAATAAGACGGGCTAGGACGCTTCCGGACCTGCCGTGCCGCCGGCGCGCCCCGTCTGTTCCCCCAGTTGCGGCTCCCAGAGCCGGCTCCAGGCTGCTGACCGATACTCCTCGCGCACGTAGCCCGGACGTGCGCCCGTCGCGGCGGCGTACGCGCGCGCAGACAGTTCCGCGCCAGCGCCGATACCTATCAGCACAACGCCGGCGTACAGCAGGCACAGGCATAGCCCTACAGCGATGCCGGTCTCAGCTCCCGCAAAGCCTGCTGTGGCGGCGGTCAGCACAGCGGCGACGAGGGCGCCTACCCCCCACCATCCATATACCCGTATCGGTCGCCCTCGGTAACGTGACACAACGCTCAGAGTCACGAGATCGGGGATGACCCGGAAGAGGCGCCGCAGTCCGGTCCGACCGTACTTCGTGGCCCCTTGGGTCCGCGGACGATGGCGGACCTCCATCTCCGCGACGCGCGCCCCCACAGCCAGGCAGAGGGCTGGGATGAACCGATGCATCTCCCCCCATAGGTCCAGATCAGCCACGATCTCCCGCCGATACGCTCTCAGCGTGCAGCCGACGTCATGAATGTCCAGGCCGGTCAGGCGTCCTATGACCCAGGCCGCGAGACGGCTGGGGATGCTTCGGATCGGTCCCTCTTGCCGGTGTCGCCGCCAGCCGCAGACGACGTCAGCCGACTCGACCAGCCTCTCGACCAAGGCGGGGATGTCGGCTGGGTCATTCTGAAGATCGCCATCGAGGGTGACGACGACATGGCCTTGAACGACGCTGAGGCCCGTTGCCAGCGCCGCCGTCTGCCCGAAGCTGTCACGGTGCCTGAGGACGCGCAGGGGAAGGTCCGGCAGAGAGTCCTGGGATGACTGCAGCTGGGCGTACGTGCTATCGGAGGAACCGTCATCAACTATGATGAGCTCATACTTCTCGAAATGCTCATTCATAGTGGAATGAAGCTCGTCGAGAAGGGGCGCCACGTTGTCCTGCTCATCTAGCATGGGAATGACGACGGAGATACCGTCCGTTACAGACATGCTGGAAGGCATCACGACCGCTCGCTTCCCCTAACTGGTAGTGGCCCCCGTGGAGCGGCTGGATTGTACCTGACTTGCCCGCCCTTCGCCAGTTCGGCGCGCTGCAGGTCCCGCGGACCAGAGCGTATGAAGCCGAGGTCTTTACGGCGATGCCACGAAGCGTCACGATGCTAGGGCAGCACATGGAGAGGACGCACGCCAGCGATGAAGATCCACGAGTACCAAGCGAAGCGATTGTTCGCGGAGATAGGGATCCCGGTCCCTGAGGGACGGCTCGCGCATACGCCAGACGAGGCGGCGCAGGCGGCGCAGGAGCTGGGGCCCCCGGTCGCGGTGAAGGCCCAGGTCCTCGTGGGAGGGAGGGGCAAGGCTGGCGGCATCAAGCTGGCAGCCTCGGTCTCCGAGGCCGAGGACAGGGCGGCGGAGATCCTGGGCATGGAGATCAAGGGGCTTCCGGTTCGGTCGGTCCTCGTCGAGCGAACCGCGGACATCCGCTCCGAGCTCTACCTGTCCATCGCGCTGGACCGCGCCTCGCGTGCGCCTCTACTGCTGGGGAGCGCCATGGGTGGGGTTGATATCGAGGAGGTCGCGAGGACCCGTCCCGAGGCGATCGAGCGAGTCCCCATCGACCCCGAGTTCGGTCTGCGCCCTTACACCGCATGGGCTGCTCTCCGCCGTATGCTCGGCGACCCGGACCTGACGCGCCAAGCGGTCCGGATAGCGGGCAAGCTCTATTCCCTGTTCATGGATCTGGACAGCTCCCTGGTCGAGATCAACCCCCTGATCGTCACGGGCGAGGGGCAGGTCATGGCCCTGGATGCCAAGGTCAACCTGGATGACAACGCCCTCCACCGCCATCCGCAACTGGACGCGCTGCGCGATCTAGATGCCGAGGACCCGCGAGAGCGGGACGCCAAGGCGAACGACCTCTCCTTCGTTGCCCTGGAGGGCGAGATCGGCTGCATCGTGAACGGAGCGGGCCTCGCTATGGCGACGATGGACATGGTGAAGCACGCGGGGGGCCGGCCAGCCAACTTCCTCGACGTAGGCGGCTCATCGAGGCCAGAGAAGGTGCTACACGCCATGCGGATCATCCTCGCCGATCCCCAGGTGCGGGTGATCCTCTTGAACATCTTCGGTGGAATCACCCGGTGCGATGACATCGCGCAGGGCCTCATCGCGGCCCGTACAGAGCTGGGCGTCCGCGTCCCCATTGTTGCCCGTCTCACGGGGACGAACGAGCAGGAGGGGCGAGCGCTGCTGCGTTCCGTTGGGCTGGAGTCGGCTGAGACTATGGAAGAGGCCGTCCGCACCGCCGTGCGGGTAGCAGAGGGGGGCGTGGCGTAGATGGCGATCCTGGTCAACAAGGACACTAAGGTGTGCGTACAGGGTATCACTGGCCGCGATGGGTCCTTCCACTCCCATCGAATGGCGGAGTACGGGACCCACATCGTTGGAGGGACGCGGCCCGGTAAGGGTGGCGCCGAGCACGAGGGCTTCCCCGTGTTCGACACGGTGGCCGAAGCGAAGGCCGCTGGGGCGAACAGCTCCGTCATCTACGTCCCCGTCGCCGGCGCCGTGGATGCCATGTACGAGTCCATCGAGGCCAGCATGGATCTCATCGTGTGCGTGACTGAGGGCATCCCCGCGAATGACATGGTGCGGGTGGTGGCCTCACTGCGGGGCCGCGCCTCGCGCCTGGTGGGGCCGAACTGCCCCGGCGTGATCACGCCCGGCGTCGCCAGCGTCGGGATCATCCCTGGCCGGATCGCCATCCCCGGCCGTGTAGGCATCGTCTCCCGCTCGGGCACCCTCACCTACGAGGTCATACATGCCCTCACAAGGCTGGGGATCGGGCAGTCCACATGCGTGGGCATCGGCGGGGACCAAGTGCCCGGCATGAGTTTCCTCGATGTTCTCGAGCTGTTCCGGGATGACCCGGACACGGACCTGGTGGTGCTCATCGGTGAGATCGGCGGATCCGATGAGCAGATCGCCGCCCGGTACATCGCCCAGGAGTTGGGCAAGCCTGCTGTCGCCTTCGTGGCCGGACAGACGGCGCCACCGGGCAAGCGCATGGGGCACGCGGGCGCCATCATCTCCGGCGGCGAGGGAACGGCGGCCGAGAAGATCGCCGCTTTCCAAGCCGCTGGTGTGCCCGTGGGAGAGAGCCCGGGGCAGGTGGCCGAACTCGTGCGGGCCCGGCTGAGGTTGCCCGAGGGCTCGGGGACCGCGTAGAATCTGCGCATGCGCGTCATCGAGCTGTACAACCCACACGTCCACTCGGTCTGCTACTCGGTTCACGTGGAGGCAGGCTCTCTGACGGACGCCTTGAGCCGTCCGGGCGTGGCACTGTTGACCCAGCGCATGGTGCTGGAGGCCGAGACGCGTGATTTCCACCGTCGATCGCCCGCGGGTCGCATCTGCAACGGGGCCGTAGCCCCGGCGGAGGCCTTCGTGTACGTCCATGGCCATCGCTCGAATGGCACTGAGATCGCCGACATCGTTCCCAGCTTCCTCAATGACCCGAACTTCGATGTGGATGTGCTGGAGCGGGAGCGGGCGATCATCTGGGACAACCTCCCCGATACCGCCGAGGGGTCGCTGGATGTCGGCGAGCTCATCAACCGCCTGCTGATCCAGCCGGACATGAACTGGAGCACCTTCGGCGGGCGGGACTCCATCAGCGAGATCGGCGTCGAGGACATCGAGGACCGATTCGAGGAGTGCTGGCTCGATGGCAATGCGGTGCTCTCCGTGGCCGGCGCCTACAAGAGATCCGACCTCGAGCGCTGCGTCGAGGCCCTGTCTCGGTCCCTCAGACCTCGCAGTCCAGCCACCATGGGGCCTGCCTGCGACATCCTGTCATCCGGGCGTCGCATGGCGGTGGCCCCCGTCAACGACGATCGGTTCTCGCTGCACCTGCTCTTCCCATGCTGCGGAGTCGACGATCCCGAGGCGCCCCTGGTGCAGATCCTGGACGTCATCGTGGGCGATGGACCCGATAGCCGGGTCCGGCGGCGGCTCTCATGGGAGTCGGGGCTCGCTGAGTCTGCGGGGTCACAGCCCTGGGTGCTGGGCGACCGGATTATCCTGGAGGTGTCGGTGGAAGGGTCCATCGAGCGTCTGCAGGACATCAGCAAGGTCTTCGTCCGGACCGTGGAGTCGCTTCTCATGGACCCGCCGGAGATCGACGAGGTTCACGAGGCGCGCCAGACCCTCCGCTGCCTCCGGGATTTCCAGATGGACGAGCCCCAGTCGGCGGCGCCAGCGCGGGGGGCCCAGTTCTTCGCAAGCAGGCTCGGGACGGCCGAGGAGATGGATGAACGCAGCTCCCGGCCGTCCCGAGTAACGCCAGACGACATCTACACGGTAGCTCAGCGGGTGCTGAGCTGGGATAACCTTTCGGTGCTCTACGTGGGCCCGCAGACGTCCGCAGTCGACGCGATCCTCACGAACACCTGGACAAGCCTCGATATGGAGGTCTGGGACACAGGCGCTTAGCGGGAGCTCGGTCGAGAGCCGCGCATCCCCGTGGCCCGCTGGGCACATTGCCTCAGAAGCGGCCGCAGCGCCGGCGAGAACCCCTCGTAATCGCGGGCATTGTGGCGCACCCGAGCGGCCAGCGCATGCATCGAGGGAGCGCTGGACAGCCGGTAGAACGTGCCGCCACACTCGCCCTCACTGGCCGTTGCGAAGCCGCATTCCACGAGTTCATCGAGGCATGCCTGCGCACTTGACGAGTCGATGCGCAGCCGGCGAGCGATCCCCAGCAGGGTGGTCGCCTGGCTGGGGTCGTCCATCAGATAGAGGAGCGCCCGCAGGCCGAGGGCCATATTCCCGGAGTGCCAGTTCCTGAATAGCTTGGTCGACATGGCACTGTCTCCTCTCCTGGGCCAGCCCGTCCGAGCTCTGTGCCAATCGGATCACCACCCCACCCCTGGGGTGTGTCAGAGTATAGACGCGCGAATCATCCGAATGGTTACAAGCTATTGATCGGAGAGGTGGCGCCCCTCAGGAGCCGGCGCCAGGCGCATGGCTTCCGCCGCCTCGTCGACTCGACGCCGCCAAGCCCAGAAGCTGCGGGCATAGGCCAGGTCTCGTTGTTGCACGTGCCTGATCCCGATGAGCGACCATGTGACGACGATGGCGAGGATGGGAACGATGAGGATGGCGGTCCAGGTGCCTGTGAAGAGGACGGCGTCGTAGAGGGCATGAGCGGCGGTCGCCACTCCGAAGCCCGTCAGGAGGAACCGGGTGCGCTTGCGCGGGACCATCTTGGCGGCCCCCACCCAGAGGCCCATGAGGATGCCGAAGCCCGCGTGACCCGGCACCGCGGTGACCGCTCGCATCGTCCCCGTGAGCGCAATACCGAAGGGGCCATCGGTGAGCCCGCTCATGCCGACGTATAGGATGTTCTCCAGCGTCGCGAACCCGAGGGACGCCGCCACGCAGTAGAGCACGCCATCGAAGATCTGGTTGAACTCCCGGCGGCGGAAGGGAAGCGCGAGCACGGCCAGCAACTTGCCCGACTCCTCAGCCAGGCCCACGAAGGTCGCCGCCACAAGGGCCGAGCCGAGGGGCATGCCTTCGCCTGCGGCATCGGCCATGCCTGGCCCGAGTTTGTCCGCGAGGAGCTCGAGGCCCACGGCCCAGACGCTGGAGAGCGCGCCCAAACCCACCGTCCCCCATACGAGTCCGGGGGGTTCCGGGTCCGCGCGGTCGCGCACCAGGATCCACCAAAGGATCAGGGCGCTGGGCGCAACGGCCACGATGAGACAGACGCTCACGAGAGGCTCCTAAGGGACGTCAGTGCCCGGACAGCGGACTGGGGAGCCCCCGTAGGAGCTCCCCAGCGACACGAACATGCAACCTTTGCGGTTACCTGTACTCGGGCGCCACGTTGGCGATCTTGGGCTTGAGCCAGCCCGGCTGCTCCCAGCCGCCGCCGACCCACCAGGCCCAGAGGAAGTCATCGGGCGGGATGAAGCTATTGTTCGGCCAGTCGTTGCCCCAGTTGAGGTTCCCGAAGCTGGCCTGCAGTTTCATGGCCTTCGCATGGCCATCGGTGAAGGCGAAGTTGCTGATGCCGTTGTGCGTGGTCATCAGGCCCTTATTGCCATCGAACCAGATGCGTGCGTCGATCCAGTCCTGCTTCCAGTCCGAGTTCCACTCACGGCTCTCCGGGATCATGATGATGCTCGCAGGCCGGGGACAGGCCGACATCTTGCCGTACCAGATCCAGTCGTGAGACCACACATAGCTGTAGGCATAGCTCCGGCGGATCCCCTGGGACCATCCCCGCGGGGACGCCCATAGGGGCTCGTTGGGCCGCTCGAAGGTTGGGCACAGGAAGATCTGGCCGTTCTTCACGTACGGGATGATCGCGGTGCGCCAGTCGATCTCGATGTACCAAGGATTGAAACCTAGGTCAGCGGGCGGGGGATCGAACCCTGGATCGTAGTACCACCCCAAGGGCAGCGTCTCGTCGTTGTCCTGGCCATAAGCATGGATGGCCGTCGCAAGCTGTCGGATGTTGGAGAGACACGAGGTCTGCCGAGCCTTCTCCCGCGCCTTTGCGAAGACGGGGAAGAGGATTGCCGCGAGAATGGCGATGATCGCGATGACAACGAGCAACTCAATGAGCGTGAAGCCGCGCTGGCGTCTCGTCATGTCCTAATACACCTCCGTTGTGGGAACTGCCTGACCTGATCGGTCCGGACGGTCAGGCACTAAGTGCGGAATACATCGGATCCCGGTTCCGAGTGCGAGCACCACAGGCGTTGTTCGCCCCTACACTATCGAGAAGGCCCTCGGCCGGCCGGCGAAGCGGCTAGAACCGCCCTACCCCTCCTCTCCGGAGGCTGGGGGCGGGACGCAGGGCAAGCAGGACGAGTAAGCCGGCGATGTCGCGGCTGCCGGATATACCCAAGCTGCGGCCAAAGGTGCAGTCTCGCATGAGCCCGACCACCGTAGTGTAATGCAGCCCATGGCGCCTCTGCCGGCATAACGGGCATCCCCCGGCGCCACGGGCGGGTACCATTCTTTTTGACCATTCGACCACGCGCCATCAATACCTCTAAGGGTTGAGAGCGCCAGGTGATGGTACCTCGTATTGCGTACCGGCTTGCGCCAAAAGCCGGAACCCTCAGACAGCCATGCGCCGGTTCAAGCAACTCGCCGCCTTGGACGCCCCAAACCCGGATCCCCGGCCTCGGTGCCTGTCAGTACGCTGGAAGGCGGTGCGGGGCCACCTGAAGCGAGAAGGGGACGGCCCGGTGACGGGCCGTCCCCTTCCGGTAGGCGCCTAACTCAGCTCGTGCTGGGAGCCTCTCTAGTTGGTCTCGCCAGCCGGCGCCTCCTGCTTCGCCATAGCGCCCTCAGGCGCCGGCGCGGTGCCAGCGCCCCCTCCACCCTCGGGGCGGCCGGCAGCGGTGCCGCCTGGCGGCGGCGGGGCAGCCGCTTCCGCCTCGCTGAGTTTGGTCTGGCTCGCACGGCAGCCGATAAACGCCACTGCGAGCATCGCCAGCACGATACAGATGATCACGATGGTCCGGAGACGCATCTTACTGTCCCTTCCTTCCTGGCCCCTGGTGGGGCGAAACACGAGCACAGCGAGCCGTCTGACTCGAGCCTAAGGCTCGACGCAGTTGGGGCGCAGGATCGGACGCTGGCGCATGTCCGTCCAGCCGCTGGTCATGGCGTAGCTGATGACTGAGTTCTTGCTGTAGTACTTGGCGTGTCCGTCGAGGTACGTGCCGTTCTGACCGTCATTGTGGTGGGCAGTCCAGGGACTCCAGCCGCCCCAGCGCACCCGTCCCATGCCATCGGCTGGGTAGCCGCTCCCGTCCCAGTCATTCACGATGCCGGACGCGAACGTCTCGCACTGGATGAGGGTCTGCGCGACCAGCGGTGTCGCCGCTAGTGCGGTGTAGCCCCCGTTGCTGTTGTACATGAACTCACTGTAGCCATAGCTCATCCCACCGGAGCCAGACCAGCGGTCGCCCTCGGAGTCACTCGGGCACTGCAGGAGCTGCAGGTTCTTGATGTAGGGCTGCACCGCGACAGCGTATACGCGGGCCCAACCCTCAGTGGGCGCTCCTGCCGGCACAGTCGGCCAGAGCTCCCAAGGCCAGTAGTTGCCTCCGCCGGGCTTGGCGGCTCCAAACGGCATGCCAGGGAGCTTCTCATCGTAGTCCTGAGCGTAGGACAGGAATGCGGTCCCCAACTGCCTGCAGTTCGAGAGACACGAGGTCTGGCGAGCTTTCTCCCGCGCCTTCGCGAAAACAGGGAAAAGGATGGCTGCGAGAATAGCGATGATCGCGATGACAACGAGCAGCTCTATGAGTGTGAAACCGCGCTGGTGTCTCGTCATGTCCTATTACACCTCCGTTGTCTGTACTATCTGAGTCGATCGGTCCACATGGCGCCGTGCTAGGTGTGAGGTGCGGCAAGCCAGGGCACTGAGCGAAACCACCTCGGGCTCAGCCAGCCGCGTACTGTGGACAGCGCCTCGGTCAACCCGTGAGAGGGCGACTAGGGGCGCCCTGGGCCTCCTTCCCGCAGGCTCAGGGCGGGACGTGGACCAGGCAGGACGGGTAAGCCGGCGATGTCGCGGCTGCCGGATATACCCAAGCTGCAACAGAAGGCGCAGTCTCGCATGAGCCCGACCATCATAATGTGATGTAGCCCACGGCGCCTCTGCCGGCATACCGGCATCCCCCGGCGCCAGGGGCTGGGGTCATCCTTTTGGATTATACGACCACCGTGCCGTCAATACCTCTCAGGTGAGAGTGTTGCTTCAGTATACCCTGTTTCGAGTGCCGGTATGCGCGGTATGCCTGGGCGCCCGCGCGCACTGAACTCCCATGTGCGCACTGCCAAACGCAAGCAGCCCCTCGGAGGATCCGAGGGGCTGCTCTCTCTACCTCTACTTGGTACTGACCGGGGGGAGACTAATCCCCGGCCGGGGCGGCTTCGGTATTGCCCTGGGCGGGCGCCCCGGTGCCGCCTTTCGCGGCCATGCCGGTACTCCCGCCAGCGCCCGTGGCGCCCATGCCGGTTCCGCCGCCACCGGGGCCTGTGGCGCCCTTGGCGTTCGGGCCAGACGATCCGCCGGTGACCATGTCCTTGCCACTGTTGCAGCCAACGGCGATGGATACGGCGATCACTAGTGAGGCTATCAGGAGAAGTGCCAAAAGAGCCTTTCGATTCATGTTACCGTGCCTCCCATGGGGCCGATTTGGCCTATAGATTGCTCACGAAAACTACCTGTACTCGGGGATCTGTCCACACTGCTGCTGCCAGCCACGCAGGACGTTCGAGTCGGGGCCCGACCACCACTCCCACAGGAAGTCGTCCGCCGGGACCTGGCCAGGCGCCCAGTTCAGCGCGCCGAAGGTCGCCTGGGGCTTCATCGCCTTGGCGTGGCCGTCCATGAAGGACCAGTTGCACATGCCGTTATGGGACGTGAAGGCGCCCTTGTTGGCGTCCAGCCAACTGGGCCACGGCAGGACCCACGTTCCGAGATCGGAGTACTCGTACCGGCTCTCCATGAGGAGCAGGCTGGTCGACGGGCGGGGCGTCTCACCAATGGGCCGACCGTTCCGGGCATATTCGGGATGAGCCCAGCTGTGACAACCAGCGTAGGAGCGTCGGATCTTCATCTCGACCCAAGCCCTGGGTTGGGTCCACAGGGGCTCGTTGGGCCTCTCATAGGTCGCGCAGACGTGGATATTGCCGCTCTTCATGTAGGGGAAGGTGGCGTCGCGGTAACCGTGGTTGACGCCCCAGGGATCCCAGTCATCGGGAGGGGGCGAGCTCTGGCTCGGCGGAGGCAGGACCCAGGTCGGGTCGGGATAGTCGGGGCAAGGGAACTTCTCGTCATAGTCCTGAGCGTAACTTAGGATGCCGGTCGAGAGCTGTCTGAGGTTGGAGAGACATGAGGTCTGACGGGCTTTCTCCCTCGCTTTGGCGAACACGGGGAAGAGGATAGCTGCGAGAATAGCGATGATGGCGATGACAACGAGCAACTCAATGAGGGTAAAACCACGACGTCGTGCAAACATAGGTGCAACACCTCCGCTGAATGCCCCCGCCCCCCACGGGAGCCAGGCTGCATGGCTACGGCGCCACGCAGACCTGCTTGCTTCCATGCACAGCATACTACGATCGACCTGCAGCGCGAACACGCTCAGTCTAGCCGTTCCCCCTAGGTACCTCACCCTCTAGAGGCAAACGTAGGGTGAACTCTGAGCCCTTATCTAGTTCCGACGCCACCGATACGGTTCCTCCATGTGCCTCAACCGCCCGCCTCACGATTCGGGTCCCGAGTCCCGTCCCTCCCGGCTTGGTTGAGACAGCGCGATCGGTGAAGAGCCGGCTCCGCACTTCCTCCTTCATCCCACGGCCTGTGTCGGCGACGACGACCTGAACGTACCCGCCCTCGGGGAACGACCCTTCCTCAACCCACGAGGTAGCCACCGAGATCCGCCCGCCCTCGGGGGTCTCGGGGATGGCGTTATTCACCAGGTTGTAGATGGCAGAGTGGATCAGCTTGGCATCCACCCACACCTTGGGCGGCTGGCCCAGACCGCTGAGGTCGAGGGTGACGCCCGCCCTATCCGCGACGACCTTGAGAACGGTGGCGACCGAGCGAGCGATGTCATCCACCGAGGCCAACTCGAAGTGCGGCTCCGCTACCTGGCCCTTGATGCAGTCGGCGATCTCGCGCGCCCGCGCGGTGACCTTGTCGGCGCCATCCAGCACCATGCCGACGGCCTCTGGGAAGAACTCCTCGAGCGATTCTAGGGCTTCCTGGATCGTCTGACTCGCGTCGGGGGGGACCTCCTGCAGCGTGTTCGCTACCGACTCCATGCTCTGGTCGAAGATGATCTCCAGGGTCTTCACCCCTGAGGTGACCGGAGTCATGAAGTTCTTGACCTCATGGGCGATGTCACCGATGAGCTTGGTGACCTCCGCGAGCTTGGCCTCCTGATGCAGCCGCGCGTGGTCGATGGCCATCGCGGCGTGGCTGGATACGATCTGGAGAACATCCAGATCCTGCGCCGTGAACGGTCCCGCCGCCCGGTTGATGAACTGCATCACGCCGATGATCTGGTTGTCGGCGTTGCGCAGGGGCACCGTGACCATGCTCTCCGTGGGGAGATCGATCCGCTCCCCCACCGCCCGGTAGTGCTCGGGATCTGACTGGACATCGTCGCTGATCTCGAGCTCGCCGGTGCGGAACACCCGTCCCGCGATCCCCTGATCCGGCTTCATGCGCCATCCCAGCAGCTCGCTGGACTTGGGGCCCACGACGTACTCGAATACAAGCTCATCGCTGTCTCGGTCATGCAGGATGACAGACCCGCCCTGGCAGCCGACGACCGAGAGGCACGCGTCGAGGCATTCCTTGATAAGCTCGTGGAGATCCGTGCTCGAGTAGACCGCCGTGGTGACCGTGCGCACCGCCTCGAGCTGGCGCTCCCGCAATGCCAATTCGGCGGCGATCTCCTCGTAGTTGGGGGTTGTTTGCCCCGGCATGTGGCTCACCCAATCAGAGCAGGGCCGCAGTGGACCGAATCCCTCGGCCTCCAGCAGTGTCCATACTGATAGACTCGATATTCCACGCCGACAAACACCGCACCTTTCGCGCAGGCGCAAGGGAACGGTGTGGCAGGCGTAGAATGTAGCATGGACAGCCTCCTACGGGATGAGAAGGGAGACGAGGCCGATGTTGGGCCGCGCTCACGTTCTGATGGCATTGGTGCTCCTGGTCATGGTGGCGGCGATCCCCGCCTTCGCGGTCGAGGAGCTATACAGCGCTTCGGCTCCGCTCGCCGGCCAGCCAACGACTGGTTTCGGCGGCTGGGGCAGTGGCGAGGTTGAGCAGCAGGGCTCCTCGATCACGATCAAGACGAGTGGCTACTACGAAGGCGGTCGCATCGACCTGGCCGGCGTGACCGTTGAGGGCGCGGCGGGCGACCCTCGCAATGCCTACCTCCTGCTCGATGTGGAGGTCACCCCCGACCTCACCGTCGGCTTCGGCGGCGTAGCCGGCGGCGGCCCGATGATGGGCGGCGGGAGCATGATGGGCGGCCCCATGGGCGGTGGCATGATGGGCAGCGGGGGCATGATGGGTGGTCCCATGGGCGGCGGCATGATGGGCAGCGGTGGCATGATGGGCGGCCCCATGGGCTCCGGCGGCCCGGGCGGCATGATGGGCGGTCCTATGGGCTCCGGCGGCCCGGGCGGCATGATGGGTGGTCCCATGGGCTCCGGCGGCCCGGGCGGCATGATGGGCGGCCCCATGGGGATGGGGTCCTTCGGCCAGCAGTACGAGGCGCCTGAGGTCCTGAACGCCCTGCGTGTGGTCCTGGTCACCGACCAGGGCGAGTATGCCCTTGAGGGACTCCCGGCGAGTGGTACTCCCTCGGCCGACGGCCGTTGGAGTGTCATCCAGGTTCCCTTCTCCCAACTGGCGCTGTCCGGCGGCATGCCGGCAGGCGAGATCAAGCAGATCCGCATCTTCGGCAACGCCAAGGGCCAGATCAAGCTCGGCGGCATCAGGATCTTCGAAGAGGATCCCGTCGACGTGGTGACACCCGTCGCGCCCGAGGACGTCACCCACACCTTCGGCGAGAGCTTCGATCTGCAGGCCAGCGTCGATGACCCGACCAAGCAGTACCGGCTCTACTGGGACTTCGATGCGTCCGATGGCGTTACGTTCGATGCTGGCGAGACGGGCGAGACCGTGGAGGACGCCAACTTCTACTTCCCGCAGCCGGGCAGCTATGTCGTCAGTGTTGTCGCTGTGCCCGTGGGTGGGCGCGCGCTGCCTAGGGTGTCCACCTTCACGGTCACGATCACCTACCCCGCCAACTACGGCCAGGGCATGATGGGCGGCCCCATGGGCGGCGGGATGATGGGCGGTCCTATGGGCAGTGGCATGATGGGTGGTCCCATGGGCGGTGGGATGATGGGCGGCCCCATGGGTAGCGGCATGATGGGCAGCACCAGGTAGCTTCCGGGCCACCCAGTCCGAGACGTAACGAAGAGGGGCGGGCTTACAGGTCCGCCCCTCTTGGCCGTCTCGGGATCGACCGCGGTGACTCAGCCGTCCAGGCCGCAGGCCGGCTCCGGGTTCTCCAGTTGCTCAACCAGCGCATTCAGGAACTGAGCGCCGTCGGCGCCGTCGATCGCTCGGTGGTCGACGGTGAGGGTCAGGGCCATGGTGTTCCGTACGGCGAGCTCTCCGTCTACCACGAAGGGCCGAGGCGCAAGGGCCCCGATCGCTAGGATCGCCGTCTGGGGCTGACCGATGATGGCGTTGAAGGCCGAGACCCGGCCGGGACCGATGTTGGAGACGCTGAAGGTTCCCCCCTGCTGGAGGCTCGCGCGAAGGCGACCCGCTCGCGCCAGGGCGACCATCTCGCGGGTCTCCTCTGATACCTCGAGCAGGCTCTTCTTGTCGGTCGCTCTCACCACCGGAACGAGGACCCCCCGCTCGGTGGCTACCGCGAAGCCCACGTTGACCTCTTTGTAGAGGCGGATCCTCCCCTCCACGAAGCCTGCGTTGACGACAGCGTACTGCGGCAGGACCGCCGCGCAGCACTTCAGGATAACGTCATTGACCGAGGGGGGAGTCTCCCACTCGATCTTGAGGCGGCCGCGCAGGGCTACGATCGCCTCCGCGTCGACCTCCGCGTGCATGTGGAAGACGGGAACCTCCGTATGGCTTCCCACAACCCGGTCCGCGATCGCTTTGCGGACTGGACTCAGCTCAAGCTCCTCGTACTCCGGTTCGTAGTTACGGCCAGCAGCCAAGGGGTCACACACCCTTCATCTCGAAGTAGTCAGGCACAACCTTCCGACACTCACGCAGGACCCGTCCCAACCAGGCGATGGCATCCATACAACCCTGGAGCAACTCCGCGCCATCCCGATCCAAGAGGTCGAGGCCGGAGACCTCGCAGAGCGTGGCGAGGGGACCCTGGGCGGCTACCTGCCGCAGTAGCTGCGCATCCTCCTCGAAGGCGCTGCCCCTCTCGTCCACCGCGTCGAACCGCAGCGCGCAGGCAACGGCGAACTCGGTCCCATAGCGCGCGCCACCGTAGCGTTGTTCGAGGCGCAACGCTCCAATGAGCCTGTCCTCTGCCGACAGCTTCCGCCGCAGATCGCGGCCCACGCGGAAGATGGTATCTCCGAGGGCGACGTTGGCGAAGCGCCGGAGAAGGTCCTCGATGTGGTCCCCGATGGACTGCTGGGTGAACTCACCCGGGTAGGCTTTGCAGAGCGCCCTCCCCGACTCCCACATCGCTCGCCGGCCAGCCTCGACGATATCCTCGTCCCGCATGATCTGCCACATGTGGACCGCCTTCGGCGACTGGAGGTGGCCGATGTAGGCGCAGGCGGCATGGCCGAGATTGTGGATAAACAGCTTGCGATCGACGTAGGCGGCCATGTTGTCCTTCGGATCGAGCCCCGGGACCGCGGGCACTCCGGTCTTGAAGCCCCGCCGGTCGCAGATCAGCGTGTTGTAGGCCTCCGCATAGACACGCAGCGGGTCCCGCCGTCGGTCCTCCTCGGTGATCAGCGGGACCATCTTCCCGATGCTCGTCTCCACGAACCCCACGGTGTCCTCGAGGGGAAAGCCGTCCGGGAGCGACTCCTTGAGCCCCTGACGGGCATGCTCGGCCGCATCCCGCAGGTTCTCGCATAGGATGATATCGATGGGGCCCCCGTTGCGCTCGTGACGCTTGACGAGCCCCTCCGCGATAGTGGGGTACACCTTCGGGAGGGCGCGAGGGCCGACAGCGGTGCCGATGATCGACGCCTGGGCGATCTCGTCGACGATGCGCTCGCGGGCCGAGGTATGAAGCCCCCGCACGCCCTGAACGTGGATCTCCTGGGGATCGGTGTCTCGGACCTCGACCACGTAACTGCCGGTGATGTTGAGTTCGGCGATAAGCTCGGCATCCACATCGACGAAGCAGACCTCGTAGCCCGCTTGGGCGAAGAGCTGCCCGATGAAGCTCCTCCCGATGTTGCCCGCGCCGAACTGCACCAAGGTCATGATGACACCCACAGACATGAGGCGGCCCGTTCAGATCTGACGGTCCGCCCCTGGGATCCAAGTCAATATGCGCCGGAGTCTAGCTGGACTCCTGTCCGATGCGCGTGCGCGGTTACAGGATCGTGAGGTCCAGGTCGAGCGTGGTCGTCTGGCCAGAGGTGATGGTGACGGAGTGCTCTACGCTGTCGCCGAAGTTCACGAGGGTGGCCTTGACGGAGTAGACGCCCGGCTCCAAATCGGTAATGGCGTACTCCCCGGCCGAGTTGGTGGTGCCGGTGGCAACCAGGTTCGTGCCCTGGGTCACTCGGACCACTGCAGCCTGGGCCGGCGTGCTGCTGGGCAGCCGCACGACTCCGGTCAGGGTGCCGCCAGCGGGCGGCAGGAAGAAGTTCCGGACCACAGTGCCCCCGCCCTGGACCTTTACGGGATAGGGGCCGTCGCTACCGAGTTCAGTGGAGAGCGCGGCTGGCGGAGCAGCGGCGACGTCGTAGGTACCGGGAGGAATGTTCGTAACCTTGTACTTACCATTACTGTTGCTGGGCACACGGGCATACTGGGTGCCCTCGCTGGAGACGGTGACCCAGGCGCCTACCACAGGCTCTTGCGCGCCATCGAAGACCGTGCCCTCTATCGTGCCCTGCGTCACGGCAGTGGTGCACCCTATCAGCATGCCGGATGCTAGCAGAATGGCCGATGCTATCGCTGTGGCAGTACGCATCTGGTCACACACTCCCTTTGGCTCGTGAGCCCGTCGCTCGCGCCGACTAGGCCCTAGGCACATTATACCGGTTCACAGAGGAACGGCAGCCAGGCAGGCCGTCCGGCCCCAGCATGCCAGGGGCCGGACGGCAACTCGCACGCTTACGGGAAGATCGAGGGTAGGTAGAAGTTGCGGACGCTCGTGCCGCCGGCCCTGACGTTGACCGGGTAGGGACCATCCGGCATGAGCCCATCGAGGCGACCAGCAGGCGGGAACGCCCTGACGTCATAGGTGCCCGGAACGAGATTGGTCACTCTGTACTTGCCGGCGCTGTCAGTTGGCACCTTGGCGTACTCGTGGGCGCCCTGTCTGACAGTGACCCACGCTTGGGCAATGGGCTTCTGGGAGTCGTCGAAGACAGTACCTTCGATGGTGCCCTGGGTGACCGCGGTGGTGCATCCGGCGAACACGGAAGCTGCCGCAAGGGTCGCAAGGGCCAGCAATAAGGTGACGGCTCGCATTTACTCGATCACTCCTTCATATGATGGTTCATGCGTCCTACAACGCTCTCCAGTATACGACGTTCCTTGGGCACAGATGGGTCCACTTGGCGAGGAGTGCTACCCGCGCCCGCGGAAGCACGATGAGAGAGGGGTTCGCGTGACCCATGGAGACGGCGCCGCCGCCCTACGCCGATGCCCACGTGCACCTGCAAGAGGAGGTGTACGAGGACCACTTGCCGGGCGTCATAGAGCGCGCGCGGGAGGCCGGGGTCGCCCTATTCATCTCGAACGCAACCCACCCCGACGACTGGGAGCGGACGCTCGCGATCGCTGAGCGCTATGAAGGCGTCGTGCCCTGCCTGGGGGTCCATCCGTGGTTCCTCGACCACGGTCACTCTGACTGGCTCCCACGCTTGCGGGACCTTCTGCTGGCGAGCGGCGCGCTAGTTGGTGAGGTGGGCCTTGATGGACTGAAGACCGGCACGCCTCTGGAGGCACAGCGCGTCGTCCTGGAGCACCAACTGGACCTGGCCCAATCCCTCCGCCGGCCGGCGATGCTCCATGGTGTCCGAGCTTTCGGCCACCTCGCCGAGATTCTCGCCAGACGGGCGCCGTGGCAGGCTCCCTTCGTGATGCACGCGTTCGCGGGGTCACCGGAGATCGTCCAACGCCTTGCGGCCATGGGGAGCTACTTCTCCTATGGTGGCTATGTACTGGACGAGCGCCACCGCAAGGCGCGGAGAGCCCTCCTCCACACGCCGCTGGACCGCCTTCTCATCGAGAGCGACGCCCCCGCGATGCTGCCTCCGGAGGGATACCGGCCACACACCATCCAGGAGCCGAGTGGAGACGTCTGGAACGAACCGGCGAACATCCCTGCGGTGGTGGCCGGCGTGGCTGCCTTGCTGGGCTTGGATGCTGATGTGTTGCGCGAGATGCTGTGGACGAACCTGCAGCGGCTTCTGGAGGGTCCCAGGTGAGTGACGCCCGCTTCGCCCGCACGGAGCTGTTACTCGGTTCGGAGGTGATGAAGCGCCTCGCAGATTCCCATGTCGTGGTGGTGGGGCTGGGGGCCGTGGGCAGCTATGCGGTGGAGGCTCTCGCGCGTGGCGGGGTTGGGCATCTCACCCTGGTCGACTTCGACGTGATCTGTGAGAGTAACATCAACCGGCAACTCTATGCCCTGGAGTCAACTGTGGGTAGCGCGAAGGCGTCCGTTGCCGCCGAACGCGTGCGCGACATCAACCCTCGCTGTGTCGTGGAGACCCTCGAGGTGTTCGTTGATGAGAACACACTGGACCGGCTCCTAGCCGATCCGCCAGACCTGGTCGTCGACGCCATCGACACCCTCTCATCCAAGGCCATGCTGATCCGAGAGACCGTGCGTCGGGGCATACCCGTCGTCTCCTCGATGGGCGCCGCTCTGAGGTTGGACCCCACTGCGGTACGCGTGGGACCTCTGTCGCGGACCGAAGCCTGCCCACTGGCGCGGCGGTTGCGCCGGATGCTTAGGGACCAGATCGACACAGATCGCGTCCTCTGCGTGTACAGCGCGGAGGCGGTTCGCAAGGGCCTTGCGGGCGAGTCCGACGCCACCGAGAACACCGATGCTGCCTCAGGTTCGGAGGGCCGCAGGCGGGCACTGCCCAGCCTGCCGACCGTGACCGGAGTCTTCGGCCTGACTGTGGCGAGCGAAGGGCTGCGGCTGCTTCTCGGGGGGCGCTGGCCTGATCCATCCGCTGGCGCTACGTGAGATTCGGGCCAATGCAGGAGGCGGCCCTAGCCGAGTATCGTGGCCTCAAGCTGGCTCTTGCGGTCCAGCGCGGCCGCGTTCTCTATCTCGTAGCGGTTCCCATGCACATCCTGAATGAGGTAGCGTCCGGCCTGCGGCTGCAGGACGTTCTCCCGAGGGTCATTGACAGCGAACTCTCGCTCGCCCCGGTCGGTCTCCACGCTAAGATAGACGAGGCCGGCCTTGCTCTGAGCCGAGCGTATCCGCGTGATCTTTGGCACGAAATACCGGAGCTCGATGCCCAGCTCGCAAACACGTCGAGCCTCCTTCGGGAGCTTGGCGGGGTCCAGAATCACCCCGATCTCCTCGTCGCGGGGGGTCGAGATCGAGAGGTAACGCCCTGGCCTGCTCTGGGGGAAACACCAGCGGAACCGCACGTCTAGCCAGCAACGGTCCGAGGTCGCCGCATGGATGATTCCCCTGCCCGTGTCGATGAACTCGATGTCATCTGGCTCGAAGTAGCGGATCTTCCAGTCCTCAGGAGCCCCCGGCCCGGCGCCGCTCTCCAGTGCCGGGACCTCCGTCTTCGTCGTGTCGGTCATGCGAGACTCCCCTTCCGCGCTAGGCTCATCGCTCAGGCCTAGCCGTCCACAGCCTTGATCTGGTTGATCTCCGACTGCATCTTCACAAGGCGCGAGTAGAGGCCGCCCGCCTCCAGCAGCTCATCGTGGGTGCCGAGCTCCTTCTGCTCACCACGTTCCAGAACCAGGAGCCGATCGGCGTTGCGAAGCGTCGACAACCGGTGGGCGATAGCGAAGGTAGTCCGGCCCTTGACCAGCCGCGCCAGAGCGTCCTGGATCTTCTTCTCGGTCTCCGTATCGACGCTCGCGGTCGCCTCGTCGAGGATGAGGATCCGCGGATTGTGCAGGATGCCGCGGGCGATAGAGACCCGCTGCCTCTCGCCTCCCGAGAGCCGGCTCCCGCGCTCCCCGACCTGGGTGTCGTAGCCATCGGGGAACTTCACGATGAACTCATGGGCGTTGGCCGCCTTGGCGGCATCCATGATCTCCTCGATTGTCGCGTCGGGCTTGCCGTAGGCGATGTTCTCGGCGATGGTGCCCGTGAACAGGAAGGGTTCTTGCAGCACGATCCCGATCTGGCGCCGCAGGTCGTGAAGGCTGATGTCACGGATGTCCACGTCATCGATTCGGATGGAGCCCTGCTGGGCAGCATAGAAGCGGCAGATCAGGGCCACAGTCGTAGACTTACCGGCTCCCGACGGCCCGACGAGCCCTATCATCTCGCCCGGCTTCACGTCGATGCTGATGTCCTTGAGCACTGGCTTGTTCGGGTCATAGCCGAAGGTGACCCCATCGAAGACAACGTGCCCCTTGATATCGGGCATCGAAACGGTCGTGTCCGTCTCGTAGACCTCGGGAGTCGTGTCCAGAACCTCGAAGATACGCTCGCAGGCCGTGAGGCTTCTCGTGATCCACTGGTTGAGCCGCCCAATCCAGCGGAAGGCCGGCAGGATCTGGCCCAGGTACATGGTGAAAGCCATGAGCTCACCCAGGGAGATGCGGTTCTCGAGGATCTTGATGCCGCCGGCGTACCACACCAGCAGGGTGCCGGCGCCAAGGATGAAGCCGATGGTCGGCATCATGACCCAGAAGTAACGCTCGATTGTGACGCTCGTGTCGAACAACTCATTGTTACGGTCGGAGAAACGGCTGATCTCGCGCCCCTCCTGCGCGAAGGCCTTCACAACACGGATTCCCGACAGCGAGTCATTGACGACGGAGCCCAGCCGCGACCAGCGCGACCACATCCGCCGGAAGTTTGGCATCAGGCGCCTGAAGAACCAGCTCGCGACGGCCATCACCAGGGGCCCGGGAATGAGGCCGATGAGCGCGAGCTGCCAGTCCATGGCCAGCAGAACCCCCGTGATGATCACGAAAGTGCCGATCATCCAGAACGCCTCGGGCAGAGCGTCGGAGAGCAGGTTGTTCAGCGACTGCGTGTCCTGGGTTACCCGAGTCATCAGCGAGCCGACGTTCTTCTTGTCGAAGTACTTGAGGCCCAACCGCTGGAATGCCTCGTACAGTTCCTGCCGGATGTTTCGCGTCAGGATTTGCGCGAGCCACGGGGTGATCCGGGACATGATCAGGCCGTTCACCAGTCCCAGGACGGCGAAGCTGAAGAGGATGACCAGAAGGGGCACGAAGAGCTCCGAGTGTCGCCCTGCCCCTGAGTCCAGGTTCTGGCCTCCCAGCTTCGCCAGTAGCGAAACCATGGCCGGCGAGGCATCGTGGGGCACGCTCTCGGTGAAGACCCAATCGACTAGGGCGCCCATGACGAGCGGGCGGGCGAGCTCGGTGAGCATCGACATTCCGCCCATGAAGATCGTCAGGGCGAAGAGCTTCCAGTAGGGGATCATGTAGGTGAACAAGCGCTTCAGCGTCTTGCGCCGGTTCACGCATTGGGGACAGACCTTGGTGTCGGGAGGCAAGGGACGGGAGCAGGAGGGGCAGACCCGCTCCTCCTCTTCCTCATCGTGGAAGGCCTCCTTGCCGTCGGTGATGATCTCCTGGAGCTTGCGCGCGGCTTGGCCGAACTGACGTCCCCTCGCGTTCGAGTACCGGAGTAGTTCCTCCGGCTCACCTTTGCTCACGATGCGAAGCACGCCTGCCCCGACCATGCTCTCGGCGGCGGCGCGGCTCAGGTCCCCCAGAGCGACCTCTCTGGCGACCTCCGGAGTCCCGTTGTCCTGACGGACCACGAAGAGACGCTCCTGGGTAGCCAGCAGCCACTGCTTCCCGAACTGGCCATCAGGACCGATGTCGGACTCAAGGGCAATGACGAACTCATCGCCATTGACCCCACGCTCGCGAAGGATGTCCGCGATCCCGTCAGGGTACTTCTCTACGAGCGACATGTCGTGAGGGTCCTTCCCGTTCATTCGGGCCCCTGAACCCGAACAACTTGCTGGAGGCAACAGTGAGTGGGAAGCGCAGCCTGGCGGCACTGAGGCCACCGCGATAGGAGGCGCACCCACCAACCAGATATCGAAGGCCAGCGGGCCTCAGCCGAGCGTAGGGGGTGAGTCAGGAGGAGGGAATGATGCCAGCGCCCATGTAACGATCACCTCATCCGGGTAGCGAGGTTACCCGCACCAAGGCCTAACCATTGAGAGTTTGCCACGCTCCAGCGTTGCGGGACAAACCTTTTGGCTGTTGGTCAAGGGCAGATCGAACGCCCCACCGCCTTGGCTATCGGCTGCAGGGCCTCCATGAGCGCCTGGAACTCAGCGATGGTGAGCGACTGAGGGCCATCCGATACCGCGCGCTCCGGCGCCTGGTGGACCTCCACCATCAGTCCATCCGCTCCCGCCGCCACGGCGGCCTTCGCCATCGCAGGCACCATCCACGAGTGGCCGGTTCCATGGCTAGGATCCACGACCACGGGCAGGTGGCTGAAACGCTTGAGGGCCGGCACCGCGCTGAGGTCCAGGGTGTTCCGCGTCGCCGTCTCGAAGGTGCGGATGCCCCGCTCGCAAAGCACGATCTTCTCGTTGCCTGTGGACATGATGTACTCAGCAGCCATCAGGAGGTCCTCTATGGTGCTGCTGAGTCCCCTCTTGAGCAGTACCGGCTTCCCCGTCTGACCCACTTCGGACAGGAGAGGGAAGTTCTGCATGTTGCGCGCGCCGATCTGGAGCATGTCGGCGTAGCGAGCGACGAGGTCGACCATGCGCGTATCCATGACCTCGGTCACGAAAGGCAGCCCGGTCCGCTGAGATGCCATCTTCAGCAGCGCCAGACCGGCCTCGCGCATGCCCTGGAAGGTGTAGGGCGAGGTGCGCGGCTTGTACGCCCCGCCTCGCAGCATCGCGCCACCGGCTGCGGCAACGCCTCTGGCGACCTCCCGCAGCCCCTCCTCGGACTCCACCGCGCACGGGCCCGCGATCACCGTCAGGCGGCTGCCGCCGAAGATGGCGGGCCCCACCTCAATGACGGTTGTCCCAACGATCTCAGGACGGCGCGCCGCCAGCTTGTAGGGCTTGTCGATCCTCGCGACGTGGTCGACGCCCTCCAGGAGCTGGAAGGCTTCGAGGTGCTCCTGCGTCTTGTCCCCGACCACGGCGATCACCGTCAGGTTCACGCCGTGGATCGGGTGCGCCTGGAACCCGAAACCCTTGATGGTTCCGATGACGCCCTCGACCTGCGCCTCGGTGGCGCCGGCCTGCATTACGATGACCATAGTCCGCCTCTTCTCTGGGCGGGCACGGGCGGCTCGGCCTGTGCCCGCCCAGGAGATGCGCTACTTCACGTCTACTAACTCGGTCTCAAACACGAGATCGGCGTTGGCGGGGATGACCGGCGGGCTGCCGCTCGCGCCATAGCCCAGCTTGGACGGGATAATGAGCTTCCGCCTCTCGCCGACCTTCATCCCCGCGATACCCTCGTCCCAACCGGGGATGACCATGCCGGCGCCAAGCACGAAGTCGATGGGCGTACCGCGGTCCAGCGAGGAGTCGAACTTCTCGCCGGTATCCTTCAGCGTGCCCGTGTAGTGGACGAAGACCTTCTTGCCGGGAACGGCCTCGGCGCCATCGCCCTTCTTCTGAATGATGTACTGAAGGCCAGAGTCCGTCGTGATGGTCTCACCCTCAGCTGCCTCGTCGCCCTCGGACACCTCCGTAGTGCTCTCGGCGCCTTCCTCAGCGGCGCTCTCGGCCGCCGCGCTCTCAGTCTCCGACTCCGCCGGCGCAGACTCAGGCTGCTCGGGGGGCAGCGTCTCGGACTTGGGCGCCGGTGGCGCCCAGTCGGTGGGTGTCTCGTCCGTCTTGCTGCAGCCAGCGACCACCGCCGCGGCCACCACGAGGGTCGCTACCAGAAGCATGCTTCCCAGTCTCGATACCTGCATTGGATCCGCTCCTTCAAGTCGTAGGCGCCGAAGGACAGGACCTCCGGCGCCTCAGTATTCCCGCTCCATCAGTGTCTTAGGATGCCTGGGCTTCGGCCTTGCGCGCAAGAGCCTCCAACATGCCCTCGGCGTTCTGCCGCGTGAGCTTCATGACCAGGCTCTTCAGCAGCGCCCCCACGAGGGGAACGTTGATCTCGACTTCGATCTCCATCTCGACAAGGGAGCCCCCATCGGCACGCTCGCTGAAGGTCCAGGTCCCCTTGTAGACGTCGTAGTCGCCCTCGATCTGCTCGAAGCTGCATACCCGCCGCTCGTCGTCCCATTGGTCCTGCTCGGTCCACCTGAGCTTGCGCCCAAGCTGCTTCACCACTCCCACCCAGCGGCTGATGGTTCGAGGGCCATCACGCTCCAGGATCTCCACCGACTCCACGTCGGGCATGATCTCCGGGAAGCTCTCCACGTCCTTCGCGAGCCGGTAGAGCAGGTCGACCGGTGCGGATGACTCCTGGCTGCATTTCACGACGCCCATCGCGCCACCTCCGATTGATCTGTGGGTGCCTGACGCCTGATGCTTAGGCCCGAGTCCGCGACCCAGCGCGGGATTGGGCGAGGGTTCATCGCGGCATATTGACGCATCCATTCCAGGCCCTCAGTCGCCACCGGTAGGGGGCGCTCTATGGGGCATGGCATCCACTCCACGAACCCAAGCATGCGGCAGATCAGCGGCCTGACAGGATAGACGGCACAGCTCTTCGCCTTCATGTCGTACAGCGGGCAGAGCTCGATGCTGTATCCGGCGGCTACCTGATAGCTCTTACTCTCTCCTAGGAGCCTCTGGAGTTCACTGGGCGGGATCCTATGGCGCAGGTAATCCTCCATGCACTCCCACTCTTCAGCCGCCGCCGGAACGTCCCCGCTGCATCGGATCGCGCAGGCATGGCACCCGGAGCAGTATCGCCCCGTTGGCAGGCGGTCGTACACGTCCAGCAGGTCCATCCCATGTCCCTTCATGCTGGGTTTCTAGTCGAACACGACCTCCGAAGGCTGACCCGTGTCAGCCGACACCCAGGCCGCCTCGGTGAACTGAATGACCCTCAGCCCGTTGAGCGCCGTGGCCTCGTTCTCCGCCTTGCCCAGGATGGTTTCGATCCATTTGGTGTCGGGGTCCGAGCCACTCGGAAGATCCTTGGGCTCCGTCGTCTCGCCCTTCTCGTTCTGCTCGAGGAGCCTGCCGTTCCGCATGTACAGCGCTCCCTTATCGCAGAACCACGTGATGTCCTCCCACCATCCCGTCGCGTGGCCAATGACGCTGAAGGTACCGACGGCGCCGTTCGTGAAACGGACCGATGCGGCGGTGAGGATGTCCACCTGGGTATCGAGGTTCTCCATGTAGGCAAACACCGATTCGGGCACCAGGCCGGTGGTCCAGAAGACGATGTCGACAAGGTGACTGCCGGAGTCGTTGATCTGCCCGCCGCCTGAGAGGGCCGGATCCTGTCGCCAAGTGCCCATGGTGCCCCGGTACCACTCCTGAGCCTGGAAGGCTTGGATGTAGTGGATGTCGCCCATCTTGCCGGAATCCAGGACCGACTTCACATACCGGAACTCGGCCTGCTGGTGCCGCTGGTAGGAGAGCGAGAAGACTTTGCCAGACTCCTCGATCTTGGCCATCAGGGTCTTGGCCTGATCTACCTGGCACACCATCGGCTTCTCGCAGAGCACATGGAGTCCGCGATCCAGCGCTCCCATCGCCTCCTCGAAGTGAAGGGTATGCGGGGTCAGGATCTGGACGCCGTCCAGCTGCTCCTTGTCCAGCATCTCCTCCCAGTCGTAGTAGACGGGGCACTTGGCGGCATCGGGATTCGCCTCGATCATGCGCGCGATCGATGTGTCGCTGATGTCGCAGAGCGCCGTAACCTCAGCCAGAGGGTTGTCGTTGATGCGCCGGAAGTGGCCGCGAGCGATGCCGCCCGCACCGATGAAGCCGACTCTGATCTTGTCCGTGGACGCCATGGGGGCATGCCTCGTTTCCCGGGATGATGGTGTAGAGCGACCCCTAGGGGAGGCTTAGCTATTCGGTCGTATCCACCCACCGGACCTTCTTGACCCTTAGACGATGGCAGGGATGCAACCTATCTTCCCGGAAAGCGTCCAAAGCCTGTTGGGTTTGCTGCATGCACTCGCTAACATTGGCCCAATAGGGCTTCGAAGAACCGGAGGAATGTGAACATGCGACTGCGATGGATGCTGACTGGCCTGCTCGCCCTAGCTATGGTAATGGCTATCTCCCCGGCATTGGCTCAGGATGCGGCCGAGGAAGAGACCGCCGTCGATCCCGACGTCCAGGCCGTAACGGATGCTCTAACCGCCGTGATAGACAGCGTCACGAGCTTCGATGAGGATGCCATCAAGGCCGCTTTCTCGGAGCGTTCCGTTGTGGTCCTCAGCTTCATGGGTGTCCGGGTTCTCGATCGTGCGGGTCTCATCGACTTTGTGCGCTACGAGAACGTCAGCCAAGCGGAGTTCGGCGAGGTCGAGGTAACCATGTTCGATGGTCTCGCCTTCGTTACCGTGCCTATCACCGTACCGGGCTATGCGGACGGCGCCATGTTCGGCGTCATGGCGAAGATGATGGGGAAGTGGCAGATCGTCTACTCCGTCATCGATCCAATGTCGAACATGATCCCCACAAGCCGCAAGGACAAGGGCGAGGCGATGATCGAGCAGATCGCCGAGGAGTTCTTCACCGGTCTCCAGGGGGGCTCTCTCGAAGCGCTCACCTCGCGGCTGAGTGAGGAGCACGCGTGCCTCATCGCCAGCATTCCGCCCATGGCTCCCATGGTCTTCAATGACTACAACCAGATCATGAACGCGCTTCCCATGGCGGAGCCGGTCCTGGCTGCCTTCCCGACTCCCGAGGTTCTCGAGAGCGACTATGAGATCTGTAACGGCGTGCTACTGGGCTGGTGTGACCTGCAACTGCCTAAGGACGTCGTCATGCGCGCCTATATGGTTGCCCTGGTCCAGGGTGAGGAAGCCTCCATCATCAATGGCACCCTCGCCTTCAAGGGCGACGTGATGGCCCTCGTAGCGGAGTATGGCCCGGCCGCTGGTGTGGGCAACTAGATCGAGCCGATGCGCGTTGGGTTCCTGAGCGGGAGCGCGGCCCAGGTGCCGCGCTCCCGCTCACATGAGAGGCCTCCGCTCGGTCCAGCATGGGAGGCACTGGAGACACGCCAGCGATGGTCCGGCATGCACAGGTGGCCTTGCTCGTAGCCGTCCTCGCGATCGTCGCCACTGGCTGCCGCCGTGATGGCGGCGAAGAGACCCCTGAGAGCTCGGACGCCTCGCCCGCTCCAGCGGCGGAACAGCCTGAAGATGCCGGCAGGCTGGTTATTCAGCCCGCGCGACCGGTCGAGTCTCAGGCGGCGAGGCCCAGAACCAGTCACGACGGTGCATCCGTCCCCACGCCTCGATGGCAACCCGATCTTGCCGCGGCGCTCGAACGCGCTCGCGAAGAGCGCAGACCGGTCATGGCTGTGGTCTACCACAGGGGCTTCGGAGGATCGATCGAGTTCCGGCGCGACGGCCTGGGAGATCCGGAAGTGGGGCGGCTCGCTCAGTCGTTTGTCTGCGTTCAGGTGGAGTACGAGAGCGCGGTCGATACAGTAGAGGAACTCGGCGTGGTGGCGGTTCCCAGTCTGGTGTTCCTTCGGCCCGATGGCGAGCCGTACCTCACTCTCCAGGGCTACGGCAGCGCCGAGCGCATATCGCGGGCCATGAAGCAGGCTTTGGCGCAGGTCGGCGCAGCCGAGGAGGCTAGAGACCACGGCGCGCAGAATAGTTGAGGCATCCATGGCGCGGCCCAACAGGCATGCGCCTATCCCACACTAGGTCTGGTGACCAGCAGACGTGAGAGAGCAACTGAAGAAGCTCGCCGGCGTGCAAGAGCTTGACACGAGGATCGGCGCCCTCACCCGACGGTTGGAAGCGATCGATGATGGCTCTGTGCTTGCCGGCAAGATAGCGGCGGCAGAAGCTCAGATAGAGCGGCTGCGGGCCAAGCGTGATGAGAAGACGATGGCGCAACGTCAAGTCGAGGACGAAGCGGAGCGGGTGCAGCAGAAGCTCGACAAGGAGAAACAGCGCCTCGAGGCGGGGGACGTGAGCGGCCACCGCGATGTAATGGACCTTCAGCGCCACATTCAGTCCCTCGGGCAGCACCTGCTCTCCGTCGATGAGAAGCTGCATGACCTCATCACCAAGGCGAATGCCGACACGGCGAAGCTGACGGAGCTTGAGGGGACCCTCGCGAAGGCTCGCCGAAAGCTGGGCCAGATCAGACAGAAGCACGCCGCCGACTCCACGGACCTGCAGGCCGAAGTGGCTCGGCTCGAAGTGGAGCGGAACGAGCGGGCCGCAACGGTCGACGAGGCCCTCATGGCCCGCTATGACTCGATCCGCGTCCGTACCGAGGACAACCGCGCCCTAGTGACCCTCCGCGAGCCTATCTGCGTCGCATGCGGCACGGCGATCCCCATGCTGATGTTCGACCGGCTCCTCATCAGCGACGACATGGCGCTGTGCGAGAACTGCGGACGGATACTCATCCGTCTGGACAATGGTGCTTCTGCGGCGGGCGATGACTAGAGGGTCTACCGCAACAGCCATGCCGCCAGCCGCGCGTCCTGGGGCCTACTGTCGGCGACCTCGAGTTCGCTCGCAGCAGAGGAAGCGCTGAAGGCCCGGCTGATCCACGGCTCGAAGCTCGGATGCACATTCCACACCAGTAGGCCCCCGTGTCCGGGCCTGGCCAGCAGCGCGGTTCGAAGGTCGCCCGCTTGGCGCAGCAGGGGTATGTCCAACCGCTCCAGGAACGCGGAGTCGTCCAGGGGGAAGTCCGCCAGATCGCAGGCCACGGGTCCGTGCGGGTAGGCCCAGGCAGCCAGCAGGCACCACAGACCGGCGTCGCCCAGCCCCACCAGAGCCGGCTCGGGTCGCCCCGCCAGATCCACGAGCGCCACCGAAGCGGTGACGATATCCTGCACCCGTTCCGCGGCGTCGGTCTTGTTGTAGGTCGCGAAGAACTCGATGCCCGCTGCTCTGTCAATAGGAGGCTCCGGGACGGCCTCTCCCGTCAGGAACGGATCGATGGCCAGGACCGGCCTTCCGAAGGCTAGCAAGGTCGACGCCAGGTCCCCAATGCCGCGGGGACCGATGAAGGCCGACTTGCCCGAGTCGCTCACGAGTAGCACGGGCCGCCCCGGCCGCCGCACCTCGGGCAGCAGCAGCACGGCGGGGATCGCGTCCCCAACCCCAGCGCGCCCGATCACGAGCCGCCTCGCCACGCCGCACGGAACCTCGGTGTCGCCAAGCTCGGTCACCTGAATCTGCTCCGGGCTGGGGACATCGACGAGCAGGGAGTGGTTCAGCGCGGGGCCGTACGTGTCGACGAACCTCTCAAGTTCACGTCGCGACTCCGGGTACGCCTCGGAGAAGGCCCGAGCCTTCTCCTCGATCAATGACTCAGTCAACTCCTCGCGAGTCAGACGTGGCGGAGCCTCGGAGGGGTCGGCGAACACCCGCAGGGCCTCTACCGGAGGCGCCTCGAAGGGCGCCTCGACTGCGGCCGCTGGATCGCTGTTCCCCATGAGCGCCTCGTTCAGGAACTCGTACACATCCTCGCGGCTCTCCCTGTTGTAGTTGTGCGCCGCATCCACTTGCGTCCAGCGCACCCCCGATGGCTCTCCGTAGAGCTCGTACACCGAGCGAACCATAGGGCCCTCGACCTCGGGCGTGTTCGCGGTCCAGTCGCCGGTGCATGACACGAGCAGCAGAGGCTTCGGAGCCATCGTCGAGACGATCTCCGGGTTCAGCGTCTGGACCCTCAACCCTGGGGGGTTCTCACAGATGCAGCCGCCCTGGAAGGACGCCGACACCATGTTCACGGGCGCGGCCGCCGCAGGTCTTTCGTCCACGGCGACCAGGAGGAACGTCTGGGTACCGCCCCCGCTGGCGCCTGTCACCGCCAGGCGGTCGGGATCCACGTCCGGCAAGCTGGAGAGGAAGTCCAGAACCCTGACGCTGTTGAAGGTCTGCATGCCTGCAACGCTTACGCCCCAAAGGTTGCCGCGGGCGTCGCTCCAGCGGTGTTCCATCTGGTCTGCGTCAACATAGCCCATCATGTCGTAGAGGAAGGCCACCATGCCGCGGCGAGCCAGCCCGATGCCGCGTCCGGGCAGGGAGCCGAGGTCGTCATGGTGCAGACGGCCAAGCTGCCAGTGGCCGTGGGGTGACGCCACCGCAGGGAAGGGCTCCTGCGTGTCGAGCGGTCGATACAGGTTGCCCGTGACGAACAGGCCGGGACGGCTCTCGAAGTACACCTTCTCGACCGAGTACCCCTCACCCACATAGCGGTCGAAAACGTGCGCCTCGACCGGTGGACGCTGGCCCGGCCAAGGCAGAAGCCCCGTGGACGCGCGAACGTGATCGCGCAGCCATGCGGCACGGGCCTCCCACTCCTCGAGGCTAGCGCACTCCGGCATCGAGTAGGTGCGCTCTATCGCGCGCAGGTCACTCAGGCGGGTGTCAGGGATCCGCTCAATGCCTTGGTCGTACACCGAGATAGGCGAGCCGGCGGCGCCTGCCTGGATCAGGGACGCCAGTGTGGCACTCAGCAGGGCGGCTCCAGCGCATATGCAGCTTGACATGGGACACCTCCGACGGTGTGACGGCGACGTTCCTGTTCCACCCATCGCGCCCCGAGCCCTACCCCATCGCGCGGAAGGTCACCGGCGGCCCGATGGCGCACCCCAACATGGGAGGGATAGCCCTATGCCGGTACCAATCGTGCTCGACACCGATATCGGTGATGACATCGATGACATGTACGCGCTCTATCTGGCTCTGTTGCATCCCGAGCTGGAGCTACGAGCGGTAACCACGGCCCATCGCAGCTCGCAGCGCAAGGCGCGTTTCGTGGCCAAGGCTCTGCGGATCGCGGGCGTGGCGGACATCCCCATCGGCGCCGGGATCGACCTTTCAGTGAGCCGGCAGGTGCTGGGACAAACGGATCCAGACCCCGGCGAGATGGGAAGCCACCTGCAGTGGGTGGCGGACACGGACCCGGAGGCGTCCCGGGTGTTTCCGCGAGCCACGAACGTGATCCTGGAGCAGCTGGACCGCACGGAGGAGCCCATCAGCCTGGTGTGCATCGGCGCATGCAGCAACCTCGCGGACGCCATCTCCCAGGCGACGCCGGAGCAGCGGAGCAAGATCAGGTCCGTGGCTCTCATGAGCGGCGAGCCGACGCGACCCATCGCGGAGTACAACGTGGTCTGCGACCCCGAGGCCGCCGACTACGTCTACTCCTGCGGCCTACCCGTGTTCATGGGGACATACGACGTCACCCGGCAACTGGCGCTGACCATGGATGAGGTCGAGCGCCGGCTCGGACCGGCGGGCTCAGCCGTGGCCAATGCCCTCCTGGAGTGCACCCGCTTGTGGGGGCCGCACCGCGGACGCAAGTCGGGGCCTGTTCTCTATGACTTGGTGCCCCTGTTCTGGCTCATCGACCCCCTGCTCGTTGAGACCCGCCAGTCGACCATTAGGGTCGAGCTCCGAGGTAACCTGACGAGAGGCATGACGATCCGGACCTCAGGCGAGGGGCATGTGCTGGAGTCCACGGGACTGGACTGCTTGGCTCTGACGGAGATGGCCTTCGCGACGATCCTCGGCGAGCTCTAAGCTCGCAGGTGCTGCCCGCAGCTACGGGGAACTCGCGAACACCGCCAACCACAACCACGTAGAGGATGATCCGCCGCATGTATCACCCACTCAGCTTCGGCCTGTCGAACGTTCCCTTCCTAGTCGACGGGGTGACCCGCTCGATCTCGCCAGAGAACCCTCGAGGAGAGAAGGGTGCGGGCGCCAGAGAGATACCGCCCCCCGGTCGGGGCCCCGCCGCGCATCTGGGTAAAGGCTGGAAGGTCCGCCCGTGTGTCACCATGCCGGCCGGCTCGACTCTCACTCTCGCGGAGATCGACGGGCCAGGCGTCATCCAGCACATCTGGATCACCGTAGACCCCCGCGCCTACCGCGACTCCATCCTGCGCATGTACTGGGATGGCAACGAGAACCCGTCGGTGGAGGTGCCCCTCGGCGACTTCTTCTGCAACGGCAACGCCCAGCGCGTCAATGTCGTCTCGCTGCCCATCAACGTGAACCCCTCGGGAGGGTTCAACTCCTATTGGCCCATGCCGTTCCGAGGAGCAGCGAAGATCACCCTCGAGAACCAGCGGTGGGAGGACATCCACGGCCTTTACTACCAGGTGAACTACTGCCTGACGGAGGTCCCCGCCGAGGCGGCTTACTTCCACGCTCAGTGGCGCCGCTCGATCACTACCCGAGAGTGTCCTGAGCACGTCATTCTCGACGGGATTCAGGGAAAGGGCCAGTACGTTGGCACCTATCTGCTGTGGTGCCAGTTCTCCGATGGCTGGTGGGGCGAGGGCGAAGTCAAGTTCTACATCGACGGCGACAGCGAGGACCCCACCTGGTGTGGCACCGGCACGGAGGACTACTTCGGCGGAGCCTGGTGCTTCGGTGAGACCTTTACAGCTCCGTTCATGGGGTACCCGCTGTGGCAGTGCGACAATGAGAACGTGCCGAAGCACGGGCTCTACCGCTGGCACGTCATGGACCCGATCCGCTTCGACCAGGACCTGAAGGCCACAGTCCAGGCCCTCGGCTGGTGGCCCGATGGCGCGTACGAGCCCCTCACCGATGACATCAGCTCGGTGGGCTACTGGTACCAGATGGCGCCCCACAAGCCCTTCCCGCCACTACCGGGGTTGCTGGAGCGCTTCCAGCGTTAGTAGAGCGACACTGCACCCCGCGCCCCGCTTCCGGGGCGTGGGGGCTAGAACCACGCGTGAATCGACACCGAGGCCGCGGTGCTGGATTGCCGGCTACTGCGCGCATCCGCGGCTCCCCAGCGCTCTCTGTGGGTCAGGTTCAACCGCAGGGCGGCGTTGCGGCCCAGTTGCCTGCTCACGGATAGCCCCCAGATGGCTTCCCGGCTTGTGCTTGGGAGGCTCAGTCCCCGCTCGGCGAGCTCCACGTAGGCACTGGCGAGCCAGTCGGATGGCGGCAGGTACCGCAGTTCCCCGTAGAGGCCTCGCGCGTCGGGCCCCAGACGATGCTGCAACGGCACGCCGTCGCGGAAGTAGTCCAGAGCAGGGTCACGGCTGGTGATGCCCAGCCGCGGGCTCGCCCAAGCCGCCTCGAGGCGGCCGGCAAGCCGCCGCTTCCCGTCCAGATCGGGAGCGTAGAGCCCCAGCAGAATGCCGTTCTCTGACGCTCCTTGGCCGGGCTCAGACTGGAATGCCCCCGTCCAGCCGAGCAGCGATTGCACCAGCCGGTACACTCCGACCGTATCGAGCACCAGTGCGAGATCAACCTCGTCTATGGCCGCATCGGCGTAGAGATGCAGGGCATCGGACGCCACCCAGTACAGCTCGGCGTGGTTCATCACATTGTCGTCTTCGAACACGGTCGTATCGCCGAAAACGCGGTCACGCAGCAGGCTTGTCCACAGTGATAGGGGGCTGATGAGGTAGAAGGGCGACGTCACTGCCCGCGTCCTGGCGGTGTCCGAAACGCTGAACTCCAACTCGGGCGACAGGCTCATCTCCAGGCGCTTGGTGAGGACATAGTTGCGCTGGCCCTGGTTCATGTCGGTCCACCATGCGACGTCCAGGACGCCTTCCGTCCCCCAGAATCCGACCTTGCCACGGTACCGAATGTGATCCACCGGCCCCGCCAGAGAGTCGATGTTGTAGGTGCCACGGATTCCGACTCCGGTGCGGTAGATGCCCCGCCCGAGGCTGAGCTTGCGGTCAGGCTTATCGGACACCAGCAGGAGACGCAGAAGCCCCGTTGCCGCAAGCCGGTCGCGCGAGGCGTCTGCTGTCTGGCGGCCGACCTCAGCCAGCGCGAAGGTGTGTGGCTTCTCAGAGAAGCGCGCCACGCCGAAACGCCAGGATAGGTCGATGGAGGCGGGGGCGCCCCGGCGCGAGACGTAGCCGAGGGCCGCGTCGCCGTAGGTGGAGTACGAGGTGTCGCCCGTTTCGGATAGCCACGCTAGCGCGTCCTCCGGCGACCTCCCCCGCGCCTCCAGCTCCCAGGCGAACTCCCTCAGGAGCGCCCCAACCCAGCGCACGGTGTGAACACCGGGGTCTCCGCCGTCGCGCACGGCCTCACACGCGCTCCAGGCTGCCTCTGCGAGTTCCGAACGGTTGAACACGACGTCGCCCATGAACCTGATAGGTGACAGGCCAGGGACATCTACCTCGGCGAGAACCTGTCGTAGCGCGGTGTAGGTCCAGTGGCTTGGCGGAACTGCCACATGGGTCGCCTGCGGTGCTCTGTCCGCGGCTGCGGATGAAGCGCCGAGGCCGAGCACCGCCAGCAGCGCCAAGAAGCGGATCACGGCACGGAGTCCCTGTATAGATCCAGCCCGGGTCGCACCCGGGAGCGGACATCGACACGCTGCAGCCTGATGGGGGTGTCGGAAGCCGGATCATCCGGTACCCATATGAGGCTCAGGGCGAACTCAGTGGTCCTCTCATTACTGACCCGCGCCCCCAGGGCGGCGTCCCTCAGGGCTCTGTCGAGGTGCCCGGGTGGCTGGATGTTCACGCTGGGCACCCGCGGAACGTCAGCCGCCTCTGCGATATTGTGCTCTCGGCACACTTCCAGCACCCTGATGGTGCCACGGTGCGTGTGCACATGCAGATGGCCCGGCTCCGAGGCCCAACCGTCGATGTCGACGCGTGACCGTTCGAAGATCAGGAACCCCACCAGGGGCGTTCCATCTAGCGCAACCTGCGTGGCCAGGTCCCACGCGATCCGAGCCTCGGGGCGCTCGTAGTGTGGAGGCTCGTCTCCATAAGGAAGGCTGGGTGGAACCTCGATGCCACTGGATTCCAGGAGTATCTCGGTGGTGGCTGCGGGCGAAGTGGACGCACACCCCGACGCCGCGACCAGCACGGCGACCGCCAGAAGCGGCCAACGCTGCCGCAGTGAGATAGCAAGTTTAGTGAGGTGATCCCTTAGCATGGACAGTCCCCGTAACACCGAGATTCATCTTACCCCATCTCGGTGCAGCGGGAACCAAGCCCACGCCTGGGCGCACTCAGGCTGAGGCGACGAGACCGATCTTGCGGGAGGCGCCATGCGATGGGCCGTGGAGCTCGTAGCGTGCCGCCTGAAGCAGGTCCGCCTGCCTGATCTGCCGAGCCCTGCCCTTTCGGCGCGCGGCAGTCACTGCAGCGCGGAGCGCCGCGTTCTTGATGTGGCCCCCTGATAGGCGGAACTCAGCAGCAACGGCCGACAAGTCGACATCGTCGGATAGGGGCGCCGAGGCTGGCAGATGCCGACGCCATATCTCCTCGCGCGCCGCCGCGTCCGGCGGCTCGAACTCGACCTTGACCGCGATTCGGCGTTCCAGGGCCGGATCGAGGCTCTCCGCGCGGTTTGTCGTGAGGATCAGGCAGCCCTCGAACCGCTCTACTTCCTGGAGGAGCACATTCACCTCACGGTTGAAACTCTGATCCGTTGCGTTCGTAACACTCACTCTCGTGTGGAACATCGCATCCGCTTCGTCGAAAACGAGCACTGCGTCGGCCGCGCGAGCTTCGGCGAACAGGGAGGTGATGTTCTTCTCGGTATCGCCGACCCACTTGGAGACCAGCTCGGGGTAACAGACTATGAGGACCTTGCGGTCCAGGGCACGGGCGATCGCCTGGGCGGTCATCGTCTTCCCGGTGCCCGGGGGCCCGGCGAAGAGGACGGTGCACTGTCCCGTGTAGCCATGGCTTTCGCCGAAACCCCAGTCGCCCAGGATGAGGTCCCGGTTCGCCACGTAGTCGACGACGTGCCGCACTTGGTCATAGACGGCGGGGGGAAGGATGACGTCTGAGAGGTCGTAGCGCGGGTCGGTAGCGGATCGGCGGTAGCTCACCCGCTCTTGGCCCAGTGACCGCAGCAATCCGGCTTCCTCGTCAGCCGTGGGATGGGTCAGTTCCTGTATCGCTTTCTCGGAGATCTTGAAGTAGGCGTCTAGGACCGTCACTTCCGCGGTGTTCGATGAGACGACGAGGCCCTCGCGCAGCAGGGGCGCGTTGGGATAGAGGGACCGCCGCGCCTCTAGGACGTCGAGGCGGTCCGGCAGCAGAATGCCTAGGAGATCGCGACCTCGGGAGTACGTCTTCTGGCCAGAGACTGTGATGTCCTCAACAAGGAGCTGCAGCAGGATGCTCAGCTCCAGCGATGACAGGCTATAAGACTCCGCGAAGGCGTCCAGGTGGAAGCGAATGCCCTGCTTTGCGGCGAGTTCGCGTTTGCGCTCGACCCGCTCCGCCAGGCGGTCGGCCCGCAGCTGCAGGCGGCGTATCTCTATCTCCTCTGCGCTCTCGTACTCGGGGTCGCGCTCGACGAAGCCCTCCTCCTGCCACTCTCGCGCCCGCACGCGGCGGGTGTAGAGTTGCTGACGCAGGTCCGTGAGGGCCACGCAGTCCCTCAACAGCTCCCGGTCATCGCGGTAGGGGGCGGTGATGCGGCCTCCCATGTCGTCCAGCCAAGCCTCCTCGAGCTCCTCGTCGGAGCATGAACCGGCCGGCCAGCCGTCGCCGGAGTGCTGAGACATCAGCCCCTCGGACGCGAACTCATCGGCCGCGAGGCTCTCCTCGACGCCAGCCAGGTCATGATCCGAAACCCCGTCTCGCCTGGACGTGTTCACGCTGTCCCGCTGTGTTGGTCGGCCCATGGAGTCGCCATCCCACTCATTGTGTGTAGGTCTGTATAGGTAATCTTTGCCTTCTTCTACATCCCCATGGATAACCCTTTACCTTATTCAGTCGTTTATTACCTTACAGATGTCGGCTATACTCCCTTATATGAGTGCCTACCATCGAGGCAGCCTGGCGCTCGTAACGGCCTTCGAGCCATGGGCTGACTTCGACCTAAACTCGAGTTGGGAGGCGGTGCGGCTCCTCAAGGGCCACACGCGGATACGGATCGCGCGCCTGCCCGTCGACCATGAGCGTGCCGCTCAGGCCCTGCAGGAAGCGCTTCTGGACCTCGAACCCCACGTGTGCCTGTGCTGCGGGATGGCGGCCGGTGCTCCTCGCCCGAGGCTGGAACGCTGGGCACGACGCCCCGGTCACGTGGATCGGGCCGAGGGACCCGATGTGCTGGCGGCCCACTGGCCGATCGGCGAGCCCCTTCGGCTGTTCGCGAACGAGGGGCTGCGGCTCGTATCGTCTGATGATCCCGGCGATTTCGTTTGCGGAACCACGATGTGGGCGCTCTTGAACTTCCGCCGCCGCCACGGCTGGCCGCGTTGGGCGGGGTTCCTGCACGTCCCCTCAGTAGGGGATGCTTGCGCCCCGGCGGCGGTGGCCGCGGCCATTCGAGCTATGGTGGAGGACCGGCTTCGCTGGGCCTAGGCCAGCGCGAGCGACTCGCCCGGCTGTAGGATCGTGACCTCCGCGAGATCCCCTACCTTGCTGGCGAACTCACGCGGATCGGCCTGGATGGGCTCGAACGTGTTGTAGTGGATCGGAATGACCTGCTTCGGTTTGATCATCCGGACCGCCTCAACGGCGTCGTCGATGCCCATAGTGAAGTTGTCGCCTATCGGGAGCAGAGCCAGATCGACGTCGTTCAGTCGGCCTATGAGTTCCATGTCCGCCATGAGACCCGTGTCACCGGCGTGGTAGACGGTCTTACCCTCCATGGTGATGAGCCCGCCTGTCGGGTTCCCCGTGTATATGGGCGGGTCTGTCATCTTGGCCGAGCCATGCAGCGCGGGCGTCAGCTTCAGCGCGAACCAGCCGAAGTCACGTCTGCCGCCGATGTGGAGTGGGTGCACTTGGCAGCCCTGCCGCTGGCAGTAAGTGGCGAGCTCGAAGCAGGCCACTACGAGACACCCTGTGCGTTGAGCGATGCTGATGCCATCGCCCACATGGTCATCGTGGCCGTGGGTGAGGTAGATAGCGTCAGGAGTGAGATCCGAGGCCTGTACGGACGCCTGAGGATTACCGGATAGGAAGGGGTCGACGAGCAGCGTCTTGCCCTGCGATGCCAGGGAAACAGCGGAGTGGCCGAGGTACGTGATCTGAACCACGGTTGCTCATCCTCTCGTCTGGGAGTGTAATATCGGGCCCAAGCACGGCTACGTCCTAAGGATGGTTCGCCCTGCTCCTCCGCCCTCCCTTGGGTGAGCGAGCGGCGGGGCTCCTCGAGACGGAGGGCAGGCCAGTGAAAGTCGTGATCCTGTGTGGGGGCCGCGGGCTGAGATTGACGGGGCGCGAACCCACTCTCCCGAAGCCCCTCGTTGAGATCGGCGGGCGGCCGATCCTCTGGCACGTGATGCGCAGCTACGCCCACTACGGCTTCCGCGAGTTCGTTCTCTGCCTCGGGCACCTCGGCGAGAGTATCAAGGAGTACTTCATCGCTCGGGAGGCCTGGCGGGACTCCGATGTCCGCCTCTCGATGGGCCACGGCGGAGACCGACGAGTCGAGATCCAGAAGTCGGATGATGCGCAGAGCCTCGACCTCATCTTCGCCGACACCGGCAATGAGACTCCAAGCGGAGAGAGACTCCTTCGGGTGGCCGACTACCTCGAGGGGGACGAGTTCCTCTGCACCTACTGCGATGGCCTGTGGGATGCCGACCCCAGCGAGGAGCTCCGCTGGCACCGGTCTCATGGGCGCATCGCGACAGCGACGGCCGTCCGGGCCCCCTCCGCCTTCGGCATGTTGCGATTGGGGGAGGACGATCGCATCGAGGAGTTCCGCGAGAAGCCTCTCGTCGAGCAGTGGATCAATGGGGGGTTCTTCGTGTTCAACCGCGCCGTTCTCGACGAGATTCGCGCGGGCGATGCCCTAGAGGGTGATGTCCTCACCCGGCTGGCCGCGCGCGGCGAGCTGATGGCGTACCGGCACACAGGCTTCTGGCAGTGCATGGACACCTACAAGGAGCAGGAGCAGTTGGACGCCCTCTGGCGCCGCGGTGAAGCTCCCTGGAACGTGTGGAGGAGGTCGCAATGACCGGCCCGGTGCTTGTCACGGGTGCATCTGGGTTCATCGGATCCCACCTGGCTCGCTCCTGCGTTGACCTCGGGCATCGCGTCGTCGTGATTGAGCGCGACGCTACGAGGCTGTCCGGGCTCGACATCCAGGGGCTCCGAGGCAGGGTCGACATCGTGCGCGGGGACGTTACCGACCAGGCCTTTCTGAACCGGGTCCTGGGGGAGTACGAGATCCGTACCGTGTTTCACCTTGCGGCCCAGGCATTGGTCGGGGTCGCCAATCGCTCGGCAGCCTCGACCCTCGACACGAACATCCGTGGAACCTGGACCCTGCTCGAGGCTTGCCGCGCCACGGACGGACAGATCCGGGCCATCGTGGTTGCCTCGAGCGACAAGGCGTACGGCGACCAGGAGCACCTGCCCTACTGCGAGGATATGTCGGGCTTGGAGGCCGTCTACCCCTACGATGTGTCGAAGGCCTGCGCCGACCTGATCGCGCGCTGCTATGGGCGCAGTTTCGGGCTCCCGGTGGTGGTGACCCGGTGCGCCAACGTCTACGGCCCGGGCGACCCTAACCTGTCGCGTCTCGTCCCCGAGGTCGCCGTGGCGGCGGCCCGCGGCGTTCCCCCTGTGATCAGAAGCGATGGCTCGCCCGAGCGTGACTATCTGTTTATCGAGGACTGCGTGCGTGCGTATCAGTTGCTTGCCGAGCACGCCTCCCGCGATGGGGTGCGTGGCGAGGCCTTCAACGTAGGCACGGGTGCGCCCATCTCCGTGATCAAGCTCGTCGTCACCGCCCTCGAGGCGGCCGGGCGGCCAGACATCGAGCCAGTCATACACGGCCGGGCACGGCATGAGATAGACCGCCAGTACCTGGATTGCGCCAAGATCCGCGCGCGCCTTGGTTACACCACGGAATGGGATCTGGAGAAGGGACTGGCCGCCACGGTGGCATGGTACGCGAACAACCTGCATCTGTTCGTGCCACAGGGACCGAGCCGCGGCGCCTCCGGCGAGCCCGAGGAGGGAAGCGGCTCATGAGCGGCTCGCCGCCACCGGAACTCACCATCGTCGTGCCTGCCTACAATGAGAGGGAGACCATCCGCGAGATCCTCGCCCGGGTGCGGGAGCTGCCCATATCGAAGGAGGTCATCGTCGTCGACAACTGCTCGACCGATGGCACACGGGAGATCCTGCAGGGCCTGCCCCCTACCGAGGGACTCACGGTCGTGCTCCAGCCCAGCAACTACGGCAAGGGAACGTCGGTGCGGACCGGCTTCGAGCGTGCGCGGGGCGAGTTCGTTGTCTGCCAGGATGCGGATCTGGAGTACGACCCGCAGGATATTCCCCGCCTGCTGGAGGTTGCCCGGGGGGGCGCGGACGCCGTGTTCGGCACCCGATTGAGCGACCAGCACAGCCGAGAGGGCGGGAACCGGTTCTTCTCAGCCGGCCGGCGATGGGTGACGACGTGGTTCAACCTCGTGTTCGCAGCGCGGCTCACCGATGTGTCCACCTGCTACAAGATGGTGCGACGAGCGATCATTCAGGGCATCCCGTTGAAGGGCAGCGGGTTCGAACTGGACTTCGAGATACCGGCCAAGCTCCGCAGAGCGGGCGTCGACATCGTGGAAGTGCCCGTCTCCTATGCGCCTCGGGGCTTCGAGCAAGGCAAGAAGATCTGTTGGCGCGACGGGTTCAAAGCCGCGTGGACCATACTCAAGTACCGCTTCACTCGCTAGGCGCCGATCGGCGCCTACTGTTTCTGATACCATAAGGCCGTACCAGCCTGTATAGGTCACTGTGGGAATGGATCAAGGGCAATCATGGGCGAGGCATCACTGGAGGTCGCCGAACCGGCAAAGTGCGACGAGCTGTCGCCTCAGCAGATAGCGGAGATCTCCGGCGCACGAGAAGAGAGCCCCGTGTACGGGGGCCAGGCGCTCATGGAGGGCGTGATGATGCGGAGCCCGCGCTTCGTGGCTGCCGCCGTGCGCCGCGAAGACGGCGAGATCATCATCAAGCGCGAACCCCTCAAAGGGGCGAGCGCCCTACCCAAGCCACTGAAGCTGCCGTTTGTCCGTGGCGTTTTCGCTCTCTGGGATGCCTTCAGCGTGGGGCTGCGCTACCTTACCTACAGCGGCGACGTGCTCATGGAGGAAGCCCAGCAGCAGGAGTCCATCTCGTTCGCCCCGGACGAGGTGACATTTGAGGACGTGGGCGACCGGGGCGTGAAGGGCACCCATGTGCCCACCGGTATGTGCTTCATGAGCGATCGGGCGAAGGATCGCGCCGCGAACAAGCAGAGAGCGGAGCGCATCCTCCGCGGCAAGGTGGTCCGGGCGCGGGAGAAGCAGGCTACGCCCCCCGTTGGGGAGCCGGCGACCTCCGAGCAGCCATCCTCACTCACAGCGCCCGCCAAGAAGGGCCCCAGTGGCACCACGCTCGCCATGTGGGGAACCATGGTGGTCGCCTTCGCTATCGCCCTCGTCGTGTTCATGTGGACACCCCACGCCATCGCCTACTGGCTCACGGGGAGTGTTTTCGGACTCTTCGATCCGACCCAGGTGGACGATTCTATCCCGTCGGGGCCGAACACCGTGCTGAACATCATCGAGGGGTTCATACGCCTCGCCTTCTTCTTCGCCTATATCCTGGCCATCTCCCATATGCCCGATATACGGCGCGTCTTCCAGTACCACGGAGCCGAGCACAAGGTCGTCCACGCCGTTGAGCAGGAGGCCCCCCTCACGGTCGACGGTGCGCGTGGCTACACCACCATCCACCCGCGATGTGGCACGAACTTCATCGCCATCGCGATCTGTGTGGCCATCGTGCTGCTCTCCTTCCTCAACTTCGACCACTGGGCGCTCAGGTTTGGTACGCGTCTGGCAGTGGTGCCGTTCGTCGCAGCCATCGCGTACGAGATCCTCCGGCTCGCGGGCCGTTACCGCAGCACGTCGGCGATGCGCATCGTGATCGCTCCGGGTGCGCTTCTGCAGCGAATCACCACCAGCGAACCTGATGATGAGCAGATCGAGGTATCACTCACAGCCATGAAGGAAGTCGTTGCACTAGAGTCGCGGGGCGGGCTGTAGCGAGCACCCTCCAGTACCATGGCAGTCCATGTGAGATGATCGCGGCCCGATAGGGGTGCTGTGCTATGCGTGAGAAGCTTGCTGAGATGAAAACCGAGTACGAAGAGCTGTCCCAGGCTCTGGGCGACCCCGAGCTGATCGCTGACATGCAGCGGTACCGAGCCGTTGCCAAGCGCCACGCTGAACTGGCGCCCTTCGTGAGTGCGTGCGATCGCCTCGCGGCCCTCGACGATGAACTGGCGGGGACTCGGGAGCTTCTGAGCGACCCGGAGATGGCCGAGGCGGCAGCGGAGGAGATCGCTCGGATCGAGAGCGAGGTGGCCGCACTGGGGGAGGAGATGCGGATCGCCCTGCTGCCCAAGGACCCGGATGAGGAGCGCAGCGCCATGATCGAGGTCAGGGCCGGCGCCGGGGGCGAGGAGGCCGCTCTCTTCGCGAGCCAGCTCCTGCGGATGTACACGCGCCTCGCTGAGCGTCGGGGCTGGCGGCCGGAGCTGATGGATGCCAGTGAGACGGGCCTCGGAGGCATCAAGGAGGCCATCCTCAGCATCCAGGGGCGCAACGTGTTCGGTGAGCTGAAGTACGAGTCCGGCGTCCATCGCGTTCAGCGGGTGCCGGTCACGGAGTCTGGCGGCCGTATCCACACTTCGACGGCGACCGTTGCTGTACTCCCCGAGGCCGAGGAGATCGACGAGGTGCACATCGCCGATGAGGATCTGGAGTGGGAGACGTTCCGCTCCAGTTCCGCCGGCGGCCAGCATGTGAACAAGACGGACTCGGCGGTGCGGATCTACCACAAACCCAGTGGCCTGGTCGTTCAGTGTCAGGACGAGCGCAGCCAGCGCCAGAACCGCGAGAAGGCCATGCGCATCCTGCGCGCCCGACTCCTTGATATGGAGCGCCGCGCGGCCCAGGAGGCCCGAGCAGAGGCTCGCCGTAGCCAAGTGGGCGGTGGGGACCGCTCGGAGAAGATTCGCACCTACAACTTCCCTCAGACGCGGATTACCGACCACCGCATCAAGCACTCGGTGCACAATCTTGAGGGCTTCCTAGATGGTGACATGGAGGAGATGCTCGCGGCTCTCAAGCGCGCCGAGCAGGCGGAGAGCCTAGGCATAGCCGAGGAGTGACGTGCCGACAGACGGAGGGGAGCGGCCGTGATCACCGCACGCGAGTTGCTCGACGAGGCTCGCCGGACTCTGGCAGGGATGGCGCCCGACGCGGAGCGTTCACCCCGGGAGGCTGACTGGCTGTTCGCGTCAGTCACCGGCATGGACTCGGCAGCGGTGATTGCGCGGCCCGACGATCTGATCTCGGCTGAGCGGGTGGACCGCCTCCGGTCGCTGCTGGCGCGTCGGACCACCGGGGAGCCGCTCCAGTATCTGATCGGCGACGTTCAGTTCTGGGGCCGGCGCTTCGCGACCGATCAGCGGGCTCTCATCCCCCGCCAGGAGACCGAGACACTGGTGGCGGCCGCCCTGACGGCTATCCCTCCTGACCAACCGTGCCGCGTCGCTGAGCTAGGGACCGGCTCGGGCGCGGTCGTCGTTACGATTGCCCTCGAGCGGCCCCGAGCGCGGCTCATCGCCACCGACATCTCAGCCGAGGCCCTCGAACTGGCTCAACACAACGCCGATGCGTGGTCCGTCCTGGGCCGCATCGAGATGCGCCAGGGCAATCTGACGGAGCCGCTGGACGCCCCCGTCGACGTCCTAGTCTTCAACCCGCCGTACGTTCCGTCGGTAGCCCTGGGCGCGATACAGCGAGAGTTGGCCTACGAGCCTCGGCAGGCGTTGGACGGTGGGGCCGACGGACTTGACATGTACCGCCGCCTGGGTCAGACCTGGCGCGACGTGGTTCGCCCGGGCGGCTGGCTCTTCGTCGAGGTGGGGGCGGGCCAACACCTGGCCGCGGCTGAGATCCTGGGCGCTTCGGACGCCAAGCTGTGGGATGACTACAGGGGGATCGTGCGTGTAGTGGGAACTACTCATTGAGTGAGCGCCAATCCCCTGGTGTCCCTCAGGAGAGGCTGAGTGCCATGGTTCCGGTCCTGGTTGTCGTGCTGCTGTCCCTGGTCCCCACTGCGGGCGAACCGACGGTGAACGAGATCACCATGGCAGCCTACGAAGCGCCCGCCGGTGCGGCGAGGTCCGATGCCCTGCTCGCCGCCGCTGCCCTGGCCGTCGAGGAGCAGCCGCGGGAAGCGGTGGCGGCGCTTGTGGCAGCCGTGAAGGGGCTGGAGTTAGTCAACGAGACCCGCCGCGGCGCCATTGCGGGGGTCTTGGCATCCCTTGGCGCGGAGACGCCTGGCGACTTCGCAACGAGCGCGGAATGGGTCGAGCAGGTCGGCCCCTACGCTCTCCAGACCCTCATGCGGATTGACCCGAGCGGATGCCTCGCCCTGACGGCCCAACTGAACACTCCCGAGGATGCCGTTGTGGCCATGCTCGCCTGTGCCGCCACGGAACTGGCGTCCAGCGGCGTCGCACCGCAGGCCCCAATGGGGGGCGGATCCGTGCGTCCGGTGTCCGGCGAGGCGGCAGCGACTGCCGGCGACCCCTTAGCGGACCGCGATCGACTCGTCGAACTGGCGCTCGACCTCGCCGCAGATCTCGACGCCCTGGAGCCGTCCGCGGCGGGGCTAGCGTCCGCGATAGCCGACGTGCTGGCCGTGGACCCGGCCCAGCTGCCGGAGCTCGATCTGCCCGAGGAGTCAGTCGCGCGGCGTGAGCGGGCAGCCCTCCTGGCGGAGGACCTTGCCGATCTGGCCTCCGGCATGGCAGAGGACATCGCGACACGCACACGGCTCCTGTGCGACCTACTCGCTGCCCCGCCGGCGAGGCCGGTGGCCGCGAGGGCCGAGGAATCGTCCATCGACGAGGCTTCCTCTAGCGGGATCATGTCGGCATCCGAGATGGCCCAGGAGGCGAAGGCGCGGCTGGGCAACCTGCGCGCACCGGAGCCTGCTCTGGTTGATCAGGTCGTCGCGGCTTTGTTCGCAACGGATCGCGAGGCGGCGCGCCGTCTGATATACGAGGTGGGGCCGACGCGCGAGCCGGCCTGCGCACTCCTCTGCATGGAGGCGGAGACTGCGGGCGAGGCGCTGGAGGCGGCGTCGGGGATCGCCTCGGTGGGCCGCCGAGCGCAGGTTCTGCTGGAGCGCGCAGGCCTCGCCGGGCGCGGCGAGCTGCGGCGTGCGCTGGTGCGCGAGGCCGTCGCTCTGGCGGAGTTGGTGGGGAGTCCTTCGGAGCAGGCCGGCATACTCGCTCAAGCGGCGGCGCTGGAGGCTAGCGGCCTGGACCCTGCAGGGCTTGCGGAGAAGGCACGCTTCGCCGCCGTGTCAACGCCGGACTCCCAGATGAGGGGGCGCACCCTCGCTCAAGTCGCTTCGCTCGTTGCCCCAGTGGCGCCGGAACTCGCTGAGGAGTGCTTCGCCGAAGCCTTGCAGATCGCCACGGAAGGGCTGCGCGACGCCGAACGCGCTCGGGCGCTTCGCGATGTCGCCGTTGGGGCCGCTGCAGGGATGCCCCACCACGCTCTGGACATCGCGGGGCAACTCGGCGGCGACCGCGTTCGCAGCAGGATCGACGTGCTACTCGCCGTGACCCGGTCCCCTCATCAGGCGTACCAGGTCGAGGCGGCGAACCAGCTCGTGGACCTTGTCGCCCAGTGGGACACGGCGCCGCTCCAGAAGATCGGCGTCCTGCAGGAGGTTGCCGCGGCTCTGGCCACCGCGTCCCATCGGTCGCCCGCGCCGCAGCCACTCGCGACACCCTCCGCGTCGGCGGACTGGGTCATGCTCGCGATCACCCGTCCTGCCGTGCGGATCCCGGATGAGTCCGCTACCTCCCCCCCGCCCACCGAGGATAGCCTGCCGGCGAGAGTCGCTCAGGGCCGGACCCGCCAGAACCGGTTCGGGGACCGGGACGTGCCGCCCGACTCGGCATCCCTTCCCGCCTCGCCACGCCGCCCTCTTCCTCCGGCTGGCACCGTTGCGGAAGCCAAGCTCAGGGTGGAATGGTGGATCGCGCGCTTCTCGCTGGAACGAGCGCTCTCATTGCCAACCGGGGAGAGCCGGATCGCGGCCTTCCTGCAAGCTGCTCAGGCCCTAGCCCCCTTCGATGAGGCTCTGGCGACGGAGGCTCTCGTCGGCGCGCTTCGCGACAGCGCGCTTTACGACGCGAACCTTGGGTGGGCTGAGCGCGCCCATTCGCTTGCGGAAACAGGCGGCATCCCATACGCGGCGGCTGTCGCGTCGGTCCTGGACCCCAAGGTCCGCGCCCGGTCCCTCATTGCCGCGGGGATGACCGCGGACGAGGACATCGCGCTCATCGACGACGCCTGGGCGAGAGCGGAGATCCGTGTCCGGGCCGCCGCTAAGGATCCGGGCCCCGATCAGGTGGACGAGGCCCTGGTTGCGGTTCGGGCACTTCCTCCTGGCACTCTCAGGGATGGGCTCGCCATCTCGCTGATGGATGGGATCAGGGGCGGCAACCTGACTGCCGTGCACGGCGCCGCCGAGCGCTTGTCCTTGCTCGCATCGGGGCCACGGGTAGCGGCTCAGATTCGTCTGGCGGGCTCCCAGGAGGCGGCCAGACGGGGGAACTCGGACCTCGCGCGTGAGTGGCTGGGCATGGCCGAGGAACTCATCGCGCAGGCAGGTGCCACGCCCTCGCTTCTGGCCGAGAGGGCTGTCGCGCTGGACCTACTGGGTGAAGACGGCCTCGCGCTCGCCCGGGCGATCGATGACCCAGCAGCTAGGGCGCAGGCCCTAGTCGCAATCCGCTTCGATCGGGACGCTCACAGCGGTTGACGCGGGCCCCGTGTCACTCCGATCCCTCGGTCGGGTCGACCTCGGGCAGCCGCGGGAGCGCCCCCTTGAATGTTCTGGACAGCAGATCCTGGAGCAGCGGTTCGACGCGGATGGCGCCCTCCTGGGGGAATCTCACGGCGAGCCCGGGCGCTGCCTCGTCCGCTGACCGCATGCGGTCGTAGAGAAAATGGATCGCTGGACGCTGATGGATGATGGCCGAGAGGCACGGTCCCAGCACCGATTCCCACTGCTCCCGTGGTAGCCCGACCGTCGGAGCGACCCGATCGACGAGCACAGGGCGTTGCTCGGTCTGAGACCACTCCGCCGCCCCACGGACTATGGCGACACGCTCCAGCGCCGCCGCGTCAGCGGGCAGCCGGCATGTGGCCCCCACGAAGGGGTAGGACAGCACGGGCACACCGTCCGGTCCGGTGCCGGAGAGGGGGACGATGAACATCGCCAGTCCGGGACGGACGTCCTGAAGCCGCTGAGCCAGATAGGAGCAGAGATCCCGGTACAGGTCCGCGTCTTGCAGGACCTCGGATGGTTCCTCAAGGGGGACGATGGCTCTGAGCACCGGCCCTGACGGCCCGTCCGCGAGTCGCTGGACCACATCGACCCAAGTCTCGACGAAGGCGGCGCGAACCTCGCGGTCTGAAGAGAACAGGGACGCCCCAGCCGGTGACTCGCAGGAGAGTACCACACTCAGGCCCGCGCCCTGGGCGTAGCCGGACATGCGGAGGATCTGTTGCAGCCGCTGCTCTCGTACGACAGGGTCGACGCGCGTCAGCAGAGAGAAGGGTACGACGAGCTTCGCCGCGTTCCCGCCCATCGTGCGGATGGTCCGGGTGTCGGCGTCATCGTGCGGCACCTCCCCACTCAGCCATCCCTCGAAGGTCACGCCACGCAGTGAGAGAGGGACTCCCAGGTCGGAGTGGAGGGTATCCTCAGGCTGCGAGCACGCAGCCGTGCCAATGCACGCAGCCATGATAAGGGCCAGGGGCCAACGCATCCTCAGCCTCCATAGGTTCTGTGAGCGCGCAAGTCGAGACTACCGCTCGGGCGTCGAGCGCGCAAGCCCGCAACCGATCTGACGCACGTGCTGAGAGGTCGTTCCGCTAGCCCCAAGCAACCGATGGCTGAGACGGTGCGGGTAGGCCTGTCAGGTTGCCTAAGGCGTCCCTGGAGGAGGCGGAGAGGCGGCGGCCTCCGCTGCCTCGAGCTCAGCACGCAGGTCCTGGATCGCCCTCTGTGTCTCGGTGATCTCCGCTTCGAGGCTATCCAGTGCATCCCGAACGAGCTGGCGCTGCCCCTCAGCGCTAAGCGTCGCCAGGTCATCCCATCCCAGCGTGGGGGGCGGGGCGAAGGCGGTCGTGCCAAGGATCACGCTGGTCAGATCGGCAATCCGCAGAGCTCGCATCGTCAGCTGGTCCTCGGCGCGGGCTCCGGGGAACTGAAAGAGCACCTTGACCAGGCCCTGGCGAACCGCCTCCGCGGACGGGTCGCCGCCCAGGAAGGAGAGCCCGATGCCGGTTCTCTCCCTCACGGCGCTCAAGAGCTCTCGAATATCACTGGGACGCGCGGAGGACGGGATTCCTGGGCCGAGCCTGAAGGCGGGGTAGACACCACCAGCCTCGGAGGTTGCGGGCGCTCCCTCCTCGGACACGCGTATGACGACCGCATAGCGGATGCCGCCAAGAGCGCTGACGGGGCGGGACGTCGGAGGCTCAGGGCCCGAGCCTGGGCTACCCTCCGCCGCATGGGGCAGCAGCAGGATGCTGGAGGAGCCGAGACGTAGGGGGAGGGAGAACCAAGGGAAGTGAACCTGATCGACCTCGGGCATGTCCGCCGTGGCCGCGCTTCGGGGAGTGCGCGCCTGAAGGCTCATATAGAGCCTCACCCGAGCCCGATCAGCGGAGTAGACGGGGTGAGCCTTTACGGTCACCCCCCACTCCGAGCCACCCATGGTGAACTCGTCCGGGACCTCGTCAGACGGAACTGCCCAGCCGAGCGGACGTGTGAGTTGCGCCTCGACGCTCTGGCCCCCACGTGTGGCGACCGTGCGCGTTCCGATGGACTCCGCGCCGGGGATCTCGCGCACACTGGAGACGCTCGCGTCGCTAGCCTCCAGGAGAACGAGGGTGCGAGTGCCGTGGCTGTAGCTGAGTTGCTCGCCCTGAAGCACGAGACGCCCGCCAGATGGTCCCTCCGGAAGGTACAGGACGTCGAAGTCGATTGCCAGATCGATGGGATCGGACACCTGCCCCTGCCAGGGCCCTGGGTCGGTCTCCCGCGGGCGCTCCTGCTGTGCGAGCACAGTGGACGTGGCCATGAATAGCGCCGCGATAGCCATCCAGGGCAGCTGTCTTCTCAAGCCACCTCACTCCCGTCCTGGCGCCGGTAGGCTAGAACTCCTGTCCTGGCACGATCACGATGATCCGTCCCCCCGCGCCCGTGCCGCCGCCATCCCACGGCGCGCCAACGATACTCGGCGGTGAGGGCGTGGGCATGTCCAGCTCAGGCATCTCCAGCTCATAGGACCGAACGCGGACGCCATCGCTGGGTCGGTCGCTCGGTTCGGGCGGCGCGGGCGCGTGAGTCGTCGTATAGTGCGGCGCCCGCTCGCCGGCCCTACGCACACTGTCACCCCTGGGGATGACGGGCTTGCGCGAGCTGGCGGCTCGACGGACCTGGTTTCGGGCTGACGAGGAGCTCGCCACTGTCTGCGTCGCGGGCTTGGCCGTCTGAGGGGCTTCCACGATGGGCTCCGCGATCTGCCCCCCGCTGTCGCCGCTTCCCATCGTGAAGACCGGAGCATCCGGGCTCGCGATCGAAGGCATGCCCACGGCAGGCGCTTCAGCTACCACAGCGGCTTCCGGCGCTGCCTCGCGCGGTCCCATGGCTCCTTTCCCGACGAAGATCCCCAAGGCGAACACGCAGATCACGGCCGCCGAGGCCAGCGCACCGGTCAGAGCCGGCCGGAGCGGGAAACGGGTTGGCCGTGGGGCGGACCGCTCTGCCGCAAGTGCGGACATGACGCGTCGCTTGACCGCGTCCACGGAGGTGGTCGGATCGAGGGCCAGCGTCGCGGCAAGCCGTGACAGTGCCTGCAACTCCGCGACCTCCGAAGCGCATCGCGAGCAGACTCGAAGATGCTCGGTGAGTTCGGGGCTATCGGTAATCGGCCGTCGGGCATCGAGATGCGCCTCGAACGCCGTCATCGCTTCGCGGCACCTCATACGTCTCATCCCCCGCTCCGTGTGAGGTAGCCGCCCAGCAGATCCCTGAGCCGCTTACGGGCTCGGTGAAGCTGCGCTTTCACTGTCCCCTCGGAACAGCCCATCTCGGCTGCTACCTCCTTCAGGTCCTTACCCTCTACCTCGAACAGCACGAACGCGGCTCTTTGTCGCGGCGACAGCTGCCTCAGAGCCCGAGATAGCTCCCTCTGCGACTCATCGCGCAGGACGGCCCCTTGGGGATCCGGTTCCGTGCTGATCGTTGGCGCCGCCCTTGCGTACTCCTGGATGCGTTGGCCGCGGTACCTGCGCTTGCGGTAATCGTCTAGGCAGAGGTTCGTGGCGATGGTGCGGAGCCAGGGGCCGATGCTCTCCGCTCCCCGGATCTCATCCAGCCGCTCGAAGGCGCGCACGAAGGTCTCGGCGACGATATCCTCGGCGTCCTGCTGGTTGGCGGTGAACCGCCATGCGGTACGCGTCAGCATCTCGGCATAGCGTTCGATCAGCTCGGAAAACCCGGACTGATCGCCTAGCAGAGCGCGGGCCACGAGGGCCGAATCCGACACCAAGGGTTCAGAACGCATCATCTTGGCAACCACGGCTCGTCGCATACTCTGCCCTTGTCTGAGTTGACGGATGGCCTGCCAACGGGTTGACAGAGGATGCGGACAAGTTCGGCTGTGACGGCGGCCCGGGTCGGGCCGTGCCTCAATAGGCGCTGAAGTCCTCGACAGAGAAGTCCTCGACCTGCCACAAACCGCCCGAAGCCTGTCTGAGGTGGAGGACGAGCGTGCCGCCTCCTTTGGACCCGTCCACGCGGATCGGCACCTCGGCCGATCCGCCGTCGGCCGACAGCTGCGGCTTGATGCCCACCATCTCCTGGCCGGTGGGTGTCAGTCGGCCGAACTGGTCCGTCAGCTCCTCGCTGAGGCGCTCAGCCTCGGCTCGCCCCCCCACGGTCAGATCGGCCATGGCGTCGTACGATCCCTGAACCGCATTGTAGTACCAGCCGACGGCAGAGAGGCCCACCATGCCCCCAGCCTGGCGGGCGAAGTACCACGAGACACCGATGCAACAGGTGGCCATGCCCACGAGGAGCAACACGACACACCCGATGATGAGGCCAACAGGTGCCCTCTTGCGAGGCGCCTGGGCAGTGGCATAGGGTTGGGCGGCGTAAGGAGCCTGACCGTGGGCCGGGCCCCACGGCTGCTGCGGCGTCTGACCCCATCCTTGCTGCTGAGGAGGCATTGTCGCGGGACCCCAAGCCTGCGTTGGTGGCGGCACCTGCGTCTGCTCAGGCAAGCCCTGCTCTGGCGGCTGAGGGACGGTAGGGGTGGCTCCCCACGGCTGCTCCGGCGGCGCTGCCGGTTGCGGCTGTTCCGGTGAGGGTGGTAGCGACTCCTGCTGGCTCCACGGAGGCAGTGGCGCGGGCGGTACGGCTCCTCCGCTCTCTTCAGGCGTCGCGGGGGGCTCTTCACCCTCGTGCTCTCCCTCCGGGGGCCCGGCAGGCGGAGGAGGGGGCGGAAGTGGTGGCGGCGGTGGCGTACCCTCGTACGGCATAGTCACTCTCTCCTGTCCGCGATCCTACCGGTCCGTGCGCGTCCTACGCACGACCTGCGGAGGCTCCGCCCATGACTTGGCGACATTCCGGAGGGTAGCGCCCTCCATCAGCCTCTGCTGCGACCAGTGGAAGTTCGCGGGCGGCGTCAGTCTGCTCCAGTCCAGCGCTGGCTCACACACATCCTGCCACTTATCGAGGGCGCAATCCAGGCTCTCGCACACACCCCCAGACGCCCCCGTGAGCAAGAGGTTACGCGTCTCCGAGGGATCCGTCGCCAGGTCGTAGAGCTCGCCTTCCACGAGGTTCTCGGGATCGAACATAGGATGCCCTCGGTATGGGTGGTCACCGGGCAGCCGGGCCTCGATGTCGGCCATCTTGGGATACCGGGTGAGCTTCCAGTCATTCGTCCTAACCGACACGGCGGGCTCCGTCATTAGGGCCGGCACGAGGGTCTCGGCGAACACCGCCTCACGGAATGGGCTGGTGGGATCCGCGAAGATCGGTTCGAGAGACCGGCCCTGCACCTCGTCGGGCGGGTCCTGTCCCGCAAGGCGAAGGATCGTTGGCATCAGGTCCATCTGCTGGACGAGGGCCTGAGAGCGCCCCGATGGGAGGCCGGAACCGGACACCATGAGCGGCACCCGGCACGTCTCCTCCCAGAGCTGCGCCCATTTCTCGATCCAGCCATGCTCTCCCACGCATGTGCCGTGGTCGGCGGTGAAGACGACGATCGTGTCATCCCACATGCCGTGATCGTCCAGCGCATCGAGCAACCTTCCCACCTCATGGTCGATGTAGCTGACCAGCCCGTAGTAGGAGCATCGCGACCGGCGGACATCATCCGGGGTAAGGTCCGCATACCGTCGAGAGGCATAGAAGAGCTGCACAAGAGTCGGCTTCGACTCGATTCCGTCGCCGTAGCTGTCGGGGAGCGGCTCATCGGCCGGATCGTACCATTCCGAGTATGGCCGCGGGGGCGCGTAGGGAGTGTGGGGCATGTTGATCGCCACGCGGAGGAAGAAGGGCTCGGAGCCGCTGTACTGGGAGAGCCGCCGAAGCCCCGCGTCCACGGTGAGGGCGGCGTAGGACTCCTCCGGGCTGAGTGGCGACGTTCCCCAAACAATGATGGGGAGATCACCCTCTAGTCGCTTGTATTGCGCGCGCCGACGTAGAGCCGGATCGGAGGGTCCGAAGGGGCCGAACGGCGAGTGCACCGGCTCGTGGTGACTGAAACCGCTCTCGCTGACGGGCCAGCCGAGGTGGTACTTTCCCACGTTTTCGGTACGCCAACCCGCGTCCGCGAGCAAGCGGTAGAGCGAACGACTGGACTCACCGGCCAAGCTCGGCGTGGCGTTATCGACGCAGCCATTCGACCGCGGATAGCAGCCTGTCGCCAAGGCTGACCGGGAGGGCATGCAGATTGGGCACGGAACGTAGCAGCGATCGAAGACCATGGAGGAGGCCGCGAGCTCATCGAGCCGGGGAGTGCGTACGCGCGGGTGTCCCGCGTGTCCGAAGACATCGGCGCGGAGTTCGTCACAGTAGATCATCAGGAAGTTGGGTCCCATAGCGGTGTTCGCTTCGCCGGCCTCGGAGATGGCTCCTTGCGGGGACTCACGAGAGGGATTGCCCCATGCACCGTCCGCTCGCCATGGGCATAGATGTAGGGACCGGCTCTGTGAAGGCGGGGTTGTTCCTGCCCGGGGCCGACTCCCCTGCGGCCTACGCGAGCCAGGCCTACGCCCAAGAGCCTGTGCCTTCGCGCCCCACTTGGGCCGAAGTGGACACCGAGCGCTGGCGCACGGCCCTGCTCCTGGCTGTGGACCGCTTGCCTGCCGGTCTACGGGCAGAGGTCGGCTCTGTCGGGGTAACGGGCCTGTTCCCGGCCCTGATCGCCATGGACTCGGAAGGCCAAGCGCTGCGCCCCGCCATTCTCTACTCGGACCGCCGTTCCACGGCGGAACTCGAGGATCTGAGGGCTCGGGGCCTGGATCGGGCGATCGAACGCGTTGCGGGCGGAGAGCCGACTCCCGGAACCACTTCCGCGCTAAGCTACCTCTGGCTGAGCAGCAATGAGCCCGAGGTAGATGTCCAGGCCCGCTGGTTCGGTCACGGCACGACGTGGCTGGGAGCATGGCTGACGGGCCAGATCGCCATCGATGCGTCGAACGCCAGCATGACAGGGCTCTATGACACACGTGCAGGCGGCTGGTCAGATGCTCTGATGGCCGAGCTAGCCATAGATCCGGCGCGCTGGCCTCCCATAGTCGGGAGTGGTCGCCCGATCGGCGGCCTGCGGCCAGAGGTGGCGGGGCTCCTAGGGCTGCCTGTGGGCACTCCCGTGACCCTCGCGGGGGGCGATACCGCGTGCGCCGCCGTGGGCGCGGGGTGTGCCGACAGCGGCCAGTGCTTCCTCTCCAGCGGAACGACGGACACGCTATGCCTGTGCCTGGACGAGTTCCGCTACGATCCCCGCCTCTTCTGTGCCGCCCATGCCCTCCCCGAGCTATGGCTTAGCATGGCGCCTACTATGTACACGGGCGGAGCGCTGGACTGGTGCGGACGGCTGCTCGGTACGGCATCGGAGGATCCAGCGGAGCTCGTGCTAGCGTTGGCCGAGAGCCTGCCGGCGGGCGGGGGAGGCGTCGTTTTCCTGCCGTACCTCATGGGCGAACGGTCGCCCGTGCGCGACCCTCTGGCCAAGGGAGTCCTCCATGGGTTGGGTCCGGCGACAGGCCCGGCCGAGGTGGCTAGGGCCGTGGTCGACGGCGGCGCGCTCGCCATACGGACCTGCCTCGACGCTCTGCGAGGGACCTCCGAGCCGCCCGCCCACATCACGATCGTTGGGCGGCCGGCTTCGTCCGCAGTGCTGAACCGAGCCAGAGCGGCAGCGACGGGGGTGCCCGTGGTGGCGCTGGAGTTCGAGGAGGCTACACTCCTGGGAGCCGCGGCGTGTGGCGCGCATGCGGCCGGGCTCATCAGCCGGACGGGCGAACTCACCGAGCCGTATCTGCGGCACACCAGCCGGTTCGAGCCAGACCCCCAAGCTGTGGCGGCCTACGAGCGGCTCCTGCCCCTCTACACAGATCTCTATGCAGCGCTCAAGGAGCGCAATCTGTTCGCCCGCCTCCCCCACCCTGGCTGACGCGCCAAGGGCTTTAGCCGGTCAGCCTCGCGGGCGCGGCAGGGGTGCGTCAGAATGACAGCAGGCAGTGCCAGATGCACATGTGGGCTAGGAAATCGACGTCTCGCCATACCCGCTCCGCCAACTCAGCATCGCCCTGTATGGGCGGCAGTTCCTTCAGCTTCTCCTCCCAAGGGATGCACACTCCGGGCTCGGGACCCGGTTCGGTAGTTGCTTCCACGGCTATCCTCCGTCCATCGAGCCTTCTCAGTAGACCGCATACTCACGAGCAAAGTCGGTCAGGGCCCGCAGGTTCTCTGCACTGGTGTCGTTCTGCATGATCGCGCTAGCGTCGAGAACGTAGCCGCCATCGCGTGCTACGCCATCGATGACCTTCTTGCAGCACTCACGCACCTGGTCCGGCGTTCCGTAACTCAGCAGGAAGTTGGGAATACCCCCGCTGAGGCAGAATCGGTCGCCGATGGCGCGATGCGTCTCGAAGATGTCCGCTCGATCTACGTGGTAGACGATGCTGCCCTCGGGTAGCTCGGCGAAAGACCGCAGATGAGGCGTCCAGTCACCCTCGGCGTAGAAGAGCACCTGATGGCCGTGAGACCAGATCTCCTCGATGATTGGCTTCAAGGTTGGCCAGTAGATGCGGTCAAAGGTCTCATGCGATACGAAGGGCACGCCGCCTCGGTGCATCCAGATGGTGATGGGGACGTTCTTGTCGGGGTCGGCGCCCGAGAGGGCGATGTGGCAGAGATGGGGCATGAGGGACTCGCAAGCAGCCAGCACCTTGTCCGGCTGCTCGAAGACGTCCATGGTGAGCCCCATATACCCGCGGAGCTTGTCGCCGAGTATGTCCAGCGGCGCTTTGAGAATCCCCGAAATGGCCGACACCGTGCCGGATTCCTGGCGGAGCCGCGCCGCCTGCGCCCCGAAGTCGGAGAAGTACTGGAGCATCGCCATGCCGCCCTTGAGGAAGGACAGGTTGCTCCGGTAGGTCGATGGCTCGCCGGGGGGCTGGACGTCTCGTGAAACGCGCGGCAGCCATACGTTGAATAGGAAGCCCGTAGGATCGGCGATGAGCTGGTCGTACTCGTCGGCCTTCATGAAGGCTTCATTCTCGGGTGGCTCACGGTACTGGAACCCGGTCTGGGCGGGGATGTCCTGGCCCGGGACGGCGTAGTACTTCAGGCCAATGGCCTCGGTCAGGCCCGTCCAGACATACACCATGTTCCCAACCACGGCATCCCAATCGAAGTCCGCTGCGCACTTCCGCACAGCATCGAAGGCCTTCTGATAGTCGTGGGTGACCTCTTGGACGGTGTACCCCGCGTACTTGGCCGTGAACTCGGCCACAAAGGGCCGAATGGGCACGCGGTCCGGCTTCTCGTTACGCATCGCCGTGGTATAGCGCCTCATACGCTCCGCGTAGAGTTGTTCCACATCCTGGCCCACAAGCGTGCCTCCCTCCCACTCGCGCGCTCCGCTACCGAAGCGGCACGAGTGTTCGGTCTTGTTCCTCGGTGTGCCGTGGCAAGCCTTCCTCGATCGGAGCGGCTGAGGGCGGGACAGCGGGCACGCCCGGTGTGAACGAGCCTTACGGCATGGCGAAGGGACAATGCGTAACAAGAGTCTCGGTCCATGTTTGGAGCCATAGCGAGTGGGTATATCTAGGTCAGCCGAGCCCCGTCCGTTCCCACCCACCCCTTCTGCCACCCAGCAGGCCCACCCAACGCGGACGGGGCTCGAGCTCCTCCCCCAGAGCCCCCGAACGAGGAGCACGAAGACTGAGGCTCAGATGCCCTAACTGCTCGGTGGCGCCGATCTCACACAGTGACCAGGTAGGGGCAGCACTGACGCAGGGGCGCTGCCATAGCGCCCGAGGTGGCTCACCTCGCTTCGATGGCGACCACCTCGAGAGGCCTCAGGTCGAGCTCTAGCCTGCCACCCTGGAGATGCCAGACTGCGTCGTCCGTGAGGCTTCGCGCCTCAGTCCAGGGCAGCTCCAATGTCAGCCGCCTTGGCTCAGCCGCAGTGTTCGTGACAAGGAGGATGTCCGTATGACCCTCGAACCGCGCCGCATGGACGTCAGGGCTCTCCTGCAGGCCGTCGAGTCCTGACAGTAGCACTCTCGGCGAGGCGGCCAGTGAGGCCCCGTGCTCGGCCAGGAATGCGTTGATCCGCGGCAGCTCGGCCATGAGTTCTGGCTCATGGATGAGTCCACATACGCCGTCGTCCCAGGGGTAGTAGACGATCCCCTTCGCTCCGTAGATCAGGCCCTGGAAGACCATGCACCATTGTTCCTCGGCGGTCGGGGCACGACCCTGCGAGGGATCGCCGCCGTAGGCCGCGATGTTGTGGAGTTGCGGGATCAGCCACACCGCGCGGCGCTCGTCCGTCGCCTCCTGAGCGGCGGCCATCCAACCGGCCACCATGGAGACGGAGGCGCCGGGCACCGGGTACGGATCTATCCCCAGCACATCGAGCGCCTCAGGATAGGCGGCGAACAGGTTCGGGTCGCAGAGTACGAGGTACACGGGGTGGGAGTCATCGAGTTCGCGGCAGATCCGGTAGGCCTGCTCGCACTCTCCTGCCATCTCGCCGTTGGGCTCATCGACGGGGTACCAGCAAAGGAGTGCCGGATGCTCTCGCACGACCCTGACCACAGCACGCAGCGCTTCCGGTTGGAGCCCTCCGCGTACGAGTCCCGACATCTCCAGGATGACCTTCAGACCTACCTCGTGCGCCGCGTCGAGGTTCGCCAGAGCCTGCTCGGGAGAGTCTCCCCACAACTGTAAGCAGTTGAAGCCCATGGCGCGAGCCTCGGCCAGCGATTCGAGCGGCACGTGGTAGATACCGATGGGGAAGAAGGGCACTCCATCCACGTAGGTGTCCAGAGCACCCGCCAGAGCCACCCCCTCACGGTCCTCAGAGGCGTGCAGTGCGGCCTCGCCGGTCCAGAGTTCCTCGCGAGGTCTCGATGCGGCCAGTTCGACCCGGCACGGCCCTGCAGCGAGACCGTGGGCAGGCAGGAGGAGCTCCGTCGAGGCGCCGTACTCGTTCGGAAGCTCTGCGGTGACGGTCCTCCGCGCTTGCTCGCTATCGTGGAGGGTCGCGGCGAGGGTGGCGCCCTTTAGGTCCTCCCAGCCCGGATAGACAGTGGCCCGCACGACGACCGAGGGGTCCGGCTCGCTCAGTAATAGCACGCCGCGGTAGGCGGGCCGCGCCAGATCCACGGTGACAAGAGGCGGAACAACGTGCTCGACATGTGGTGACTCGTAGGTGATACCCGACGCCTCAATGGTGAACCAGGACGTTCCCCGTCCCTGCCAACGCACCGGCATACTCAGATCGACGTCCACGAGCCCGTCCTGGGGTATCTCTACGTGCCGCCTGCGCTGGACTCGTCGCCCTGCCTCCGGCCCTGCCGCCCAGGTCACGGAAGCGCGCACTGGGCTTCCGTCCAGGCTAGCGACGGCCATCCTCGCGTGGGAGTCCCCTGGCCGCAGTTCACCAAACCCATGGATCTCCCGCACATCAAGCCCCAGGCGCCGCGTCTGGAGCCACTCCCAGATACCCTCCAGGCATTGACCCGGGAGGCTCCAGTTGCTCGACAGCCACACGGCGCCGCGGCCCTCCCCGGCCACGGCGAGGACAGACCCTCCGTCGGCATCGCCGGCGAGTACGTCCCATCCGGGTCCGAGCTTGAGGTGGGACCACATGGGCCGCGGGCGCCACTTGTGGGGGTAGTTGAGGAGAGGATGGCCGGGGTTCGGGATGGTAAGCGACCCGGCTTGCGCCTGGCATGCCTCGATCTCCGCCGTGAGATCCGGCCGCAGCGACGCGAGCCAGTCAACGTGGGAGTCGTAGTTCGCGTCCGTGATGACAATGGCGCCGCCTTGGGCGAGGAAGCGGCGCAGGGGGACCGCAAAGCCGCTTAGGTCTTGGGGGGCGCCGTAGTTGTAGAGCGCTCCGCAGAGCACGATGTCCGTGCTGCCCAGCCGCTCCACGAGCTGCGCGAAGTGGACGTTCTCATACTCCTCAACGGGCCAACCTAGGCGCTCGAGTGCCGCATCGTAGTCGTCTCGATGACGGTAGTTGTCGAAGTCCGAGTAGACCAGCGCTACGCGCGGAGAGTCGGCCAGTGCCGCAGGCGCCAAAGCGGCGGCAAGCATGATTGCGCGGATCATGGGATCCCCCGGAGTCTGTGACCTTCGGCGCCGATGTTCGGCGTCTACCATCGGAGCTTCGCGGACGTTACGCGAGGCCCTCCCACGGCATCGCGCGGCTCGCGGTCACCGTTGACAAGGGTCTGGCTTGAGGCTAGAATTCGCCCACCTTGACACGGCCCACCATGGCGCCCTCGTCATCGGAGGCGCTGTTTTGGCTTGTCCGTAGGATACCCGGCGCGCCGTTGCCCTGAGCCAAGGGTGCCGCCCACGTAAGGAGTAACGAGAATGGCTCTTCCGAAGAGCAGACATTCCAAGGCTCGGACGCGTAGCCGCCGGGCGAACTGGAAGCTAGAGGCCCCCAGCCTCCTCCTGTGCCCCAACTGCGGCGCCTACAAGCTGAGGCATGTGGCCTGCCCGCAGTGTGGTTACTACATGGGTAGGTCCGTTATCGATGTCAAGAAGGGCAAGAAGTGACATCGGCGAGCGGCCGAGTCTGAGTGGCGGCTCGATCGGTGGAGGTGCGCATGCGGGTCGCGGTCGATGCTATGGGCGGGGACAATGCTCCCGAACCCATAGTGCTGGGGGCGATCGAGGGGGCACGGCGCTACAACGTCGAAGTGATCCTCGTAGGCGATGAGTCCCTCATCAGGCCCCTACTGCGGGCGGACATGGATGGCTCGCTGCGATCCCGCATCTCCGTAGAGCATACGGATGACTTCATTCGGATGGACGAGTCCGGGCTGCAGGTTCTGAAGCGGCCAGGCTCGTCCATGTCGCGTACGGCCCTCCTGGTCAAGGAGGGCCGAGCCGACGCCGCCCTGTCCATGGGTAACACCGGAGCCGCGATGGCTGCGGGAGCGAGTTTCCTGCAGTGCATCGAGGGCGTGAGGCGTCCCGCCATCGGGCTCCCCCTCCCCACAATTGAGGGAAAGCCCTGTCTGCTCGTGGATGCGGGCGCCACGGCGGACTGCACCCCTCAGATGCTTCTCCAGTTTGCCCATATGGGTGACCGGTACGCGTCAGCGGTGCTAGGTGCCACCACGCCGCGCATTGGGCTCATCAGCAATGGGTCGGAGAAGGGCAAAGGAAACAAGCTTTACAAGGACACGTACCGGCTCTTAGCCAGTTCCGGACTGAACTTCGTCGGCAACTGCGAACCAAACGCGATAGTCCACAGCGAGGTCGACGTCGGTGTCTGTGATGGTTTCGTGGGAAACCTAGTCCTCAAAGCGCTTGAAGGCTTCAGCGATTTCTACCGAGAAGCACTGTCGCGTGCCTTCCGAGCGAATGCATGGACTCGTCTCGCGGGCGTCTTCGCCAGGCCAGTGTTGCGAAGGGTCTCGAAGTCGACAAACTACGACGCATACGGCGGCGCCGCTTTGTTGGGTGTTCAGGGTATCCTTATTGTAGGACACGGGCGCTCGAACCATGTGGCCGTCGCGAATGCCATTGGAGTAGCGCGGGAGACTCACGATAAGCGGGTCGTTGAGAGTATCCGCGAGGCTGCGGCCGACTTTGCGGACGTGACCGCGGAGAACGGCTACGCAAGCTAGGGACAGGCTCGGTACGGGGACGCCGCTCGCTTCGCCTCTCTTCGTGCCCCCACAACCTCCTTGTGAAGGGACTGTACGGCATGGCATGGGTCGGAGCCAAGATAACCGGCTTGGGTGCCGAGGTGCCTGAGAAGGTCCTAACCAACGCCGATCTTGAGAAGATCGTCGATACGACCGATGAGTGGATCGTGACACGAACGGGAATCCGTGAGCGGCGCATCGTGGCCGAGGATCAGGCAACGTCTGACCTCGCCATCGCGGCGTCTCGGAAGGCTATGGCCCACGCCGGCGTGGAAGCGGGAGACATCGATGCTGTTATCGTGGCGACGGTCAGCGCCGACTACCCCTTCCCCGCTTGTGCCTGCCTCGTGCAGAGCGCGCTGGGGATCGGAGGGTTCGCGTTCGACATCTCCGCTGGCTGCACGGGCTGGATCTACTCCCTGGTCATGGCGGAGCAGCTCGTCAAGTCCGGCGGCGCGAAGCGCGTCCTCTGCATAGGAGCCGAGTGCCTCAGCCGCATTACCGACTACACGGACCGCAACACGTGCGTGCTCTTCGGTGATGGCGCCGGCGCGGCGATCGTGGAAGGCGCCGACGAGGAGGACAACGGCATCCTCGCCTGGGACCTCGGCTCGGACGGGTCTGACCCCAGCATCCTGTGGCAGCCAGCCGGCGGGTCCAAGATCCCCGCGTCTCACGCTACGGTTGACGCGCACGATCACTCCGTCCGTATGCGCGGCAGGGATGTCTACGTTTTCGCCACACGCATCATGGGCCACACGTGTGAGAAGACCCTGGAGAAGGCCGGATTGACGCCCGACAGCATCGCCCTCCTAGTGCCCCACCAGGCGAATGAGCGCATCACCCAGTCCGCGCGCGAGCGTTTCGGGATGCCCTTCGACCGCATCGTGTCCAATGTGGACCGCTACGGCAACACCTCATCGGCCTCTATCCCGATCGCCCTGAAGGAGTCGCTCGATGCAGGCCGGGCCAAGAAGGATGACCTGATCCTCGTTGTCGGCTTCGGAGCAGGCTTGACGTGGGGCTCGTGCCTGCTTCGCTGGCGCATCTAGTCGAGGAGGCTCCCAGGACGATGCACCTTGCATTCATGTTTCCCGGTCAGGGCGCTCAGAAGCCCGGGATGGGCCAGGCGCTCTACGATGCCTTCCCCGAGGCTCGAACCGTTTTCGAGAGGGCTAACGAGGTCCTGTCCTTCGACCTCGCGTCCCTGTGCTTCGCGGGCCCGGCGGAGAAGCTCACCTCCACCGACATCGCTCAACCGGCCATTCTGACGGTGAGCATCGCCACGCTGCGCGTCCTCCAGACCCACGGCCTGCCGGCGCCTACCGTTGCGCTGGGCCACTCTCTCGGTGAGTATTCAGCCCTCGTGGCAGCGGGCTCGTTCAGCTTCGAGACCGCCCTCCTGCTCGTGCGCAAGCGCGGCCTGTTCATGCGAGAGGCCGGGGCGCAGATGGGCGGTGGCATGGCCGCGGTCATCGGAGCCGACGACGAGGCCCTTGCGTCGTTGATCGAGGAGGTTCGGGGGGGCCGCATCCTCGTTGCGGCCAACTACAATGCCCCTGACCAGACGGTCATATCGGGCGAGCAGTCAGCCGTTGCGGACGCGGGAGCCGCGCTCAAGGAACGCGGCCTCGGCCGTTACATCCCCCTGCGCGTGAGTGGCGCATTCCACTCTCCGCTGATGGCCCCCGCGGCGGAAAGGATGGCCGCCGAACTCGACGCGGCGGAGATCCTCAATGCCCAGGTTCCCGTGATCCCCAACGCGACGGCTGTCCCCACCCAATCCGCCGCGGCGATCCGACAGGCGCTCAAGGACCAGGTCACGTCGAGCGTGCGCTGGACCTCGTCCGTGGCCCAACTGCGCGGTCTGGGATGCACGGCAGCCATCGAGATCGGGGCCCGCGGCATCCTGGGACCCATGGTGGAGAAGATAGACTCAGGGCTCGCGGCACTGTCCGCCCATGATGTGGATTCGGTGAGGGAGTGCCTGGAGAGGCTGGAGGCGATTCGATGAGTAGCGCAGAGCGGGAACGTGCCTTCGTCATCGGTTCGGGTGACATCTCGGCGGCTTGTGCCGCGAAACTGGCGACCGATGGCTTCGATACGATGACATTCGCTCCGGATACATGCCCCGAAGCGCTGGTGGAGGCGGCGGAGGGCGCCGTGCCCTTCGGCGTGGTTCTGGCGCTCGACGAGCACCTGGCCGTTCCCGGAGACTGGACAACCGAGTGGCGAGGCGCTGTTGCCGAGGTGCTGCGCAACGCCTACGCGCAGACGAGGGCCCTGGCGCGCCTCATCATGCGCGAGCGCAGAGGCCGGATCATCTACGTTGTCGCGGCTGACGGCCTCACGGGCTCGGGCACCGAGTCTGCCCGCGCCGTGGCGTCGGCGTCGCTGGCCGGCATGGCGCGCTCCGTCGCGCGGGAACTGGCGCCGAGATCGGTCAACGTGAACACGGTGGCCTACGGTACTGCGGAGGACGCGCCCCTCGGCAGGCTTCCAAGCACGGATGAGGTTGCTGCCGCAGTCGCCTACCTCATGTCCGAGGGTGCCGCGACGGTCTCCGGTCAGGTTCTCAGCGTGGACTCCGGGATGGTGATGCGGTGATGGGCGCTCTGACTGGCAGAAAGGCGTTGGTCACAGGAGCCAGCGGAGGCATCGGGGGCGCCATCGCGGCGCGCCTCGCGGCCGACGGCGCAGCCGTTGCCTGCCATGGGGTGCCGTGGGAGCCGGCAGACGCGATCGTTGCCGAGCTTCAGTCGCGCGGCCACCAGGCGATCGCGGTCTGCGGCAATCTCATGGATAACGCCGAGGTGGCGGCCGCTGTCCAGCAAGCGGTTGCCGGTCTGGGCGGGCTGGACATCCTCATCAACAACGCCGGCGTGACGAAGGACGGCCTCATCGTCAAGATGGATCCGTCGACCTGGGACCTAGTTTTGGGCGTGAACCTGTTCGGGGCTATCGCGGTGACTGAGGCGGCCATCCCCGCGCTCGTGGCTTCGGGCGATGGGCGCATCATCAACATGGCCTCCGTTGTGGGCCTGATGGGCAATGCGGGCCAGGCGAACTACGGCGCGTCCAAGGCGGGGCTGATCGCCTTCACCAAGGTCGTCGCTCGCCAGCTTGCCAAGGATGGGGTGAAGGCCAATGCCATTGCTCCTGGGTTCATCCAGACCCGCATGACGGCGGAACTCCCCGAGAAGGCCAGAGCCGCACTCGTGGAGCAGATCCCCCTCACACGCCTGGGGGATCCGGAGGATGTCGCGGCGGTGTGTGCCTTCCTCAGCGGACCGGACTCGGCCTACATGACAGGCCAGGTGCTTGGCGTTGACGGAGGGATGGTAATGGCATAGACTTCAGCCCGTCCCGCGGCGGCAAGAGGCGGCTGCGGGAGCTTTCCCGCAGTGCGTCTGCTCGAATCGCAGCGAAATGAAGGAGGTACGGGCGAGTTGGCGACTTTCGAGAAGGTGAAGAGTGTAGTCGTCGCCCAGTTGCAGGTCGGTGAAGACCAGATCACGCCGGACGCGAAGTTCGTCGAGGACCTGGGCGCCGATTCACTGGACGTCGTTGAGCTTGTGATGCGGCTTGAGGACGAGTTCGACATCGAGATCCCCGAGGATGACGCCGAGAAGATCCAGACCGTGCGTCAGGCCGTGGAGTACATCGAGGCCAAGCAGAGCTAGCTCGAACCTCTACCGGGCATGGGCCCGCCTTGGTTGTTGCCATAAAACGCGTGTTGACCAGGCCGAGTCCATAGGGCCCGGCCTGGTCTGTAAGTGAGGCTGAGGAGCCGACTCATGTGGGGCTCCGCAACTTCCTAGAGCGGAAAGGGATGCCGTGAACCGCCGGGTAGTCGTAACCGGAGTCGGCGTGGTAAGTCCCCTCGGAGCGAGTACTGCCGACACATGGAGGGGCCTGTGTGAGGGCGTGTCAGGCGCCGGGTACATCACCCGGTTCGACGCGCAGGAATACGACGTTCGGATCGCTGCCGAAGCCTGGGACTTCGATCCCGCGGCTGTTCTCGATCCTAAGTCAGCGCGGCGGATGGACCGCTTTTGCCAGATGGCGATCGCTGCCGGCCTGGAGGCCATCCGTGAATCGGGCCTCGATATCGCCGCCAACGCCGACCGCATCGGCACCTGTGTGTGCTCAGGCATCGGCGGCATGGCGACCTGGGAGACCCAGTACCAGATCCTGCTGGAGAAGGGGCCATCGCGCGTCAGCCCCTTCCTGATCCCCATGCTCGTCGTCAACATGGCGTCAGGGAACCTCGCCATCGAGGTGGGAGCGCGTGGTCCCAGCATGACGGTGATCTCCGCATGCGCCTCCTCCCTGCACGGGATCGGGGAGTCATATCATATGATCAAGCGTGGCGACGCCGACGCCATGCTGGCGGGCGGAGCAGAGGCTGCCGTTACCCGCTGCTCCGTCGCGGGCTTCGGGAACATGAAGGCGATATCGACCCGAAACGATGATCCCAAACGCGCCTCACGACCCTTCGATCGGGAGCGCGATGGCTTCGTCATCGGTGAGGGCGCCGCCGTTCTGGTGCTGGAGGAGTACGAGGCCGCCCGCGCCCGTGGCGCCGAGATGCTCGGCGAGATCCGGGGGTATGGCGCGTCGGCGGACGCCTTCCATATGACTCTGCCCGCAGAGAACCATGAGGGCGCCCAGCGTGCCATGCGCTCAGCCCTGGCGTCGGCTGGCCTTGCGCCTGGGGACATCGGTTACGTCAACGCCCACGGCACCTCGACCCAGATGAACGACGCTCGCGAGGCGGTGGCGATCCGTGAGGTCTTCGGGGCGCACGCTGACCACCTCCCGGTGAGTTCGACGAAGTCCATGACGGGGCACCTACTCGGCGCCGCGGGCGCCGCAGAGGTGTTCGCCTGCCTCTACGGCATGAAGCACGGCGTCCTTCTGCCCACCATCAACTACGAGTACCCGGACCCCGACTGCCGTGGACTGGACTTCGTGCCCAATGTTGCACGCGAGGCGACCTATGACAACTCCATGTGCAACAGCTTCGGCTTCGGGGGCCAGAACGCGGTCCTCATCGTCAGCAAGGTGTAGGATCGGAACCGCCTTCGCCGGCTCCCTGTGTGAGGCGCTATGGATCCCCTTCTAGACGCTATCGGGTACCGGTTTCGTGATGAGCGCCTGCTCCTCCAGGCGCGGACCCACGGCAGCTATACGAGCGACGCTGGCAACGCTCAGTGCGCCTCCAATCAGCGGTTGGAGTTCCTGGGCGACGCCGTGATCGATCTGGTCGTGTCGGAAGCTCTCTATCAGGCCCATCCCGCCTGGCCCGAGGGGCAACTCACTAGGGCCCGAGCGAGCTTCGTTTCCGCGAGCGCCCTCGCACGAGTGGGGGCGAAGCTGGGGCTAGGCGATGCGCTTCTCATGGGCCGCGGCGAGACGCGTACCGGGGGGCGTACGAGGGAGTCAACCCTGGCGGACGCTGTGGAGGCTTTGGTGGGTGCGATCTACCTCGATGGCGGCATGGAACCAGCACGGGGGTTCATTCTGGCGCACATCCTGGCAGGCCGCGAGCAGGACGACGCCGGCGACGATGTGGACCCCAAGACCGCGCTCCAGGAGCTTATTCAGGCGCACGGCGGGCCACCACCGACTTACAAACTCCTCGATAGCCATGGCCCCTCCCATGCTCCAACGTTCCGAGTCGAAGTGCTCGTGGGGGGCCTTGGCGCGGGCTGCGGCGAGGGGACCAGCAAACGGGCCGCGGAACGCGCCGCCGCCGCCGAGGCTCTGCTCCGTGCCGACCTCCTCTCCCTGATCCCCGAGGAGCCCTGCTGAGGAACGGGCGTGCCCACGCCGAAGGACGGACCCATGGAGACCATCGCCCTGCATGCGTGCTGTGCCCCTTGCGCCGCCTCGGTAGCGCCTCTTCTGCGCGCGTCCGGCGCCGAACCGATCGCCTACTACGCGAACCCCAACATCCACCCCGCCATGGAGTGGCTCACCAGGCTCGAGGCCCTGCAGCAGTACGCGGCGATGGTCGGCCTGGAGGTCGACTTTGAACCGGAGTATGGCCTCTCGCGTTTTCTTGGTACGACCCTAGGCCTCAAAGGCGTGGACCGGTGCCGGCGGTGCTTCACGATGCGGCTGGCGGCCACGGCGGAGTGGGCCGCTCGTAGTGGGCTGGAACGGTTCACCACAACGCTGCTGGTGAGCCCGTATCAAGACCGGGACGCTGTCATCGAGGCAGGAGAGGAAGCGGCATCTCAGTACGGCGTCGACTTCGTGGGGACGGACTTCCGCGCTGAGTTCCGGCACGGACAGGCGCGGGCCAAAGAACTGGGGCTCTACCGCCAGGCTTACTGCGGTTGCGTCTTCTCCGAGGCTGAACGGTACGCGAAGAGGCTAGAACGGAAGTATGCGAGTCGATCGGAGCCCTCTCCCCCGTGAGGCGGCCCGATCCCACGGGAGGGACCGCACGGTGGCATTCTGGATCGGCGAGGACGAGGGTGGCGCCCCGGATCCTGAGGGCAGGGACCGGGAGGCTCAGGGCCATGGAGAGGGTAAGCGGCAGGGCGAGGAAGAGGAGCGTGCACCCCGTCTGCCGCAGGCCGCTGACGCCAGTCGTCGCAGCCCCAAGCGACTCTCGTACGCGCAACTAGCGCGCGAGCAGCGGATTCGCCGCGCCGCCTCCCGCGCCACCGCCCAAAGACAGCAGCGCGCCCTGCCCCTCGACCTTCCGCCCCGCAAGAAGCAGTCGCGAGTCGAGCAGGAGACCCGGGAGGAACTCCTGGACCGGCTCCTCGACCCCGAACTGACCCTCGCCGAGACCGCCAAACTGCTTGAGGTGTGTCCCGCCACCGTTCGGCGGTACGCCGACAAGGGCCTTTTGCCCCATCATCGCACCCCAGGCAACCAACGGCGCTTCAAGTTGAGGCATGTGCTCGAATACCTCGAACGCCAGGACCGTTCCGTGCTTGAAGACCAAGACTGATCGGCATAGCGGGCCGCTTTACACTGACCTTTCCCCGTGCTAAACTCCGGTTGCTTGAGGCCACGTCTCGGACGCGGTTGGCACCCGCGCCTGGGTCGAGGGCGACCAGCAGATGAGAGGGAGAGACTGTATGCCGCTTGACCAGCAAGTGAAGACCGGACTCGTCGAGGAGCACAGGCGACACGAGGTAGACACAGGTTCACCTGAAGTTCAGATTGCCATTCTGACCGCACGCATCACGCAACTCACGGATCATCTGAGGGTCCACAAGAAGGACCATCACTCCCGCCGTGGGTTGCTCAAGATGGTCGGGCAGAGGCGACGCCTACTGCGCTATCTGAGCAAGAAGGATGTCGAGAGGTATCGGGCCATTGTCGAGAAACTGGGACTCCGCCGGTAGCGGGCGGACGCGGATCTGGCCTGAGGGCATGGGCCGCCATGGGTAGAGTCAGGGCCCAAGACGACCACCCACGGGGGCCGGGTGGCTCCCCAAGAGGGAAGCAGCGAGTAACAGGCAGCGGAAGTACTGCGGAGCGGAAGGACTCGCCCGGGCACACCGGACGAGCTTTTTCCGCTGTACATGTGTGCGTGCTGCGAGGCGGTATGGCCTAGGGAAGGCATCCGCAGGCCGGAAGGCCGGATGGAGGGAATACTCACGTGTCAGTCGCACGAGTGGAGATGGATCTAGGGGATCGCGTCCTCAGCATTGAGACTGGGAAACTGGCGATCCAGGCCCACGGCGCCGTGGTGGTGCGCGCGGGCGACACAATGTGTCTGGTAACGGCTTGCACATCCGATGCGCCCCGACCGGGCATCGACTTCTTCCCCCTCACCGTGGACTACGAAGAGCGGCTCTACGCGGCGGGCAAGATTCCGGGCAGCTTCTTCCGCCGTGAGGGACGCCCGACCGAGGGCGCCATCCTCACAAGCCGGCTTACCGATCGTGGTCTCCGGCCGCTCTTTCCCGACGGCATGCGCAGTGACGTGCAGATCATCGCCACCGCGCTCAGCACGGACCAGGAGAGCCAGATCGACATCCTCTGCATGATCGGCGCCTCCGCGGCGCTCGCCATCAGTGGCATCGACTTCCCGACTCCCCTCGGGTCGATGCGCGTAGGGCTGTCGCAGGACGATGAGTGGGTCGTCTACCCCACCCATAGCGAAGAGGATGAGCTGGTCCTCGACCTGGTCGTCAGTTCCACCCGCGACCACGTCATGATGATCGAGGCCGGTAGCGATGGCGTCGATGAGGAGACTATCGTCGAGGGCTGCGCCGTTGCGCAGGAGCAGTGCTGGCGCGTCATCGACATGATCGAGGAACTGAAGCAGAAGGTTGAGATCACCCCACGGGCAGCGGTCTACGTCAAGCCAGACGAGGACATTCTAGCCGCGCTTGACAAGGCCGGCGCGGCCCAGCGCTTCGACGAGGCTCTGCGGGTGGAGGGTTTTGACGAGCAGCGTCTGGCGCGCAAGGATGCGCGCAGCGCCATCGCGGAGGAGCTGTTCGCCAAGTTCGGTGAGGAGAAGGTGAACGACATCGATCGCGCCATCGACGCATGCCTGAAGAAGGCCACGCGGAAGATGGTTCTAGGCGAGCGGCGGCGGCCCGACGGCCGCGGACCGACCGACATCCGGCCCCTCAGTGCCGAGGTTGGGCTCACTCCCCGCGCCCACGGCTCCGGCCTCTTCACCCGCGGGCAGACCCAGGTTCTCTGCATGGCAACCCTGGGAACCCTGGGTGAGGGCCAGCGCCTCGATGGCCTCACCGATGAGGAGCCGAAGACCTTCCTGCACCACTACAACATGCCGCCCTACTCGACCGGCGAGGCCTATCCCATGCGTGGGCCGAGCCGGCGCGCGATCGGCCACGGCGCCCTCGCCGAGCGTGCCCTCCGGGCCGTTGTGCCGGACGCTGACAAGTTCCCCTACTCCCTGCGCCTCGTCTCCGAGGCCGTGTCCTCGAACGGTTCGACCTCGATGGCGAGCGTGTGCGCGGGCTCATTGGCCATGATGGATGCCGGTGTCCCCGTGTCCTCTGCGGTCGCGGGCATGGCCATGGGCATTATCTATGAGTCGCCGAGCGAGTACTGTATCCTCACCGATATCCAGGGGTTCGAGGACCACAACGGCGACATGGACTTCAAAGTCGCGGGGACGCGGGAGGGCATCACCGCCCTGCAGCTGGATGTAAAGGCCCAGGGCCTGACGCCGCAGATCCTCGGGCAGGCCCTCCTCCAGGCCAAGGAGGCCCGGATGCAGGTCCTGGATGTCATGGATTCCGTCATCTCCGAGCCCCGGGCGGAGCTCTCCCGCTTCGCGCCCAGGGTTGTCACGGTCGAGATCCCGCAGGAGAAGATCGGCGAGGTCATCGGCCCTGGCGGAAAGACGATCCGCAAGCTAGAGGAGTTCGGGGTCAAGATCGAGATCGAGGAGGACGGTCGGGTCTTCGTGTCCGGCGTCGACCCAGACGCCACCGAGCAGGCGGTCCAGGCTATCAAGAACATCGTCCGCGTGCCCGAGGTGGGCGAGATCTTCGAGAACGCGACCGTAGTACGGCTCATGCCCTTCGGCGCCTTCTGCGAGCTCCTGCCCGGCAAGGACGGTCTGCTCCACGTCAGTGACTACGCCTGGGAACACACCCCGTCCATTTCCGACGTGCTGAAAGTCGGGGACAAGGTGACGGTCAAGATCAAGGAGATCGATGATCAGGGCCGCGTCAACCTGAGCCGGAAGGCGCTACTCGAACGGCCGGAGGGGATCCCCGAAGACAGCGGTCGCTCAGATCGGGGCCGACGCCCCTCTTCGTCATCCCGTTCACAAGGCCGGCGTCGCCCTCGGGAGGGCGACGGCGGCGAGGGCGGAGAAGTACGGTTCCGGGACAAGAAGCGCAACTAGCGCCGGCGCGGAACCTCCACGATGGCTGTGAACGCCGAAGGGAGAGGCGCTGAGCCTCTCCCTTCGTGTTGCGACAGGATGTCTGGGCCATGGTCACCAACCTGACGCTCGACAACGGAATCCGGCTCGTGACGGAGACCATGCCTAGCCTGCGTTCTGTGAGCGTGGGGGTGTGGATCGCTTCCGGCTCACGGCACGAGCGGCCGGGTGAAGCCGGACTTGCCCACTTCCTCGAACATATGGTTTTCAAAGGCACGGAGACTCGCTCGGCGGAGCGCATCTCTTTGGAAGTGGACCGTGTGGGCGGCGATCTGAATGCCCGCACCGACCGGGAGATGGTTGGGTACAGCGTACGGGTCCCCGACGCCCACTTCGACATGGCAATGGACCTTCTCGCCGACATGGTGTCCCATCCCGCTCTTGCTCCTCAGGCCGTGGAGACCGAGCGGCAGGTCATCATCGAGGAGATCAAGCGCTACGAAGATGCGCCGGAGGAGCTTGCTGCCGATCACCTTATCGAGATCCTCTGGCCAGGCAACACAGCAGGGTCGCCGATCACGGGTGGCTTGGCGGATGTAGTTGGGACAACCCGCCAAGGGCTCGCGCGGTTCCATCAGAGCCACTACCGCGCCGCGAACACGGTGGTGTCTATAGCGGGACGCTTCGATGCGGACAGGGCTCGGGATCTCGCGGAACGCCTGCTCACCGACCTTCCCGCAGGTCAGCCCGATGCCGGTGGTGTGACGCCCGCGGTGGCCGCCCGTGGGGCGGTGCGGTGTACCACCCGAGACCTCGAACAGGTCCATCTCGTGCTTGGGTGGGGCGGATGTGGGGCGTGCGCCCAGGAACGCTACGCCCAGGCGATGGTGGATGGGATGTTCGGCGCTACCACCTCGAGTCGGCTCTTCCTGCGGATTCGCGAGGAGCGCGGCCTTGTATACTCGGTGTGGTCGGAGCCGGCTCTCCTTCGGGAGACGGGCGCTCTAATCGTGTGCGCTGACTCAAGCCCAGGCAATGTGCCGGAGGTGCTTCGGCTGATACTTGCCGAGGCCCGTTCACTCGCAGAGGGTCGGTTCGAAGCTGATGAGCTGGAGGTAGCCCGAGAGCAGTTCAAGGGCTCCACCGCACTCTCGCTGGAGAGCACGGACTCGCGCGAGACACGCAATGCCCGGGGCGTGATGTACCTGGGTCGCCCCTTGGCGTTCGAAGAGGTCGAGGGACTGGCGAACGCGGTTACCCGGGACGAGACCGAGGCCATGGCCAGTAGGCTCTTCGGATCGGGCATGCCGTGCGTGGCCGCCGTGGGACCGATCGATGAGCCGGAGCTCCGGGCGGCGCTGGAGGCCGCGGCGGACTAGGGGCGGCGGTCAGTCCTGGAGAGGCAAGGTGGTGACACATGTCGACGATCCGCGTCTTGGTCTCCGGAGCCGGTGGCCGGATGGGCCAAGAGGTCTGCCGCGCCGTAGATCGAGCCGACGATCTGCTTCTGGTGGCGGCAGTCGATGTTCAGTACGTTGGGGAGCCGCTGGGGCAGGTCGCGGGCATCAAAGGTTGCGAACTGCAGGTCCAGCGAAGCCTCTCCGATGCGATCGCGGCATCCTCGCCGGATGTGGTCGTTGACTTCACGCAGCCTTACTCCCGCTACGCGAACTTCAGGGCTACCCTCGATGGCGGGGCACGCCCCGTCGTTGGCACCACCGGTTGGACGCCCCAGGACCTATCTGAAGCCGAGCAGGCGTGCCGCGAAGCGGGGCTCGGGGCGGTGATCGCCCCGAACTTCGCCATCGGGGCGATACTGATGATGCGCTTTGCCGCCATGGCAGCGAAACACATGCCCTCAGTGGAGATCATCGAGCTGCACCACGATGCGAAGCTCGATGCGCCATCGGGGACGGCCGTGAAGACGGCGGCGCTCATCGCCGAGGCGCGGAGAGCCGCCGGCGTGCACCCCCCCCAGCCCGAGGGCGCGCCCAACACAGCGGCGCGTGGGCTGGATCTGGACCAGGTCCGCATCCACTCCGTTCGCCTACCGGGCTTGCTCGCCCATCAGGAGACGCTGTTCGGGGGACTCGGCCAGACCCTGAGCATCCGCCATGACACCATCTCCCGGGACTCCTTCATGCCCGGTGTGCTGCTCGCCTGCCGCCGGGTCATGGCGCTGGACGGCCTGGTGTATGGGTTGGAGGCCCTGTTAGACTGAGTCGGGGGATCGCCGCTTGAGCTCCCGCACCCCCACAGGAACACCTAGGAGGCACACGGAGTGTCCATTCCTTGCACTATAGTTGGTTTCGGAGCAGTTGGTAAGCTTCTGTACCGCATCGTGAACGAGCGTAAGCTACCCGTTGACACCCCTCGCGTCTTCGCCCGGACAGCTCGGACGGAGTCCCTGGACGGGCAGGAGATCGCCGTTGAGACCCTGAGTGAGGATGCTTTCCCCGCAGGCGGCGTGGCGCTCTTCGCGGGTTCCGAGGGGGTGGGCAGCGTCAGCGAGGTGTGGGGCCGAAAGGCCGCGGAGCGTGGCTGCGTGGTCATCGACAACTCCTCCACCTTCCGCATGGATCCCGATGTGCCCCTTGTGGTCCCCGAGGTGAATGCGGACGCCCTGACGGCGGACACGAAACTCATCGCGAATCCGAACTGCTCGACCACTCAGATGGTGGTCGCCATCGCGCCCATCCATCGCGCCGCGGGCATCGAACGCATCGTCGTTTCGACCTACCAGTCGACCTCAGGCGCAGGCGGGTACGCAGCCGACATCATGCGGGAGGAAGCGCGGAGCGCGCTGGCAGGGGAGGCAGGCAAGCACCCTGAGAGCCCCTTCGCCAAGCAGATCGCCTTCAACTGCGTCCCGCTCATCGGCGACCCGGATGCGACGGGGTACACGAGCGAAGAGCGCAAGATGATCTACGAGACGCGGAAGATCCTGGGCGATGACTCCATCGCCGTGGCGCCTACGACTGTTCGCGTGAGCGTTGAGGTCGGCCACGCCGAGACGGTGAACCTGCAGCTACGCAAGCCCTTGACGGCTCAGCAGGCGCGCGAGTTGCTCGCTCAAGCGCCCGGTGTCATGTTGGTGGATGACCCTGCCAACCCCGCAGCCTCCCCCACCCCGCTCGACTCCGCGGGTCGGGACGAGGTCTTCGTCGGGCGCGTTCGGCAGGACACGAGCGTGGCGAATGGCCTGGATCTATGGGTCGTAGCTGATAACCTGCGCAAGGGTGCTGCGACGAATGCGGTGCAGATCGCCGAGGTGCTGTTTGAGAAGGGCTACCTGGGAGCCTAAGGCTCGTGCAGAAGAGAGGATGACACCGAGGATGCCCGCCCTACCGCGCGTCATGACGGCTATGGTCACCCCGTTTGATGGGCAACTGCGGGTAGACCTCGCTAAGGCGAAGGACCTGGCCGCCCGGCTCGTGGAGGAGACCGGTGGCGGCATCGTGGTGGCAGGGACAACGGGTGAGACGCCGACTCTCACGCATGAGGAGAAGGTCGGCCTGTTTGACGCTGTCGTCGAGGCGGTCGGTCACCGTGCCTGCGTGCTCGCCGGTACCGGGAACTACAGCACCGCCGAATCGATCGCGCTGACGAAGGCAGCCACGGATCAGGGCGTACACGGGATCATGCTCACCACGCCCTACTACAACAAGCCGCCTCAGGACTGCCTCGTGCGGCACTTTGCGGAGTGCGCGGCCGCGACGACCCTGCCCGTCATCCTCTACCAGGTCCCCAGCCGGACGGCAACGCGGCTCGAGCCTGCCACCACCGTCCGCCTCGCCCATCAGGTGGACAACATCGTTGGCCTGAAGGACGCTGGAGGCAACATCAATGAGACCTCCCAGGTCCGTCTCGGCGCTCCGAAGGACTTCGTGATCTACTCTGGCAATGACGGTGAGACGCTGCCGATCCTCGCCGTTGGAGGGTATGGCGTCATCAGTGTGGCCAGCCATGTCGCTGGCCCCGCCATCGCGCGAATGGTGGAGGCGTTTGTCTCGGGCAACCATGCGGACGCACTCAGGGAGCACCTCGGTCTGCTCCCTGTCATCGATGTGTTGTTCTCGGTCACCAGCCCGATACCCGTGAAGGCTGCCCTGAAACTCCGAGGTATCGACGCGGGCGGACTCCGCCCGCCCCTCTATGAAGCCGACGACGCTCTGAAGGGACGGATCGAAAGTGTCCTCCGGGAGCACGGAGTCCTCTGAGGCGAAGTTGATCCGGCTGCACGAGATCATCCGAGGCTGCCGCGACTGCGATCTGTGCACAACCCGCCGGCGGGTCGTACCAGGAGAGGGCGCTGCCAACGCTTCGGTGATGTTTGTGGGCGAGGCTCCCGGGGCGCGCGAGGACGTCGAGGGCAGGCCTTTCTGCGGGCCCGCGGGGCAACTTCTGGACGAGCTCCTCGCCTCGATCGGCCTGCCACGCGAGTCGGTGTACATCACGAACATCGTCAAGTGCCGGCCACCGAACAACCGAGTCCCCAGGCCCGACGAGGTGGCTGCCTGCACCCAGTTCCTGAAGATACAGATTGGGCTCATCGCCCCGAAGGTGCTGTGCACCCTCGGAGGACCGGCCCTGAAGACGCTCTCGGGTGAAGCACGGGCGATGGGCGAATGGCACGGGCGGTCGGAGAGGCGGAAGCGGTACGTGCTCTGCCCGCTCTACCACCCCGCCGCGGCGCTGCACCAGCCGTCGCTGCGGGAGACGCTGTTCGAGGACTTCGGCCGACTGGGCCATTACCTGGAGGAACACACATGAGCGACGCACCGCCCGTCAGGCTGACCTTCTTCGGCGGAGTCGGCGAGATCGGCAAGAACATGTCCGTTTTCGAGTGCGATGGGAGCATCCTCGTCGTCGACGTCGGCGCGCAGTTCCCAGAGAACGACATGCTCGGGGTCGACCTCGTGATCCCCGACTACACCTACCTGGAGGAGAACCAGGACCGCATCGCCGCTGTCGTGCTCACCCATGGACACGAGGACCACGTGGGCGGTCTGCCCTTCTTCTTGGAGCGCGTCACCCCGCCCAAGATCTACGGCACACGGCTGACCCTCGGCATGGTGGAGGCCAAGCTCGGCGAGTACTCCAGCCTGGATGTGCCGTCGCTGGTCGAGGTCTCAGCCGGGGATGTGCTGGAGGAGGGGCCGTTCCGAGTGGAGCTCATCCACGTGAACCACAGCATCCCCGACGCTGTCGCCCTAGCGATCTCCACTCCGGTGGGCGCCATCATCCACACCGCCGATTTCAAGTTCGATCAGACGCCTATCGATGAGGCAGCTCTCGACTCCGGCGCCTTCGCTCGGTATGGCGATGAAGGGGTTCGCCTGCTCATCTGCGACTCCACGAACGCAGAGAGACACGGCTACGTGGAGACGGCTCGCGCCGTCGGTGAGGCCTTGGGGCGCATCATGGAGAGGGCCCAGGGTCGCGTAATCATCACCACGTTTGCTTCGAACGTGCATCGCGTGCAACAGGTGTTCGACTACTCGCGCCGCGTTGGCCGCAAGGTGGTCGTGGATGGGCGCTCCATGATCCGGTTCGCCGACGTGGCGCAGCGTCTGGGTTACCTCCACTACCACCCCCAAGACCGCATCCAGGCGGACGAGATGGAAGACTACGACGCCAATCAGATCACCATCGTTACGACGGGATCTCAGGGCGAGCCCACCTCGGCCCTGACTCGCATGTCGGTGGGAGAGCATCGGAAGATCGCCATCGAGGAAGGGGACACGGTAGTCCTCTCCGCGACGCCCATTCCCGGCAATGAAGCCCTCATCTGGCGCACGGTGAACAACCTGTTCCGCCAGGGCGCCACCGTCATCTACCCTCCGCACGAGCTGGTCCATGTGTCGGGCCACGGCAACTCCGAGGAGATCAAGCTCATGCTCTCCCTCACCAAGCCGCAGCATGTGGTCCCCTACCACGGGGAGGCCCGACACCAACACAAGTTCGGCATTCTGGCCGTGGATGCTGGGATTCCCGCAGAAAACGTGCATATGATGCTGCCGTACGATGTGCTGGAGATCACGGAGTCGGGCGCGGCCATCGTGGACCGCCTCCCCGGCGAGGCTCTGCTGGTCGATGGAGAGGGCGTGGGGGATGTGGGAGCGGCCGTCCTTCGGGAGCGGCGCATCCTCTCCGAGGACGGCGTCGTCTTCGTGAGCGCCGTCATAGACGCGGATACGCGCGAGATCATCGACGGGCCGGCCATCGAGACCCGCGGGTTCATTTACATCGATGAGTCCGAGGAGCTCATGGACGCCGCGCTCGACACCGTAGTCGCCACCATAGCGGACGCCGGCAGCGATTCGGAGGGCTACGATCTCGAGCGCGAGGTCAAGGGCGCCTTGACGCGCCTCTTCCGGCAGCGCACCGGTCGCCGGCCTCAGGTGATACCTGTGATCTTCGAGCTGGAAGCGGCGGAGGGGGACAGCGAGGAGGCAACCCAATGACGGCGTTGACGCCCGCCGAGACGGCTCTATTAGGCCGTGCCCGAGCCGCGATGGAGCGCGCCCATGCGCCGCACTCGGGCTTGCGCGTGGGCGCCGCGGTGCGCGATGAGGACGGTCACATACACGTCGGCTGCAATGTAGAGAGCGACTCATTCGGTCTGACACTGTGTGCCGAGCGGGCGGCCATCGCCGCGATGGTGGCGGCCGGTGGACATCGTGTGATGGCGGTTGCCGTGGTATGCGATGGGGACCTCCTGCCATGGCCATGCGGGGCGTGCCGACAGGTGCTCAGTGAGTTCGCCGAGGATGCACCCGTCCTCGTGGAGCGTGTGACAGGCGAGTTCGGCCGCGCCACGTTAGCGCAACTCGCGCCCAGAGCTTTCCGGTTCCGGCTATCCGATACTCCCTAAGTCCGCCCCCCACGCCGATAGGGAATGCTCGGTTCCCGGTCCCCAGTGCTATCATTGCCCCTCGCGCAACGGTCAGTCAGGCGCGCGGAAAGGTGTGCGATTCCCGATGATGGACCTCGAGTGGGTAGACGGTGGGGTGACGGCGCCACCCGGCTTCCTCGCTGCCGGAGTCCGCTGCGGGCTCAAGAGCAAGGGCCGCGATCTGGGCCTTCTGGGCAGCCCTCGCGGGTGCGCTGCCGCGGGCCTCTTCACAACGAACACGATGCCGGGCTGGCCCGTGGTCTTGAGCCGCGAGATCCTAGCCGAATGCGGCAAGGTCGCGGGCGTGGTCGCGAACAGCGGCGTATCGAACGTGGCGACAGGGGCCGCGGGGCTCGCCGCAGCGAAGGAGATGAGCTCCGCCGCAGCCACGCTGTTCGCCGCTCTCTGGGGCAGCGACGAGCGGCCCGCACTCGTGGCTCAGACGGGCATCATCGGCGAGGTGCCGGCCATTGATCGGATCAGGTCGGGCATCGCGGATGCAGGGCTCAGCCTCAGCGAGGACGGTGGCCCCGATTTCGCTGAGGCCATCATGACCACGGACACCGTGCCCAAGAGCCGCGCGGTACGCCTGAAGATCGGCGGCAGCGTCGTGACCGTGGGAGGCGCGGCCAAGGGTGCCGGCATGATCGCCCCCAACATGGCCACCATGCTGGCCTTCCTGACCACCGACGCCGCGCTGACGCCCGATGCCGCGCGCGCGCTCCTGGTCCCTGCGGTCAATGAGAGCTTCAACCGGATTTCCATCGATGGAGACATGAGCACAAGCGACATGTGCCTGCTCCTCGCCAACGGGGAGTCCGGTGTCGCAGTGGAACCTGGCGCCGAGTCGGGCCGCCGGTTCGCGCAGGCGCTGGCGGCGCTTTGCGAGGCTCTGGCCGTGGATCTGGTCCGAGACGCGGAAGGGGTGACCCGTATCTGCCGCGTGGATGTTCTGGGCGCCGCCTCCGACGACGACGCCGTGCGTGCGGCGCGAGCCGTGGCGGAATCGCCGCTGGTGAAGTCGGCGCTCTTCGGATCTGACCCGAACTGGGGCCGGCTGTGGATGGCCGTCGGGAAGAGTGGCGCGCGGGCCGATGCCAGCCGGCTGTCCATTCGCATCGGCGATGTGTCGGTACTGGAGACCGGGACGCCGAAGCCCGAGGGCAAGCGCCTTGCCGCGGGGCCGATGGGTGAACCCGAGGTGCGCATCACCATCGACCTCGGGCTCGGTGACGGTCGCGCTCACTTCTGGTTCTCTGATCTCACCTACGAGTACGTGAGGATCAATGCGGAGTACCACACATAGCCCGGTGTTGCCCGGAGCGAACGGAGTTGGAGAGATGGAGAACCTGCGGCTGAGGGCAGAAACGCTGGTGGAGGCCCTACCCTACATTCGCCAGTACCACGGGCGGTCTGTGATCGTCAAGTTCGGCGGGCACGCCATGTCTGGTGAGGATCTCAGCTCCCAGGTCATGCGGGATATCGTGCTCATGAATGCCGTCGGCATGAGGCCGGTAGTGGTCCACGGCGGCGGGCCTCAGGTCTCCACCATGATGTCCCGCCTCGGAGTCGAGGCGAAGTTCGTGGATGGCCTCCGGGTCACAGATGACCAGACGCTCGAGGTCGCGGAGATGGTGCTCGCGGGCACGATCAACAAGGGCATTGTCGGGCAGATTCACGAGCATGGCGGCCGAGGCGTGGGCCTCTCCGGACGCGACGCCGGCGTGATCGTCGCGGAGCCAGCGGCCAACGGGACCCTCGGCCACGTGGGCGAGGTGACGGAGATCCATCCGGATCTCCTCCTGAACCTCCTCGATGGCGGCTTCATCCCCGTGCTTTGCTCCATCTCGGAGGGTCCCGGGGGCAAGGCCCTCAATGTGAACGCGGACGTTGTCGCCGGTCATGTGGCGAAGGCCTTGGCCCCGGCGAGCCTGATCATGCTCACCGATGTGCCCGGTGTTCTTGCAGATCCCGCGGACCCCACCTCGCGCATCAGCCAGCTCTCGGTCTCCGAGGCGCGTAGCATGCTGGCCTCCGGGGCCGCCGACAAGGGGATGATCCCCAAGCTCGAGGCGTGCCTGACCGCCCTGGAGGGCACGGGGAACCGTGTGCACATCATCGACGGTCGAGTGCCACACTCCGTGATCATGGAGCTTCTGACCGACGAGGGCATCGGCACGCTTGTTGTGCCCGACTAAGGCAGTTATACTCATTCGGTTTGGCCCCACCGACCTTCGGGAGACGTGAGACGGAATGTCCTTTCGCAAGTTCCAGGAGAGCGCCAAGGCGCGTCTCGGTGTTCAGATCGCCCTAGGCGTCATCGCCTTCATCTTCTTGGTCGGCGCCTTCTACAGCTTCGGCCCCGGGCCTGGCATGGGCGGCGGATGGCGCGACTCCGTCGTGTTCACCGTCAATGGCCAGCGGATCATGGCCAGTCAGTACTACCAGAACCTGGAAGCCTATCGCAGCCAGTACGGCAGCTCGCTGCCCCAGGAGTACGCGGTCATGTACCTTGCCGCCGTCGATCTGGTCCGTCAGGCCGCCGTGTCTCAGGTCGCGGCATCGTTGAAGCTGACTGCCACGCGCGATGAGACTGCTGAGCGTCGCGAGGAGTACATCCAGAGCCAACTCGAGGCGGCAGGGCCCGAGGGTCCCGAGCGTCAGCGCTTCCTGGTAGAGCAGGGGCTCAGCTGGCAGGCGTTCCAGGACAAGGTCTACACCAGCGCGAGGAATCTGAACCCCCAGTTCGAGAACCAGATCATCATGGAGAAGCTCCAGGAGCATGCTGCCCAGGGTGTAACGGTGTCCGACAACGAGCTTCTCGCCCAGTACCGCACCTATGACTTCCACCAGATCTACATCAAGGCGCCCGACCAGGCGGAGATCGAGGCCTGGGAGGAGCAGAAGAAGATGATGGAGGAGTTCGAGGCCGCCGAGTCCGAGCCCACCTCCGAGTCGGCAGCGGCTGACGACGAGAGCCAGCCAGCCTCCGATGCGGAGTCCTCGGAGTCCGATGAGGATGATCGGCCGGCGTGGCTCGATCGCACTGAGGCGCAGGCCGTAGCGCTCGCCCAGGATCTGCGTTCTCAGATCGAGGCCGGGGCCGATTTCGAGGAAGTGGCCAAGGACTACTCGGACGACGGGTGGCTCGCGAGCATGGGCGGGCTGTGGGAGAAGGTTGGCTACTCGCAGCTCATGGGTATGCCGCAGGAGGTACAGACGGCCGTCATCGAGGGGGCGAAGGGTGAACTCTCCGAGCCGATCGTCACCGACCGCGGCGTGTACCTGATCCGCGTCGACAATGTCGTCGAAGAGAACGTGCCCGAGGACTTCGAGACTACCAAGGAAGAGCAGCGCGAGCAGAAGCTGAACCAGAAGACGGCGACGGCGTTCAACGAGTTCGTCCAGGACTTGGTCACCCAGGCTGTCGTCGAGTTCGAGAGCGCCGATCCTCGGGCTCATATCGCTTGGCTCATCTACCATAACCGCGCCGAGATGTCCCAGTCTGAGGTCGAGGCCCGCCGCCTGGAGGCCATTGATCGCCTCAACGAGGTCATCGCGAATGACCTACGGGAGGCCGAGCTATCAGAAGGTGGCGGTACCGAGTTCCTCGCCAAGGATTATTACCAGCTTGGCATGCTCTATCAGCAGGGCGAGCAGTGGGGGGACGCTCTCCAGGCCCAGAACCAAGGCCTGGCCTCGAACCCCGTTCCGGAGATCAAGCTCGAGGTCGCGCGCTGCCTGGTCGAGCTCGACCGTGGCGCCGAAGCGAAGCCCCTGCTTCAAGAGATCGCGGCCAAGATGCCGGTCGAGACCAACACTGCCGTCCACAGCGACATAGCTCGTCTGTACCGTCAGATGGGTGAGGATGAGCTCGCAAGCGCGACGGAGGCCGAGGTCATGGAGGCCCAGCAGAGCTCAGGCTACGGTATGCCTCCCGGCATGATGGTGCCGCCCGGTGGCGGCTTCAGTCGGTAGACGTCGCGCGGCGTGAGGAGCGGGACGCATCCCGTGGCTGAGGATGACCTTCGCCCCGGCACGCTCTATGTGTGCGCTACGCCGCTCGGGAACCTCGGCGACCTGAGCGAGCGGGCGCGACTGGTTCTCGCGGCCGCCGACCTGGTGGCCGCCGAGCGCCCGGAGCATACCCGCAAGCTGCTCAGCTACCTAGGGATACCCTCAAGCAAACTGCGACCGGCGGCCGAATCCACCCCCGACCGAGCGCTGGAGGCCATCGTGGACGCCCTGCGCCAAGGGGCGACTGTGGCGATGGTGACCGATGCCGGAACGCCCGGCATCTCGGATCCGGGTCCCCGACTCGTTCGGCTAGCTGTGGCTGCTGGGTGCCCCGTTTCCCCCGTTCCCGGTGCGAGCGCCCTCTGCGCGGCTCTGTCGATCAGCGGCTTCGACACCAGACGGGTCCTCATGGAGGGCTTCCCCCCAAGGAAGGAGGGCGCCCGACGCGCTGCCCTCAGCGATTGCTTGGCCATGGGCGCAGCCGTCGTGCTCTTCGAGAGCCCACGCAGGCTGTGCGAGACCCTGCGGACCCTGGCCGCGCTCTCTCCCGTGCGACCCGTGATGCTCCTGCGCGAGGCCACCAAGCTGCATGAGGAGGTCCTGCGCGGCACAGCCCAGGAGATACTAGAACAGCTCGGCGCGGAGCCGCGAGGAGAAGCGACCCTCGTCATCGCGCCCCCGTCAGCGAGTGAGGAAGAGGTCGCCTGCACGGCGAAGGACGCTTGGGAGCCCCAAGCCTCTCGCCTTCTTGCTGAGGGCTTGAGCCCCCGCGACGCGGTGCGCGCGCTGATGGTTCTCGGGGGGCTGTCGAAGAGCCGGGCCTTCGCCATCGTGAAGCAAGCGGCCGAGGAGGCCGGCTCAGACGAAGGGAGTCAATGATGCGGGGATATCTCCTAGGCCTCTGTCTGCTGGTCGTGGCGCTCGTGTGCGCGCCCGTTGCCGGGCAGCCGTTGGAGGAACTGGCTCCTGACACGCCCGTGGCACGCGTGGGAGACCGCACGATCACGGCGGGGGAGGTGCTGCGCGAGACGATCCACCGTTTCGCGCTGGGGGCCGTGGGGGAGATGCTTTTCCAGCGGTTCCTGGCCGACCGCTGCGAGGAGGCCGGTATCGTCATCTCCGAGGCGGACCTAGAGCCGGGTCAGGACATCCATCGCGTTCGGTTCGAGCGCCTCTACGGCGAACTTGCCGAGCCTAGTGATGAGGAGATTAGGGCCGTCTACGAGGGGGAGCCGGAGCTGTACCGGCTGGAAGTGGTGCCCGCGCGAGGCATCCTTCTGGAGTCTGAGGCGGATGCTCGGGCGCTCATAGAGGGCGGACTGTCTGCCGACAGCTTCTCCCAGTGGGCCCGCGACGTCTCCCTGCACGAGAGCGCTGCCCAGGGGGGCGATCTGGGCGAGGTCAGCGTGCTCACGATGCCTGAGTCGCCGGAAGTGGTCGCGGCGCTCCTGGCGCCCGGCGAGGAGCCGCTGGTCGGTCCGATCGAGACGCCCCAGGGCTGGTGGCTGCTTCTGAGGGGGGAGCCCCGGCTGGGCCCCGTGCCCGCGTTCGCGGACGTGCGGGAGATGATCCGGCGCGACCTACGCAATGCGGCCCTGGAGCGCCTCTGGATGCGCAGGCATGCCCGAGTGCGACGTGGCACGGTACGCATCACGCCCTACCACCTCTGGCAGTTGGCCGGAGGCCCGCCGCCTTCGGTCATACCTGAGTCGGCGGCGTCCGCACCCGGTAGCGGCGGAGGCGGAGCGTGAGTAGCCCCCTGCACGCCTCCTATCAGCAGGAGCGTGCAGGCTCCCGCGCCATGGGCCCCATCCTATGGGTCGTGGCGGCGCTGAGTCTACGGGTATGTATGCCTTACCTGCCCGTGCCGGCCCACCCTGTCACGGACCTCGCTGGCGGCATGCTCTACATGCTTGTCGTCCTGCTCATGGCGATCGAGTTGGGCGCGCGGCTCGGGGCGGACAAGCGCCTCGTGGTGTACTCGCTTCTCGCGGCAGCCGCGCTCTTCGCGGCCTCCACCGCAGCCTCGGAGCTCTTCGCCGCAGAGTACATGTCGAAGCTCGCAGCCGGTGAGATCGCGGGATCGCCTGAGGGCCGCCTCCCTGCGAGCCTGTGGATCATCGGCTCCGTGAAGGACATGACGCTCATCGTGTTCGCTGTCCTCGGTGGGGCCCTGCTCTCGCGCATCGCGCGCGAGGCGAAACTGCTCTTACCTATCGCCGTCACGGTCGCCGTGGTGGACGCTGTCGGAGTACTCTACCAGGGCGGCCCGACCGCCCAGATGCTGGAGCGCAACCCTCAGCTCGTGCAGACATTCGCGGCCTCCATTCCTGCCATCGGCGCAGCCTCGACAGCCGCCTCGACGGGAGGCGTACATCCCGGTTTCGCCTTGGGCTTCATCGGGATCGGGGATTTCCTGTTCCTTGGCTTCTTCTTCGCTGCCCTGGTGAGGTTCGGGCTCAACTTGGAGGCGTCTCGATTGGGCGCCATAGCAGCCAGCTTGACTGCCATGGCCCTGGTGCTGGTAGCCGGCGCCCACCTGCCCGGTCTGCCCTTCATCGCGGCGGGCTGTGTCGTTCCGAACCTGAAGAGCTTCCGGTACACGAGGCAGGAGGCCCTAGCTCTGGCCGTGGGTGGCCTGTTCATCATCCTGTTCTGCGCGGTGATCGTTCTGTTCGGGCAGGCGACCCGAACCGCGAGTGGAGAAGGACCTTGACCCGTGGATGCTGAGCCCCGGCGCCCCCTCGTGGAGATCGATCGCAGACAACTCCTCGCCCTTGCCTTGCTGCTCGGTCTCGCTTCTCTGCTGTCCCTTGTCCGCTATGCTGTGAAGGGCGGCGGACGCCCACCGGCGGAGAGCCTACAGCAGGCTCCCGCAGACCTCGTCTACCCCGAGGACGAGTACCGCGCGAGGACGCCTCGCGCCACTAAGTGATGCCCGATCCCTGCCCTAACTCCATCTGGATGGTTCGGTCTCCGCACGGAGTGGCGCCTCCTCCATGGGCGGTGCGCAATTGGGCCAAGCAGGGAGCGCGCCGCCATCGAACGAAGGCTGGCACAGTGTTAGCTACGCTAGGGAGAGGTGCGGACACTTGAAGGGCGTCATACTGGCAGCGGGGTTCGGGACGAAGTTCTGGCCGTACAGCGAGGTGCGGAATAAGTGCGCTACCCGAGTCGCCAACCGGCCTGCTGTGCGATGGCTGGCCGAGGGCCTGATCTCCGCAGGCGCGGACGGGCTCGTCGTCGTGATCGGGCATCGCGGGCAGAGCGTGCGCGGGGCGCTGCATGGGCTGCCAACGCCTGTCCAGTTCGTCGAGGGCGTCCCCGACGAGGGCACTGCCCTCGCCAGCCTGCGAGCCGCCAGCACGACTTCCGATGATGAGCTGCTTGTGGCCTACGGCGATGTGGTCACCTCCCTCGCGAACGTGCGCGCCGTGGTGGATCGCGGACGGGATGTCGGCGCGCCGACGGCTCTGGCCGTGCCGCTGGAGAACGCGGGCGGGGTAGGTCGAGACTGGATCAACCTGAGACTGAACGAGGGACGGGTCGTGGAGGTCACGGGCCACTCCCGAGAGCCAAGCGCTCACGTCATGGGCGGCCTCTTCCATCTTCGGATGAGTCGCGATGGCGACTTCCTACAGGGCAACCCGGGGCTGGTGACCAAGGTGGACGTAGGGGCGATGCCGCCTGTGGAAGCGGACCTAGCCGCCAGCCTTCAACTCATGATTGAGTCAGGCCATGCCGTCGCCGCGACGGAGGCGGATCGCGTGTGGTGCGATCTCGACAAGCCGTGGCACATCATCCGAGCCAGTGAGATCTGGGTGCAGCACTTGCTCGATCAGCACGAGTGCGACGTGGTCCCCGATGGCTGCCTCATCGACGACTCGGCGGACATCGACGGGCGCCTTGTGCTCGCCCCGGGCGTCAGAATCGGCAAGCGCGTCTGCATTGACGGCGGCGCAATCATCGGCGCGGGCACGGAAGTCACCAACGGCGCCATCGTACAGGGGCCGATCCACATCGGCCGCGAATGCCGGGTCCGGCATTACTGTCAGCTCGAGGCGGCGGCCCTCGGTGACGAGAGCATCGTCAGCCATGGATCTGAGTTCTGCGGCGGAGTCGCCTTCGAGCGGGCGTACCTCTACCACTACATGGAGATCTCCGGCGTCGTGGGCGCCTCGGTCGACTTCGGCGCGGGCACGGTCTGCGGCACCCTCAGGTTCGACGACGGCGCCACGGTCCACCGCGTCAAAGGCCGGCGAGAGGTCCCCACGGACAACGCCAACTGCGCCTATTTCGGCGATTACTCACGCACCGGCGTGAACGCGACCATCATGCCCGGGGTCAAGACGGGGGCCTATTCCCTGGTCGGCCCCGGGGTGATCCTCAGTAATGACCTGCCCAGCCGCAAGGCCGTCTTCGTGCAGCAGGAGCATCGCACCATAGACTGGGGACCGGAGCGCTATGGGTGGTGAGGCCACCTCTCGTATGCAGCTCCATGCCATCGTCAGCGGCAGGGTGCAAGGCATTGGCTACCGTCACTTCGTCGTCAACGCCGCCTACGAGTGTGGGCTCACCGGTTATGTCCGGAACCTTCATAGTGGGGACGTGGAGGTGCTTGCGGAGGGCCATGAGGACGACCTGCGCTCACTCATCGGCGCCCTGTGGCGCGGTCCCGAGTTCGCCCGGGTAGAGCAGGTTCGGGTGAACTGGGGAGCGGCTACCGACGACTACAGCCGGTTCCGCGTGACCTACTGAGGGAGGACGACATGGAAGCCTCTGCACCCGACACATACCACTGACCCGACTTGGATGAGCCGTTCCTCGTCGCCTTGCGCCAAGCCGTGGTGTGATGGGCGGCCGAGCTATAGGCCCAGCCGCCCCGTGACTGCCAGACTAGGGTAGCTCTACGGACTTGCCGGTCCTGAGCGACTCGAACTCGGCTTGGGCGATCTCGATGTTCTGCATCGCCTCTTCCGCTGTGACGACACTCGGAGTGGTTCCCGACTCGATGCAGTCCACGAAGTACTTGCACTCGGCGTAGTAGCCGCCTAGATCGGAGATATTGCCCTCCTCAGCGGCCGCGCCATCCAGCGCTACCTTGTCGAAGGGAATGGGCTCGGAGCCGCTGGCCGTCTGTAGTTGCAGCGTGGGGTTCTGGGCGCTGGAGTAGGACACCACGGCGTCCTCGCACGTCACGCGGCAGGCCATCTCGAAGCCTGATGCCTGGTCCCACGCACCCTCGGCGAAGGCCGCGATGCCATCGTAGAGGTACGTTGCGTACACATGGGCGGGGCCCGTCGCCCTATCGATCTCTGAGGCGCTAGCGAAGACGGCCTTCGGCCGGCCGAGCATCGCGCACACCCAGTCGATGTCGTGTACATGCAGGTCGATGAGGGCTCCACCAGAACGCTCCACATCCTCGAGCCAGTGATCCCATGACCACAGCGGGGTGCCGCCGATGCGCGTGCACGTGACGTTCCGCAGCCGTCCCGCCTTCCCGCTCCGAACGACCTCCTTCAGCTTGACGTACTCGGGCCACCAGCGAAGGACATGGCAGACCTGGAGGTGCTTCCCCGACCTATCACGGGCGGCGATCATCCGCTTGCACTCCTCCACATTCAGCGCCATGGGCTTCTCGCAGAGGGTGTGCTTGCCGGCGTCCAGTGCCTCGATCACGGCGTCGGGATGGAGGAAGGTAGGTAGGCAGCAGTCCAGGATGCCGAAGTCCTCGGCCGCGACCGCCTCGGCGAACGTCGCGTAGGTCCTGACTCCCAGGGTCTCCTCGGCCTTCTTCCGCTTCGCTTCGTCGATGTCGATGACGCAGACAAGCTCGGCGCCTGGCATCTCCTTGTACGCATTGGCGTGGGTACCGCCCATTACACCGTATCCGATCAATGCGACGCGCTGCATCTATTCGTCTTCCTCTCTCGCTTCACTGTGTGCGTGGAGAACACTAGGGTATTCGTGCCCGGCGACGGTACTCCCTCGCACTCTCGGGCATCGGACAAGCTTCAGAAGGATACACGGCCCGTCAGCGCGGAATGTGACATTCGTGAATCACTCCGCGATCCCCCAGACGCATCGATGCGACCGCCGCCTTGTGGGAGGTTGGGCCTTACTCGCATTGGCAGCGGGCTGCCTGTTTGTTCCCTCACGTTCCCTTCTGTGGTGGGTGGCGATCCCGCTCGCCCTGGGAGCAGGGGCTCTGCTGCCGGCTACGAGACCGCGTTCGCGATGGATGGCTGCCGTATGTTGCGGACTCGCCCTCTGGATCGCGTACGCGCTCGTCCGTACTCCGATGACGCAACTGGACGTGAGCCTCAGTTTCCTTGCGCTGGCCGTAGTGTGGGTGTCGTGGCGCCTCGCAGGGCTGAGGAGCACAGAGTGTGCGGGCCTCATCCTGGGATCGCTGGCCCTCCTGTCCCTGGGCGGGGCTGCAGCGAGGATCTACGCTGGCTCCACCGCCTCACTCTCGCACATGGAGCTATGGCGAGCCGAGGACCAGGGGCTCGTGACGCCACTCCTCTGGCCTGAGTTGGCCGTCGGCCTGAGCGCTATGGCGCTGCCCCTATTGCTGGCCGAGGCCCGATCCGCACCGTGCCGCGCCGCACGGATCGCGGCAAGGGCTCTGTGCTTGCCGCTCGTCGCTGGCATGGCATTGGTCGCTGGCGGCCTTGGCTGGCTCTGTGCCGCACTGGGCATCCTATGGGCCTGCGCGCGCGGCCGCTGGCTGCGATGGCCGATCTGGATAGGCGTGGCAGTTGTTACGGTGGGAGCAGGCGCCTACGCCCTGCACAAGCTCCCCGACCGGGATGACGCTGTACGGAACCGCGCCGTCGTGTCCCTCCAGGCCATCGTCGATGCTCGAATCTACGCGTGGTCGAGCACCCTCTGTTCGCTCGGCGCCGAGCCGCTGGGCAGTCTGCTGGCCCCCTCGGGCCTGGGCCACGCATGGCCGACCGATCGCCCCGTCTCCGGGGTTGCTCTATCGGGCATAGAGCGAACGCGCTCGCCTCTCTCGGACGCTGTGCTACTGACTGCGGAACTGGGTTGGGTGGGGCCCGCGTTCCTCGTGCTTGCTGGAGTCGCGCTCGTGCGCGGACGAGGCAGCCCCGCGACCGCAGGGCTAGCAGGCGCTCTGGCGGGCGGTGGCACGTACGCGTTGCTCGTGGGACACCTGGCGTCACCCATCAACGCGGCGCTTCTGCTCGCCATCGTTCTGCGGCTCCTCGATGGCCCCTCTGAAGACGAGCGGCGCGTGACCTGCCCGGCGCTACAGCACTGCCTCACTGCCGCAGGAGTCGCCGCCGTCCTTGTCGTTTGTACTCTAGCTCCTGCAAACGAGGAGTCCATCGAGGACACCCAGGCCCACCAACTGGCCACAGAAGCTCTCGCCGTTGGTGCGCGACACGCCTACGCGGATGCCGCGTGCGCCTACTTGATGCGTTGGGAGGCGCTGCACTCGGCTCTCTGGAGCCACCCGAGGGAGCGCGTACGGTCGACCGCTCATGACTACGCCGCCTTTTGCACCCGTTACGCGAGCTTCCTGGACGGGGAGGATGATGCGGACGCCGCCCGCGCATACATAGTTCTGGCGTATCAGCTAAAGGCCGAGGCCAGTCGCTAGCAGACCTCTGCGACCAGTTCGTCGATCCAGCCGCCGAGGTGGCCCGCTTCCGCCGCGAGATCGAGGCATGTGTACCGGTTCCGTAAGACTCTCGCCCAGCGGAGGGCGAGGCGTGCGTCATCGGGCGAGCGTCCGATCTCCGCAAGGGTTGTCGGGGCGCCCCCTGCGGCAAGCTCGTCCCGCATCCTCGCGGGGGACACGACGATGGCGCGGAGCGCATCACGGAGGTCTGCCCACTTCCCCCGGGCCCGCCCCACATGCGCCGCAACCGCCGAGTGGCTGGCCGACTTGCGACTGAACTGGCTGAGGCACCGGCCCGCCAGATCGCCATAGCACGCGATGACGTCATACCGGAGGGCATCCGCGTCCTGGCCGAGTGCCGCAGTGAGGTCGTGTTCCTCGAGGGATAGTAGCCGCTCCCACAGGGCTGAGATCATGATGCACGCCACCCCCACCTGGCGGCCGTGGAGGTCAAGGCGCCAGCTGTCGCGATGCCCAAGCATATCCCAGAAGTGGCTGATGAGGTGCTCGGCGCCTGAGGCCGGCTGCGAGGTGCCCGCCGCCGCCATGGATAGGCCGGAGAGCGTCAGGCCGAGCATCAGTGACTCGACGCCTGCGTGATTCAGCGCGGCGATGCCGTCCGCGGCAGCGACCACGGCCTCGACGACGCCGTCCATGATCCGCAGGGGCTCCTCCTCGAAACCCTCGCCAGCGACCTCGCGCGCGAGGATCCAATCGGCCACGGAGCAGGGCTTTGCCAGGAGGTCCGCGTAGCCCGAGCCAGTGAGTTCGGGCGGCGCGGCGGAGAGCAGGTCCGTATCGCCTATGATCAGCACGGGCGGCGTTGCCGGCACGGTGCACTTCAGGCCATCACGCAGCACGGCGCCAATAGAGGAGGGGTAGCCGTTCATCGACGCCGCAGTCGCAACGCAGACGTAGGGGACCCCAGCGTCCTGAGCCCCGAGCTTGACGAGGTCGTTCACTGTGCCGGCGCCAACGGCAACCGGAAGGAGGGATGGCTGCCTGCGGATCTCATCGCCGAGACGCTCACACGCCTCGTGAGTCGCAGCCTCCGCGAAGGTAACGTGGACGCTGACGCGCATGCCGCCTGCCTCCGCGGCTTCCTGCAGGGCCGCCGACGCAGCCTCCCACGTGCGTGGCTGCGCGATGGCGAGCACCTCATTGGGCAGGCCGAGGGCCTCGATGGCTTCGGGAAGCCTCCGGACAGCGCCTGGACCGACGTCTACACGCCGCGTGACTGATAGCCGTCGACGCAGAACCTCCTGAACCCGCTCCTCTAAGGTCAAGAGGGCCCCCTTAGGCGGCAACGACCTCGGTCCGACCGCGCCTCAACGGATGATCTGGGGGGAGCTCGTCGCCTGAACCGGCGTCCGCTCCCTCCTGAGGAGCCGCCTCGGCAGGCTTCTCGGCCGCATCAGACGGCTCTGGGGTCGGCTCCTCGTCCGCTGCCGGTTCAGGAGTGGTGACCTCCGGGCGTGGGAGGGGGCGGTGGTACTCGGCAAGGGCCTCTACCGACTCACCCGTCCGCGGATCCCATTGGGCAGCCACGACAACGAGGTTCGTTACAGGAACCGAGACGACCGCTAGTGTCTGGAGCCGGCCCGCGCCCGTCGCTCGCGCCCACCTCAGTTCGCCCGTGGACTCGAGGTACTCGCTGTGCATCTCCACGCCCAGCTGCCCCTTCGTCCCGAGACCATACGCTTCTAGGCTGAAGGTCACATCCACGTTGGAGATCACGCCAGCGGCCCTACTCCCCTCCTCCAATGGGACGACAGCGGCCAACACATGCCGCGCCTGGCGTCGTGGGGCGTTGCGCCCATCGTCCGGCAGAACATCCGAGGACGAGCGCCGTCGCGGCCAGATGGAAGGCCGCCCTGAGGGCTGCCTCTCGGCCCCATCCATGAGGGATAGCTCGTTGCTCCACTCCGCGCCAACCTCCAGCCGCGAACCCGGGAACACGACCGCGAAGAAGCTCCGCATGAGCAGTGCGCCGATGGATTCGAGCCCCTCGCTCGTCCATACGACCTGGCGGCTGGGGTCAATGAGCAGTGTCAGCCCATCCTTGGGGAAGTCGACGTTGTACGTGGTCCCATCCATGCGGTTGCGGAAACCCTCGAAGCTCGCCTCCAGGGTGACAACCCCGCTCTCATCGATGGACGCGCAGTGGAGGTACAGTACGCCTTCACCCTCGGACTGGCGCTTGCCGCTCAGGGGCACGTCCAGATCGAAGCTCCAGACGAAGCGGTAGGAGCGGGTGGCTCCGACCTCCGGAGCATAACGTAGCATCAGGCGGTCCTGGGCAGGGCTGTAGTTGGGGTACGGAGCGTCCTCAGCCGCCTCCTGCGCCAGCGCCGGAAGGGCCATACCCATTACCACAAGCCATGCCACGAGATGCCGTCTCGTCATTGAGCGCCTCCTCGATGCGTCGCGGAACGGGGCGAGAGCACTTTCGCTCGCCTCCGCGCGCCCCCTTCCATGCCCAATGCTGTGACGCATCGGACCGGCCCCAGGGTCCTTGCTCGTCTGTGGCGCCTGCCTCCCGAAGGGCCGCTCTGTACGAGGCGCATCGGGTCCGGCAGCCCCAGCTTGGCTGACGCAGAGCGCGTAGGAGCCACCGCGGAGACCAATCCGCGATGGGTCCACCCGCTGCACGGTGATCCCTGTCGCCGCAGCTATCAAGAAGGCACACTCGACGGTAGGGTAGAACCCGAATAAGCGGTGCGCCGCTTGGAGGTGCCGGTTTGCGTGTCACAGCCCTTCTCGCGCTATGTTCGCTCGTAGCCGCTCCCGCGGCTGCCCAGATGTCGGACCTGCCTGGGGACAACTACTGCCTGCTTCCATTCCAGGTTGGCGAGGGTGTACCTAGGGAGTTAGGGTATGACGCGTTCGCCAGGATGTGGGCGTTCTGCGAGGCGAGGGGTCAGGCTCCCCGTTCAGAGGGTCGCATCGCGGCAATCGGCTGGACTGTCGGCCTCGGTGGCGAGTCGCGGTTCGATGACGCTGCCTCACTCCCAGAGAAGCTCGACGTGCCTTTCGTTGTCTCGGGCTGGATCGGGCCCTCGGAGAGTGACGGGTACCTGGCCACCGCGGTCTTCTCCCGGGGCGGTCTCGATACAGCCACAGAGAGTAGCGCAACAGGCGCCTCCCCAGTTGAGGCCATCGACGCCCTCTTCGCCAGGCTCGCTGAGGCATCCCCCTCGTCAACGGAGGCGCCGCCGTTCACGCCGTCCGCGCCGCTTACCGCCGCGGGAGTCGCCCTCGATGACGCCGTGTCCGCCTCGCTTGCGGGGGATATGCCCGCCGTCGAGGACGCCATCGGTGCAATGATCTATCACCTGGGGCGCCAACCAAGGCTCGCGCCCTATGGGCCGTCCGTCGAGGTTCTGCGAAGCGGCCTGGTCGTTCGACCGAGACACACGGGAGTCGCTCTCCTGCTCGGCATCCTGCACCTGGAGCGAGGCAACCGCCGCGAGGCCCTCTCGGCCTTCCAGTGGGCTCGTCAGATCTCCCCGCGCATGGCGGGGCTCGATCGCCTCATCGAGACGCTAGGGCGTGGGGAGGGCGCGCTTCCAGCGACGACGGTGGTAGTCGCCCAGTCGATGGATGTGTTCTCTCCCGTGCTTGATCCGCTCATCAGCCGGCATGAGCCTCGTTCCCCCCTGGCAGCCCCCGCTGGGCTTATCGCCCTCTGGGACCCCGCCAGAGGAGGCCCTCGCCTGAGCGACGCGCTCGCGTCAGACCCGACTCTAGGCCTCCTGCCCACCGCGGAAAGTGGTATCGATGCCCTCGCCGACCGCATTCGGATCAGCGGGGACGGCGTCGCCCTTCAGACCTCCCAGCCCGCTACGGCCGTGACCTCCGTGATCGTTGGGGCCGACGAGTTCACTCTGGAGGCGCTGCTCCAGCCGGCGGACCAGGCCCAGGGCGGTCCGGCCCGCATCGTCACCCTCTCGGCGAACACCTCTGAGCGCAACCTTACCCTTGGCCAAGAGGGAGACCACTACGTGCTTCGACTCCGCACGAGTCAGGGCGACCGGCAGGGCAACCCCCAGATCGACTTACCCGCCGGGACCGCCCAGCCCGTGATGCAGCATGTCGTGGCTACCTTCGCGGACGGGCTGGTCACCCTCTACGTGGATGGCCTCGAGGTCCAGCGTGAACAGCGGCCGGGCGATCTCAGCAACTGGGATCCGACCTACCGGCTGGCTCTGGCTAACGAGCTTACCCTGGACCGCCAGTGGCACGGCGAGATCGGACTCGTGGCCCTCTATGCCCGCGCGCTGACGGCAGAAGAGGTAAGCCGCCGAGCAACCGCCCTGCTGGCCCAGGTGGGGAACGTCGCCCATTGAACCACGTCGAGCGCTTCCGTGCCGTGATGAACTTCCAGCCCGTGGATCGGCTGCCGCGTTGGGAATGGGCCACGTGGTGGGACCAGACCATCGCCCGTTGGCACAGCGAGGGTCTCCCCTCCGCACTCGCCGATCCTTTCAGTATCGGCCAGCACTTCGAGCTCGATCCGTACAAGCAGTTCTGGTGGGGGGCCATGGACCGTGGCCACGAAGCGGCGCAGCGGCTGGCGCGGCAGGTAGGCAACCACGATGACTACAACGCGCTGGGGCCCGCCCTCTTCCCCACCCCCAACGTCGGCTCTATGGCCGAATGGCGGGACCGCCAGGCTCAGGGCGACGCCGTGGTCTGGATCACACTGGAAGGCTTCTTCTGGTTCCCCAGAGAGCTGATGGGGTTCGAGCGGCTCTTCCTCGCTTACTACGACCAGCCCGACTTGATCCACCGCATCAACGGCGAGTTGCTCGGCTACAACCTCCAGGTGCTCGAGGCGGTGGGGCGCCAGTGCGTGCCTACCTTCATGACACTCGCGGAAGACATGTCCTACAACCACGGTCCCATGATCTCGCGGGCCATCTTCGACGAGTTCATGGCGCCGTGCTACCGCGCCCTCTTGGAGCGTGCTCATGAGATGGGCCTCGTGACCATCGTCGACACGGACGGCGACGTCACTCTCATGGTGCCGTGGCTGATCGAGGCTGGCGTTGACGGCGTGCTGCCGCTGGAGCGGCAGGCGGGGGTCGACGGGGAGACACTGCGAGACGCCTTTCCCCGACTACGGATGATCGGGCACTTCGACAAGATGACGATGCCACGGGGCGAGGAGGCCATGCGCGCTGAGTTTGAGCGCCTGCTGCCGCTCATGCGCAGTGGCGGGTACATCCCCGGCGTGGATCATCAGACCCCGCCGGGGGTGTCCCTTGAGCAATACCGCATCTACCGTCGCCTACTTGATGAGTACACGGCACGCGCTTGTCACTGAGGCCCCATGTTCTTGAACAGGTAGAGGCCATCTTTCCCGGGCGCCACGATGTCCAGCCATCCGTTGCCGTCGACGTCCTCCACCCAGAGGTAGATGCCCGCGCCGCTTGCTTCGCCGGCAGGGCCATAGTCGAGGGTGCACCGCTGGAACTCTCCGCCGTTGATCTCGAAGTAGTAGAGGCCCACGGGGTCATCGGCGCCGGGATCGTTGCCCGAGTGAGCGCGGTACCGCTTGCCCGTGATCATCTCGAGCTCGCCGTCGTTGTCGATATCGGCCAGCACTAAGTCGTGGTACTGCGAGCGGTGAGGATCGATGGAGTGGCGCGTCCACGTGCGCTGCCCATTCTCCATGCCTTGCTCCCACCAGTCGAGCGCGTAGTTATGCGCCCCACCCACGATGAGGTCCGACAGGCCGTCCTCGTTCACGTCGTACACGAGGATCGGCACACTTGCTGAACCGCCGAGATCGAACTCCGGATGCCAGACCCACTCACCCGAGAACGGGTCCTCCGGGCCCTCCATCCATCCACCGTTGAACACCGCATCGGCGTAGCCGTCGCCATTGATGTCGCCGAAGCCGATACCGTGCCCTCCCCCACCCTCGGTCGCAAGTACGTGCTTTGTGAAGCCACCTGCCGCCTGATCCAGCTTGTAAGCCAGAAGCGGAGCGGTGATCGGAAACACCTCGTCGATGCCATCGCCATCGATGTCGTAGTGGACGCAACGCTCGATGGCGCCCGTCTTGTCCACATGGTGAACGGTCCACTCGCCACCGGCCGCGCCGGGGTTCTCGAGCCAGCGCAAGGACTCGCTGAAGTAGCCGCCGGTCACGATGTCGATCCATCCGTCACCATTCACGTCGAGGGGGTAGTCCGAGAAGTCGTCGTAGTAGTCCCCGACCATGGGGACGTCGGTGATCTTGTGAGCCGTCTGGAAGTCCGGGCCGGCATGCCAGTAGGCGCCGGAGACGATGTCGATGTGACCGTCTCTATCGACGTCGAAGGCCGATGCGGCCTCATACACGGTGGTCCCGATCCGCTGGCGCTCGAACACGAGTTGCGGGTCCAGATCAGCTTGGCTTGTGGCCCAGGAGAGGGCAAGCAGTGTCAGTAGCATGGCATCCTCGATTCACTCTGGCTGCGTCGCCAGTACTCCCATTCCCTCAGGCGTGGTGATGCGCAGGCCGAAACCCCAACCGCCTGCGCCCTGGCTGCATTTGACGAGTATGTGGTTCACGCCGGCGGCCAACCGGGCGGGGGCGGAGTCCTGATCTATGGCCGCGCCTCGGTCGACGTCGTTGTTGTGGACGACCTCTCCATTCAACCATACCTTGATGCCATCATCCGAGGACATCCGTAGCACCACATCCCGCGCGGCGTCGGAGAGGACTTCCGCGTACGCATAGGCCACTACGTTGCTGAGCATACCGTACTGCCCGCTGAGGTCGACGGATAGGGCCGGTCCGACCTCCTGCCAGGCTGCTGTCCCGTCGGCCACCGCGTATTGAGCCCCTAGGTCAACATTCGGCTCTCCCACGTTGACGTCATCCAGCCCCGAACCCGGCGCGCCGAAGGGGAATGTACCCACCACATGCCACCGGGTCACGAATCCCAGACGTCGCGGAACATCGAGTTCCCAGGCTGCGGCGCCCAGTCCGCCGAGCAGATCGTTGACCGGTTGGCCCACCAGCGGCTGCGCGAGTATCCCCTCCACGGTCTCCACCGCGGCCTCCCGGCGTCCGGCGTTGAGCAGAGCGCTCGCCATTGCCACACGCGCCCCCTGCGGGAGTTCGGCCAGTTGCAGACCGCCGTCCGCGGCCAGGAGGATGTCGAAGGCCTGGGTGCTCGGGCACGCGGTAACGCCAGCGAGGGCCCGCTCGTCCCCGTCCGTGAGCCGGTATAGATGCGCGTAGGCTACCCCCGCGGGCTCCGTGCCTCCGGTCGCCTGCAGGGCTCCCGCAAGCTGCCACAAACCCGCAGTGGCGGTCTCCGCGATAGCCGGGTCGTCGGACTCCGCAGCCGTCACCAGCACAGGAAGGGCATCCGCGCTGCCTGAGCGCGCCAGCGCGCGCAGGGCGACATGACGCGTGAAGCCATCAGACGTCTCGGCCTCGCTAGCAACCAGAGACACCAGCGAGGGAGCCCCTCGTTGCCCCATCATGGCTATCATCGGGAGCCTCATATCCTCAGGCAAGCCAGGATAGAGGCGGGCGATCTCCACGTCGGCCCCAGGACCCTTGATGCTACCGATCGCCATCGCGGCTGCCTGACGGTTCCTCAGCGTACCCGCCTGAACCGCCGTCAGGATCGGCTCGATCACCGACTCATCGCCGTACCGACCGAGCATCGCGACCGTCGAGTCGAGCAGCACGCCCTCCATCTCGACGAGGAGACCCACGAGTGTATGCATCGCCAGCTGCCAGTTCCCCCCACGCTCGGCGAGAGCGTCCACGTAGCGCAGCAGCGCGTCCTTCGCCTCGAACTCCGTGTCGGGCGTAGCTCGATCGACGACCTCGCGCAGCGGCCCAAGGAGCGAGGGGTCACCCGACCAGCCCACGGCTCGAGCCGCCGCGGCTCGAACGGGCGCATGGCCGTGCCCCAGCATGGGGACGGCGGCAGCAAGGGTATCGGGCGCCTGGAGCTGGGCGAGGGCGTCCAGCAGGTTCGCCGCAAGTTCCGGGTTCGCGGGATCCAGCGCCCCCACCAACTCCTTGCGCGCTTCGGTCGTATTGATGCGCTCGAGCGTCGTGCGCGCCTTCTCGCCCCACTCATCGGTACCCAGCATCCGTCCCACGGGCGCCAGGTCAACCCCCTCTGGCGTCCCCACGGCCAGATAGGCCAGGAGCCGTCGGCGGGTCCAGTCGCTGGGTTCCCCGGCCAGCGACTCCAGGAGGATCTGTGCCGCCTCCTCCGCCTCGCCTTGACGCCCCGGGGCCTGAGCCTGATTCACGATCGCCCAAGCCACGTCATCGGCCGCATAGCGAACGACCCCATCCTCACGGTCCAGGAAGGGAAGCACGTCCGACAGCACCGACACGCCGTAGCGAGGTAGGAGCTGCACCGCCTCGGCCTGCTGCTCGGGAGCGCCCTGCAGTCGCTGGAGCAGGATATTCCGCATCGGCTGCGCCGACGCCGCGCCGCACAGCAAGATACCCACAATCACCACAGCGAGGTTGGTGCGTCTCATCTACCCATCCCCCCTCCCGTCAGGCTCCACGGCGCCCGGTAGGGCCGTGAGAGGTGTCGATCGGCGGCGGGGTCACCGATGAACCGTTCCCTATCCCCGTCCCACTCCAAGGTCCGGTTGCAGTCCAGGGCGATGGCCCCCAGCAGCACCAGAGCCGTGGCAAAGTGCCCCAGCTCCACATCGGAGTTGGGGCGCTGTCTCGTCTTGATGCACTCTATGAAGTTCCGGTGGTGGGAGTCGACATCGATCCACGGGTCACCCGTCTCGAAGGTCTCCGGGATCGCCAGCCCCTCGGGCTCCACCACGAAGCTTCCCCGGTCCATGAACAGGCGTCCCGCCGTCCCGTGGAAGTGGATCCCGTAGCCCTTGCCGCCGATCTGGTACGAGTGTCTCTGCTGCCACGTCACGTTGCACCTGCGGAACTTGTAGAGGATCTCGAGGTTCTCGTGGTCATCGCTACCGGGAACGGTGCGATAGCTGCCACCGGCCGCGCTGATACTCAGTGGCCAGTTCTCCCGGATGGCCCAGAGCACGATGTCCATGAGGTGGACGCCCCAGTTGGTGAGCTCCCCATTCGCGTAGTCGTGAAACGCGCGGAAGGACCCGAAGCGCTGCGGACTGAAGGGCACGTAGGGGGCAGGGCCTAGCCAGAGATCCCAATCCAGGCCCTCCGGCACCGGCTCGTAAGTCTCGGGCCCGGTCTGGCCGTTGGGCCCGATCCACGTGCCCGCCGCCGTCACCTGTCCCAGACGTCCCGATTGCACGATTCCCACCGCGTCCTGGAACAGCTTCAGAGAGCGCTGCTGTGTGCCGACCTGCACGACCCGTCCATACCGTCTCGCCGCCTCGACCATCGCGCGACCCTCCGCGATGGTCGTCGACAGGGGCTTCTCGACGTAGACGTCCTTCCAGGCTTGGCAGGCGTGGATCGTCATGAGCGCGTGCCAGTGGTCCGGCGTCGGGCAGAAGACGGCATCGATGTCGTCGCGATCCAGTATGCGCCGGTAATCCTGGTACCACTCGCAGGAGCCGCCGACTTTGTCCCGCGCTGCCTGCGCCCGCGGGATGTAGACATCGCAGACCGCCGCCACCTGCGAGTCCGTCCTCTTCACCAAGCTGTCCAGATGCCGGTTGCCCATGCCGCCGCAGCCGATCAGGGCGAGGACCACCTGGTCATTAGCTCCGGTGCCCGCCCGAGCCGGGGCGATCCACGCCCCAGCCGCCGCGGCGGCCAGAGCCCCTCCGCCCATGGTGGACAGGAATGTCCTTCGGGTCACCCGGTGTGGGTATCCCATGGATAGCCTCCTTCGGTACGTGCCTATGAGAGCATGTGGGGTTTCTGAGAAGGCAGGCCAAACGCCTGCAGTCCCTACTCGATCCTCACCACGACGCCGTCCGGCAGTCCCCTGGCGCGAGCCGCGGCCGTGATGTACTGGGTCACTCCGCCCATCTGCTCGGCCTGCCGCAGTAGATCGTCCCTGAAAGCTGGGTAGGCGATGGCCGCCAAGGCCCGTATCCGCTCGCCCAGGGCCAGCCCCGCCAGGTTCACGATGCCCCACTCCGTCACGATGTACGCGGGGTCGGCCGCCGTCACGGTGATGTTCATCCCCGCAGGATGCAGCCCCACGATCTTCGACTGGAGCTCGCCGTCCTTCACGTAGGTGGACTCCAGCGCGATGATCCCCTTGCCCGGCTTCCCATTGGGCCCTGTGAACGCCGCGCCGCGCATGAAGTCGCACTGCCCGCCGTATCCCGAGTATATGCGGTTGGGCGCTAGCGAGTCGGCGAATACGCTGCCGTTCAGATCCACGCCGATCGCGCCGTTGATGGCGACGACGTCGGGGTTCGCCGAGATGCTGCGTACGTTGTTCGTGTAGGCCGAGCAACGGCCTTGGACCCGCGGGTTGTCATGGATCCACTCGTATAGTTCCTGGGTGCCGATGAAGATCCCACTCACGGCATAGTCGTTGTTGATGACCTTCCGCTGGTTCGAGATCGCCCCCGCCTCGGTCGCTCGCATGAGGGCATCCGTGTAGATCTCCGTGTGGACACCGAGGTCCGTCCGACCGTAGTCCACGGCACAAGCCACCGCAGCATCAGGCACCGCTCCGATACCTACCTGAAGGGTGCTCCCATCCTGGATGAGGTACTCCGCGATCAGCTCGCCGATCCTCCGCTGTCGCGGGTTGATGGGCGGCGGCTCCGTCTCGGGGATAGGGTCATCCACCTCAACCAAGTAGTCGATGAGGTGCTCCTCCACGAACCCTCGCCCGTGTACGTAAGGCATCCGTGGGTTGACCTGGGCGATGACCAGCCCACCGTTGGCCTTCACTGAGTCGATGGCCTCAGGAGCCGCCTCGATGGATACGCCCAGCCCGTAGCAGCCCTTGCGTGGCGGAGAGACGTGGAGCAGCGCTACGTTCGGCCGGCGCGCTACGACGCACTTGCCGTAGTTCGAGAGATGGATCGGATGGTAGAAGGCGCGGCCCGAGTTCACCGCGTCACGCGCGTTGGCGCCAATGAAGTACGCGCGGTGGATGAAGGACTCCTCAAGACCGCGCTCCAAATGCGGGGCGCGGCCAAGGGTCAGGAGATGGATCATCTCCACATCCCTCAGCTTCCCTCCGCGCGCGGAGAGGGCATCGAGCAAGGCCTCGGGGTTGGCCCCATTGGAGTGCACGAAGACGACGTCGCCCGATTTGATCAGCGACGCCGCCTGCTCAGCGGTGATCACCTTCGGCATGGGCACGCTCCTCGGGCGCATATGCGGCGGCGGGACCGGTCTGACCTGCCCAATGCGCGGGCTTGCGAGTGTCGTCTAGCGGTAGAAGCCCGCCTCGTACGCCTCGTTATACATGGCAATGACGTTGGCGGCAGGCACGCCCGCCTGGATGTTGTGCACGTTGTTGAACACGTACCCGCCGCCCGGCTTCAAAGTCCCGACGTTCCGCCTCACGTGCTCGCGCACCGTGCTGGCGTCGGCGAAGGGCAGCACGTGTTGGCTGTCGATGCCACCGCCCCAGAACACCACGCGGTCGCCAAACCTCGCCTTCAGCAGCGCCGGATCCATGCCTCCCGCGCTGATCTGCACGGGATTCAGGATGTCCACGCCGTTGTCCAGGAGATCGGGGATGTACTCCATGCAGTCGCCGCACGTGTGGTACCAGACCTTCGCGTCGGTCAGTCCCTTGATGCGGCGCACGAGGCTGCGCTGGCGAGGCCGAACGATCTCCCGGTAGACCCGCGGCGCGAAGAGCGGGCCGTGCTGCCCGGCGAGATCATCGCCAATCATGACCACGTCCACCACATCCGACGCCTCCGCGAGGAAGCCCGCGTAGAAGTCCAGCCAGTACTGGAGCATCCGGTCCAGAATGGCCTCGCAGAACGTCGGGTTCTCCATGAGGTCCATCAGCCAGCGCTCCAGGCCTCGGAGGTACCACCCGTGCTCGTAGATGACCCCACCGATCCCCGTGCATACGGCGTACCGGCCATCCTGTCCCGCCGCGATCGCCCGCTCCCGCAGACCCTCGAACCGGCTTGGGTCAGCGCCGTCGGGCCAGGGGTAGCTGTCCAGGTCGTCGATGGACGCCTCCGCCAGGGGGTGGTGCGTAATGTCCATGTACCGCCCCCCCTCCGGCATGGACCACACGATGCCGAACTCATCGGTGAGGTCGTCCCAGACCCGGCCATCCCGCTCATTCCGCCGGATGGTCCCGTCATAACCCGCCGCCGACTGGGCGAACACGTAGCGGGTATCCACGTGGAGGAGCCGAAGGACTGCCTCAGATGGGGTCGCTAGTTGTTGCACCGGATCCGTCAGGTCGAACTCCTCGTCCATACCGAGGTGCTCCAGCAGGTCGGTGTAGGCATCCCGGTGGATACCCGTCTGACACCCCCCGAGGTCGATAGGCGCCCGATCCGGTTCTCGATGGTTCAGGGCTGCCAGCACACGCTCGCGAGGTGTCATCGTCTCTTGCTTCATCCTCTACCAGCCCTCTCGACTTGGCTCTCATGGATATCCGCCGGCGGCGGCCACATCACCTTGCCGCATGGACCGCGACCACGGCGGATCGGGAGCCAACCCAGAACAAGGAATGCCGGCCAGGCTACCGAAACCGGCACGCGTTGCGCACTGCGTCGATGGAGGCGTTGCATGGCAGCCCAACCACCGCTCCATGTCGATGGTCTGTTGCCACCCGAGATTGCGGCCAAGGCCGAGGACGCGGGCGTCGCCAAAGCGCGGATGCCCTTCGCTTCGACCTTCCTGCTGTCCATACTCGCCGGCGCCTTCGTTGCCATGGGGGCTGTGTTCTACATCGCCGTCACGACGGGTGGAGGCGATCTGCCCTACGGAGTCGGCAAGCTGGTAGGCGGAGTCGCCTTCTGTGTGGGCCTCATCATGGTGGTTGTAGCGGGCGCCGAGCTGTTCACTGGCAATAACCTGCTCATCATGGCCTGGGCGGGCGGCCGCGTGCCCACCCGGCTGCTCCTTCGGAACTGGACCATCGTCTACATCGGCAACTTTGTGGGCTCTGTGCTGACAGCGCTCATCATGCTCTGCACCGAGAGCCACATGGCATCGAATGGCGAGGTGGGGCTCAACGCGCTGAGTATCGCCCACGCCAAGTGCCAGCTCGCTTTCATCCCCGCCTTCACGCGTGGTATCTACTGCAATGCCCTCGTCTGCTTGGCCGTCTGGCTCACCATGTCTTGCCGCACCACCGGCGACAAGATCCTCGCCATCATCTTCCCCATAACCGCCTTCGTCGTGGCTGGCTTCGAGCACTCGGTGGCGAACATGTACTTCGTGCCCATGGGGTTGTTCCTGGCCCAGTTCGCCGCACCCGAGTTCTGGCAGGCCATTGGCGCATCGCCTGCCGACTACCCCGCACTCACCTGGTACCAGTTTCTGATCGGGAACCTGCTGCCGGTGACGCTCGGGAACATCGTGGGAGGCGGATTCTTCGTGGGCGCAATCTACTGGGTCATCTACTGCCGCCGGGCGAAGCCCATCTAGCGGTTGCGGAGATCAGCGACCAGGGCAACTGGGATCCCTACTGGCCGCAGCGTGCCATCAACCCTACACCGCTGAAGACTCAACCCGCGTCCGATCGGATCCGGCAATGGGATGCGAGCCCCCGATACCGGCAGTGAGGCGGGAGGGCCAGGAACGCTGTCGCACGAATGGGGCAGCCCATGGATAGCTGGCGCATCGCACTGATCTGCGTGCTCTCCATCCCAGCCTGTGCTCAGCCCTTCGGGATCCGTGTTCTCGATGCCGAGACGGGCCGCGGAGTGCCCCTTGTTCGGCTCGAAACGACGGATGCAAGCGTTTTCATCAGCGATAGTGCTGGGTGGATCGCCATCGAGGATCCGGTCCTCATGGGCCGCACCGTTCACTTCACGATCACCAGCCATGGCTACGAGTATCCCACGGACGGCTTCGGATACCGGGGTGTGGCGCTTGACGTCACCCCTGGCGGACGCGCTGAGATCGCCGTGAACCGCACGAACATCGCGGAGCGGCTCTACCGTCTCACGGGCGCGGGAATCTACGAGCACACCTGTCGTTTGGGTGAATCGGCGCCGATTCGGCAACCTCTGCTCAACGGCGGGGTCGTTGGGCAGGACTCGGTCCTTGCCCACGAGTGGCAGGGCCGCGTCCTATGGCTCTTCGGTGACACGAGCCGGCTTGCATACCCTCTGGGGCTCTTCCACACAGCCGGCGCGTGGTCCGATCGGCCTGCCGACCCCGCAGCCGGCATAGACTTCGAGTACATCGTGGGCGAGGATGGCTTCGTCCGAGCCATGTGCCCCAGCGAGGGTGAGGGCCCCGTCTGGCTCGACGGCCTCTGCGCCGTGGATGATGGTCAGGGGCAGTTGCGTCTCATCGCCCACTACTCTCGAGTACGCGGCCTGGAGGCCCTTTTGGAGCACGGAATCGCCGTTTTCGACGAGGGCGAGGAGGTCTTCGACAAGGCGGCTCGCTTCGACCTGAAGCGGCTCTGGGAGGCTCCTCGAGGCCACCCACTGAGCCAGGATGAGTACCTGATGTTCGCCACGCCCTTCATCCAGAGCCGCTGCCTTGCCACATTGGCCGCGGTGAGCGACCAAGGATCCTACGAGGCATTCACCTGCTTGGCGGAGGGCGCCAGGTGGGAGGGCCCGGCCTCGCGCTTGGAGCTGGATGCCGCAGGCCGCCCTGCCTGGGGCTTCCGGCCAGGCACTGATCCCGTTGGACCGCGAGAGGAACGCGAGCTGATCGAGGCTGGCGCGATAGACTCGGCCGACGCGCGGTACGATGTCAGAGACATCGAGTCTGGCCGCGCGGTCGCCCTGCATGCGGGGTCCGTCGCCTGGAACGCCTACCGCCAGCGCTGGGTGATGATCGCCGTCGAGGCCTTCGGCGAGCCCTCCTTCCTTGGCGAGATCTGGTACCTGGAGGCGGAGTCGCCGACCGGCCCGTGGCGCGACGCCAAGAGGATCGTTTCCCACGACCGCTACGGCTTCTACAACCCACTGCACCACCCGTTTCTTGACCAGGAGGGTGGCCGCATCATCTACTTCCAGGGAACCTATACGCAGATGTTCGAGGGTGATGTGCCCAAGACGCCGCGCTACGACTACAACCAGATCATGTACCGGCTCGATCTCTCGGACGAGAGATTGAGGCCGGCAGGATCGCAGTAAGGGGTCGCCTTATGCTCGATCATGCCCTCGAGCTTCCCCTTGCGACCGATGGCGTGGACCCGGAGCGCATCCCCTATCGCACTCTGCCTACGGGCGCCCGGATGCCGGCCATTGGGTTGGGGACGTTCGGTTCCGACCACTACGACGCCGACACCATCGCGCAGGGGGTGCTGACCGCCGCAGAGGTCGGCTACCGGTACTTCGACTGCGCCGCTGTCTACGGCAATGAGTCTCACATCGGCGCCTCGCTGGAGGCCATACAGAGGGCTGGGGTGGCCCGCGACGAGATGTTCATCACCTCGAAGCTCTGGAACGACAGCCATGGCGACGAGGAGGTCCTACCGGCTTGCCGGCGCAGCCTGGACGACCTGAGGCTGGACGCTCTGGACATGTACCTGGTCCACTGGCCCTTCCCGAACCACCATCCCCCGGGGTGCGATGTGGACGCGCGCAACCCCCGCGCGAGGCCCTACGTCCATGCCGAGTACATGCGCACTTGGCGGCAGATGGAGCGCCTCGTCGAGATGGGGTTGGTCCGCCACATCGGCACCTCCAACATGACCATTCCCAAGTTGGAGCTGCTCCTGCGCGACGCGGAGATAAGGCCAGCCTGCAACCAGATGGAACTGCATCCCCACATGCAGCAGCCGGAGCTGTTCGCCTTCCTGTTGCAGCAAGGGATCGTGCCGGTCGGCTACAGCCCGGTCGGCTCGCCCAACCGCCCAGCCCGCGATGTGACGCCGGCGGATACCGTAGATACCGAGGACCCCGTGATTCGGGCCATTGCGGAACGCCTGGGCGTTCATCCCGCCGTTGTCTGCATCAAGTGGGCTGAGCAGCGGGGCCAGGTGCCGATCCCCTTCTCGGTGAAGCGCAACCAGCAGCTAGCCAGTCTGAAGGCGGTTGTTGCCGAGCCGCTGAATCCCGCCGATATGGAGGCGCTAGCGGGCATCGACCGCAACTGCCGCCTCATCAAGGGGCAGGTCTTCCTGTGGGAGGGCGCCTCGGGGTGGGAGGATCTGTGGGACATCGATGGAGCCGTGGCGGAGGGCTGACGCCCCTCGTCACTCAGCCAGTGACCGCACCACGCAATCGTGAGGAGGGCAAACATGCAGCACATCCCCGACGCCATGACCGGCGTGACTCTGCCCGGCAACAGCACCGTTGAGTTCCGAGAGTATCCTGTGCCTGTGCCTGGTCACGGCCAGGTGCTCATCGCCATGAAGGCATCATCCATCTGTGGCAGCGACATCCGCGCCATCTACCGGGAGCACCTCGGGAAGGGGCCGGAGGGGTACCAGAACGTCATCGCCGGCCACGAGCCGTGCGGCCAGGTCGTGCGCGTTGGGCCTGGCTGCAAGCGCTTTCATGAGGGGGATCGAGCCGTTATCTACCACATCTCGGGCTGTGGCGTGTGCGATGAGTGCAAGCACGGGTACATGATCAGTTGCCGCAGCGAGCATCGCGCCGCGTACGGCTGGCAGCGGGATGGCGGCCACGCGGCGTTCCTCCTGGCCGAGGAGAACACCTTAGTAAAGCTGCCCGACTCGCTGACCTACGTAGATGGCGCACTGTGCGCCTGCGGCTACGGGACCGCCTATGAGGCCCTGCGCCGTATGCAGGTCAGCGGCCAGGACAAGTTGCTCGTCACGGGCCTGGGCCCCGTGGGACTGGCGGCCGCTCAATTGGGCCGCGCACTCGGGGCGACGGAGGTCATTGGGACGGACATCTCGTCGAGCCGCCGCGCGCTGGCAGTGGACCTCGGGCTCGTCGATCACGCCTTGCCGGCCGACGACGCGACGCTCGACGCGATCATGGACCTCACTGGTGGCTGGGGCTGCGAGGCGAGCATCGACTGCTCCGGCGCCGCCTCCGCGCGGCTACTAGCGTTGCAGGGGACTCGGGACTGGGGACGCTGCGCCTATGTGGGTGAAGGCGGAGAGGTCACGTTCGAGGTCTCCAAGTACCTCATTCACAAGCAGATCACTCTATATGGCTCATGGGTAACCTCACTGAAACACCTGGAGGAACTCGTCGAGCGGCTCGACCGCTGGGGCATCCATCCAGACGTGACCTGCACGGAACGCCTGCCCCTGAGAGAGGCGGCGGAGGCCTACCGGATCGCCGCCGACGGCCAGACGGGCAAGGTTGCCATCGTTTTTGAGTAGCAGTAAGGATGTATGTGGACGGTTCTACTGCTGCGGTACGAAGGCCCCTAGGAGGTTACCGATGAGACTGGTACTCACTCTATGCCTTACCGGCCTTGCGGCTGGAACAGCGTTGGGACAGGAGCCTGCCGTGCGCATCCGGGACTTTCTCTGCACGACTCCGCCCGTTCGCGCGGGCGCGGAACTCCCCATCTGGGCGGTCGTCGCCAATCCCTCGGAGGAGGCGCTGGAGATAGAGGTGGCTCTCTCGGTGCCGCAGGGGGTAACCCTGGTTGAGGGCGAAGCGGCGGCCTCGCTTACCCTCGGGCCGCTCGAAGAGGCGGATCTGAGGTGGGTTGTGACGGCCGGCGAGGAGGTCCGGGCCGATCTGCGACTAGATGCCTCCTCTGACGGTGAGACAGCCTCGCGGGTGCTCCCGATCCGGTTCTTCCCCACCGTCCCGGCTCCGCCCGACGGCTACGTTCCCCCTCCAAACCCAGCGGACTCGCCACTCCTCGTGGGAGCTCACCACTGCCCCTTGTGGGAAGCCGACTCCGACTCTTTTGGCCGATGGGACCAGATCAGGCGGGATATGAGCCGGTACCCGGCCCTGGGCTTCTACGATGCGGTAACCCCCGAGGTGGCGGACTGGGAGACCAAGTGGGCTGTGGATCACGGGATCGACTTCTTCATCTACTGCTGGTACCGCGTCTCCCAGGGAGGGCCCGTGGAGACGATGCTGGAGGGCGCCATCACCGAAGGCTTCCTGAAGTCCGAGTACCAGGATCAGATGAAGTTCACCATCATGTGGGAGAACCAGCGCAAGGGCGTCTCGGGCGTCGCCGATCACGCCGACCTCATGGAGAACCTCCTGCCTTACTGGATGGAGACCTTCTTCAAGCATCCGAGCTACCTCGTGGTGGACAACAGACCCGTTCTCTTCATCTACCGGCCCGAGTACCTGGTCGATGACCTCGGCAGCGTAGAAGCGGTCCGTGAGGCTTTCGGGGATATGGCTGAGGCGTGCCGGGCCGAAGGCTTCGACGGGATCACTCTCCTGGGCGAGTACCGCGGGACAAACCCCACCCACCTCACCCTGATGCGAGATCTCGGGTTGGACTACACCTTCGCCTACGTGTGGTATGTCCATGACAGCCCGGAACCCCAGCGAGCGATCGACACCCAGTTCGACTACCTGGAGCAGACCGAGGAGATGGGCATCATCCCCCAGGTGGCGACCCTCTCTCAGGGCTGGTCCGGCTGGAACAACGAGGGGTCGATCTGGCAGATCCCGCCGCAGGACTTCGTGCAGTTGCTGGAGCGAGGGGTCGAGTTCGTGGGTACGCTCGACCAGGACTCACTGAGCGGACGGATGCTCCTGCTGGACAACTGGAATGAGTGGGGCGAGGGCCACTACATCGCGCCCTATGTTGGTTACGGGTTCGGGTACTTGGATGCCGTCCGGCAAGTGCTGACTGACGCCCCCGTCGAGCACACGGACTACCTGCCCAGCGACGTGGGAATGGGCCCCTACGACGCGGCGTATTGGGAGTGGATTCAGAGGGAGACGGCCCTCGGAAGGCTGGGCCGCGAGGAGGCCCACAAGCCGGGGGGCGACGAGGCAGGGCTGATCGGCTGGTGGGCGTTCGATGAGGACCCTGATGCACAGGTGGCCCTAGACTACACGGGCCGGCGCCACGGCGCTGTCATGTTCGAGGCCACGCGCGCCCTAGGGATCGATGGCAATGCCCTCGTCTGCGATGGCGGCGCCGCAGTAGTACCCTCCAGTGACTACCTGAACCCCGGGGACGGAGTGTCGATCGAGTGTTGGGTCAGAACTGATGTCGCCGATCAGGGCAATACCTGGGTGGTCAACCGGGTGTATCACGAGGGCGATGCGGGTTACCGACTTGGCGTCGTGCGCGGGGCGCCCTGCTTCCATGTGCCCGAGACCTCGTGGAGCCACCACCTCCACGGCCCCGACCCCTTGCCCGTGGGCCGTTGGGTCCACCTGGCGGGGACCTTCGATGGGCAGGTCATGCGGCTGTACGTCGATGGGGCAGAGGTCGCCTCGATGGAGCGTGCTGGCCCCGTGAAGCCCAACGACTACCCCCTCACACTGGGCAGCTACGAGGCCGGACACGCCGCCCACTTCATCGGGTTGCTCGACGAGGTGAAGGTCTACTCGCGCGCCCTGACGGCGGAGGAGATCGCCGCGCGGGCGGCACGGCCCTAGCCCGCATCATTCATGAGTGCTAGTTTGTGGTGTGCTTGGTGGCTGTGTAGCGGGCGCTTGTCCGTTGCGTTGGTGTTGGTCTGTTCAGCGGCGGGCATGGAGGAGCGGCTC
>DBQI01000038.1:0-52867 GCA_002305165.1 Armatimonadetes bacterium UBA1398
CGGAACACCGGAACAGCGGAACACGGACCCTCAGCGAGCCGCCCCTCCACGTCCGCCACCTGCCGCTGAACAACCCAACACCGACGCAACGGACAAGCGACCGCTACACAGCCACCAAGCACACCACAAACTAGCTCTCATGAATGATGCGGGCTAAACCGGTGCGGCTAGTCGTCAAGCTCATCGTCATCATCACTGTCGCCGAGGGACTCACTCACGAAGTACTCCAGGTACATCAGGAGTTCCTCGCACGCGTCAGCGGCTTCGCGGCCTGAGCCGATCGCGGCCTCGTACCGCCCGCGCTCGGCGTTCTCGGTGAGGTTGTCGAGGTCGTGGCTGAAGCGCTCTCGCGCCTCTCGCGCCATCCCGAGCGCCGCCCGGAGAGACTCGGGATCGAGAGCGCCCTCTTGCGCCTTATGCCTAACCTGACGGATGCGGCGCGCTTCCTTCGCGAGTATGGGCACCAGGAACGCGAGCCGGTCTTCGGGGTCCTCAACGGGGCTGAGCTTGTCGACGTAGGCGCGAACGCCACGCCGGCCGCTTGCGAAGGCGGTAGCGGGAGTGCTGCGGGCGGTCAGGACGATGATCCGCGAGGCAGGGTCGGCCTTGTGAGCTGCCTCGACCAGCTGCAGCCCTCCCTCGCCCCCCTCGGGCATGACCATGTCGGTCACGACGACATCGATCGGGGGCGGCTCATTGAGGCGTCTGCGCGCCTCCGCAACCGTGGCGAGGGTCTCCAGTTCCCAGCCGTGCCGGCCCAGAGACCGGATGAAGGTATCGGCCATCTCGTCGATCTCGTCATCGACAAGCAGGACCCGGATCGGGCCGCCGGGCAGCGCTTCAGACTCCATTACGCCTCTTCCTCCCCGCCGCGACGCGGCTCAGACCAGCTCGGGACGAGCACTTCGAAGACGACGGTATCGGTTCCGGTCTCTCGAATGGTTCCCTCGTTCGCTCGCAGTAGGCGCTGCACAAGGGCCAACCCCAGCCCCGTCCCGGAGGCCAGGTTGGTCGTGTAGAACGGGTCGAAGATCCTGGTCTTGTCCTCATCTGGGATCCGGCCTGGGTTCTCCAAGGTGACCCGCCAGGCCACGGGAGCCTCTTTCGAAGCCGGGTAGGGCGAGACCTCGATTGAAAGCACCCCGCGCCCATCAAGAGCTCGCACCGCGTTAGCCGCAAGTTCGTAGAATACCTCGGAAAGGTCCTCGCGGGAAGCGTAGGCGTAGGCTCGGTCGGGGCACTGGGTGTAGACCACCACGAACTCGTCGCAGACCCCGTCTGTCGCGTCCGCCACGGCGTCCCGGAGCACGGATACCAAATCGATCCGCTGCCTGCGCCGGCCACCCGCGGCGGACATCTCCAGGAACTGCCTCCTGATGCCGTCGATCTTGCTCATGTGCCGCTTCAGGTTGGCCATGGAGGCGCGGGCGGACTCGACGGTTGCAGTGCCCTCCTCTGCATCCGCGGTGAAGGCCCGGATCTCGCGGTTCGCAAGGAACAGCGGCGTTCCGAGCTTGTGGGCGATGGCTGGCAGCAGGTCAGGCATGGCCTGATCGATGGCCTCGCTGCGGAGCCGCTCTTGCATCCGAGCGGCGGTGGCGCACGCCTGCGCCCGCTCCAGGCATCTCTCCAGGAGCCATTGAGGAGCGCCTGAACTCACCGCCCCACGCTCGGACAGAAAGACCGCGAGCGTGCCGACCATGTGGTTCTCGATCACCAAGGGGCGGATGATGATCTCCTCGACCTGGTTCGCTCGGAGCGCCTCGTCGAAGCCAGGGTGAGAGGCCTCGATCCAGCCTCTCATCCAGCGGTCCCAGCCTCCCTCGTCGTCCAGGTGATGCACCACCGTCTCGCCCGTCTTGTGGATCCGGCCCGAGGGTCGCCGGAGGTCGTAGAGCGAGACCTCACGTTCGAGGTAGGGATCGAGGGGGCCGCGGGACGCGAACAGGACCGACGACTGGGTCCAGTGGCTGTAGTACCGTACCGTGGAGTGGACCAGCGCTGGGAGGTGCTCGTGGAGCGTGTCCAGGGCCCATGCCGCGGCCTCGGTAGGCGTCGCACCCGATACGAGCACACGGGAGTCCAGCTCTGATATCGCTGCCGCCTCGCGGTCGAACTCGATGATGTCCGTGTCCTGGCTCGTGGAGAGGATCTGCGCCGCGTGGTCGGCGTACATCCGCAGGGCCTCGAGATCGCTGGGCACCACAGGCCGCCCGACGAACCGAACCCTATCGCAGGCCGGAACGGACACATCGTCCGCCGGGGGCGCCGTATCGGCGGCGATCCACCCCAGCAGTCGGCCAGCGGGCCCGAACACGGGCCAGTCGACCCACCCCTGGTGGTCGGCCGGAAGGCCCAGTTCCTCGTGCCAGGGCTCGCGTTCGTAACCCGGTGGGAACCAGGCCGCGCCGGCCTCCCACTGACCTCGGCGGGCCGCCGCGTGGCTTTGCTCCAGGTCGATCTCGTGCCCACCATGCCGCTCGATGTCGCCGCCGGCGAAGACGGCGAGCTCAAGCCGTCGGGCGCTTCCCTCTCCTCGGATGTAGATCCGGCACCGGCTGAACCCGACATCGAGCACGGCCCGGGCAAGAAGCTCGAGTCGAACTCGGCGGTCCATGCCGGTCGCGCGAAGCGTGTCGGTGATGTCCTGAGCGGTCTCCAGCACGGCCATGACGCGGTCGCTGGTGGGGGAGCCGAGCATGGGTTTCGCCGTGAGCTGGTAGTACCGCAGCGCGGGGCGGCGCGAGCCTTCGGGCCGCAGGGCGTTCACGCGCATGAGGGCAACCTGCTGAACCTCGCCACGCAGGTCGATGGCCCTTCGAACCCCACAGCCCAGACATGAGGCGGGCGCCAGACACTCCCCGTCCCTCGCGTAGCAGACGAGCCGTGCGCGTTCACCGGAGGTCTGCAGCAGCGAGTAGCCCATCTCCTCGCGGAGGGTGTCGTTCATGTACCAGACGCGGAGGTGGCGGTCGACGACGGCGATGCCTACGCCGAGCTGCTGGAGCGCCTGGAACATGGGGTCGCGGTCCTCCGTGTACCGCTGGAGCCGTCGCTGCAAGGCGCGGAGGCAGTCGAGATGCTCGATCAGGCTCCCGACGAGCGCCTCGGCGGCGCCGTCTCCTCGGGCGACGTAGTCGTCGGCCCCCGCCGCCAGCGCGAGCCCTTCGAGATCACGCTCTGAGCACCCAGGAACGGAGCAGAAGGCCACGATACCTAATGAGGCGCCGCGCTCGCGGATCTGGCGCAGGGCCTCGACGCCACTGGGCTCCGCCGACATGTCGTCGCTGCACTCCAAGCAGAGGTCCACGAAGGCATGGTCGATGGGTGGCGAGTCCCGGCTCTCCAACTCCGCCAGGGCCTCGGCCACCGTCGAGCAGACGGTGGCGCGAAGTCCCAGGCCCTCCAGAGCCGCCGTGAACACCTCCGGGCAGAGGTCCTGGTTCGTCAGCACCAGCACCCGTCCACTAGCCCCTTCGGGCATCGAATTCCGATCGTCGGTCACAGCCGATTCGGCTCCTCTCGCGGCTCCGGGCGGGCACCCAACCACTGTGCGAGTGTAGGCCATCGCCACCCGCCAGGAAATGACAATGCCTGGCTATCTGCGTATAGTAACCTAAGCCGTGAACGCGCATGGGACGGGTTCCTGGGACTCGTTCGCTGTGCTATTGCGCGAGCTCCTCTTGAGAGATGGGATCACAGATGCCTCGGGATATGGATGTCCTGCCTGTGTTCGAACCCGGTTTCCTCCAGTTCGGCACAATTCCGTGCTTCCAGTACAGCGGCAACCTGAAGACTGAGGTCGAGTCGGGACGGATTACCAAAGAGCGCGCCCTCGACTTCCTCCGTTGGGGCCACTGCGTGCGGGCCTTTGAGGAGATGATCGCTGCCGTCAAGGGTGGCAAGTACGCGGCCCTGCCGGACTTCAAGTTCATCGGCGCGACACACCTCTCGATCGGGCAGGAAGCGGTCGCTGTCGGCGCCATCGGCGCGGTAGCGCCCCTCGACTACATCACGTCCAGCCACCGTGGCCACGGCCACTCCATCGTCAAGGGCGCCTATGCGCTGGCTGCCCGCGATGATCCTGAGCTCGAGGAGTTCTGCGATCTTCCCGAGGTGCAGGGCGACAGCATCCAGCAGCGCGCATTCAGGACGCATCTGGTCAAGGCCGTAGGCGAGCTGTTCGGCAAGGAGTGCGGGTACTGCCACGGGCGTGGCGGCGGCATGCACATCGCCGACTTCTTCACCGGCCACCTGGGCGCCAACGCCATCGTCGGCGGATCCTCCGCCATGGCTGTGGGCGCGGCGCTGGCTGCCGAGAAGCTCGAGGATGGTAAGCTCTGTCTCTGCATCGTGGGCGACGGCGCCGCCAATAACGGGATCTTCCACGAGGCGTGCAACTTCGCCGCCATGGATCAGTTCGAGCGCGGCCTCCCCACGATCTTCCTTCTGGAGAACAACCAGTACGGCATGTCGGGCCAGCAGGTTGGGGAGGTTACGGGTGTCGACCACCTCGCGCGACGCGGCGCTGGCTACAATGAGCAGATGATGCATGCCGAGGTCGTCAACGGCATGGACGTGTGCGCGGTGTTCGACGCCATGGATCGTGCCGCGGAGATCTGTCGCGCGGGCGATGGGCCCGTCCTGATCGAGGCCCTGACCTACCGCTACATGGGCCACTCCCTCTCGGATCAGTTCCGCTACCGCAGCCGCGAGGAGGAGGCGGCCTGGAAGGCCCTGGATCCCGTGAAGGCCTATGATCGCGCTGTTGTAGAGGCCGGGATCGCCACTGAGGACGAGGTCAAGGCTGTGCGAGAGTGGGCGTTGCAGGAGATCGAGAGCGCTGCCATCATCGCCTCCAACTCTCCCGATCCAGACCCCAAGGAGATCACCCGGGGCCTGTTCGCTCCGACCGCGTGTGAGGATGTTCCGGCCGAGTTCGTGCCCGACCCCGCCGACCTGGTCAAAGAGCCGCGTAAGACGCGGCGCGACTCCGAGGGGCGCATCCTCTGCCGCCACGCCGTCGCCGAGGCGATGACGGAGGAGATGCTGCGGGACAAGCGCGTGATCTTCTACGGCGAGGATGTGGCTGACTACGGAGGCGCCTTCCAGGCGACTGTGGGGCTCTTAGAGACCTTCGGTCGCAACCGAGTGTTCAACACCGCGATCAGTGAGGCGGCCATCATCGGCACCGGCGTCGGCGCCGCCATGACAGGGCTTCGGCCCGTGGTCGAGATCATGTACATCGACTTTCTCTTCCAGACCATGGATCAGCTTGGCAACCAAGCCGCGAAGAACCGCTACATGTTCGGAGGCAAGGCGAAGCAGCCGCTGGTCGTTCGGACCACCATCGGCGGCGGCAAGGGCTACGCCGGGCAGCACAGCCAGAGCCTCGAGGCGCTATGCACCATGGTGCCGGGGCTGAAGGTCGTCGCGCCCTCGACCCCGTACGACATCAAGGGGCTCCTCAAGACCGCCATCCGAGATGACAACGTCGTTGTCTTCATCGAGCACCAGAACCTCTACGCCGAGCGCGGGGTCTGCCCCGAGGAGGAGTACCTCATCCCCTTCGGCGAGGGCGTCATTCGACGCGAGGGCAGCGACATCACCCTCGTGGGGTATAGCTTCATGGCGAAGGTGGTTGAGGAGGCGGCCGAACTGCTGGCGGAGCGTGGCGTGTCGGCGGAGGTCATCGATCCGCGGACCCTTATCCCCTTCGACTACGACCTCGTGGCCAACTCGGTGAAGAAGACCGGGCACCTCCTCGTGGCCTGCCAGGCTCCCGAAACCGGATGCTTCGCCGAGCACATCGTCACGAAGACCCAGGAGCGGGTCTTCCACTCCATGAAGCAGCCTGCCCGCATCGTGGCGGCCTATGACGTTCCGCCGCCCATGGCGGAGCCGCTGGAGATGGAGAACATACCCAGCCCCGAGAAGATATGCCGGAACGCGCTGGAGCTGCTCGGCAAGGCCTAGGAACGACGGTGGTTGGCAGCGGGGGCGTGGGTGAAGCGGCGAGCAAGAAGCCGTGCCCGCGCCCTCCGCGCTTATGAGGGCTGATCGCTAGTCGGACGCTGAAGGGATCATGGTCGCCATGGCGCGCGCGATCGTGCTCGCCGCTGGATTCGGGACGCGCATGGGCGAACTGGGCCGCCGGTGCCCGAAGGGCCTCCTGGACCTGGGCATGGGCGTCGTTATGGACCCGATCCTCTCGGACCTAGAGGGCTCGGCAGCCGTTGAGAGCATCGTGTGGGTCACGAACGGCCGTTTCGCCGAGATGTACCGGCAGTGGCTCACCGCTTCCCGCCTGCGCACTCCCTGGGTTCTCATCGATGACGGGGTGACCGAGCCGGAGAACCGACTCGGCGCGATCGGTGACCTTGACCTGGCACTCCGCGAGACTGGCGACGCGAGCGCCCTGGTGTTGGGCTCCGACAACGTCTACTCCTTCGATGTAACCGGCGCACTCCAGGAGATGGAAGCGAGAGACTGCAGCGTCGCGGCGTTGCTCGAAGGGGAGGGCCGGGCCGCGCTCCGGGCGGCCAATTGCGTCGAGGTTGACTCCCAAGGCTGGATGGTGAGGATGGAGGAGAAGCCCCTCGAGCCCTGGTCTGACCTTTTCGCCCCGCCTGTCTACGCCTACACCCAGGCGACGCTTGCTCGAGTGAGCGAGTACCTGCGCGCCGGTGCTAACCCCGATGCGCCCGGGCACTTCCTCGCCTGGCTGTGCGCCAGGGAGCGTGTGTTCGGTTGGCGCCCATCGGCTGGAAGGCGGCTTGATATCGGCAATCCTGAGATGCTGCAGGAGGCGCGGTCGATCCTGCGCGAAGGTCGTCTGTGATCTGCGCAGACAAATGCCTCCGGGCGAAGGGCCTTCTGCGGCGAGGGAGAAGCACTAGGCAGTTCGGCTGATACTAGGGAGGCAACACACAGAGCCAGCGCGACGATTGGATGACGCGTGCGGACGGGCCCAAGCCTTCGGACGCTCGTCCACCAGCACGCTCCCGGGCATGGGAGGTGTCAGATATGTACGTTCCCTGTTGGAACTGCGGCACCGAGGCATGGATAGAGACCCAGGTAGAGTGCAGAGATTGCCGCTCCGTTGTGCGTCGCTGTATCGATTGTGCCAACCTATTGGGTACCCACGAGTGCTCCATCTACAAGGTCGAGATAACCGACACGGACTGCAATACCCCAACCACCCTGTCCCTCTCCTATAAGTGCCCCCACTACCGGGTGGATCCCCCCGCCCTCGCCCGGCTCCAAGAGGCGGCCACCGCGAAGGAGAGACAGCCTCCGCGAGGCGCCGCAGCAGCGGCGGCGCCCAGTGTCGTTCATGCTGAGGACGTCCGACGAGCCGCCGCCGAGCGCAGGCTGCCAGAGCAGCCCACAGCAGAGCCCGCAGAAGAAACCGTGCAGCCTCAGACCCGCAGGACGATCGTCATAGGCCACCGGGGGAGCTCTTCCCTGGCCCCCGAGAACACCCTCGCGGCGGTCCGCGCGGGGTTGGAGGCCGGCGCGACGGCGATCGAGCTCGACGTCCAGATCAGCAAGGACGGTCGGCCGGTGTGCATCCACAACGCCACCCTGCCTCGCACGACCACTGGCACAGGCTGGGTCGTCGAGCACACGCTCGCCGAGCTGAAGGAGCTCGACGCTGGCTCATGGTTCGGCCCCCAGTTCGCGGGGCAGCGAATCCCCGAGTTGGCCGAGGCGTTGGCCATCGTTCCCGCGCCGGTATGGATCAACGTCCATCTGCGCGCCCATGAGAACGAGTCGGACCGGTGTGAACGGGCTGTGTGCGACGCGATCACCGAGACTGGCTGCGAGACCCGAACCTGGATCACCCATCACACTCGGCACGGCCTGCACCGCATCCGCAAGATGCTTCCGAGGCTCCGGTTGTGCTGGATCTCGCGGGGCGGCGAGAGCGATGATGAGTACATCGACGACGCCTACTACATGGGCTTTCGAATGCTCCAGCCGACCATTCACTTGGTGACGAAGGAGTTCGTCGAGTACGCCCACTCGATGAACATGTGGGTGAATGTCTCCTATGCGCGCACGCGTGAGGATATCGCGCGGTTGCTGGATATGAACGTGGATGGGCTCTTCGCGGGCAACCCTGCCCTGGTGCACGAGGTCATCCGGGAGCGGCAGAGTGAGGCCCCGGGCTCCTGATAGCGACCGGCCCGGATCCGGTCGGATCCGGGCCGGCGAAGTGTTGTCACGTCCTCTACTGTGGCTTGGTCTCCTGCTTCACACGCAGATACTCGGCGGCGACCCACATGGGCGGAGCGTCAATCTGGGTTGACAGGGCGCTGAGATTCCGCGCCAGCCCTCGTTCGATCTCGTACTCCTCGTCGCCCTTGTCGCGGCGCGCTTGTTCGACGACGACGATCTGCTGAAGCATCTCCCGCATGTACTCCACGAGCCGCCAGGGGAGCCCCTTGTCGGGGAACTTGGCGAAGCTGGAGTGGAGATGGCGGCTGAGGGCGTCCCAGGACTCGCTGGCACTCTCCGCCCTCCGCTCCGCACGGCGCTGCTGTGTCTGGCGCTCACGCTCCTCACGCAAGCGGACCCGAGCTGCCTCCCGCTCGACCGCGCCGCTGTCCTGGCCCTCGAGGATCTCTATGCGATAGCGAGTTCCAAGGGCCTTCTGGGCGGCGGATTCGACCTGGGCCATGGCCTGAGGGGCCTTGATCACGCTGGCGCGGTAGAGCTCCTGGGTCTGGATGCCGACATAGAACGTGTCGTCGACGATCTCGAGGCCCACGCACTCCTCTAGCGCCTGCCACAAGGCCAGGTTCATCGGGCCTTCCTTCACAGTCGCGACGACCTTCTCCCACGCCTGCCTAGCCTGTTCCGATGCTTCCGCCATGTCGGGTCCCCTCCCGTGCGCGCCGGTCGGTAGTCTTGGTGGTGAGATCTACCGCGAATGCTAACAACTGGGGTGGAGAGGGTCAACCGATGCCAGGTATAGCCCCCGTCGATGAGGAAGTAGGAGTAGATACTGGTGGGATACCGAAAGGAGCACGTCCCTGTGGCCCAGCGCAAGTCCCAACCCTTCGGATACGGTAGTGACATCGTCGCTATAGGCCTGGCGGCGGGAGAGGGGCGTCGGTCGCGGCCCCTCACGCTCAAGGCTAAGGGTTACCTGCGCAGCAAGGGCGCTATCCGCCTACTCGGCCAGCGGCTGATGGACTGGATCGTCAAGGCCCTGGTTGGTGAGGGCATCTACCACTACATCATGGTCACGAAGGGCAAGGAGAACCGCTACCAAGTCAAGCGGCTCCTGGGCTATGGCGACAGTCTGGGCATCCAGGTCCGCTATTCGCACACCCGGTTCGACAAGCTGGATCGCGGAAGCGCCGACGCAACCCTCCTCAACATGGAGCACTTCAACGTCTTGCCGGCCACCCTCGTCTTTCCGACGGACTCGATCCTGGATGTGGACGTCAGCGGTCTCTTGGAGCAGCACACGGAGAGGAGATCCGTAGCGACAGTACTCACGTTCAACGTGCCGGCCCAGGAGGCGATCGACAAGTATGGGGTCATCGTCACCGACGCCGAGGGCCGCGTGATGGAGTTCGTGGAGAAGCCCAATCAGGAGCAGGCGGATCGGATCATCGAGCGGACTGGCTCCGAGGTGTTCCTCACGAATGCCGGCTTCTACATGCTCGATGCCGCAGCGTGCCGCGAGGTCGCCCAGTGCAGCGAGATCCGGCGGATGCGCGAGCGGAGCCTGGACTTCGGCAAGGACTTCCTCCCCTGGCTGGTGCAGAACGACTACCCCGTGCATACCCGCCCCATTGGCATAGTTGGTGACCTCGGCAACATTCCGGCCTACCTAGATACCATGTTGCGGGTCCTCCGCGGCGAGTTCCCCAAGGCTGATGCCCATCTCGGCTACTGCTACAGCCGCGACCGGCGGATCTGGATCGAGCCGGAGACGCTAGGCTCCGTCGACGAGTGGTCGGGCAGGACCCTGGAGGAGCGGATCGACTCGGGCGAGATCACCATCGGGAGTCATGTGCGCATCGGCAAGTACGTGCACATCGCCTCGGGCGCGCACCTGGATGAGTGCAACATCGACGACGAGTGCGAGATCTACGCCGATGCCCGCATCGTGCGCTCCTCCATCGGCGAGGGGAGCATCATCGGTCCGGCGGCCGAGATCGAGGACTGCGTCTGCGGCGTCATGGCGGAGATCCAGTCGAGCAAGAGCAGCCCCACCTACCTCTCCGGTTTCACAGCCATCGGCGATGAGGCGACGGTGCGGGCGGGCGTGATGCTGCAGGACGGTGTGACGGTCTATCCCCGAGTGAAGGTGCCGCGCGGCTGCTACTGCCCGCCAGGGGCCGAACTCACCAGTGCCGATGATGTCATGGAGTGGCTATAGGCAAGACGGACGTCCCATCGACGATCGGTATCCAGTAGAGGTTGGCGGGGTCCGCGGTTGTCACCCGTCCATCCAGATCCATGTCCTCCCGGCCAGAGGATGCCACGATCAGCCACGCGCCATCAGCCGTGAGCGCAGCATCGCCCTCCAGCACTCCAGCCGGCGACAGGGGACTCCACGTCCCACTATCGAAGTCGGCGAGCCACAGCCGCTTGTCGGCCTCCGCCACCGCCATCGCGCATCCCAGCGGGGTGACCGCCTCGACCTCGCGGCCATCCGCCTCCACCATCGCCCGCTCGCCCGTAGCCACGTCCAGCCGGACCACGGTAGAGGCGACGCGCGCCCCGCGCCGGCGTGCCACTGCCATGATCACCGTGCCCTGGTCAGCGAACTGGGCTGAGCGGAACTCGGCGATCTCAAGGTCGGGAGAGAGCACCGTCCGCGCGCTGCCAGGTCCGTTCTGGGCCACCACCGCGCCTCGATCCGCATAGAGTAGTGATCCCGTCTCAGGCTCGATGGCGAGCGATGAGATCTCGGAGTTGACGCCGCCGAGGGAGAGGATGCTGCTATCAGGGGTAGGGGGGACGCTGTGCTCGACCGCCACCGACCGCCCATGCACCACGAGCATCGCGCGGAGGGGGTCCCAAGCGTACCCACGGATGCTCCTCGGAGCGCCCAGGCTATGGCTCACGAGCGTGCCGTCGCTCTCCATCAGCCATAAAGCGCCTCCCTTCGTGACCCACAGCAACGGGAAGGGATCGCCCGTCCAGATCAGATCGGCCGCTACGTCCCCTATGGGGCCGGTGACCATGGCGTGCTGAATCGCGCCCTCGGGAGGCAGTGCCGTGACCGCGACGGCGTCGCCGCTCTCCGTGGACACGACATAGGCCACCCATCGCCCGTCCGGCGAGGGGGCGGGGCGGGACAGCGGGGCGCGCGAGTCCGTGAGCCGTTCGGCTACGGTAGCAGGTGCCAGCAGCCCCACTGCCAAGAAAATGATTCCGGCGGCAACGCCGAACGCGGCCCCAGACTGTCGAGGAAGAGCACGGGATCTCATATGCGTGCGGTTCCCCGAGCCGTCTTCCGCTGCCTTCATGGGAGGCACCCTTGGGCGTGGGCCGCGCGTCTACGACATAGGAGCGGCCGGGAGGCCGCGAGATCGGGAGGCGATCACGTGCGCGCTCACGTCATGATCGGTTTGGTAGTCATCGTGCTCATGGCCGGGGCAGCCGCGGGGCTGCTCGCTCAGGACTCTGGCGCCGCGCCATCCAAGGTCGGCGTGGTCCAGTTCTACGCCATCGAGAGTGAGGCGCCGCAGTTCGCGGAGGCGAGGGCAGCCATCAGCGCCCTCGAGGAGCGAGCTTCGGCCCTGTCGTCGGCAGCACGGAGCTACACGATGCTAGAACCCGAGGAGTTCGACCGGGCGCTGGAGATCGAGCAGGTCGCCGACAATGCGCGTACGGCCGACCAGATCCGGGAGCTCAGAGCCCTGAAGGATCAGAACCAGCGGCTGAACTCCGAAATGGGGGAGATCCTCCAACTTCGCCCCGACAAGCGTACCCCTCAGACGGACGCCCGTGCCGATGAGCTCAACGCTCTTTACAGCCGCTGTCGCGCACACTGGATGGCTAAGGGCGCGGCTCTGGACGAGGAGCTCGATGGGGCGAACCGCGAGCTCCAGGAGCGTGTGACGGCCCGCTTCGAGGAGGCTGTCGCCACGGTTGCCGCCGCTCGCGGGCTCGAACTCGTAGTGCAGCACTCCATCCGAACGACGGGCGTTCAAGTCGACACGGGCCTGCCCATCGTGGAGTACCACCGGGTGGTCCACTACAACACAGGCCCCGACATCACCGATGAGGTGTTGGCGGAGCTCAAGCGGCAGAACGCGGAGGAACTGGGCCTACCTGCCGTCCAGTAGGCCGGTCAGTCGAGGGGCCGCACCTTCAGCGCTGCCGTCGGCAGGGCGCGGGCGCCGCCCATCTCGTCGCGGACCAGCAGCCGACCCTCGGAATCCACCCCCGCCGCAACGCCTCGGACGGTCTCGCCCGATACGGTGGCCTCCATGGGACGCCCACGGAGAAGGTCAGTCTGTGCGAAGCAGCGCAGCACCGCCTCGCTATCGGGCCTCCCCTCCGGCGAGATGAGTCGACTGAGCCACTCTAGGGCGCCGGCGATCACGGCGGGCGGCAGCGCCGAGGGAGCGCCCTCCGCCTGGAGGCACGTGGCTTGGAACGCCTGCGGTGGGCCGGAGTCGGGAGTCGCCACCACGTTGATCCCGATGCCGCTCACGATAGCTAGGGTTCGCTGGCCGGCGAGGCGGGTCTCGGTGAGGACCCCACCCATCTTCCGGCCGCGGCTCCATACATCGTTGGGCCACTTGACGCCCGCGTCCGCCGCGCCTAGATCCCGGCAGGTGAGGGCCGCGGCGACCCCCGCCGCCAAGCTCAGAAGGCCGAAAGCCTCACGCTCCACCTTTGCCGGTCGCCACGCTATGGAGCACAACGCGCTCGCCCCGAGCACGTCCTTCCAGCGAGTGCCACGACGGCCACGGCCCTCAGTCTGTGTCTCCGCTACGACGACCGCCGGGGACCCGCGCTCGCTCAGATCGAGCGCCGCGGGGTTCGTCGAGGCGCACCCCCTGACGATCCGGATCTGCGCGACCCATCGCTCCCGCTCAAGGCTGGCTAGGAGCTGGCCGTAGTCGGCCTCGGCCTCGTGGAGCTCAACGCGCATCGCGCCTCACCTCGCCAGGCGCCGACCTCAGGGTGAGGGTGGTCACCTCGGGCGGACAGAAGACGCGGATCGGCAGAATGCTGGTGCCGATCCCTCGGGAGACATAGACGATGCTGTTACCACGCTGGAACAGGCCGGCAGCCATGCGCCGACCACAGCCGGGCTGGCGGGTGCGGCCGATCAGCGGACCGATGCGGGGCAGGCAGATCTGGCCACCGTGCGTGTGCCCCGCCAGCACCAGGTTCGGCGGCAGCGCAGTCTCACGGAAGACGACTCCGGGGCTGTGGGCGAGGAGCAGCAGGAAGGGCTCCGCCTCGAGACCGCTCACAGCCGATCGTAGGTCGTCACGGAACCGTGTGGGGTCGTCCACACCCGCCAGGGCCAGCCGTCTACCTCCGTGCTCAGTAACGGTCCCTTCGTTGTCCAGCACGCGAAAGCCTATCGGCTCCAAGACCGGCCTGAGCCCCCCGAGCACGGGGAGCAGGCGGTTGTCATTGTTGCCCGCCACAAACCACCGCCCGAGGGGAGCTTCGAGGGCTTCGGTAAGGGTCTCGGCGGCGGGCAAGCCGGCGGTGGACTCAAGTAGGTCGCCCGTGACGGCCCAGAGGTCCACGGTCACTGAGCGGGTCCAGGCAGTCAGGGCGTCTAGGTGTCGAGCGCGGCGACCGAAGTGCAGATCGGTCACATGGCCAATACGCAGTCCATCGAGAGCCGCGGGCAAGCCGGGAAGCTCGAGGGTCAGCTCCACATGACGCAGCCGCCCATCAGATGTGAGCGTCTCAGTAAGCTCGCGCAGAGCGGGTACCTCGGCGCCGTAGAGGACCTTCACGGCCCGCCATCCCGTCGCGAGAAGGGCGGTGCGGGCGGGAGGATGGTCGGCCACAGTCGCAGCGGGCGCATCCTCAGGTTCCCTCGGCCGCCGGCTCGGTGGCCGTCGGCGGGGCGAGCTCATCCAACGCGGGCGAGGCGGGGAGGGCCACCGCGAGAGCCGCGCGCTCAGCCCCCAGATAGGAGCGAGCTATCGCCTGTGTCTCCTCCGCCGTAACCTGCCGCAACCCCTCGAGCGGATGGTGAGCGGCCGCCTCCACGTCCCCGCCCGACATGACGGTGCGTCCGACCTCGATCGCTCGCCCCAGTACTGGTTGATGCCTGAGAGCGTATCCCCCCAGCAGCCTACGGCGCGCGGCCTCTACCTCGGGGCGAGCTAGGGGCTCAGCGGCCAGCTCCTCGAGGCAGTCGAAGACCTCCAGCCGCAGGGCCTCCAGCCGCCAGGCCATCGGCGTTGCGGCCAGTATGACTAGCTCGCTGTACCGCGTCCGCGGAATGAGGAACACCTGCACGGTGGGAGCGTACTGGAGTAGGCGCGGGCTACGGGTCAGCCGTCCGGCAGGGCCGCCGAGCATCTCCCGGAGCATTTCCACCGCGGGCCACGCGTCGCTACCTGTGTTCGGCACCCCAAAGGCCATGAGCAACAGGGCGAGCCGTCCCTCGTGATCCTCAGTGACATGAGTCCGCCAGATCGGCGAAGCGGGTTCCCACGTCGGCGTTGCAGGGGGCTTCGCCTCGCCGGGTGGTAGAGGCGCGGCCACGGAGCGGAGGCTGTCGAGCATCTCCGACTCGGGCCCCGGCCCTACCGCAACGCACACGACGCGCGAGCCAACCATGAGCCGCTTGTGGGCGGCTTGAAGGTCCTCTACGGTCGTCGCCCGCAGGCCGCCCACCGTGCCTACCGGCGATGTCGCCGGCACCACGGGGTGCAGCACACCGCGCACCTGGCTCAGGAGGCTGTAGAAGCGGTCTCCGCCCTGGCGCTCGGCATCGTCTATGGTCTCGCGCACGGCCGCGTCCAGCGCTGGCTGCGTGAAACTCGGCCGCAGGAGGGCATCGCTCAGGATGCCCAAGGCGTTCTCCGCGATCTCGGGAGGCCCTGAGACACCCATGACCATGGCGTCATCGTCGGCGAAGGTCGTCACTTGCCCACCGATGAGGCTCACAGCTTGGAGCCGCTCAAGCACCTGGCGCGGGTCCGTGCCCTCGACGCCCGAGAGGCTCGCGCGGGCCAGCAGAGCCCTCAGCCCCGGTAGGTAGCCCTCGTCCGAGGGGTCCGCGTCGACCAGCACCGCGAACCCGCTAGCGTAGGTGGAGGGCGATTGGATGGCGACAAGCCTCGCGCCGTTGGGCAGCTCCTCGATCGTCACACCCCACGCGGGCGCGGCGATGAGCAGAGCGGCTACGAGGAGGGTGGCCCGCCTCATGGCGCGCCTCCCCCGATCACGACGAGAGCTCGATCGGGGTCGAAGTACCGAAGCACGACCCGCCGGATGTCATCCGGCCCGATGGTCAGCACCTCGTCCTCGTAGGAGATGGCTAGCTCGTAGGAGTCGATGGCTTCATAGAAGGCCAGGCTCTCGGCCTGGCCCGTGTAGGTGTCGGCGCCCATAGCGTGGAGCAGCAGCGCGGTGCGAGCCCCCTGCTGGCACTCCTCGACCGAGACGCTATTGTCGCGGATGTCCGCCAAGATCGTCTTCAGGACTCCGATGGCCGCCTGCGGCGACGCCTGCCCCGGATCAACCCACAGGTAAAGGTGGCCTGGTAGTCGCTGTGTCAGGAACCCCGCCCCGAGACCCCCGACTCCAGGGAGAGCGCGCGGAAGTTGGGTCCTCATTCGGCTCGCCGATCCGTGGTCCAGGATGCCCAGGAGCACGTCGGTAGCTAGCACGTCGCGCATGGCGCTGATCCCAGGGGCCACGAAGAACAGGCCAACAAGGGGCGCTCCGTGGGGGGCCGTGATCGTGTCAACGGGAGTGGCGGGGTCGGCGCTCAGCGAGGGGACCGTTGGCGCCCCCAAGGGGATGTCGGCGAAGGCTTCGCTCACCGCGTCCACGGCCGCCTGACCATCCATGTCACCCGCCACGATAACGGCCATGTTCGCACCCACGTAGTGCGTCTGGTGGAAGGCCGCCACATCATGGATGGTGTACTGGGGCAGCGCCTCCGGCCCGCCACCGGCTGACTGGGCATAAGGTCCATCCCCGTATATCGCCTGAGTGGCCGTGTTGCGGAGGGCCACGATGGGGCTCGCGTAGACCTCGTCCAACTCCTTCTCCATGATGTCTAGTTCGGTCCGCAGCCTTTGGGCGTCGAAGACGGGAGCGCTGAGAGCGAAGCCGAGCGCCGCGATGGCCTCGGCTGCCCCGTCCGGCGCGATGGTCGCTATGTAGCGGCTGGCATCGGCGGACGTCTCCGCGCGGATCTCCCCCCCCAGGGCCTCGATGGTCTGGGGCAGCATGCCGGTGGGCGTTCCTTCGATGGGTCCCTGGAAGACCATGTGCTCCACGATGTGAGCGAGTCCCCGCTGGTCGCGACCTTCTACGGAGGAGCCCCCTCGTACTACAGCCACGACGGAGACGACGGGCACGTCGTGGGTTGGGCTCACCACCACCCGGATGCCGTTGTCCAGTTCCGCGACCATAACGTCCTCGCTCAGGACACGCGCTTCGACCCGTACGGGGGACACGACGGCCAGGGTAACGGCGACGAGCAGTGCCGCGACATGCAGGTGTGAGCGGTTCGTCGACATCATCTCCCCCGCCATCCGGCCGACTCGACCGTCGGCTACTCGGCGTCGCCACCGTAGGCTACAGGGAGCCGCACCGATGGATGGCAGAGATTGATCACCAGGTTCCCCAGGATATCCGATTCCGAAGCCGAGGTGGTGGACTTCAGGGCCAGATCAGCCTCGGCGGCCAGCTGGAGACCTCGCGCTACCTCGGCCGCGGTGAAGTGGGTTGCTTCGCGGAGGGTCTTGAAGGCTACGAAGTCATGCTGCGCCGCGAGATTCGCCGCCCGGTCCTCGGGCATGAGAGGCTTCAGGCTCTTTGCCACCTCGCGCCAGCCAGTCCGGAAGGCGTCCCCATACCGGGTGATCCGAAGCAGTGTCGCTGGCACCGCCCCTCGCTCGATGAGCGCGCACGCTACGAGGAGCAGCCTGAGCCGAGACGCGAGCAGGGCCACGACGCCCACGCCCCCATGTCCGTGGTGGACGAGGTCATGGAGGGTGCTCAGCGCCCTCTCGACATCGCGTTCTCCTATGGCGTCGGTGAGGTCGAAGACGATGGCCTCCTTCGTGCGGCTCACGAGTCGCCGCACGTCCTCAACGGTGACCCGGTCACGGTCACCCACGAAGGAGATGAGCTTCCGCACCTCGGAATTGAGCAGCCCCGTATCGGCCGGCGCCAGTCCAATGAGGGTGCCAAGGGCGTCCGCGTCGATCTGGATGCCGGCGTAACGGAAGCGGTCCCGCACGAACTCGGTGGCATCTCCAGGCTTGGTGCTCTTGGGGAAGGCCAGCTCGATACCAGTCTTCTTGCACGCCTCGTAGAGCGACCCCTTAGGCGCATCCACCGGCGACTCGAGGATCAGAGTGACGTGGCTTGGGAGGCCCTTCTCGATGCGCTCGATGAGGCTCGCGGCGCCCTTGGGCGACTTCTCGCCCAGAAGCGGGGTGTCACGCACCAGCACCACGCGCCTCTCGACGTCGAGGAAGGGCAGCGCGTTGCTCTCAACCTGACCCAGGATGTCCGACGGCGTAGCCTCCCGGCCCTCCAGCACTACGGCCCCCATCTCCAGCTGCTTGCGGGGAACGATCCACTGAGGGAGCCGCCGGGCCAACTCGGAGCGGCGGAAGTCATCCTCGCCGTAGAGGAGGATCACGCGCGGGATGTCACCGGCCCTGAAGCGCGACCGCAGCTTCGTCAGGTCGGCATCGGTCGTATTCGGCGCACTGGCGGCAGCGCCACGCCGCTTGCCCATCCGTGACCTCCTCGTCGCGCAGGCTGTCGCCCGTCGCCGCGCGCTGCGGGGCGCGCTAGGGAGCGGTGCCCGACAGCGCTGGACCATCGGCGGACCTGGGCTGGTAGAGCACCTCGCGCGCGCTCCTTGCCGGCCGGCCGTCAAGCACTGCCTCAGCGTCCTCCAACTCGATGGAGAGGCAACAGGAAACGCCCCGCTCCTGCATGGTTACGCCGTAGAGCCGGTCGCATCCCTGCATGGTGCCAGGCGCGTGAGTGATGACGATGAACTGCGTCTGATCCGTCCACTCCCCGAGCAGCCGCGCGAGGCGCTCGGTGTTGGCTTCGTCGAGGGCCGCATCGATCTCGTCGAGCACGCAGAAGGGCGATGGGCGCACTCGCAGCATCGCGAACAGCAGACTTGTGGCCGTGAGCGCCCTCTCCCCGCCAGACATGGCCGCCAGCGGCTGTCGGGCTCGGCCGGGGGTCTTCACGACGATGTCCACGCCCGTCTCCAGCAGATTGTCGGGGTCAGTCAGCACGAGCTGGGTCGATCCACCGTCGAAGAAGTACCGGAACACGCGCTGGAACTCCTGGGCGATGGCGTTGAACGCCTCCAGGAACTGTACCTTCGTCGCGTTGTCGATCTCCGCGATGATCTCCCGCAGATTGTCCCGGGCCCGCTCGAGATCGGCCTTCTGCTCACCGAGGAACCGGTCCCGTTCGGCCAGCCGCTCCCACTCCGCCTCGGCGCTCAGGTTCACGTCCGAGATCTGGGCCAGCCGGCTCCGCAGCGCGCGCAGCTCGGCCCGGGCTTCGTCGAACTTCTCGATCTTGGTCGCCACCGCCTCAGCGGCCTCGACGGTGAGATCGAACTCCTCAGCCAACCGTCCCTCGGCCGTGGCGCGGGTCTCTTCGGCTCGGGCCCGCCGGATCTCGTGAGCGCTGAGGGCCTCGCGCAGTTGGGGCATGCGGCTTCGAGCGTCCTTGGCCAGCCGCTCGGCTTCCGCGAGGCTGGTCACGGCGGCGTGTCGCTCCTCCGCGAGCCGACGCAGCTCCTCCATGACCTCCTGGCCGCGCTGCTTTGCCTCGTCGAGTTCGGCGCGTGCCTTGGTGGTCTCGGCCTCTGCGCCCGCCTCGGACTCGTCGAGCCCCTTCAGCTCCTTCCGAATCTCCCCAACGCGGGCGCGCCCGCGCTCCTGTTCGACGGGGAGCCGCTCCAACTCCGCAGCGCTGGCGTCGAGATCCGACTGCAGCTGCTGTCTCTCCATCCGCACGTCGCTGAGCTCGTTGCGGACCTCCTCGGTCCGCGCCGCGAGGCTCGAGATGGCGTCCTCATTGGTGACCGGCTCCTCGATCGTCTCGGCTCCCGCGAACGCGTCGAGCTTCTCCGCCCGATCGGCCGCGCGACGATCGAGTTCATCGATCATCACATGGAGGGCATTGCGACGCCCCTCCTGCTCTTGTCGCTGTCGCCGCAACCCTTGAAGCCGCTCCTGCCCCACGGCGGCGCTGGTGCTGACGCTCTGGATATCCGCGACGCACTGTCGGAACTCGCCCTCAGCTTGGTTGCCCTCGTTCTTCGCGCGGTCAAGGGCGCGGCGCAGCGATTCGAGTTCGCTGTCGAGCTTCGCAATCTGGCTCTCTGCCTCATCGCGATCCGACTCAGCGCGGGTGATGGCGGTCGCGAGGGAGATGGGGCTCTCCACGGCTGTCGGCTCGGAGCCTCCGCCGATGGCGCCATCCGCGTCCCACCGATCACCATCGATGGACACAACCGTCCCTCGTCCTGCCAATGCCCCCAGGGCAGTCGAGGCTGAGGTGCGGTCCCGGACCACGATCACCCGCCCCAGCAGCCGCTCCACGAGCGCCTTTCGGCGAGGGTGATAGGAGACGAGATCGGATGCCCGACCTAGGATGCTCGCGCGGCTCACCGTCTCGGGAGGTGCGAGGGCCGTAGGATGGGCGGCCGCGAAGTCCAAGGGGAGCATCATCGCGTAGCCGCCGCGCTTCTCACGGAGAAGCTGAACGGCCGCCCAGGCGCCCTGGGTGGTCTCCACGACGAGGGCGCGGCTCCACTCGCCCAAGGCGGCGGCGATGGCACGCTCCAACTCCGGGGGCACGCCGATGACCTCGGACACCGTGCCGACCACCCCGCCCAGCTCCCCATCGCCTCGGGCGGCCAAGAGCGTCTTGATGCCCCTCGGGAGGTGGCCTCCGCTCTTCTCGATCTCCTCGAGCGACTTGAGCCTCGCGTCAGCGGATCCCATCTGAGCCTGGGCCCGCGAGCGCTTCTCCTGCACGTCCTCGATCTTGCCTTGCAGGTCTGTCTGGGCCTCGCGAGCTCGCTCCACGGCGTCGCCCAGCTCCTGCTCCTTGCTCGCCAACTGGTCCAGTTCGCCGTCGGCCTCGGCGCAGCGCTCCTCCTGCTGCCGCTCCTGGAGGCTGAGCCGCTCGATGGCTTCCTCGGCCTCCCGGAGCCTCTCCTCCGCATCGCGCCTCTGGCCCTTGAGGTTGACCAACTCGGTCTCCAGAGTTGCCTTGCGCGCCGCCTCGGTTCGCCGCTCCTCGTCGGCTGCGGCGAGGTTGCTCGTGAGCCGATCGAACTCCGCCTGAAGCGCCTTGAGCGACTCCTGCAGCTCGAGCTCCCTCGGACCGACGATCTCCAGTCGCTGGCTCAACTCTCCACGCCGCCGGCCTGCGGCTTCCACTTGCTCGCGAATCTCCGCAAGGCGCTCTTCGATTCCGGCGCACTCGCGTTGGAGGAGCTCGCGTCGACCTTGGCAGGATCGGATCCGCTCACTGCTGACGGCCGTCTGGGACTCGGCGCGTGAAATGGCCGCCTGGACCATCCCATTGCGCCTTTGCGCCGCCTCGATCCGGGACTCGAGATCCTCCTGCTGGCCTCGGATCTCCGCCGAGCGGCTCTCCAACTCCGCGGTCTCAACCTCCAGTCGTTCGAGATCCGTGCGCACGACGAAGGCCTCGTGCTCCGACTTCCCGATGGTCGCCCTCGCCTGGGCGATCTCGGAGACGAGCACGCCCACGGCTACCTCACGATGCCGTTCGACCACCCGGCGGTACTCCTTGGCCTGCTCCGCCTGCTTGCGCAACGGTTCGAGCTGGGACTGCACCTCAGCCTGGATGTCGTGAATGCGCGTGAGGTGGTCCTGAGTCTGGTCGAGCTTCCTGAGGGTCTCGTTCCGTCGCCCGCGGTACTTCGCCGTGCCCGCCGCTTCCTCGAAGAGGGTCCGGCGGTCCTCAGCGCGGAGGCTCAGGATGCGGTCTACCTCGTTCTGCCCGATGAGAGCGTAGGCGCTCTTGCCAAGGCCGGTGTCGAGGAACAGCTCCTGGATGTCCCGCAGCCGGCAGCGGGTGCGGTTGATGAAGTAGTCGCTCTCGCCGCTGCGATGGGTGCGGCGCGTGACGGCGACCTCGGAGTAGGGCAGCGCGAGGGACTCGTCGGAGTTGTCCAGCACGAGGGTTACCTCGGCGATGCCCAGGGCCTTGCGGCCCTCATTGCCGTTGAAGATGACGTCAGTGAGCTGGTTCGTGCGGATCGACTTGGTTGACTGCTCGCCGAGAACGAAGAGGAGGGCGTCCGCTATGTTGCTCTTGCCGGACCCATTGGGCCCCACGACCCCCGTGATACCTGGCCCGAACTCCAGGGTCGTGCGGTCGGCGAAGGTCTTGAAACCGAATAGCTCCAGGGACTTCAGGTACAAAGCTGACGATGGCTCCCTCTCTCGGCCTCCCGCCTACGCGGTCAGGATCGCCGCTCTCTCCAAGGCTCCTCCGGCGGAGGGTACTGCCACTGTCGGCCATCCCGGGGTCGCAGTGAGCACCTCGATCTCCCGTCCATGACACATGATTGTGTCCTCCGACTTGGTCCCCTGCAGCGAGGGATTCCACGCGAACGCCTGGCCCGCGCGAATCGCCTCCCGAGAGCCGGGCGTCGCGCGCCAGGTGCGCGACTGGTATCCCGTGGCGCCGCCCTGATGGTGACACTGCCACTCGTCGGGGTACCCCGCTTCGGCATAGGCCTCCTGAGCGACGGCGAAGACGTCCCCTGCCGTGGCTCCCTCACGGGTTGCGCCGAGGATCAGCCCGTCGATGGCACAGACCCGCTGATGCTTCAGTGCGAGCTCCTCGGGCAGCTCGCCGAAGTAGGCGCATCGAGTGGCGGAGGCGTGGAGCCCGCCCCGACGCGCGACAATGACCCCCATGACGTAATGAGCGAGGACTCTGTCGGTCGGCACCGGATGCCGGTAGCGCATGGCTCGGTCATCGACCGCGACGAGCAGCACTGCGGTCTGCGCTCCGCGGGCGAGCACCTCGCGCGCGATGAGGCTGGCGATCTGGTGCTCGGTCATCCCCGGTTCGACCTGACGGAGCGCCACTCCCAGTGCCTCGCCGGCATCCCTGCCCAGGGCCCTGTAACGCTCGACCTCGGGTGGGGTCAAGGGCGTCTGCACTGCGATCAGCGCCGCCTCGATGGGTTGGGAGCCTTTCGCGCCTGCATCGGATCCGATGCAGGCGCCGCCGAGGGTTGTGATGAGGTCATCGGTGCTGTCCTGGTGCCAGGCGAACTCATGGACTGTGGCCCCCAGGTCCGCCAGCTCCTCGGCGGAGAGGCGCGGCGCTTCAATGGCGTTCATCAGCACATGGCAGTCGTCGCGAGTGATGACCGCCGAGCAACTGCCCCTCTCCACCGTGCGACCGATCCAGCACTCCGCCCCCGCTAGAAGCCAGGCGAGATTCGTCGCCTTCTGGATGACTACCGCATTCAGGGAGTGCATATCGAGGATGCTACGGACACGTTCGCACTTGACGGCGAACTCCTGGGCAGCCGTCATCATGGGAACCTCCACTCAATGCGCGCAGCATGACCCTGAGGTGTCGTGGAGCCCTAGCCCACCGCTTGCCGCTGCTGGATGCGGAGCCGCCCGATGCTCTCCGCGTAGTCCATCCCCGGCACGAATATGCTCTGTCCGCCCACCACGATGTCGGCTCCGGCCGCGACCACGTCGGGGACGAGATCGGGCCGCATGCCCCCATCCACCTCTATCTCGATGCCGTTCAGCCCCCGATTGTCGATCATCTCGCGCAGAGCGCTGATCTTGCGCATTACCGACGGGATGAATGCCTGCCCCGCGAAACCCGGGTTGACCCCCATGATGCTGACCAGATCCACGAACTCCAGCACGTAGTCCACGAAGGTCAGCGGCGTGGTGGGGTTCAGGGCAACGCCCGGACAGACGTCGAAGGTGCGAATCATTTGGAGGGTGCGGTGAAGGTGCTGGGTAGCTTCGGCGTGGATGGTGATGTACGTCGCGCCGGAGATGGCGAACTTCTCGATGTACCGGTCTGGCTCTTGAATCATGAGGTGGACGACGAAGGGGAGATCGGTCTCGTCGCGCAGGGCCTCCACCAGGCCTGGCCCGAAGGTGATGTTTGGAACGAACATCCCATCCATGATGTCAAAGTGGAGAAGATCGGCACCCGCTGCTTCGAGGCTCCTGACCTCCTCACCGAGGCGTGTGAAGTCGGCGCAGATGATGGATGGGGCTATCTTCATTCGCTTCCTCCGAGTCCCTGACCGGGGCCCGTGGACCATCGTCCAACAGGTCCCTATAATCTTAGCCCGAGGGTTCGGGCGTGTCGAGAGTGGGGCCGGGGCAGGCTCCCTGCACCGTGTAGCGCGGAGGCCTGTATGTCTATTTTGAGTAGGCTGGAGCGCGGGATCCGAGGCGCCGTAGAGAGCGTCTTCGGGAGGGCCTTTGGCGGAGGACTTCAGCCGGCCGAGATCCGCCGGCGCCTCATGACCGTACTCACGGCTTCCGAGCAGCCCTCGGAGGGCGGAAGTCGGATCGCGAACTGGTTCCTGGTGGACCTCTGCCCCGGTGACCTGGAGGAGCTCGGCCCCTCGCTGCCCGCCTTGACAGCCACTCTCATCGAGGAGATCGAGGAGAGGGCGCTGAGAGCCGGCTGGGACACGAGCGGTCCCTTTGATGTCGAGTTCCGAGCGCGGCCTGGCTTCGCCACGGGCCAGTTCGAGGTCACGCCGGAGCGGCGGAGCGGGACCCCGGGCTTCCGCGTTCGCGTAGTGTCGGGACCGGACCAGGGGAAGACGTTCGAGGTGGCCGGTCGCGAGGTCGTTATCGGACGCCAGCCCTCGGCGGGCGTCGCGCTCACCGATGGTGACGCCTCTCGCAACCACGCGGTGCTGCGCTCCGATGGCTACCGCACGACACTCCAGGATCTGGGCAGCACGAATGGCACTTTCGTCAACGGACGGCGGATCAGCAAGCAGGAGATCAGGCCGGGGGCGCGGATCGAGGTAGGCAGGTGCGTGCTGGAGATCTCCCGTGGCCGACCGGTATGGGACGATGGGGGCGAGAACCGTGTATGACTACCCGCCCATGGCGGCACGGATCGCTATCCTGGTGTGTCTCTACCTCTTCCTGTTCGCCGCCTACCGGGAGTTGTACCGGACGGTAAGGGACACTCGCCCCTCCCGCAACGGTGGCAGTCGCGCGCCTGAGGAGCACGTTCTGCCCACACTCACCGTGGTCCGGTACCCGGCGGCGGAGGAGCTCGAGGGAGAGGTGATTCCGCTGCTGACTGCCAATACTCTGGGGCGTGCGCCGGACAACTCCGTCGTGTTGCCCGATCCGTCCGCCTCGGGTTACCACGCCCGCATCGACTTCGATCAGGATCGGTTCATTCTCGCCGACATGGGCTCTACGAACGGAACCTTCCTGAATGATTCGGTCGTTATGAAGCCGACAGTACTGCGTGCGGGCGATCGAATCCAGATTGGCTCAGCCGTGTTCGTCTTTCGAGCCGGTTGAGTCGACCCCGCCGAGAGGACGTGTTCCGCATGGTTCCTCAGCCCCGCCACCATGTTCTCGTTGCCCTGGTGAGCCTCTTGGCCCTCGTGGTAAGCTCTGCGGGCTGCGAGCTCCTGGCACTCTACTCCGCCTACAAGCTGGTGGACGACCTCATCAACGATGACAAGGGCGACACGACGGCTCGTGTGGTGTACGTCGTGGAGAGTTCCGGCGCGGACAACGCCGCCATCGTGGGGGCCCGGATCGAGCTGTTCGCCTTGCGGACTGGCGGCGACCCCAATCGGCCCGATGATTTCGAGGTGATCGCCGACGCCATTCGCGAGACGAACGACGACGGGGAGGCCTTGGTCTATATAAAGGATTCGCCCAACGAGGCCGGCGATAACGTCATCCGGCCCTCAACGGCGTACCGAGTCGTTGTGACGGCGCCGGGCTTCCAGGCCTACGAGGGGGTCCAGGACCCCCTTTCCAGCAAGGCCGGCCTGGTGAAGGCCGATCCCGTCCGCCTCGTGCCATTGCAGTAGGCGAGACGGGGCACGAACGAGCGGCTGCCTAGGCCTTCCCCTCGGACCCGATGTCCTCGAGCGGCGGCATGTAGTTGCCCCGCACCGGCACGGCTGTGTTCACCGGTGCCGCCCACCGCACCGCGTTGGCGATAACCTGGACGATCTGCTCATTGTAGTAGATCGGATACGTCTCGTGCCCTGGGCGGAAGTAGAAGACCTTGCCCCGGCCACGGTGCCAGCAACACCCACTGCGGAATACCTCCCCGCCGGCGAACCAACTGATGAACACGAGATCATCGGGAGCGGGGATATCGAAGTGCTCCCCGTACATCTCTGTGTGCGGCAGTTCGATGTACTCGGGGAGATCGGCCGCGATCGGATGCGCCGGGTTCACCACCCATAGCCGCTCCTTCTCCGCCACCTCGCGCCACTTCAGCATGCAGCCGGTGCCCATGAGCCCACGGAAGACCTTGGACATGTGCGCCGAGTGGAGGCAGATGAGGCCCATACCCTCCAGGACTCGCGCGCGGACCTTCCTTGCCACTTCATCCTTGACCCGGTCGTGGGCCATGTGCCCCCACCAGGTCATGACATCGGTGCAAGCGAGCACCTCGTCGGTCAAGCCGTGATCGGGCTCATCATCCAGCGTAGCTGTACTAACCTGGAAGCCATGCTTCCTCAGCCCGTCAGCGAGTACGTTGTGTATCCCATTGGGGTAGACAGCTTTGACCTCGTCGTGGGTCTTCTCGTGGACCCCTTCATTCCAGACGGTCACCTTTATGGTCTCATTCATACGGTGGTTGCCTCCCTTACAGCCGTGTGATACCTGGGCTTGCCCTGTCAGTGAGACTTCCTGCCGGCCAAGCGCGGGACCTTCGCGACCATTGAGCCGTCACTATCAACCAGTAATAAGAGGAATCCACCGTCTAACTCAGAGGGGAGGAGCAAAAGCAGAGGACGAGGCATACTGTCACTACACTAGGCCCCTAGTTGAAGCCCATACTACACCCCCACACCAGACACCAGACACCAGCATCCGCTAGGGGCCTAGTTCCACGACTACACCGCCAGACACGCTTCAATCCCCCGCCCAGAAGAAAGTGTGAGTTTCAAAACTCACTGCGTGAGCCCCAGTAGCTTGGTCGTGTTATACAGAGTGTGCTAGCGAGTAGCGAGCGCGCGCTACTTCCAGTCCTCATCTGGCTAGTCTGGGCGCCGTGGGGCCTGCGCCATCCGCCCTCGGCCTCGCTCTAGAGCGAGGCCGAGGGTCTCTCCTTTTGGATCATTGGGTCGGCGAGCGCGGACGGTCACCGCCTACTCACCCCGGACGCTGAGCCTCAGACTGTCCACCCCGAACCAAGGCGGCCCTCCCAGTGGGCCCGCTTCCGACACGTTGCGCAGCTCGATGGAGTTGTCGCCGGCGCGCAGGACTGAGCCAGGAACGATGAACCGGGCGGGCGTCAGCTCGCGCTCCCCGAAGGGCGCGGGTCCTTCATGCACGACCTCCCCGTTCACCCGGAGCTCCAGAGGAACTGCGCCCCCACTCTCCGCAGGGTACGCGAGACCGCTCGTCTCCACCAGGAGGCGTGCGGGCGGCGGCCCCTCCATCCGGAACCACCCCAGCAGACGGTCCGCGGGGAAGTGCGGGGACGCGTAGGCGTAGTTCCCTCTCAGGGACACCTGCCGACGCTCGGGGAAGATGCGGAGGCCGTGCCCGTAGAGGGGTCCCCCTCCGCCTGCCATTGCGTCCCCCCAGAGAGTGACGCCTTGCGCCCCCAGTATGGGCACATCGCCGGGAGCGGGTCTCACGAGGTCCAGCTTCCACTGTAGGGCGACGAGCCCGCGCGCTACGCCCGCTGCTTCGAGGGCGTTAGTGGCGCTGGCGTGGCTCGAGCTGAAGCTCGCCGAGGTCGTATCGGCGCGCAGAGACTCGGCCAGGCCAAGGGCCTCCTGGCATGCGGCGCGCGCCTCGTCCGGGCGGTCGCCGTCGATCGCCGCATAGGCTCGGGCCATAGCATCGTAGAGCTGCAGGGTACGGCGGCCGTACAGGAAGGCCGCGGCATCCTCAGCGATGCGGTCCCGGATCCGGTCGGCGAGGGGCTGGGTTTGGACGCTGTCGAGGATGGCTTGACACCGGTCAGCCGCCGCAAGCATCGCTCGCAGCGACGGGCCACCACCTGGGAGGCGCTCGTCGTACTGGAGGTGTGGATCGCTGAAGAGGGGCCGGGCCCCTGAATCCAGCCTCGGCGCTAGCTCGTACTTCAGGGGGGTGACGTTCTCGAGCATCGTCTGTAAGGAGCCGTAGAACCGCGCCATGGCGGGCGCGGCGAGGCCGTAGCGGGCGGCGAGGTAGTCCTCGAAGATGCCCTCGGGATCCGCGTCGTGGTTCCAGAGTTGCCGGGCGAGCTGGTAGTTCGTCAGCGCCCTCGTTCCCCAGTCCTCAGTCGTCACGTGCATGTAGTGGAACAGGCGCGCGCTCAGGCCGTAGTAGTGGGGCACATCCGTGTCCATCGTCCCCCGGAAGACCACCGGCAGGCACTTCGTCCGGGAGACGTTGTAGTACTCCCCGATGCAGAGTTGGCCGCGGTAGTGGCGCTCCGGCGCCGCGGCCCAGCCATCCAGGTGCTCGGAGTAGCGGCGATTCGTCTCGCAGATGGACGCGTCCAGTGGGTGCACATAGCACCGCTGGATGGGGAAGTACGTGGCGATGCACACGTCGTAGTCGAAGTCGTCGGGCAGCGGCCTCGTGGGTGGCTCGATGACATCGGCGTAAGCCAGGAAGAGCAGAGCGATGGGCCGGTTGATGCGGCCCTGTACCCGTGCTTCCGCGATTCCCTCGGCCATCGCGTGCACGACCCGCAGGTTGCGGTCCGTCCAGGAGCCCTGCGCCTGACAGGCTTCACACTCGCACCACGCGCCCCAGTCGAGCATCCATGCGTTGAGCACATCGGCGTCGCGCCACTGCCCCTCGGCGAGGTCGTTCACCAGACCGCGGACAAGCTCGGCCGTGGCGTCCTGGTTCGACGTGCAGTAGTTGGCGCCGAAGTCGCCCCGGATGTCGGGCTTCCGCACACCGTCGATCAGGGCGTACCACTCGGGGTGCGCCTCGGCGTAGCTCAGCACTCCGTCGCCGTTCGCGTCCCCCGCCGACTCGCTCGAGGGCGTGTACGGGTCATCAGCCGCGTCGTATGGGTAGGGATCGGCCGGGTTGATGTAGAGCGACTGCAGCACATGGCCGCCCGCCTCCATGCGGATGCCCAGCTTGCGCATGAGCGCATGCCCCGACTGCTCAACGCACCAGTGGTTCATGCGGTTGCGCGCCATCCAGAGCAGGAACTCCTCGTCCCCGCGATCCTCCCAAGCATGGAAGCCGCGGAGGGTGAAGTCCGGGGTCTCCTGGGCGGTGATGATGGGAAGACGCCCCTCTGGCAGGAGTGGTATCTCCTCTCCGAGCGGGCCAGGGGCGAGCCACCGCGCTCCCAGTCGATGAAGCAAGTCGTACGCTCCGTAGAGCGTGCCAACGCGATCGGCCCCCTCGATGAGCACGGTGCGGCCACCATCGGACTCCTGCGTGTCGATCCGGTAGCTCTCCGACGGTCCCTCGCCGCTGACACGGAGGAGGATCCGGTCGCCCTCCGAGGGGGCCTGCGCTGGCGCGAGAACCTGGAAGTTACCGCCGTCGCCTGTCATCATCCGGAGCACGCGCTGCAGCTCCATGGCCGCAAAGCAGAGGGTGCAGGCATCATCGTCTCGCTGGTCGGCATCGAGCCAGTCAACGAACTCCTCTGCCGCGGCCGCCTCCTGTGCTGACCGGAAGGGACCGGGGTCCACGATGATTGCGGTCGGAGTGGCGGCGAAGAGAAGCGCGGAGGACAACAGGGCTAATGGCATCGAACCTACCTCCTGGGGGCTCGAGTTCGGGCCGGGTTGGCGCGCCTCCTGCGGCACACCGGCCGTCCCGCCTCCCCGAAGGGCTGATCCCGTGACGCTGAGCATCGCTGCATTGACGACCCTGGCCACCCTCGTAAGCGGTCCTCCGAGCGGTTTCTACGTGGGGATCGAACTGCCGAACCATGTCCCCATCAGCCCCGCGGTCGAGGCCGCTTGGCGGACATGGGCATCGACTATGTCAGCTTCTACGTCACCACCGTGCTCTGGGCCCAGGACCCGCCCGCCGAGAGCTCCCTTGGCGCGAGAGAGGGGCTTAGCGGACGCTTCGTACGGGGTAACAAGGATAGAGGCGGGGGCGGGCAAATGGATTCTCACGGATGACTTCGGCTTTGGGCGAGTGTACCAGGAGATCTGGCCCTGGGTCGGTCATCCCGATGAGATTCGCTACCGGTTCGGCAAAGAAGAGACGGTGTTGCGTCGCGGTCAGGGGAACGCGGTGAGCGTGGAGCGGTACACCAACGGAGTGCCCGTCCGCTAGAGGGCTCCGGCCGTGGTTCCACCATAGGTTGCGGCGGCATCATCGGATGAATGGGGAAACGCTATGAGGAAAGCTCTACTGTGTGCAGCGGGTCTGGCAGTTGTAGCCTTGGCATTTGCCCCCTTGGGTTGCTCTTCGGCAGTGACCGGAACCCAGTTCCAGGTGACGCCGGCGTCACTCAACTTCGGCGAGGTCATCCCCAGTGAGCGGCTGGAGATCAGCTTCTTTGCCGGCGTCGAGGATCAGAGGTGGGACATCACGGGAGCCCCTGCCTGGCTTCGGGTCTCGCCCTCATCCGGCACCGGCAACGCGACGGTGACCGTCGAGCCCATCCGGCAGAACCTGCACCCGGACACCTACAGCACCAGCTTGCAGATCCAGGGCTCCGCCGACCTTGTGAACATCCCGGTCACCATGAAGGTCCAGTGACGGCTCGGGCCGCGCGTCAGCGTGGCGTGCGGCCCTCCGTTGTTGGTCTCTAGGGCCTGCGGGCGGCGCCCACTCCTACCCTTCAGGCGTGAGCCGGTATGAGCAGACACCTTCAGCGCCCAGGGGCACCTGGACCAACCCGTCCGCCGCTGCCGCCTCAGTTCTGGTGACGACGTTCCCGTCGGCGTCCAGCCCCTCAACCGCGAACGTGTCACCCGCCAGCCCGAGGTCGTCCGGCCGGATCGCCAGGGAGAAGGCTACCTCCTGGGGCAGAGGGTAGATCCGCACCGAGCCCTCTTCGAGGGCGAGGCGCGCGGCGCCGCTCGTTACGACGGGGCCGAAGTCGATAGGTCTTCGCTCCGTGTTGAGGCGCTCGGTGTAGCGAGCGAAGGGGTCGGGCCAGTCCGCTGGCGCGCCCTCGCGCGTGAGCGTCACGGTCCCATCCTCCGCCACCTCGAGGGCGCCGACGAGGTAGCGGGTGTTGCCGAGAGTAGGGCCGCGCAGAACCTGGCGAGCCCCGCCCAAAAGGATGCCCACGGTGATGTCGTACTGCCCCGGCGGGAGACCTTCCGGCACCGCGATGAGGTGCGGGCCGTCCAGGTGCTCGCCGGGCTCCCATGTCGCCAAGTCGGGCGACAACGCGTGGTCGTTCTGAAAGGCGATCCCCTCCGGATGCTCGCCCTCGCTGTTGACGAAATGAACGAAGCAGCCGGCCCCCTGGGCGTGCCTCGGCAACGCGTCGACTACATTCCACTTATAGGTGATCTCGAACTCCCGAGGGGCTGTCGCGCGCAATTCCGGCGCCAAGGGCTCGATGGGCAGGTCCATCGTCGTTCCGCTGTAGGCATATCCCCGCGCGTCGACCACGATGGAGGCGTTATCCCACACGAAGTCCACGACCTGGCCATCCACTTCCGCCGTGTAGGCCTCCCGAAGCCCCGCGCCCGTCGCCAGGAAGCCGTAGGGTGGAAGGGTGTGACCGTCTATGCTCAAGGCGGTGTCGCCCTGGTTCACGACCAGCACCAGGCCGTTGTCATAGGTGATCCGGCACACCCAGGTGGAGCCGACCGCCAGAGCGGTGGAGCCGTCCACCCACTGGTCCGCCACGAGGTACTCGGTGTCCACCACGTGAGCGGGGACGTACCGCTCCTGGATCGGTTTCATCATCCACGCCTGTTTCACGGAGAGCAGCGGCGTGGTGATCCACGCAGTGTCGATGAAGCCCGCGTGCCCGTAGAGGAGCTCCTGGGTGCGGTACTTGTCGGACAGCTCGAGGCAGAGACGGCTGAGGCTGCCAGCCCCATAGCCTTGCTCGATCCATCGCGCGATGTAGCCCATCCCGTGATTCGCGACGAGCGGATGGATCTTGAGCAGATCGAACTCGGGGAAGGGCACGTGGTGCTCGCCACGATCGATCTGGGCCTCGGCGCCATCCATTCGCCCCGACCAGTACCAATGGTTGTTCCCCTCACCCAGGACGGGCCCCTGATGGACCTCGCGGAACATCTCCCACAACTCTGTGTGGGCTTCCCAGACGGGTTCAAACCGTCCGGCGATCTCCTCCCCTGCCGTGAAGTCCACATGGAACCACGGCGGCACGGCGCAGTGAACGTCGATAAAGGAGCATGTCGTGTCATACCGCTCATGCACCGCGGGCGTGAAGCGGCGAGCTGTCGGAATGATGCCATCGGCCCGGTACCCGAAGCTCTGGATCTGTGTCCCCTCGTTGAACCAGGCCCTCACGAGGCTGCCGTCGGGGTGGCGAGCCACAAGGCCCTCGTCCCAACTGGGCGCATCGGGGTAGATGTCCACGTAGTTCTCGTGAACGCCGAACCGGTACCCCGCGGCGCGCGCCGCCGCCGACAGCGCTACCATGCCGCTGTCGCCCCCCATGGACTCGTTAGCGGGCAGGACGTCGGGCAGCCTGGCGTCGTAACCCCCGTTCTGCCAAGCGTGGATCTGAACGAGGAGATCCTCCACCCCGTGGGCGCGCCACGTCTCCACGGCACGCTGGGTGCTCGCGAAGTTGCCGAGCCAGTCGTCGACGATGACGCGGTGCGACAGGTCCTCGATCCAGGGGGAGGGGGCGCTCGGGACGCTCGGCAGGATCTCCGGCAGGTAGGGCGAGACGGTCACGATCGAGGTCTCGCGCAGGGGGATCCGCGAACCGTCCGAGAGGGCCTCGTACCGCGCCTCCACGGCTGTGTGCGCGCTCGCCGCCGAGTCCGTCCAGTCTAGGATGCTGCCTACATAGACGCTTAGGTCGGGCAGGTACCACTGCTGGCCGCCGGTGAGGTAGGGCAGGCTGACCTGACGTCGCCAGTCCGTGGCATGGGGCCCGAGCCCCACCAGACGGTGGATGCCTCCCTCGGCGCACTCCACCGACGCAACCAGCGACTTGCCCTCGATCTGGTAGCGGATCACGGCATCGACTGCGTCCTCGGCGCCGACGAGCCGGCCTCGGGCGACGATAGCCTCCTCCTCCTGCGCCACACTGTCGCCCTCCCACTCCGCGGCCGTGCCATCGGGCCAGAGCAGCATCAAGCTGCCCAGATCGACGCGGTCACCATCGGGCAGCTCCGCGACGATCTCCGTGGGAGCGCCGTCGGCTCCCAGCACATAGGCCATGTCGAGGTCGGAGCCCTCATACCGGAGCCGCCACTCGGGCCCCGGCCCGTCGATAGAGTTCGCATACCTGGCGGCCACGGTAGGCAGCACCGAGGCGCCGTCGCCAGGGCCCACATCCTCCAGTGCGGGGCGCCCAGCCTGCCACCGCTCTCGCGCAGCCTGCACTTGGGCCAGCCTCTCGGCCTCCGAGAGAGCCTCAGGCTCCGCGCCGATCACGATTCGCGGCTCGGCGAACAGAGAGTAATCCCAGCTCGAGTTCCGCGCCGGCCCCGGGTGGGTCGATAGCACCAGGTCGATGGTCTGGCCGGCGAACTTCGACAGGTCGAACTCGGCTTGCGTCAGCTCTTGGGCATCCGTGTGCTCATCCAGGAGCGTCTCTGCCGCGCCATCGTCACCTTGTACTGTTGCGCCAAAGGTGACACCATCGCTATCCTCAGTGCGGGTGGGATCCATGCCGTAACCGAGTCTCAGGAGCACGGGGCGCTCCCGCGGCACGACGAGTCTGTAGCGCAGCCGGACCGACCCGGTTCCGCTTATCCAGGGGCAGTGGAGGAGGAGAGTCCGCATACCCTCTACGGGCGGCGATGGGGCGCACGAGATGCCGACCCCGGGCTCGAAATGGCCCGTCCATCCCGTAGGCATGGTGACCCAGTCGCCATCGCCGATCTGGTAGCTCACCTCGTAGTGGCCTATGTCGAGGAGCGCGTTCGATCCGACGGAGAGCTCCACGGGCGCCAGTCCGCCGGGCGCTTGGGCGATGATCAGAGGGAGAATCATGGGCAGCATAGTGAGGACCTCCTCGGGGAGCTTGGCTGCAGGTGATTCCCGCCTTACCACGCGACTCCCTGCCTCGAAGAGGTCTGGTGGGCCGCCTGGGCGCACCTCCTCATGAGTGAAAGGTTTCAGGTGACTCGAGGGACCACTTACGGGGGAGACGCTCCCTCGATCTCGAGTACGGTAGCGGCTTGATGTTACGGGGCAGAGCGTGTGAACCGTGGCCCGCTTGGGGCGTCAAGACTTGGTCAGGGTCTAGGCGCCGCGGGTACGGCGTCAACGGTCGCCTCAACCTGTTCGTATGGTGACGGGTGTCTATTGCCGGCAGCCTGCAGCAACCTGTGAGTTTGCAGGTTCTCCAATGAGTGGTGCCCGGAAGAGGAGATTCGCTCGATGTACCATGGTGTCAGGCTACCAGAGGACGCCGAGGAACGGATCGTCGACAACCTCATCGCTTCGGGGATCGTGACCAGCGAGCAGGTGGAGAAGTGCCGGTCCGATGGCCGCGATGGCGTTCTCTCGAACCTGATTCAGGAGCGGTACTGCACCCTCGATCAGGCGAGGCGCGTGAGCGGCGACGTGCTGGGTTCAGAGCCACTACGTGTGATCGACAGCGAATTGAGCGTCGAGCTGCTGCGCATGATCCCCGCCGAGCTTGCCTACCGGCATGGGCTGCTTCCCGTTGCGCGTGACGGCGAGACCATGGTCGTCGCCATGGCGGATCCCCTCGATCTGGACGCTATCGACGATGTGCGGGTCTTGACGGGCCTGGCTGTCGAGCCGCTGGCGGCCGAGCCCGACGACCTCAGGCGCGCTGTCGAGAGCTACTACATGCGCACGATCATGAGCGGCGATGGCGAGGGTGAGGGCGTCGAGGTCATCGAGGAGACGGAGGAGGAGATCGGCGACCTGGCCCGCATGGCGCGCGAGGCCCTGGTCGTGAAGGCGGTCAACATGATCATCCGCCAAGCCGTTCAGGCCCGCGCCTCCGATATCCACATCGAGCCCATGGAGAAGGACCTTCGGATCAGGTATCGCATCGACGGTGTGCTCGGCCTCGCGCCTCCGCCGCCCAAGCGGCTTCAGGCGGCCATCATCAGCCGCGTCAAGATCATGGCGAACCTCGACATCGCCGAGCGACGGTTGCCCCAGGATGGACGCATACCTCTGCGGGTTGCCGGCAAGGACATCGACCTCCGCGTCTCAACGGTGCCCACCCTCTACGGCGAGTCCATCGTCATGCGTATCCTCGACAAGTCGTCGGTCATGTACGGCTTGGGCGAACTCGGCTTCCAGGCTGCGGACCTCGAACGGTTCGAGAGCCTCATCCGCCGGCCTCACGGAATCGTTCTCGCCACGGGTCCGACGGGCAGCGGCAAGACGACAACGCTCTACGCTGCCCTACAGGCGACCTTCTCCGATGAGCTCAAGGTCATCACCATCGAGGACCCGGTTGAGTACCAGCTCGATGGGGTCAACCAGATCGAAGTCAGGAGCCGGATCGGCCTCACCTTCGCTCGCGGCCTCCGCCACATCGTGCGTCAGGACCCCGATACCATCATGGTGGGGGAGATCCGTGACGCCGAGACCGCCGACATCGCGGTCCACTCCGCCCTGACCGGCCACTTGGTCTTCTCCTCGCTGCACACGAACGATGCCGCTGGCGCGGTCACGCGTCTGGTGGACCTGGACGTGGAGCCCTTCCTCGTTGTGTCGACCCTCAGTGGAGCGGTCGGGCAGCGGCTCGTGCGGACAATCTGCAAGACCTGCAAGGAGGAGACCGAGATCGACTTCTCGGCCTATCGCTTCCTAGGCAACCTGCGGCCCTACTTCCCTAATGGACGGGCCTGGCGGGGCCACGGGTGCGATGAGTGCCGCGGCACGGGCTACCGTGGCCGAACGGGCCTGTACGAGGTCCTGGCTATGTCCGAGGAGATCGAGAAGCTGGTTCTGAGCTCCGGTTCCTCGTCGGAGGTTCGCCACGCAGCCCTCCGAGGCGGCATGTCCACCATGAAGCAGGACGGACTCAGCAAGGTCCAGCAGGGCATCACCACGCTGGACGAGGTCCAGCGCGCCGCTCGCGACGTGTATGCCGACCCTGGCATCGCGGAGGCTGCTCCTAGAGCGCCTGGGGCGGAGGTGGAGTAGGTGCCGACCTTCCGGTATTCGGCCCTGGATGCCGCCGGGAGCCGTTCCTCCGGGACGCTCGTTGTCGATGACGAGCAGTCCGCCGTGCGCCAGCTCCGCAGCCAGGGGCTATTCCCTATCAAGGTGCACCTGGAGGGATCCGGTCTCTCCCTCGACGCGCGCGACGAGGGAGAGGTGCCCATCGGCATGTTCCGGCGGGTGAAGCAGGCCGACCTGGCCATCTTCTCCAGGCAGTTGGCCGACCTGGTGAGGGCCGGCCTGCCCTTGCTGCGGAGCATCCACGCCCTGTCGGAGCACACCGAGAACGCTGTCTTCGTCGAGGTCCTCAACAAGGTCGCCGAGGACCTGTCCGGCGGCACGTCCCTTGCGGATGCGCTGGCTGCACACCCACGGGTGTTCCCCACCCTGTACGTCAGTATGGTCCGGGCCGGCGAGGCCTCCGGCCAGCTCCCCGAGATCCTCGCGCGGCTGGCTGACCTCCAGGAGACGGAGCGCGCTCGCCGTTCGCAGATCATGTCGGCTCTGACCTATCCCCTGATGCTCGTCTGCGTCGGCACGCTCGCCGTGTCGCTGCTGGTGACGTTTCTCGTGCCTCGGTTCAAGCAGATCTTCGAGGACCTCGGCCGCGCGCTGCCTGCGCCCACGCAGTTCCTGATGGACCTGTCGGAGTTCATGGGCCAGTGGTGGTGGGCGATCCTGCTGGGCATTGTGGGCTTGCTCTTCGCCTACAAGCTCTGGAGCCGCACGCCGCGGGGCCGTCTGGCCATCGATGGAGCGAAGCTCAAGATCCCGCGGGTCGGGCGCCTCGTCGAGCGCATGGTCGTGGCGAGGTTTGCCCGGACCTTCGGAACCCTGCTGCACGGTGGCGTCGAGGTGCTCCAGGCCTTCGGCGTGGTCCGGGACGTGGTCGGTAACGAGGTCATCGCCCGGGCGATAGATGAGGCGCGTGACAAGGTTCGCGAGGGCGACACGATCCACGGCCCCCTGCGTGAAACGGGGCACTTTCCGCCCGTTGTCGTTCACATGGTGGCCCTGGGTGAGGAGACCGGCAACATGGAGGGCGTGCTGAACTCCATCGCCGACAGCTTCGACCAGGAGGTCGAGAACCGGGTGAGGGCACTCATGTCGCTGCTCGAGCCCCTCATCATCATCGCCTTGGGAGCCGTGGTCTTCTTCATAGTGGCGGCGATGTTGCTGCCGATCTTCCAGCTGAATGTGGGAGCGAGCTAGTGGCGCCCGTCTGAGCGTTCGGGTCTAAGCGGGGCGCATGCCTCGACAACGGTAGGAGGTACGTTCATGTATAGGCGGGCACACAGCCGCAGGTTCCGGGGCTTCACCCTGACCGAGCTGCTCGTGGTCATGGTCATCATCGTGTTGCTGGCCGGCGTAGCGGTGACGTACGTTCCCAAGCGGATTGAAGAAGCGCGTGTCGCGAAGACTCAGGCCGAGATCCGGACCCTGGAGAGCGCGCTCAGCCAGTTCCAGATCCGGATGGGCGATGTTCCCACCCAGGCCGAATCTCTCGAGGCCCTGGTGACGGCCCCCCAAGGCAATCGCAACGTGGACAAGTGGAACGGCCCCTACCTGAACCCGCCCGTGGTTCCTCAGGACGCTTGGGGCAATCCCTACATCTACCGGGCGCCAGGTAGCCACAACACCGATTTCGACCTGCTGTCCACCGGCAAGGATGGCAGAGAAGGCACTGACGATGACATCACGAGTTGGGAGCAGTTCGAGGCCTAGGCGCTCGCGCTTTGGGCACGCCGACAGCCGTGGGTTCACCGTCACCGAGCTCATGGTCGTGATGGTGATCATGGTTCTGTTGGCGGGTCTGGCCGCGCCCCGGTTCGTGGGCTCCATGCGGTCGGAGAGGCTGCGCACCGGAGGCCGTGTTGTCCTCTCCATGGTCCAGTTGGCACGCTCTCGCGCGGCCTCGGAGGGGCGGCTGACGCGCCTGGACTTCGACTATGACCAGGGGCGCATCACCGCCCTGCGCTATGTGCAGGACACGCAAGGGGAGAGTGACAGCCGGCAGGAGGCGCGTGAGCCCACCTGGGGGGCCATGACGGACAACCTCGGTCAGGCGCGGGACCTACCCCTTGGGATCACCATTCGGTATGTGGGTGAGGACCTCACCATGACCGAGACCCGAAGGCTATCTGAGCTGATCTTCCGACCCGATGGCTCCGCTGACTCGGCGTATGTGGTGCTGGAGGGATTCGATAGCGAGGTCCTGGTGGTAGAGGTGGATGACATACGGTTCATGCCTCGTGTGCTGGATGTCTCGCGGCCTGAGGACCTGGACCGGATCGAGCAGAGCATGAGGTCGCGGCGATGATGATGCGGCGCGCGAACAGAGGCTACACCCTCCTGGAGCTGATGGTGTCGGCCGCCATCCTGGCGGTGGGCCTCACGGCTCTCATCCGCTCTTTCACGGCGGGGACGAACACGCTCCGCCAGAACGAGAAGCGGGCGGTGGGCGTAGTGCTGGCTCAGCAGAAGCTCGCCGAGATCATGGGGACCACCGAGCTCGAGGATGGGATTCAGGATGGGGATGTCGAGGAGGCGGTATTCGAGGGCTATCGCTGGCAGTCGGAGATCCAGAGCCTCACAGACTACCCCAACCTGAAGCAGGTGCGCGTCATCATCGCCTGGCGCGACGGACAGCGCACCGATGATGTTCGGATCGATACGTACGTTCGCGTCCCACCTGAGAGCGAGGCGGGGACGAGCTAGCCGCGAGAGGGCGCCGATGTTGTACGGGCGACGGACAACCAGTCTGAGACGCGGCCGCGGCTTCACCTTGGTGGAGCTGATGACCGTCAGTTTCATCCTCGCCATGATCATGGGCGCCATCATGGCGACCTTCACGATCGGCAACCGCTCGATGGCCCTCGCTGACCAGCGTGTCGACCTCAACCAGACCGCTCACCTGATCACCAGCCGTCTCGAGCGGGAGCTCTCCTCGCTCTGGGCGCCTTTCCCCGATCCGGACTCATCCGAGACCCTGTCGGTGCTCGGAGACACCCTGGGTGGCGACCAGCAAGCGGCAACGGGGGCCACTCCCACTGACATGGGAGCGACGGAGGAGGGACTCACGCCGCCGCTCTACGGCTACCCAGGCGATGTCGCCCGCGACGAGAGCCCGCGGATCGAGTTCCTGATGGCTGTGCCACCCAGCTTCGAGACGAACCGGCAACGAACCGACGTTGTGCAGGTCATCTACTACGTGGATATGGATCCCCAGACCCCCGAGAAGGGCTTGATCCGCGGCGTGAACCGTCATGTGGACCTCGGTGACGCGGAGGACACCACGGAGTTCGAGGTCCTCTCAGAGCATGTCGCCTCCTTCGAGGTGCAGTACTACAACCCCGAGACGGAGGAGTTCGAGGCCGCGTGGGAGTCCCAGACTCTGCCCATGGCGATCCTGTTCTCCCTGGTGTTCGACAACGAGGAGGACGATGAGGGCCCCATCAGCCTCATCGGCACCGTCACTCCGCCACGCCGCGTGGGGGCCGCCGTGGGCGAGAGCTTCATGGGCGGCCAGGAGACGGGGGCCCAGGAGACGATGCGGCCCACCGAGCAGGAGGGTGGGATGGGTGGCGGCGCGGCGCAGATGGACCAGCTCATCGACACCATCGCGGGGGGGATGGGCCCGTGAACCGCCGCCGCGGAGTCGCTCTCGTCTCGGTCCTCTGGGTTCTGGCCATCCTCAGCGTGATGGGCCTCGGCTTCGCGATGACCGTAAGGGTGCACGGCGAGCTGGTCGATAACCGCGTGCTCAAGGCCCAGGCGCAGGGGCTGGCGCGCACCGGCATGGAGATGGCGTTCGAGCTCTACTACGCTGGCCAGGCCGAGGGCAGAACCTATAACGCGAGCAACGACGAGTGGATGGCCTTCTCGTCCGAGGACATCGACCATGAACTGGCGGATGGCACATACTCCATCCGGGTGGTGGATGAGGCGGGCAAGCTCAATGTCAATCTCGCCGAGCAGGAGCACCTCTACGCCCTCATCGGCGACGAGGACATCGCCGCGGCGATCATGGACTGGCGCGACGGGGACGACGACTCCAGCCTTGGGGGGGCCGAGAGCTTCTACTACGAGGAGAGCGATCCCCCGTACAGGGCTCGAAACGGTCGGTTCCGCTCCATTGGCGAGCTTGCTCTGGTCCAGGGGATCACGTCTGAGATGCTCTGGGGACCTGATGAGGACCAGTACCGCGAGCGCAGGCCGGAGGAGATCCGCGGCCTGGCCGACTTGCTGACGGTCATCGCCATCGACTCCAACCACTCCTCGAGCACCGGCAACCCTCGGATCAATCTCAACACCGCGAGTGAGCAGGAGATAGAGGAGGCGCTCTCAGGAGTCATTGCCGAGGGCAGCATCCAGTCCATCATCGACTATCGGCGGCAGCGCACGACTCGCGCTCAGCCTCAGGATGGGCAGACCGGCGCGCCGCCCCTCCAGATACCTGGGGAGCTACAGCCCCCGACGGGTGGGGGCGGCTTCGGCGGAGGCGGGCCCGTAGGGATTCGGCAGTTCGATCCGACTCAGGGGGGCTTCGACCCCACCCAGGGCATGGAGGGTCCACAGCAGCCGGGCCAGGCGGGCGAGGAGGAGGAAGCGCAGCAGGGCTTCGCCTCCACGGGCGAACTCATCAACGTGCCCTCCCTCTCCGATGAGGACATTCAGGCGATCTGGGACCTGGTAACCGCGGAGTCGGCGGGTGTCATCGAGGGCCGTATCAACATCAACACGGCGCCGCAGGAGGTCCTCGCCTCGGTGATCGACGCCGATCTGGCCCAGGAGATCATCGAGTACCGTACCTCCCGTGGGCCCCTGCCCACGGTCGCGCACCTCTTGAGTGTTGACCCCTCAGTGCGAGCGAACTTCGTGGAGTTGGCGAATCTACTGACGACGCGGTCTTATGTGTTCACGATCGAGGCTACAGGACGCGCTGGACGGGACGAGATCATCCATCGAATCCGCGCTGTCGTCGATCTGTCCGGGGACGAACCGAACTACCTGATGATCTGCCATTACTGAAAGCGGGAGTCTGCCTTGGCCAACGCCAAAGACGCCATCGGGATAGACGTGGGGGCCGGCAACCTCAAACTGGTCTATGGGCGCCGCGCGGGTGACTCGATGAGGGTTGTCTTCGCGGAGACGCTACCTATGACCGATGCCACGGGCGCCCTTATCGAGGGGAGCTCGCCCTCGGCCCTGATAGCCGACAGCCTACGTAGGAACGGGGTCCGGCCGTCAGCGGCGATCGTCGCGGTGCCGCGGAGCGCCGCCACCGTGCGCCCCATCGCTCTGCCGCCAGCGCCCGAGGACGAGCTCGAGCGCATGATCGAGTACGAGGCGGGCTCCCATATCCCCTTCCCCCTCGACTCCGCCGAAGTGGCGCACACGTACCTCCCCTCAGCCGACGGTCAGGCGCGCGCGGTCATCGCCGCCTGCCCGAAGAAGACCGTGGCTGCCCGCCGGGAGATACTCAAGGAAGCGGGCACCTACGCGACCGAAGTCGCGGTCTCGACCGTCGCCACCGTGAATTGCCTCCTCTTCACAGACAGCCAGCTTCAGAGCGGGAGCCACCTGGCCGTCGACATCGGAGCAGAGACCACCGAGCTCGCCGTCGTCTCAGATGGCGAGCTGGCATCCTCATTGACCCTGGCCCAGGGCGGGCAGAGCCTGACGCTGAGCTGGGCCCGTGACCGGAATCTGACCACCGATGAGGCCGAGAGAGCCAAGCAGGCGGGGGAGATCGAGCTGGATTGCGCTACCGGCGCCCCCAGCGATCCCGAGTGGTTCTCAACCACGGCGTGGTTCCAGAAGCTGATAGGCGGGCTCTCCCGCTCCATTGAGGCCCATGCCGCGAGCTATCCCCAGTCCCCCATCCAGTCCGTGGTTCTCCTGGGAGCCGGCTCGGCGCTACCGAACCTTGTCGCGGCGCTGGCGGGGGCCCTGGGTCTACCGGTCCGTCACGCCGATCCCCTGGCCGCCCTCGGCTATGTCGCCCCCGCGGGCTCGGAGGCTTACTCGCCGGCGATGATCACCGCTGCGGGGCTGGCCCTGCAGGGAGTCGGCCTCGCCGGCCTCGAGCTGGACCTGACCCCGCGGCTGGTTCTCGCTCAGCGCCGATCGAGAGCGCGGCGCGGGGTGGGACGGATCGCGGCCATCGCCTTCGGCGCCGCGCTGATCCTCGCGACGCTCTGGCATACGGGCCAGTGGTTCACAGCGCGGAACGCCTACCTTGCCCAGGTGGAGGAGGTTCGTAAGGCCCAGGCCACGATGCGCGGGATGACCCTCCACCCCGCCGAGGTCTTGGCCTTGGAGAGCATCGTCGACACGGCTTCCAGCCCCGAGAACGATCCGCTGGATCTCATGGCGATGCTGGCTGACGAGCTGCCCCTCGAGGTCTCCATCAGGGACGTGAACTTCCGGCGGGGCGAGTCCTTCGATCTGCGCGGCACGGCTGTCTCCAACGCCGCCGTCGCGGAGGCTGTGATGGCGCTGCGGGCGTCGGAGCGCTTCGAAGCTGTCAAGCTGAGCCACTCCACGGCCACGGAAGTGAATGGACGGACTTTCTACGCATTCAACATCGAGTGCGCCCTGCCGGGAGGCGATGCCCGATGAGGACGGCTGTCCGCGGCTTGCTGGCCGCTCTCCTGGTCGGTGTGCTCTGGTTCGTGGCCTTCTACCTGCCAGTGGGTGACAAGATCAACCAGTACCGGCGGATGACGGCCGAAGCGTCCCAGCTGCACGACGAGATCCTCTCCGACGAAGTCACCCATGCCGCCCGTCGCGAGCACGAGATGAGCCTGGTGAACGCTGTCGGTTACACCCGGCCCACGACGGATTCGGAGCAGGTGGCGCGCATGGTCGAGCAGCTCGAGACCGCCTGTGTCCTGGCTGGCGTGGGCCTCATAGAGATCGCGCCCATGGAGGCCGAGAGGCAGGATGGGCCCTCAACGGAGGACGCGACGGGCCAGAGCCTGTCCATCGGGTTGCTTCGGCATCCCCTCCAGGCTCAGGTCATTGGCGATCTCGAGGGGACCGTATCGCTCATCCATTGGCTGCGCCAGACCAACCCCATGATGGTGGTGGATCGCATGGTCCTCACCAGGGATGACGATGGGCTGGTGCGGATGTCCGCCGTCGTCTCGTCCTGGAGACCGGACGTGAGCACCATACCGGCAGGGAGTGCCTAGAATGGACGAGTACCGCCGCAACCTATACATCCTTGGCAGCTTCGTCGCGTGCATGGTTGTCGCGGTGGGCGTGTACCTGTGGAGCCAGCTCTCAGCGCCGCCCGACCAGCCTGAGAGCGGGATCCTCAGCTCGTCTCTCCACCCCTTGGACATGCCGCCCATCCAGCCCCCGAAGCTGGAGCGCAGGTACCAGGGCATCGTGGAACGCGACTTCTTCAAGCCACTGGAGGGCGAGATCCCCATGGAGTCCGAGCCCGAGTCGCCAGAGGCTGAGGAGCAGGCAGTAGCCACCGCGGCTGGACGAAGCGGCTCGTCGGTGGTGTACGGGCCGGCATCGTTCCCGGACCTCTACGCGCCGATCCCCGGCGTCCCGAGCTATGGGCCGTCGGCGACGTTCCCGCCGCTGGACTGGAGCAGTCCCTCGATGATGCCGCCGGAGCCACCTGCCCCGATGGAGCCCGCCCCTGGCGCGGAGCTAGAACAGCCGGCGCGGCCGGCGGGCCCACCTGCTGCCACGGTCGCGGTCACCGCGGTCGTGAGAGGCGGCGATGGACGAGCTCGCGTGCTCGTTGAGGACAACGCCACCGGTGAGACCAAGTGGGTCGAGCCGGGCGCGAGAGCCTTCGGCTACAAGGTCGACTACGCGACGGAGAAGGGCGGCGTGCTGAGTCGCGAAGGCCGGCAGTATGTTGTCGGCGTCGGGGAGAACAAGCCCACCGCGCCGGCGGCAGAGCCGACGCCGCCGGATGAGGCGACCACGCCTCCCACTCCTGAGCCAAGCGCTACCACCGAGGGGGATGAGGCTCCATGAAGGTGAGTAAGCAGGAGGCGGCCATCCTAGGGACCTTCCTGGCAGTCGTCGTTGTGGCGGCCGGTGGATACATTTGGTACACCACTCGTCCACCATCGGGCGCTCAGCTCACCCAGACGGCCAATGCCGATCTAGCCCTCCAGGAGGAGGAGGAGATACGGGCGCTCGATACCGTGTCCGCGCTCCTCGATGGGCAGCGGATCGACGCGATTGTGCGCTCAGGTGTCTTCGACGGGCTTCCCGTCGAGGGGTCCGTGGACGTGCTGCCGACGAGCTACACCCCCATTCCGGTCGAGACCAAGCGGGTGGTGGAAGTGCAGGACGGGGAATCCGCTGGCGCTGAGTCGGAGGGTCCCGGGACGCTCATCGGACCTAACGGCCCCACCGTCATCACCCGCAAGCTGACCGCGATCGATGTCGCCATCACCGGCATCGTGCTCGGAAGGAACACAGCGAGGGCCCTCGTCTTCAACAACGCCGAGGAAGAGGGCAAGTGGATCGATGTCCCCGGTGAGGCCTACGGGTACCAGGTCGAGTATGTGACGATGAAGGGCGCTGTGGTCTCCAAGGACGGGCGGACCTACGTCCTGCTCCTCGGCGCTAACCGCAAGGACACCCAAGACTACAGTGTTCCGGGCGCCGGTGGCGGAGAGGCGCCTCAGACGCCGCCGCCCGGGCAGACTCCGGGGCCGGATGGGCCGCCGCAGACGGGGCCGGAAGCGAGAGGCTTCGGGGGTCCGCCGCCGGGCGCCTGGGGTGGCCCGCCGCCTGGGTTCCGAGGCGGACCGCCTGGCGGCTTCGGCGGTGGCCGGGGCATGCGCGGAGGTCGTGGCGGTTAGTAGGGTTCGGTTCTGTTGGTCTCTACGCGCCCCGGATAGGCGCGAGGATACGGAGGGGTCCTAGACCTCTCGCGAGCTGGAGCTGATCGCATGCACATCAGTCGAAGCACCCTTGGACGGCTGCTCATCGTCGGCTTGTTCGTGAGCCTCGCAATGGGAGGTGTCGCCGTCGCACAGGGCGGGCCGCCCGACTCGCCTCCGCCGGGTGATGGAGCGGGCAGCGTGCTGCCCCCCGAGGCCCCACCTGAGGCTCCGCCGGGCGCTGTCGGTGAGGGTGGCGTGGTCGTTGTCGAGGAGACGCCGGACCCGGATCCCAACGCGCCGGACGCCAACGTCGGCTTCCCGGCCGGCGCCATGCCGCCCGATATCCGCGCCGAGCTCGAACGGATCCTGCCTGACGGTGAGCCCGATGGCGATGGGCTCATCTCGATGGCCTTCGACAAGGCCGAGATCGAGGACTTCCTCAAGTTCGTGGCGACGGAGACGGGCTACACGATCCTCCCGCCGGCCGAGCTCACGGGCCAGATCACCATCGTCAGCCGCGTCGATGTGACCATCGACGATGCCTTGGCGATCCTCGAGGCCTGGCTGCGCATCCGTAGTTTCACCATGCTCAAGAACGACACGGACCAGATCATCTCCATTGTCCCACTCTCCAAGGTCAAGACGACCCCGGGGCCGGTCCGCCACTCCGACGAGGGCGCCTACTTCGGCTCTCCGAGCGACTTCATCACGCGTGTGATCCAGCTCGAGAACATCCAGGCCGACAAGGTGCTGGAGGTCGTGACTCCTCTGGTGGACACGGAGCAGGGGAGCATCACCGCGTCCGCTGACGTGAATGCCGTCATCATCACCGATATGGCCGCGAACATCGATCGCGTCTTGGAGGTCATCAGTGGGCTCGACCAGCCGCTGTCTCCGGTTCAGGTCGAGGTGATACCCCTCGAATACGCCACGGCATCGGAGATCGCCGAGGCCCTCAACAGCATGTTCGGTGAGGGCACCAACCTGCCGCCCGAGATGCTGGCCCGAATGGGCATCGACCCCAACACCGTCCAGCAGGGCCCGGGGGGCTTCATCGGCCGCGCGATGCAGGTGAAGATCGTCTCAGATGAGCGCACCAACTCCTTGGTGGTCTCCGCCAACGAGGGGCGCATGGAGATGATCAAGAGCATCGTGGAGAAGCTCGACGTCGACACCAGCGCCGACGTCGTCTACAAGGTGTTCAAGCTCGAACTCGCCGAAGCCCAGGAGGTCGCGGATCTACTGAACCAGATCTTCGAACAGCCGCAGGGCGGCCCGAGCTCGGGAGGCGGCATCTTCGGGGGCATGGCCCGGATGTTCATGGGGGGACGGCAGCAACAGCAGAACTACTCCGGGCTGAAGGAGAACATCGTTGTCGCGGACACGCGGACGAACTCGGTCATCGTGACGGCCGCCCAGGAGAACATGACCGCCTTCGAGGACCTGATCGAGCAACTCGACCAGGTTCAGCCTATGAGCGAGCTGACTCGCATCTACGAGCTGGAGAACGCCCAGGCCGAGGAACTCTCGGAGGTGCTCACCCAGGCCTTCCAAGGACAAGGCGGACAGGGCGGAGGCTTCCTGAGCTTCATCTTCGGCGGGCGAATGCAGTCCAGTGGTCCGCTGCAGCGGCTTCAGGACATTACCGTTACGGCGGAGACCAAGAGCAACAGCTTGATCGTCACCGCCCCCCTGCAGGCCTTCGAGCTCGTCGAGCAGCTCATCAAGGACCTCGACAAGCCGCAGAAGCAGGTCTACATCAGCGTGATCATCGCCGATGTGACGCTCAACGATGACCTCAGGTATGGCGTCGAGTGGAACTGGTTCACCCGGTCCGATCCCACCTTCACCGGGTCCAGCGCCATGGGGCTCGATGAGTGGGATGAGGGGATCCGCTGGGGCGTCATCTCCGACACCATTCAGGGGTTCCTCGAGGCGTTGGAGAAGGAGACGGAGATCAGCGTCATCTCCACGCCCTCCATCCTCACCCTCGACAACGTTCAGGGCACCATCTCCTCGGGCCGTGAGATCACCATCAGGACGGGTAGCCGCGAGAACGCGAGCGGCTCCGTCGAGGACCTCACCAGCCGGATCGAGGCTGCCATCGTTCTGGATGTGACGCCGAGGATCAACGACTCAGGCTTCGTCCAGCTCGACATCAACCAGACGATCGACGACATCGGGGAGACGGACTCCTACGGCAACCCGTCCATCGTCCGCCGCGAGGCCATCGCTACCGTGCTCGTCCAGGCGGGCGAGACGGTCGTGCTGGGTGGGGTCATCCAGGAGGATCGTCGGGTCACCGAGCGTGGCATCCCCGTCCTGAAGGAGCTCCCCCTCATCGGTAGCCTCTTCAAGTCCAAGGAGGAGACCGTGCGCCGGTCCGAGCTCATGGTCTTCATCACTCCGTACGTCCTCGAGGATGAGGTGGCCGCGCGCGCACTGCGGATCCGCGAGCAGGAGAAGATGCAGACCAACCTCGAGGAGATGTTCCCGATGGAGCTCAGCACGCAGCCTCTACCGGAGGCCCTCGTGGAGGATGACGTTGCCCCGGTTGCGCCGCCCGCTGAGCCTCAGCCGGTGGCAACGGCTGCCGTGAACGACCCTCGCGACGAGGCGCCGTACGTGCCGCTCAGTCGCGGCGGGCGACGTCACTAGCGGTTCGATCAAGCGGCGAGTTCCCTTGCGGCGGCCGGGCTTCCCTGGCCGCCGCAAGGCCCAGCATACCAAGCCGTAGCGCCGCTACACTCCCTCAGTGCCAAACGCGCCCCGCCACCGAAGCGGCGGGGCGCGCAGAGGACGTTCTCAACGACTCAGTCGGGCTCTACTACATCCAGGGCCGAAGCATCCTCGGCCGTCCCCTGGAGACGGCGCCATCGGCGGCCTTCTTGTCGGGCTCGGTCAGATCGACGTTCAGACCGAAGCCCCACCCCGCCCGATACTCCTTGTGGATCAGCTCGTTCGCGGCGGCGCTCGTCGTTACCATGCGGGCCCCGTCGTACTCGAACTTCTCGCCGACCTGCATGGCCACGCTGCCGAGCAGCACGCCCTCGGCCAAGCCGCCCGCGTAGGTGAAGTTGGACTTGGCGGTGTCATCGCCCAGGATGGCGTTCAGCCACTCGGCGTAGTGGTCTTGGTTGGGGCACAAGGGGAGGATCTGAGGGATCTCCCCGCAGTCCTCATAGAGCTCCTTCGGGAAGGTCTCGATGGGCCCGCCGGAGCCGTGGAAGAGCAGGACGCCCTTGCTGCCGATCCACACGCTGCCATTGCTGGGCAGCTCCCAGTCGCCCTCGACGCCCGCGGGCTTCTCCGGCTTCAGACCGCTCTCATACCAGTACTGGTCGAACCCCGGCCGGCCGTGACGCGGCGGGAAGGTCCACTTGATGATCGCCTCGAGCGGGAAGGCGTCCTTGGTGATCTCCTCGACCATGATGGGCTCGACCGACGTCGGATACCCGGGGTCCATGACCCAGTAGGTGCCGTCCATCATGTGGCAGCCCATGTCGCCCAGGGCGCCGGTGCCGTAGTCCTTCCACCCGCGCCACACGAAGGGGTGGTAGATCTGCTGGCCCTTGTTGTACCGAGGCCCGCGGTCCTTGTAGCCCGCGCCATCCTCCGGCCATGAGCCCAGGTAGGGGTGCGCCGGCGCCGGGCCAAGCCACTCATCCCAGTGCAGATGGCCCGGGACCGGATCCGAGCCGGCGGGTCGCACCATGCCCTGGGGCCACCAGCCGAGGGCGCGGTCCGTCCAGGTGTGGACCTCCTTCACCGTGCCAATGCCATCGGCATGGATGAAGTTGTACAGATGCCGCCATGCGTCGCTAGCATGGCCTTGGTTCCCCATCTGGGTCGCGAGGTGGGGATGGTCCGCTGCGGCCCTGGCCAAGCGGCGAGCCTCCCAGGGGGTATGGGTGAGCGGCTTCTGGGTGTAGCAGTGCAAGCCCGCCTCCATGGCGAGGATCGACGGCGGGTAGTGGTGATGGTCGGGCGTGCCGATCATCACGCCGTCGATGTTCTTGGCCTCTTTCTCCAGCAGCTCACGGTAGTCGACATAAGCCCGCGCGTTCGGCCAGTTGTTCGCCGCGTTGCCCCATGCGTTCTCATCGATGTCGCAGTAGCACGGACACTGCACGCCCAGTCGCACCATCTCGCCGATGTGGGCCCCCGCGATGCCGCCCGTGGCGATGAATGCGATGCGCAGATCCGCGAACTTGTTCTCCTGGGCCTTCGCCCGTCGCGAGAGGAACAGTGGCGTGGCCCCAGCCACGACCGCCACTTGCTTGAGGAAATCTCTACGTGTGCTGCGTGTGCTCATGGCGCACTCCTCTTCTCTCAATCATGGCCGAGGCCGATGTGGCATCGGCAGCGGGCACACCTTTCCGTCCTTGTTCCCGATACCCTGCAACTTCGTCGCCGTGATCTGGCTTGCCTCCCCCATGCGATGGCGCTAACCTGGGCTCGGTGATGCCCACATGACCACCCTCGTACTGGCGGCGACCCTGGCCCTGGGCCAGGCGCCCGAGGCGAATCCTGTCCATGCCGTGACCGACATAGCCCATGACTTCAGCTTCTACTTCGATGGACGCTTCGGCGGTCAGTACATCGAGCCCGCTGGTGGCCGCAATGTGATGAACTGGGGGACGCTCCACGAGTACGACCTGAGCAACGCGAACCTCCTCATCCTCCAGTCCGCGGGCACGCCATGCCCCTACCCCGCCGAGGACGTCGATGCGGTCCGCGAGTTCCTCGCTCAGGGCGGAGGCGTGCTGGTCCTCGGGGACTACGCCACCTTCAGGGATGAGACCGCCTACCATCTCAATGATCTCGTGCAGGCCTTCGGGGCCCAGTTCGCCATGGAGCCGGCCATAGGGCCTCTCACTGCCTCAGCGGCGCTCACCGACGGCGAGGTGGAGACCTACGGCGGGAAGACGATCGTCCTTGGCGCACCTACGGACTGGGAGGTCCTCGTGACCGACGCGGCGGGTCGGGCCGTCCTGGCGCGACGCTCCGTCGGAACGGGCGCCCTCATCGTCGGTAGCCGCGCTCTGGCGGGGCACAACCCCGACGCGAGCGATGACATCAACGCGAGTTGGTGGCAGCCCCTGCTTATCGCGGCCGCCTCCGCCAAGCCGGTGGACCCCAGCACCCCACCCCAGGGGGCCTACCCCGAGCATCTGGTGGAGCGGGAGGGGCTTAGGCTGCAGTTCAGCGACTACATGGAGCCCTATGCCGACATCATCTTCGAGATCTATGCCGAGTGCCGCCCCGTGCTCGAGGACATCATGGGCGTACCGCCCGCCGAGGGCATGCTGGCGAGCCTCATCCTCCTGCCCACCGGCGGGGGCGGGTTCTCCAGCGGGCAGACGATCGGGCTCGGCGTTTGGTGGGGTGGCTTCCCCGACGAGCGGTACGGCATGATCGAGCTCATCGGCCACGAGGGCGCCCACTCGTGGGTCCTGCCCTTCCCTGAGCCCACCTGGAATGAGCCTATCGCGACCTACGTGGGAGCCCATCTCGCCATCCGGCTGGGCCTCGTGGAGCAGGGCCGCGCGACCATTGAGCGGTGCATAGAGGGTGGGCTCGAGCATGATCCCGATATGGACCAAGCCGATCTGGCCAACCCCGAGGGCCTTCCCAACGCTGTCGTGTGGGGCAAGACCTTCTGGCTGTGGGAGCAGCTACGGGCCGAGGAGCCCGAGATCGTCGCCAAGTACTTCCAGGCGAAGCGCCGCCTGGCCGATCCGGACGTGATCGACGCCTATACCATGCACGACGCCGCCGTCGTACTGAGCGAGGCCATGGGCCGCGACCTCTTCCCGTGGCTCAACGATCATGGCGTCCGCGTCTCTCGCGATGAGGCGGCCATCCGTCCTTAGGGCACTGCCAGCGGGCGCACCCGGAGGTCGCGTATGGCCCCCGTGGTGCGCCACGTCGCGAACCCGAAGGGGCGGCAACGTTCCATCTCGAGCCGGACGCCAACGTGTCGGCCCTCCGTATTGACGTGGATGATCCGCTTGCCATCGAGCCACACCTGGATGAGGTTCTCAGTGACCTCGACTCGGACGCGGTACCACCGTTGGTTGGCGTAGTTCACCCACTGCGAGGTCTCGTTCTCCGAGGCGTCGGCCCCGTTGAGGCTCGACAGGCCAGTCACCCCGCCGCCCCAGCCACCCATGACGAGGGAGATAGCCGACTCCTCCACGGGAAAAGTCATGCCACAGAAGAAGTCGCCTCCGGCCACGCGCATCGCCTCTAGCGTGATCTCGTAGTTCATGGAGGGGACCGCCACATCCCCCACCACGCCCGTCATGTCCGCGCCCTGGGCGAGAACGAGCTGGCCGTCGACGACGTAGACCTCGCGCTGACCCGTCACATAGCTCGGGCGCCATCCCGTCAGGCTCTCGCCATCGAAGGGGTAGGACCAGCTTGCCTCCGGAAGCGTCACCACACCGAGGTCATAGTGGCTATCGGCTGATACGATAATGCCCTCTACCGTGTGGTATGCGTAGTCGGTCCCAGGCTGGCGGAAGTCGAGGGAGACCTCGCCGGCGGCGAGCCCGGGCAACTCGAACCGCCCCGCATCGCCGCAGACCGTCTCCCAGTAGCACCGCTGCGCCCCCCGAGCGTAGGCCGCCGACCGGGGCACCCCGTCGGGCCGCGTGCCCGAGCGGACCGCAACCGTCCAGCCGTCCGCAGGGTCTCCGCCGCGGAGCCTCACGGCGCCCGCAATGGTGCAGGCCGGCCCCACCGGCCACTCCAGGACCTGCGCGCCAGCGCCCGGCTCCACCTCGAATGTCGCCGTCGGAGCCGACAGGACCTGCGGGTTCTCCGGCTCGAACCACGCGGCATAGGGCCCGGCGGGGAGGGCATCGAACGTGATGTCCGCCCCGTCGGTCGGGGCCGACGCCACTTCCCCGTAGCCGTTGTAGAGATGCACGACGCCCGGTGCATCGAGCGGCTCTGTCGCCAGGTCGGTTAGGCGCACCAGGAGCTGCTCGCGTGGGCTCGGCGGCTCAACGGCCAGATCCTCTGGCGGCGAGCTGCTCAGGGAGTCGCGCAGCACCGCCACATCGCCAGCGAGTCGCCCGCGGTAGAAGGTGAGCAGGTACCATGGCCGACCGTCCGGCAGGTCCACGGCGAAGGCTCCATCCTCCCGTGGCGCCGCCGCTTCGGCGGCGAGGGCATCTGTGAGTATCGGGGCGGCATCCGCTGCCACCGCCACTCGCCAGTCGCTCGCGACGGTGCCCTCAGGGAAAGCGATCCGGCCCTCTACCGTCTGCTGTTGCGCCACGGTACTCGCACACACCACGGCAAGGATCGCGAGCGCCCAAATCCATCCGGTCCGCGCGGCCATGTTCATGCTCCTCTCGGACGCCGACAGGCAGCCTGCCGACTCAGAGGGTCATTCTACGCCGTGCGACCCCAAACCGCTTCCTTCCCCTCGCTCGGTCGGCTGCGCCCGCTTGGGATCATCCTCGAACGGCTTCGGCCGGAACAGGCTCTCACGGTGCGCTGGGGCGGTCTTGCTTGAGGCTCAGGGACCCGTACACGGAAACGGGCCATCCCAGGGATGGCCCGTGAGTGGTTGAGTAGTTTGGCTCCGGCGACAGGACTCGAACCTGTAACCTAGTGGTTAACAGCCACCCGCTCTACCGTTGAGCTACGCCGGAGCGCGGGCCATCCGCCATGGTAGCACGAATGACCAGGTAGCACATAGTGAACGAGCCCCCGAAGGGGCTCGTTGATATAAACTCCCGGCAACGACCTACTCTCCCACACCGTTACCAGTGCAGTACCATCGGCGCTGGGGGGCTTAACTGCCGTGTTCGGAATGGGAACGGGTGCTATGGGTTCCCCCCGCCAAAGCCACCGGGAAGTCTTATCCAGGTTCCATGACTATCGAAAGTGCCATCGACGAGAGCGTCTTAGCCATTGTGACTAGGAGCTGCGAAAGGGACATATGAAGCGATTCGACCGATTAGTACCGGTAAGCTGAAGCCATTGCTGGCCTTACACACCCGGCCTATCAACCACGTGGTCTACGTGGGGTCTTATCAGGTTAACCCTGCGGAGGCCTAATCTTGAGGTCAGTTTCCCACTTAGATGCTTTCAGCGGTTATCTGGTCCTGACATAGCTACCCAGCGTGTGCTCCTGGCGGAACAACTGGTACACCAGAGGTCAGTCCACTCCGGTCCTCTCGTACTGGGAGCAGCGCCTCTCAAGCCTCCTACGCCCGCAACGGATAGGGACCGAACTGTCTCACGACGTTCTGAACCCAGCTC
>DBQI01000038.1:52873-53116 GCA_002305165.1 Armatimonadetes bacterium UBA1398
CGACATCGAGGTGCCAAACCTCCCCGTCGCTGTGGACGCTTGGGGGAGATGAGCCTGTTATCCCCGGGGTAACTTTTATCCGATGAGCCACGGCCATCCCACTTTGAACCGCAGGATCACTAGGCCCTACTTTCGTATCTGCTCGACCTGTAGGTCTCACAGTTAAGCTCCCTTATGCCCTTACACTCGACGTGCGATTTCCGACCGCACTGAGGGAACCTTTGGGCGCCTCCGTTACCTTTT
>DBQI01000007.1 GCA_002305165.1 Armatimonadetes bacterium UBA1398
GCGTGAAACCACGTGCCCTTCTCATAGCTTGTCCCCCCTAAGGATCGCCTACCAACCATAGGCACTATAGCTGACGCTACTCCCCGCTTGACTTCGGGGCTCCGCTCTTGCCCGCATAGGCCTCGGCCTGTGCGGCCTTCATCTTGGAGGCCGTTACGGGCTCCTCCTGGTCGGTCTGGTCAGCGCTCTTGCTGCAGCCCGCCAGCAGGGGAAACACACAAAGCATAAGAGCCAGAATGAGTACCATCGCCCTCCGCATGTACTACAACCCTCCTCTCGTCCGCTAGTGAATCGCGGGCAGCCCCACATCCGGCTTTGCGACTCTACATAGATAGTTCTCGTTCGCACCGTCCGAACCTCCTGCGGCTTCCTTACCGAAAGTGACGTATTTCGGCTTGCGACGGGCGTACGAAATCATGATTCCGGCGGGTTGCCACTGGCGGTTGAGCACGTGAGTGCGGTGGTGGCGCGCGCGGCAGACGGTGGCGCACAAAAGAACGAACCCGCCGGCCCGAGGGCTGCGGGTTCACTGATCCGGTCGGTTGGTGGGTCGTACAGGATTCGAACCTGTGACCTTGGGATTAAGAGTCCCCTGCTCTACCGGCTGAGCTAACGACCCAGGCGCAGTATAGCGAGGCGGACAATGAGCGTCAACGCGCGAGCGCTGAAAACAGAGCAGGTTGCTTGACGCCGAGGCTCGGACACTGCGAGGCCTGGTGCAGGACTTGAAGGCCCACGGGCGCTGTGGTATCGTTACAGCTCGATGGCGCCCGCCGTGGGCGGGCGCCTGATTCATGTATGTGAGACGCAGCAGAAACACGACCTCGAGAGGGCCCCGCGGTCGGGTCCGCGAGCGTCCCTGGAGGCAATGGCAGAGATGAAGCGCACTTACCAGCCCAACAACCGCCGGCGCAGCCGCAAGCATGGCTTCCGCGCCCGGATGTCGAGCCCTGGCGGCCGGCAAGTCATCAAGCGTCGCAGGCAGCGCGGCCGCGTCAAGCTGTCGGCCTGATGAGCCACGGCCCGGGCGAGCAGACTCCGTTGGGGCGCCTGTGCAGGGGTTCGGAGATCCGTGAGGTTCTCCGTCGGGGCCGTCATTACAGTGGAGACGCGGGCGTCCTGAAGGTCAGGCGCGGCAAGACGGAGGTCCCGCGCCTCTGTGTTGTGGCGAGCAGGCGCGTTGGTGGCGCTGTTGTTCGCAACCGGGTTCGCCGCCGGATCCGTGAGATTGCCCGACGGGAGATCGATCCCGAGGCCCAACCGGTGGACTTGGTGTTTCGCGCCAACGTAGAGTCCGGTCGCATGGACTTTGAGGGCATCTATGGAGCCTTCACAGGGCAACTGCGCAAAGCGGGACTCATCCAACGGCCTCGGCGTGAGCAGTGGACCGGCAGATGAGCGTGGTGGACAGCCGGGATTCGTGGGGCGGGCTACACGGGCGCTGCTGATCTGGCCCATACGGTTGTACCAGATGACCCTAAGCAAGGCGCTCCCCCCCCTTTGCCGCTTCGAGCCGTCTTGCTCGCGATACGCAGTACAGGCCATCGAGAGGCACGGCGCGCTGAGGGGCAGTGTTCTGGCCGTGCTAAGAATCATGCGCTGCAATCCCTTCTCGGAGGGTGGCTACGATCCCGTGCCGCCTCAGCCGAGAAGGAGAGGGAGTCCACTGAATGAGCACCGATCCCCAGAGGGATGAGCAGCTAAGAAGACAGCGGCTCATGATGCTTCTGCTCATGATCCCCTGGTTCATCCTGATGTACACGTGGACCAAGAGCGCTCAGAAGGCTCAGGAGACTCAGCAGCGCGAAGCGCTCTTGGAGGCCCGCGGCGGAGACGGCATCGACCAATCCGCCCCCATCGACGACCAGATCTTCGCCCTCAAGGCCAAGATCGAAGCTGACCCCAAGTCCGAGGAATCAGACTTCAACCGGCTTCGAATCGCGGTCCTCATGGAGTCCGATCGGCGCTACCAGGAGGCCGCCGAGGAGTACGAGGCCTTCGCCAAGCAGCGCAAGGGGAGCCCCTACGTCGCCCATGCAACCTATCACGCCGCACGCCTCTTCCGTCAACTGGGCGATGAGAAGCGCTTCGCCAAGCTCCTGGGCATGGTTACGTTCGACTACAACCACGCGATCTGGGATCACAAGGCGGTCGGCAACAGGGATGACAAGAGTCCAGCCGCCGTGATCGCCGCACGGGAAGTGGATCCGCACAACCAGCACGATGTGCGGTACAAACTCCTGGCCTTCCTCGTGGGGCTCTTCGACCCAGAGAACCACCCCGAGTTCGCGTATGCCGCGGGGGTTGCCCTGCTGGGCTTCATCGTGAAGGTCATCGTTTGGCCTCTGACCGGCTGGAGCGCGCGGGCATCCAAGACGATGAGCGCCAAGATGAAACTCATCCAGCCCCTCATCGCGGAGCTCAAGGAAAAGCACAAAGACGACCAGATGAAGGTCATGCGCGAGCAGCAGGAACTCATGCGCAAGTACCAGATCTCCATGAAGTCCGGCTGCCTCCCCGCCATTATCTCGATGGCGATCCTGATCCCCGTGTACCAGGCCGTCCGGCTCTTCGCCTATCCCCTCCAGCAGGGGCAGTTCCTCTGGATCGATAACCTGTCTCGGCCGGACCTCATCCTCCTCATCGTCTATGTCGGCGCCTTTTTCCTATCCACGAAGCTCCAACCTCAGCCAGCCTCGGCTGACCCCCAACAGCAGCAGACTCAGAAGATGATGATGATGATCATGCCGATCATGTTCTTCTTCTTCATGCAGAGTGTTGCCTCAGGGTTTATCCTCTACTGGACCGTTTTCCTCATATTCTCGACAGTCCAGTCGCTGTGGCTGAACTACCAATGGGAGAAGTCCGGAGGCGATCAGGCGGTCATCGATGCCCTGCCCGATGAGCTGAAGATCAAACCCAAGCGGCCCACGCGCAAGGACCGCGAGAAGGCGGAGGCCGAGCAGGACGGGAAGAAGGCGGGCAAGACGTCCGGCAAGCAGGACCAGCCTGTCGTTGTGGAGCGCCTGGGCGAGGAGATACCCATTAGGCCGGAGCGCCCGAAGGGCTTCCTCGAACGCCTGCTCGCGCCCGCGATGGCCCAGGCCGAGGCCTCCGGCAATGGTGCGGCCGAGAAGCCGGGCGCCGACTCGGATGGTGAGGAGCCGGGCGTAACCCCGCAGGCTGCGGATGACGCCGTCGTCGCCGACGACGATGGCGACGGGGAGGAGCGGCGTGCGCGCCGCAAGGCTAAGCGTCGGGAAGCCAGGCAAGCCAAGGCGAAGTAACCCCACTGAGGGGCCCCGATTCGAGGGGTCTGAGCGTAGGGTCAAGTGCAGAGCGAGGGGATACCTATGGCCAACGGGGAGACCGCGGGATTGGGCGAGGAGGCCCGTCGGATCGTGCAGCAGACGGTGGACCTCATGGATCTGGCAGCCATGGCCACAGTGGCTGAGGAGTCTGACGAGCAGATCGTGATTGACATGGCCGGGGCGGATATCGGGATCCTCATCGGGCGCCGCGGAGAGACGCTTCAGGCGCTGCAACTCATCGCCTCCGCCATGTTCCACAGGAAGACCGACTCGGGGGTTCGGCTCATCGTGGATGCCGAGGGGTATCGGGACCGTCGGGCCGACACGCTCACTGAGAAAGCCCTTCAGATCGCTAACGAGGTCCGAGAGTCGGGCAGGGAAGCTGTGCTCGACTCCTTGTCGGCCTTCGAGCGCCGGGTGGTCCATCTAGCCCTCGCCGATGATCCGGACGTCTACACCTACAGCGAGGGAGAGGGGCGAGAGCGCGTCCTCGTCATCTCCCCGAGGACGTAGCACGATCCTTCAAGCGGAGTACTGAGGCCGACCCCACGGCGACCATCGCCCCCCTCCGCACACGTTCTCGCAGATCACTTAGGCCAGATGGATCAGTAGCGGTGGCCGAGGGCGCACAAAAGACGAGCGATAGTGTGCCGTGAGTTCTGCAAGAGTGTTTGAGCCATGGTATCTCCAGTTGGAGCGACCAATAGAGAGGAGATGGCCATGGCTCAGGGTCAGGATACGTCTGGTTCGGGAGTGCTGGAGGAGGTTTTAGGGTGTGACGGGGAGTTTCTGCGCCGTTTGGTGGAGGGTCTGGTTCAGGAGATCCTCGAGGCGGAGATGTCGGAGCATCTCCAGGCGGGTCGTTATGAGCGAACGGGTGAACATCGAGGCTACCGCAGTGGGCACTACAGCCGTAACCTGGTGACTCGCGTGGGGACATTGGAGCTACGTGTTCTCCAGGATCGCCAGGGTCGGTTCAGCACAGAGGTGTTCGAGCGGTATCAGCGGAGCGAGAAAGCGTTGGTATCGGCCCTTGCGGAGATGTATGTCCAGGGTGCTTCGACTCGGAAAGTGAAAGCGATCACGGAGGAGTTGTGTGGTCATTCGTTCAGCGCATCGTCGATCAGCCGCATGAACAAGCGTTTGGATGGGGAGTTGTTACGTTTCGCTCGGCGTCCTCTGGAGGAGTGTTATCCGTATGTGATCCTGGACGCTCGGTATGAGCGGGTTCGAGAGGACGGTGTGGGTGCGGTGCTGATCGCGGTTGGGGTGAACGCTGAGGGGGTTGTGTGCTGGGGGTGGAGCTTGCGACCCGTGAGTCGACGACGAGTTGGCGTGAGTTCCTGCAGGGCCTTAGGGCTCGTGGTCTTCACGGAGTTGAGTTTGTGGTGAGCGACGACCACCCTGGTCTTCGGAAGTCGATCTCGGAGATACTACCGGAGGCGTCGTGGCAGCGCTGCTATGTGCACTTCCTGAGGAACGCGTTGGACTATCTTCCTCGCAAAGGGTCGGACGACTGCTTGACGGAGCTTCGTTGGTTGTATGACCGGCGTGATGTGCTGGAGGCCCGTCGTGACCTAGCGCCGTGGTTGGATCGTTGAGAGGCGCGCTATCCGAAGCTGTGCATGTGGGTGGAGGAGAACATCGACGAGACGCTGACGTTCTACCGTCTTCCGCGGGCTCACCACAAGCATATGAAGTCGACGAACATGCTGGAGCGGCTGAATGGAGAGATCAAGCGTCGGACGTGGGTGGTAAGGATCTTCTCGAACGCGGAGAGTTGCCTTCGTCTGGTGCGTACGCTGGCTGTGGAGATCCATGAGGACTGGATCGAGGGGACGCGTTACCTGAACATGGAGTTGCTTCGGGAGCATAAGAGGGAACTCCATCGTGAGAGCACGGACGCAGCGCGATCGCCGGCTGAGCTTCGCTTCGCGTAAGCCGCGCCGCTCAGCCGGCGAACACACGGAGATACCTCTCTACATTCTGCAGAACTTGACGCACACAACTCTCAACACCGCCGGATGCTCAGTAACATGTTCACTATTCATGCCCACTGATTCCAGCAACCCTACACATGCTACCTTTTGCCATTCAAACATAATGCAATGACCATGGGCACGCAGGACTCTTACCGCGCGCCGCTGAATCCGTGATTTAGGTGAGACGCCACGGAGCAGAATGGACCTCGGTGCGGCGCGGTCCGAACCAGGGCGGTCCAGTGGTGCTTCGCACTGGCGGTCCACACCGGCGTCTCATGGCTCTCGCAGTGAAGGCGGCACGCCGGGTAGCGAGGCCGAGAGGGGTGGCAGGCCTTGCCGGAGTGTCCAAACTGCTTCTACATCATGGATCACTTCGACACGGAGTGCCCTCGGTGCCGCGGTGAGAGTCTCAGTGCAATGGACAAGGCCTTCTATACGGCCCAGAAGTACGTGTCTGCGTGCCGGGTGTCGCGCACTCCGGACTCGGTGATTCAGGCCCAGCTTGTGCAGGCGGGGTGGTCGGTCGGCGACGCTGCTGCTCTCATGCGTGGACGTCGGCCTTTCGTCGGCCCCGGGGCAAGCTGTGTGGGCGACCAGTACTGGATGCCTTCGGGGTCGCAGCTGACGGTGGGTAGGCGTAGCATCGCCCTGGGACTAGTCTACGCGGGTAGAGGGCTTCGCTCGGTACTCGGGCACTCGTCCGAGCCTGCGTTACTGGACCCGGCGCTCCCCGTCGCCTCCAGCCGGGCGCACCACGCCGAGGAGATAGGGTACTGGCCTACCTACGAACGGCTGACTCCGCAGCAGCGCGCCTTGTACCTGGATTGGCTGGCGAGCGACCGCAATCACCCGCAGATCGGTATCGGGTACGTCTTCCTCTACTTCTATGGCTTGGAGCGCAGGGCATTGGCGGACGGGCAGGCCTCGCCCGTGGCCGCAGGGGAGCGGAGGGCCATCGCGGCCGAGGTGCGGCGCCTGCTCAGGGTGTATGGCGGCAATCCTAGCTTCCGTTCATACGCGACTTCGTTGCTTGATGCGATCGCCATCCTGGAGCCTGGGGCTGCCGACGGCCCAGTGACCGCGCCCCTGGATGACGGTGCCCCTGTGGGCGTTCACATGACTCGATTCGTGCTTGGGAAGCTGGTATCCAACGGCACCCCGCTGCCCTGGGACTGGAGTCTTGCGTGGTGGCTGTCAAGCGATCGCTGCCGGCTCCGCACGCCGGCGAAGAGATGCCCAGAGGAGTTCAGAGCCCTCGTCCGGGCACGGTTCGCTTCGCGGTTCGGGTCTGGATTTCTGGTCAAGCCGAACAAGACCGTGCTGACGATCGACTACCAGGCCGCGAGCCCCACGTTCGGCGGCGGGCTGGAGTTCAGACTCGACGGCATACCCGACGTGAGTCGGCTTCAGTTGCCTCTGGCGAAGATCGGCGCTCTGGTGGAAGAGTGCCAAGCAGCGCTCGAGCCATACAGTCGATGGCTTGGACGCAATCCCGATGGCCGTGGCACCCTTCAGTCACTGGCATCGCTCCCTGCCGAACTGGCGCGAGCCGTCGTGTGCGGCGACGCGGAGCGCCTTCGGGTGCAGCTCGACAGAGCCGCGGAGCAGCACCGCTTCTGGGCCATGCCGGCGCGCGAACTGATCGAGACCTGGGGATGCTTAGATTCTGAGCGCCCCTCGAAACGGGACTGCACAGCCATCTGCGAGTTGCTAGGCCGTCTCGGGTACGGGGTGGAACCCGACGTACGGTTCCATGGGCCCAAGCTCACGTCGGACGCTACGGTCGTTGTGTTCCGGTTGCCCGAGGGTTCGCCCGCCTCGCCGTCAAGCGCGTACACAGCGGCGGCGGCTCTCCTGCATCTGTTCCTCACCGTCGCGGAAGCGGATGGCGCGGTCGACGAGGAGGAGCAGAGGCAGATCTCTGAGCACATCCGAGGCAACACCGAGCTCAGCCCGGCGGAGATGACGCGGCTGGCCGCCTACTCCCGATGGCTCACGCACACCAAGCCCGGGTTGGTGGGCTTGACCAAGCGGGCAGCCCACTTTTCCGCGGCGCAGCGAGAGTCGATCCGGCGATTCCTCGTGAGCGTCGCTGCCGTAGACGGTCGTATCTCGCCCGAGGAGATCGTAGTTCTGCAGAGGCTGTACAAGATGCTCGGCGTGGACCCCAGCGCTGTTCACGGCGACGTACACGCCCTTGCGGCGACCTCCTCCAGGGACCGCTTCGCCACCATTGTGCGCGCCGATCCTAACCGGCGGGGGTACGAGATCCCCACCCGGGTGGGCGTGCCTGGGCCCGCCTCGAACACCGTGGAGCTGGATATGGAGGCGGTGCGGACCATCCTGGCGGACACGAGCGAGGTTGCTGCTCTGCTAGGAGGAATCTTCACGGACGAGGAGCCATCAGGTGCAGCTGCGACCTTGGGCGAGGAAGCACGGATCGCTGGGCTGGATGCACGGCACTCGGCTCTAGTGCGGCGCATTCGCGGCCTGGAGGCGGTGGGGCGTGATGAGTTCGGCTCCTGGGCAGAGGAGTTGGGTCTACTCCCCGAGGGAGCGCTGGACGCGATCAACGATGCGGCGTGGGACGCGTGCGATGATCCTCTCCTCGAGGGAGAGGAGACTCTCACGGTGTCTTCGACCGTAATGGAGGATCTGTTGACATGCAAGTGACGGAGCCTGTCAAGGCGCGCGACCGGGACGCGATCGTGCAGTCGCTTCGCGCCGGTGTGGTGCCTCGTACGGGCCATCAGCATATTCAGGTGGGGCGAGCCAACGAGGTGGCAGCGTTGACGAGCGATCTCGACCGGATCGCGGATGGTGGATCAGGCGTTCGCTTCGTCATCGGCGAGTTCGGATCGGGCAAGACGTTCTTCCTCTACCTGATCCGGGCAATCGCTCTGAGGAAGCGCCTGGTGACGGTCCACGGGGACCTAACGCCCGACAGGCGCCTGCAGGGGACGGGCGGTCAGGCGCGTGCGCTCTACTCGGAGCTCATGCGCAACATGGCCACGCGATCGAGCCCCGATGGCGGCGCGCTACCCGCAGTCGTGGAGAGGTTCGTAGCCACAGCGGTCAGCGAGGCTCACGAGGCGGGCGTTGGCACCGGGACGGTCATCCTGGATCGCATGCGTAGCCTATCCGAGATGGTGGGCGGCTATGACTTCGCACAGGTTGTCGAGGCATACTGGCGCGGGCATGACACGGGTAGCGATGTTCTGAAGGGCGACGCGATCCGCTGGCTGAGGGGGGAGTTCTCCACCAAGACGGACGCTCGCAGCGCCCTCGGTGTGCGCACCATCATCGACGACGCGGAGGTGTACGACCATCTGAAACTGACCGCGCGCCTGGTACGTCTCGCCGGCTTTGGGGGGCTCCTGGTGTGCCTCGATGAGATGGTGAACCTCTACAAGATGGCCAATACCAGGGCGAGGAACAGCAACTACGAGCAGGTACTGCGCATCGTGAATGACTGTCTGCAGAGCGGGGCAGAGGGTCTTGGCTTCCTGATGGGCGGTACCCCCGATTTCCTGACGGACACAAGAAAGGGCCTCTACTCCTACGAGGCACTGCGGTCCAGGCTCGTAGAGAACCGCTTCGCAGTCGATGGGCTCGTGGATCTGTCGGGGCCCGTGGTGCGTCTGGCCAGCCTGACACCAGAAGACATGTACGTCCTGCTCACCCGGCTGCGACACGTCTTCGCCGGCGGCGACCCCGACCTGTACCTGGTTCCCGATGAGGCCCTGCAGGCGTTCATGGAGTGTTGCTCGCAGCAGATTGGCGACGCCTACTTCCGCACACCTCGAAACACGATCAAGGAGTTCCTGGATCTGCTAGCGGTGCTCAAGCAGAACCCAGGCGCGGACTGGCACGACCTACTGGGAGGAGTCAGAGTGCAGGCCGAGGCAGACACCGACCTCGCGCCGCTGTCGGCGCTGGAAGAGGACGAGGAGCCGGAGTCGCGGCAGAGAGAGGACGACGATGAACTCTCGGGCTTCCGGCTCTAGCGGCTGTGCCAGCCGGGCATTCGACAGGCTTCATCCCACAGTGCAGCGGTGGGTGTATCGTCGCGGCTGGCGGACACTGCACGAGATCCAGGAGTTGGCGGTGGAGCCCATACTGAATGGCGATGACTGCATCGTCGCCGCCCCCACTGCGGGGGGGAAGACGGAGGCTGCGTTCCTGCCGGTCTGTTCCGCAATCGCCAGCGCCCCGACCCCGTCCGTGCAAGCGCTCTACATCAGCCCCCTGAAGGCTCTCATCAACGACCAGTACCGTCGGATGGAGGAGCTTGCGGAGGACCTCGGTCTGCCGGTCTTTCCCTGGCATGGCGACGTGGCCGGATCCCAGAAGCAACGGTTCCTTGCGAAGCCCGGGGGGATTCTGATGATCACCCCGGAGTCGCTGGAGTCCCTCTTCGTGAACCGCGGGACGAGGATGAAGGGCCTGTTCAGCGGTCTCTCATATGTCCTCGTGGACGAGCTCCATGCGTTCATCGGTATGGAGCGAGGAAAGCAGCTTCAATGCTTGATGCATCGGCTGGAGCTAGTGATCCGGCGCCGCGTCTCGCGGATCGGGCTGAGCGCCACCCTCGGGGACATGGGGCTCGCGGCCGAGTTCCTCCGTCCGGGGGGCGACCGGGAGGCTGTGCGTCTCATCGTCTCGACATCCGCCGTCAGCGACATCGTCGCGCAGCTCCGGGGCTACCGCGTCTCCGAGCCGGAAGGGCAGCCGCCCGCGGCGCTCACGTCCCGGCCCGGTCAGGCCTGCAGCTCCCAGGGGGGCAGCCTCGCCCCGGTGGTAGAGCATCTCTTCGAGGTGCTGCGCGGGACCCACAACCTGGTGTTCGCCAACAGCCGGTCGCGCGTGGAGGCTTACGCGGACGCGCTCCGGCACCTATCGGACGCCACACGAGTGCCGAACGAGTTCGTGCCGCACCACGGGAGTCTCTCGAAGGAGATCCGGGAGGATGCGGAGGTGCGGCTGCAAGACACGTCGCGCCCGTGCACGGCGGTGTGCACCAGCACGCTAGAGCTTGGTATCGACGTGGGAGACATCGAGTGCGTTGCCCAGATCGGGCCCCCGCCCTCCGTCGCGGCCGTGCGCCAGCGTCTGGGGCGCTCTGGGCGGCGTGGGGGACGCCCCGCCCAGCTCCGCATGTACGTCCAAGAGCCGGAGATCACACCGGAGACCCACCCCCAGGACATGATCCGTGCCCAGCTGGTACAGTCCGTTGCCATGCTTCGGCTACTCGGCCGAGGCTGGTGTGAACTCCCCAGGCCCAACCAGCTCCACCTGTCGACGCTTGTCCAGCAGGTGCTATCGATGATCGCGCAGTTCGGAGGAGTCCGGGCAGGCGACGCCTACGGAGCGCTCTGCCGCTCCGGCCCCTTCGCGGCTGTGTCGCCGACCATCTTCGCTGATCTACTGCGTTGCCTGGGAGAGAAGGACATGATCACTCAGTCGGTAGATGAGGCGCTGCTCCTGGGGTCGGCCGGGGAGAGGATCGTGAACCACTACTCGTTCTACTCGGCGTTCCTCACTCCCGAGGAGTTCAGGATCGAGTGCAAGGGGGTGATGCTTGGCTCGCTACCGGTGGACACCTGCCTGGAGCCCGGCGGGTACCTGATCTTCGCGGGGCGTCGCTGGGTCGTGGACGAGGTCGATGACAAGCATAAGGTCGTCTACGTTCAGCCCGCCGAGGGGGGGGTGATCCCGCACTTCGGGGGGACGGGTGGGGTCGTAGCCGACCAGGTGCGGGAGGAGATGCGACTCGTCTACGAGGTCGAGCACGAGTACCCCTACCTCGACGAGGGCGCCCGCGACCTCTTGGACGAGGGGCGTCGGGAGTACAGAGAGATAGGATTGGCCGGACGGGGAGTCCTGCCGTGGGGGGCGTCGGTCCTACTGTTTCCCTGGGTCGGCGATCGCGCGCTGAACACCCTGACGATGTTGCTGGCAGGGAGATCATTGTGCGCGTGCCGCGCAGGGGTCGGCATAGAGGTGCAGCGGTGTAACGTGGCTAAGGCCGCCCGCCACCTCCATGCCTTGGCGGAAGCCGGTCTGCAAGATCCGCTCGAGGTCGCGCGCCGGGTCAAGAACAAACGGACTGAGAAGTACCACTGGTGCCTATCCGACGAGTTGCTGACGGCCGACTACGCCTCCTCGTCCGTGGACGCCGCCGGTGCGGCCAGGGCGGTCGAGAACCTCATGGCATCCCTGTAAGGGCGCGTATGCACCGGTGATGTGCGGGTTGGTGGGATCTTGCTCTGGGTGCGGAGGTTCGGTAGGGGGCGCGCCTGTGCGCACGCCCCCTCGGTGGGGCCGGAACCGGGCCTTGCCCGCCTTATTCATGAGAGTGTTTAGAGGTTGTTGCATGGGAGTGGGCAGTTCGCCTCGTATCAAGGGCCGTGCGCCCAGGCAGGCCTGCAACCATCGGCGGTTGTGGGGCCTGCCAAGCCCCCGCTACTGTGCCGAAGTTGCCGCCCCGTTCCGTCCGAAAACGGCTCGCCGGCAACAGCCCCTCGAATCCCGCAAACCGTTGGGGCCCAAGGCTTCGAAGCTGCACGGGAGGAGTCTGTATGTACTATGTTCCATTGTTCCGTGAGGTACTATACATACGTTATGGTACCCCCCTGCCTCTCCGAGA
>DBQI01000061.1:0-70018 GCA_002305165.1 Armatimonadetes bacterium UBA1398
CCTTGATACGAGGCGAACTACCCACTCCCATGCAACAACCTCTAGGCACTCTCATGAATAAGGCGGGCTAGCGCCGTCGCCGAGGAGTGGGCGACCACTCCAGCAGAACCCAAGCGCCGTCCTGTTTGCCGACCGTGTAGGTGTAGATCCGGCCCTCCGCTGTCTCGGCGGAGAGTTTGACCACGCCCAGCTCGTAGTCGTACTGCCTCTCGGCCGTGGCGGCCGGACCCGCGGGAAGCTGCTCCTCGGGAGGGAGGGCCGGCTGCCTCGGCTTGGCCCTGGGGGTGAGCATGGTCTCGAAGTTGGAGTCGACCTCAGTTCCAGGTGCAAGCCTCTCGACCGCCGCCGCATCGTGCGCGCGGACCGATTGCGCGAAGGAGTCCAACAGAGCCGCGGGCCCCGCTCGGTCCCAGGGCTGGAGCACGAAGACTCCCCTGATCTGTGGTCCGTAGTAGCCGAGGAGGCACACCGCAGCCACTCCAAGGGTGAGGGTCACGACGAGACCGCGCCGAGAAGACGACGCAGCGCCCTGGCGTGCGCACGTCGGGGCCTTTTCAACCCCATTGTCGCGGCGATCCGTCGGCTCGGGACCCATCCTCCGCTACCCTCCCAAAGCCGCGTCGCGGCGGCTCGATTGGTCAGCCGCCGCGACACGATGCGTTAGTAGCAGCCGATACGGGTTACCGCCCCGTCGAGTGCTTCATCTCGCCCTGCTTGCTCATGCCCTTCGCCTTCATCATGTCACGAGCCGCCTCGGGACCTTTCTGGCGGATCTCGGCAGTCGTCATGCCGCCGCTTCCGACATCAGCTTCGTCCTTGGAGCGGCAGCCCGCGATGCAGATAAGCAAACCGGCCATGACCACAGCACTTAGCGTCGCTGCAAGTGCCTTCATGCGCTATCCCCCTCGTCCACTAGAGCTCGAAGAAGCCCGTCTCATCGCCGATCAGGACCGACCGCTTGACCCACTTGGCATGCCCATCGAAGAAGCCGCAGTTCAGCCCCTCGTTGTGCAGATCCGTCGGGCTCGTGCAGTCCCACTGGTGGCAATGAGCCCAGAAGTAGCCACAGTACTGCTCGCCCTCCTTGTAGAAGACCTTAGCAGCGGGCTCCTTGACCTTGGCCATGCTGATGTTCCGGGCATCGCCGTGGATGTTGTAGGTGGAGACCGTTCGGTCGCCGGGGCAAGTCACCCAGATGTCCTGCCTCCAGGACGGGCAGACCCATAGCTGCTGGCTCTTGACGTAGGGATCGATCTGCCAGACGATGCCGCCATCCTCACCCGGGACCACTGCGGCCACCTCGGCAGGCAGCATCTCATCGTGATCCTGCACATACTGCATCAGACCGGTTACGAGCTGACGGGCATTGCTCAGGCAGGCCGTCTGCCGCGCTTTCTCGCGTGCTTTGGCGAAGACAGGGAACAGAATCGCTGCCAGGATTGCGATGATAGCGATAACCACTAGGAGTTCAATGAGCGTGAAACCAGTTCGTTTCTGCATGGAACCTCCGCCTTTCTCTGTAGTGACTGACTGACCAGCCCTGTGCCAGACTAAGCTGGCGATATGGGGGCCCTAAGGGCCGCCCCGATCACCCGTTGTAGCTGACCTCCCCCTCCCACAGGCGCGGTTGGTCCCAGAGTACAGTCTCCGGGTCTAGTTAGGATACGGGGCTGTACCTCGTAGATGCACGAGGTGTCCTTACCCCTCATACGGAGCACCAAACCCACCGTATCCATGGCACAGCGGCGGTAGGGACGCCTGCCGCAGCGGCCATATCGTCAATCGTCACCATAACGACGCGGTATTGTACGCGCATATCACGAGAAATGGCAATAGAATGAAGGCATTCACTGCGACCTAGCCTACCAGGATGTAAGCGTTGTCACAGCTACGCATGGGGACCGACCTAAGGGATCACGCTACTCGCCCACGTCGGCAAGATGTGGCTCCCTGAACCAGCAGCGGTCGGCCTCGCTCAGCTGCCCAGTCGCGTGAGGCATGAAGACGAGCACATTAGCACTGGCTGGAACTTGCACGAGGCCGCCGATCTCGATCCAGCCATCCGGATCAGGGCCGCTCGAGCCGACGAAGCAGCGGTTCTGGGCCGTGGCGGTCCAAACGCCCTCTGCCGTCTTCCAGCCGATGTTCAAGGAAGCGAGGCCGTGTCCCTCCCGGCGCGTCAGCACTCGCACCGCATAGACCCGGAGGCTCTGCACCGGCACCTCGACGCCCACCACACCGTTCGTCACGCCCCGGAGCTCAACGGTCCCCTCGGCTGTGGATATGACGCCATGCGAGGTCTCAACCTGCCACGGGAACCACCCGTCGGGACTCTCGCCGCCTCCCTCCGCGGAGGCGAAATCGGGGTTTGGTAGGAGGTTCGCCGGTGGTGGCATCGACGACCAGAACCGGGCTGTGAACCCCGCTGGATCCTTGGCGCGCCGTATCGCCTCCACCGCGCCGTCCAGCGCTTCAGGCCACAGGGGGGACTCGGTATCGCCCGAGTTCGCCCACCATCGAGCTTTCTCGCCATAGAGCCATACGAGGCCGTCGGCGGCACCGATGGCCGAGGCCAGGTTGGCGGCAAGCCGTGCAGCGGCAGTGGCGCCCGTTCGATCGATGTACCAGAAGCTGCTCGGCGGATTGATGTAGGCGTCCAGGTACAGGCTCTGGCCGATCAGCACGTGCTGAAGGACCTTGCTGCGGTGCTCGGGCGCGAGGAACTCATGGAACCGCAGGCGGAGCCGGGTGTAGGCGCTGTCATACTCGGCCTGACTGTTCGCCAGGTAGCCTATGGCTTCGGTACCCTCGATGAGCGTCAGCCCAGGCGGGGCAACATCCAGCCACCCATCCACGAAAGAGGGCAGCAGACCATAGCCGTCGGTCTCTAGGGCAAGCGAGAGGCTGCCGCTGTCCAGGTGCCCCAGCAGATCGGAGAAGAGGCGGTAACTGAAGAGGGTGATCTCCGGGCACTCCTCGGAGACAGCCTCCATGACCTCCCTACCCCGCTGTCGGGCCTTGGCACGGTATTCATCGAAGGTGTGCGCGTCGCGCCCGGGCTGGGCCGAGTAGAGGTACTGGGAGTGGGGGGGCGTGTACGGCTCGGCGTCGAAGAGGAGCCCCCGCAAGTTGCCTTGGTGGGCCAACCTCGCTAGGAGCCGCCAGTGGTCGACGATACTGGCCCAGCCGGCATCGTCGAACCAGTCCACATCGCCTGGGTTGGAGAAGACCATGAGGTAGTTCTCGGTACACGTAGTCGGCTCGACGGACTGCAGGTCGGCGACGGCCTCGGCGAACTCGGACCACTCCCAGGGCTCGGGTGAGAACACGTTGATGGCGCTCGCGCGCTCACCACTCGGTAGCAGGCGCTCGGCACGGACGGTCGTTCCGTCGAACACCCCCCACTCCTCGAAGGCCCTGATGCCTTCACTGAACTGCCTGGTGTTCGGTGAGTCCCACCCCGTGACGATGACCGGAACCCGATCAGCGCCGACCGGCTGCTCGGCGCCCTGCGCCAGGGCGATGGGCGTCAGAATCCATGCCGCTGTTACTGCCCAATGGATCATCGCTCCGTCCTTCCGAGCCGCACCTCGTCACGAAGGCACGGCTAATCGCCTCGTGCGGTAACCCGGGAACGAGGAGCCTCCAGGCCCTGGGGGTTGCCAGGGTCCACGTCCAGGCTCGGCCACACCAACTCTCCGGCCATCTGCGCTTCCTCGTCCTCGTACGCGCCGAGCCGCTGGGAGTTGCAGTCGAGCCAGAGAATCACCTTATGCCTGTCCTCGGGCGACACGGCGTCCACATGGTTCTCGTCAAAGAGCGCCTGCCCCATACGGCTGTACCGCGCCCCGAACCGTCCGGGGATGCTACGACTGCCCCCGTGCACAGGCTGAATGGTGCTTCCGCTCATGCCTCCCGCGAAGTAGAAGGCGTAGGGCTCCAGAGCTTCGTAGCTCATGTCCGCCGGTCCGCCTCGCTCCTGGTGGCAGGGTACGCACGAGTTCTCGAAGACGGGCTGGACGAGACGGTAGTACGTCACTGGCTCCACGGGCCCGACCTCGGGGATGAGCCGCGACGGTGCGCGTCGGAAGGCGATAGGATCGAGGGCGGCGGTCGGGGCGCTCTCGCGAGGCTCGTGGCAACCCTGGCAGGAGAGCTGTTCCCCCGGGTGCACAAAGGCGACGGATCGCATGCTCTGCACGGCGCGGTAATCGGAATCCAGGGCCTGGAAGATCAGCTCCCGCTCCACCGGCGCCTCGAAGAACACGCTTCCGTCCGCCTCGACGGGCACGATGCCGAGGGGGATGCGCGGCGTGTTCTCGTTCTGGTAGCCGATCATCGGCAGGCCCATCCAGGGGTTCGTCTTCAGGATGTTCTGGACCACGCGGAGATAGCGTATCTCGGTGCCCTCGGGGAAGGGCTGATCGGAGTCATAGACGTTCATTATGCGGATGGTGGCTGTGGGATGGTCATCGCGGGCATCCTCGCCCTGGTTCGTGGCGATAGGCATGGCCGGCGGCGTGGGCCGAGGTCGGAGCGGAATGGGATCGATCAGGCGCATCTCCCAGTCCGTCTCGCCGCCGAAGACCTCGGAATTGGCCACGAGTAGCTCCTGGTTGCCGTAGCGGTCCAGCAGGTAGAGGTTCTCCCACCAGTTGCAGAGGGTGAAGTCCTCGCTGAGAGGCCACGGAGTGCCGTAGGGGTACTGGCTGCGGCCCGGCAGCTCGGTCTCCGGGAAGAGCGCGTAGGGCGTGAACCGCCGCAGTTGGCTCATGCCACCATCGTCGGGCACTCGAAGGTCGAGGATGCAGAGCGATCCGAAGGACTCACCGTGGTGGGGGGCGGCGGTGAGGATGTACTTGTGCGAACCCGGTATGGCACGGATGTTCATCTCGGTATAGGGCCGAGTCCAGCGGGTATCCGGGAGCACGTTGTCCGGGTAGGTGTGCCAGGGATAGGGGTAGTTCCCATGGGGGGCGCGGGGATCGCGCCCATCGGGGAAGCTGATCCAGAAGTTGGAGCCCAGGCAGTTCTCGCGGTCCGTGTAGTCCCAGCGCGTGTAGACGAGCATCCCGTCGTTGTCCACGCTGGGGTGCCATTCGCTCGTCTCGTAGTAGCTCAGGGGGTAGATGTCGCTGCCATCCGGCTTCATCGAGTGGAGCACGTGGGAGGGGACGTGAAGCAGAGCGAAGCAGCGGATGTAGCCCCCACGGCGCTCGGAGATGAAGGCCACGCGGCCGTTGGGGAGCCAGCAGGGGTCGAAGTCGTTGTAGGGGGAGTCTGTGAGCTGCCTCAAGCCGGTGCCGTCGGCGCGCACACGGAAGAGGTTGAAGGTAGTCTCGGGTGACCACACCCACTCGTGCTCGCTGTTCTGCGTATAAGCGAAGAGTATCTCGCTGCCGTCGTATGAGAGGTCGGGCGATAGGAAGGCCCCAGGGGTGAGGGGTTGGCCCGCGAGGCGTCCGTTCTCCACACGAGCGCGCTCGAGTAGATTCCGGACCGTCGGCGGCCCATCGGCGAAGAGATCCCCGGCCGCGAAGAGCCCACCGCCAGGGATGCTGTTGAAGCCGTAGTATTGGGTCGCGAAATGCTGACCGTACACGTCCTTGGTGACGGTGGCGCCCGTCATCCGCGATCCGTGGTAGACCCCGCGAGCCACGAAGAGCAGCTCGCCGAAGTCGAGCAGCGGGTTTCGGAAGGCGATCTGGCGGCGTAGAGCGCACGCGGCATAGTAGAGGCTACGGCGCGCCTCGGCGTCGTCGATGGGAATGGCACGGGCGGTCGCTGCTAGAACCGACCAGTCGGCGGAGAGACTGGGGTCCGCCTCGCTCAGGGCCGGGTTGGCGAGGAGGGCCTCGGTGCGCCTGAGGACTACCCCCAGAGCGTCCCCATCCTCCTGTGAGCAGAGGGCGTGAGCGTCGAAGACCTGATCGGCCACATGGCCAGGCAGGGGCGTTTGCCCGGCCACCTGAGAGCCCAGGTGAACGCGCTGCTCCTCCCAGTCGGCCAGGACCGCCTCTCGTATCCGGCTGGCGCTCTCAAGGGTATCCAGTTGGAGCCGCTCGGCTGCGGCCGCCAGGAGCCGACGGATCTCGGGGATGTCTGTTGTCGGGGGCTTGGGAGCGTGGGAGTCGCCGGTCGGTTCCCCTTGGGAGACGTCGAGTCGGGCCGACTCGGCAGCGCTCAGAGTCGTGATATCGAGCCGGTCCCAGCCGATGATCGCGGGAACGCGCTGAGCGGGGCCTGCGGGCCCACCCAGATTGGGGATCGCGTCGCCCTCGGATCCAAGCTGCCACAGGCCCAGGGTGCGGTCATCGGCCGTCATGGGGCCCACTGGGACTGCCGACACGTCCCGCGCCGCGGCGGAGATACGCACCTCAGCGATCTCACCGTCGCAGGAGAACTCCCGCGCGACCAGAGAGCCGATGAAGAGGGGACCCGGCTCGATGTACGGCTCGACCACCCGAGTCACCGTCTCCCGCGCCACCTCGGCGCCGTCCACGAACAAGGCCACGCAGTTCGCCTCGGAGACCATGCAGACGTAGTGCCAGACGCCGTCGGTGAGAGCGTACGAGCTGCCCACGTGGTCGGGAGTGCAGCCCGGCAGGTAGGCGGTGAGCCGACCACTCTCCGGGAGGGTGAAGATCTCCCAGTGCGCGTTGGAGCTCTTCACCTCGTGGGCGATGACGATGTTGTAGGCTGTTGAAGAGCGCAGGCGCACCCACATCTCCACGGTGAGGGGCGTGGCCTCGAAGCGCGGATGGTGGTCCACGCAAGCGGCGGAATGAAGCGCGTCCATAGCTGCGACGCACTCAGCGTAGGGGCCGCTCCACTGGCCCCGGCTGTCTCCCACCAAGCCACCGAGGGCACACAGCACCAGGGTCAGCGCAAATGCTAGGCGTCGCGCCATATGCGCTTCACCTACCTCTCTGGAGGTGCGTTTGTGCATCGAGCGGCGGAATCCTTGTGGTACATTGGGCCGCTGGCCACATCGGCTTGGCCGGCGTTGGCGCTCGGAGGCAAAGGAGTCCAGGCGGCTGCCACCGTAACCATTGTGTGACCTCGGTAGCGCACCGAAGCTGGAGGGCATGAGTATGCCGGATAATCGCGTGGACGAACTGATGGACGAGGGCCGCGGGCAGGATGAGACGATTCTCGACGTCATCGCGCGGTGGATGAATGCCCTCTGGGTCTGGAGCGGTCACACCGCTCGCCGGATCGGGCGCTGGATCAAGAAGCGGGCCCGGATCGCCTGGGTCGAGCGGGAGATCCTGATGACCAAGCGCAGCCGGGCCCAGGCGCTCCAGGCCCTCGGCGAGAGCGTGTATGGGACTTTCCGCGACGAGGTGATGGGACGGCCTGAACTGATGCTCCAGGTTGACCAGATCCAGCAACTGGAGCTAGACCTGGCCCGGCAGCGCCGCCTGCTTGATCGTATCGAGCGCGAGGAGTTGGGCTAGAGCCGGCCCACCATACGGAACGCGTCATGGCGGTTCCGGTAGTACCGCCTCACAACGTGAGCGACGCGCATGCCGTTGCGCTTGTAGAGGGCGATGGCCCCCACGTTGTCGACGCTCACATGGAGTCGCACCTCGCGCATGCCGCGTCCGCGGAGGTGCCCGAAGCTGGCACTGAGTAGCGTCTGGCCCAGTCCCTGGCGTTGGTGGGACGGCAGCACGCCGATGAGGGCGATCTCCCCCACCCTCCTCACGAGCGACAGCGGGAACGGTGTAGCCGTCGCCACAGCGAACCCCACGATCCCGCCCTCCGTGCGCGCGACGATGAACCCCGTGCCGGCCCTGTTGAGGTAATCGGCGAGGGTCTCCACGGTGTAGGGCACATCGAAGCACTCGCGAGTGATCGCGTAGATCGCCCGCAGCTCCTCGCGCGAGACGGGCGTAAGTCGGAAGTTCGTCTGGCGCGCCGCGTGGGCCACGGTTCGTCGGTTCCCGCCGTTCGGTGTAGTACCGGTTGGTTCGGTGACCCGCCGCCGGGTCCTACCAGATAAAGGCCAGTTGACGGCGGGGTGCGTGATTGGTACATTCGCCGCATCATCCTCCACCCCCGCTTGCGCGGGCAGTAAGCCAGGGAGTGTCAGACGATGGACGACCCAGCGAGTAAGCGTTGCTGGTCGCGATGCACTAGCTCGATTCGCACTCTGGTATTCCAGATTCCAGACTCGACTCCGCCCGAGGGAGCCGGGGTCGTCTAGCTCGGCGTCCCCTATGCCTCCGGGCCCGGTCGGGTCCAGGGGAGGCATCGGATGGGAGCCGAGACCCAAGAGATCCGAGCCCTACTTCGTGAAGCCGTGCTTGAGCGGGATCTGAGCGCCATCCGGCAGATGGTCCGGGAACTGGATGAGCCGGAGTTCGTGGCCGTCCTGGGGGCAATGCTCGCCGAGGTGCCTGCGCCGGAAGCCGCAGCCTGCGTGGAGCAGCTTCCCGCTGAGCTTGCGGCGACCGTCCTGCAGGCGGTCCCGAGAGAACTCGGCTCCGAGATCCTGAGCACCATGGATGATGAGCCACGGGCCTCAGCGGCTCGGTTCCTAGACTCCGAGGATCTGGCTCTGCTCCTGCACGACCTTCCCGACGACGAGGCCGTGGACGTCCTCCAGGACTTGGACGACGAGATGGCGGCCTCGGTCATCGACCAGCTCCCACCGCCTGCCCAGCGCCAGTTGCAGGACCTCATCGCCTACGATGAGGAGTCCGCGGGCGGCCTGATGACCACCGAGTTCGCGACGGTGCCGGCCGGCGGCACCGCACGCCAGGCCATGGGGCACATTCGAAAGACGGCGAGCCATGTCGAGGACCTCAATGTGGTCTACGTCATCGATGCCACCGGAGCGCTGACGGGCCTCGTGTCGCTGCGCGACCTGGTGCTGGCCGATGATGAAGAGCTTGTCTCGGACCTCATGGAGCGCCACGCCCGCTGGGTGGGCGAGCACGATGACCAGGAGCAGGTGGCGCATTACATGGTGTCGCACGAACTGGACGCCATCCCTGTTGTGGACGATGCCGGGCTCCTGCTGGGGCAGATCACAATTGACGATGCCGCCGAGGTCATGGCCATGGAGGCCTCGGAGGACATGAGCCGGGTGTCGGGACTTCATGGTGAAGACCGGCCCTTCAGTCCAGTATGGGCATCGATGGGACGACGTCTGCCGTGGCTGTTGGTGAACATCCCCCTCGCGGCGCTTGCGGCGGCTGTGGTGCATCAGTTCACTGACGCGATCGCCGCGATGCCGGTGATCGTGGGACTGCTGCCGCTGGTGGGCGGCCTGGCGGGCAATGCCGCTGGACAGACGGTCACGGTCCATGTTCGGGCTCTGGCGGTGGGGGACGTGGAGCCCAGCGATCTTTGGCGCTGCGTGAGCCGTCAGACGGCCCTCGGCCTCGTAGTCGGATTGGTTCTGGGGGCGATCGTGGGCGCCGTACAGATCATATGGGGCCAGCCGATGTTCATCACCCTGCTGGCCGCGGCCGCCACGACGCTCAACTGCGGCGTGGCGTGCTGCATAGGAGCCTTGCTGCCGATCCTCCTCAAGCGGTGGCGCCTCGATCCCGCCATGGGAGCCAACTTGCTGACGACCTCCATGACTGACGCGGCGGGCTACCTGCTCGTCCTCGGCCTCACCTCGGCCGCACTGATCGTTGGGCTGGGTTAGCCTCCCGTACTTGGCTCGGCCAGGTCTGAGTGGTACGATCACACATGCTGATGGGGATGGGGTTCCCCTGAACCGCCCTCAGGGGCTGATGACTCCTACTTGCCAACCCTGGTCCTGATGGTGACGGACCCTTGGATGAAGGAGGCACAGCCTGATGCTCGCTACGGTCTCTCTACGGTTCCACCCAGTGCGGCGCCATCACTGTCGAACGCTCAATCTCCGAGGCTGCTACCCGCCATGCAGCAAGTAGCTCTCGTGATGATTGGAGGCAGTCTCGGCACGCTTCTGCGCTACCTCACGGGGCTGCTCGCCGCGCGACACCTCGGGGCGTCCTATGCTTGGGGCACCCTCATCGTGAACCTTCTGGGTTGTTTCTTTATTGGAGTCTGCTTCGAGTTGGCCGATCAGAGGGCCATCCTCGGGCCATCGGCGCGCCTGCTGCTGGTCACAGGGTTCCTTGGTGCCATGACAACCTTCTCGACCTACGCACTCGAAAGCGTCGGGTATGCCAGAGAGGGAAGCCTGTGGCTCATGGTGGCGAACGTGGTAGCGAACAACCTTGGCGGAGGGCTGCTGCTTCTCGCAGGGATGTGGATCGCCTGGCGCTTCGCTTAGGAGGGTGGTCCAATGGCAGTGCGGTACACCGGGACCGCGATCCACTGCAACTAGCCACGATGCCGCGGTGCGGGCACAATGGGAGTGGGCACGTAGCTCAACCTACCGGAGAGGGCACAGCACACCGATGAGCAAGGCCGCCAGGATATCTATCGTTGCCGTCGTTGCGCTCGCTGTCGTGGGGGTGCTAGTAGCGAAGGGCTCCCGAGCGCCCGCGGACGGCGCCATAGTCACTTCGGGCCTCCCGACGCTGCTTGAGCTTGGCAGCACCAAGTGCATCCCATGCAAGCAGATGGCTCCCATCCTCGATGAGCTCTCCCGCGACTACGAGGGTGTATTCGCCGTTGAGCTCATCGATGTATACGAGCACCCGAGCGCGGCGGAGCATTACGGCGTCTCCATCATCCCCACCCAGGTGTTCCTGGATGCTGACGGAAATGAACTCTTCCGGCACACGGGCTTCTACGCCAAGGCGGACATCTTGGCCAAGTGGGCCGAGTTCGGCGTGGGCACGCTAGCCGATGGAGCGGACGGGTAGCCCAGACCCATGGACGAGGTATTCGGTGGACTCAGCAGAGCCGTGGAGGGTGCGCCTCTACTGGCGCTGGCAGCTTCCGTGGTCTGGGGGGTCCTGAGCATCGTTCTGAGCCCGTGCCACCTCGCGGCTATTCCGCTGGTGGTGGGGTTCATCGGCGAGCAGGGCCGGACATCGGGCCGGCACGCCTTCGCCCTCTCGTTGCTCTTCGGCTTAGGCATCCTCGTGACCATCGCCCTCATCGGGGCGGTCACTGCGGCCCTAGGGCGGCTGATGGGCGACGCGGGCCCTTGGGCGACCTACCTCACCGTCGCCGTCCTGCTCATCGTCGGGCTGCATCTGCTCGATGTGATCCCAATCGACTTCCGTGGCGCGAACCCGAGCGGCTTCAGGCGTCGCGGCCTGATAGCGGCTTTCCTGTTGGGGCTCCTCCTAGGCGTGGCCCTGGGCCCCTGCACCTTCGCCTACATGGCGCCGATGCTCGCGGTGACCTTCCGAACGGCAGCCGAGAGTCCCGTCTACGGCGCCGCATTGCTGCTGGCCTACGGCGTCGGGCATTGCGGGGTGATCGTCGCCGCGGGCACCTCAACAGAGCTTGTGCAGCGGTTCCTGAACTGGAACGAGTCATCCCGGGGAGCGGTAGTCCTGAAGCGCATCTGCGGGGCACTCGTGATCGTCGCCGGGCTGTATCTCCTGTGGAAGGGCGCCTAGCGGCCTTCCAGACACTCGGCGCTTGACGCTCTATCTATCGGAGCGAATAATACACAGGTTGATAGTAAACGTACAAACTAAATCGGAATGCCGGCGCTCTGGGACGGCATGTGCAGTGATGTATGGACCTGCCTGCTTCGGGCGGATACCCTCTCCTGGCCTGACTCCGGTGCGGGCTGTCGGAGGGGCTATTCAGGGTGTCCCACCCAGTTGGAGGTACAAGGCAACATGGTGCGTCGCGCGTGGTTTGTCACAGCCATAGCCTCTTTGGTGGTGTTCTCCGCCAGTCTGTGGGTCGTCTCTTGCGCCGGTTCCCCTGGGCTGCCTTACGACACGCTTCCACTGGGCACCGGCCTCACCGTAGTCCCCGCCGAAGACGAGGATGCCCTTCCCTCGCTGACAGTCCTTGCCGAGCGCACCGCTGACTATCGCGGAGAAGACCGGTACGTCATCTATGGCGTGTCCGGCCGCTTCGCGCAGATCGTGAACTCCGTCGGCACGCCCATCACAGGCCCAGGAATCGCGGCCCTCATTTACACTGACGCAGATCGTGGGCGGGTCCTGCGAACGGTGGTCTTCGGTGATCCGGGACCCGGCTCCCCGATGCCGACCATCGAAGCGCAGACGGTGGATGAGCAACTGTTCGATCTAGCCAAGGGCGAACTCCCCCGTCCCCCGCGCGTGGTTGTGTCCGTGGCCGCGGTGCATGCCGGCATCGACGCGGGTCCGGCCGGGCGGATCGACGGCGACGTGTTCACGGGCGGCGTGGCCGTGATGGACCTGGAAGCGCCGGGGCCGCTCAATGTTATCGCCTTCGAAGGTGCGCGCGGGGATACGCCGATGGAGTTCCGGCGCGTGTCAGCGGATAAGCAGGGCATCCGGGCGACCGTCACTGGGTCAGGACACGTGGTGGCGACGCGTGACCTTCAAGGGCTTGTTCGCATCGCTGAGGGTAGGGCGGTACGGCTGCAGGTTGACCTCCGGGGTGGCGCCGTGCGCGAGCTGACGCTTGCGCCCGCACTGCCGCCCACGGAGTGAGCCAGCCCGCCACCCGTACCCGCCCCAAGCGCAACGGTAAGCTATCCGGTCAAGGAGCCGAGACGGACCCACTAGGGGGACAGATCCCACATGCTACGACGCCTACTGGTTGCCCTCGCCACGCTGTCATTGGCGTGGGCGGTGTACGCTCAGGAAGCGCCCGAAGAGGCGGAGGCGGGCACTAACCTGCCCGGAGAAGCCACGCCAGCGGATGAGATGCCGGACGCGGGGACGGTCGAGGTCTCCCTACAAGAGGATGGCCTACACCTCTTCTGTCTGAATGCCGATGCGCACGAGGTCTTCGCGCGGATCGGGGTGGCGGCCCACCTACGGGTAATGGTCAATGACACGGTGGATGACCGCATCACCGCCAACTTCGTCGGCCTCGCGCCCTGGGATGCCCTTTCGGGCATCGCCGCGGCGTATGGTCTGTCGATGGCGGAGGTGGGCGGGGTCATCATGATCTCCGAGGGCGTGCCCAATGGGCCCGCGTCGTACCTCGCCAGCGAGATCGCCACGGTGCCAACCCAGTACGTCCCGGCCGACCGTGTGAAGACGCTCATGCCGACTTTCCTGCAGAACCACATCAAGATGAACCGCGACCAGAACGCCGTGGTGCTCTCTGCCCCGAGCAACGTGATCGAGAAGTTCCGCAGTGACATCGCCCAGCTCGACGTTCCCGCTGAGCAGATCATGATCGAGGTGTTCATGATCGAGCTGACGGACTCGAGCATGGACGACCTGGGCGTCGAGCTATCCTACTCGCAGGCCGGCATGGGGCTCAGCAGCAACTCGGACGATGGCTCACTGACCTACCGCGGGCTCGCATGGCTGCCACAGAGCTTCTCCGCCAGCCTGACGGCGTTGGCCTCCGACTCCCGGGCGAAGATCCGGGCCCGGCCACGCATCGCGACGGTATCGGGGCAGAGCGCGGAGATCTTCATCGGCATCGAGCGTTTCCTCGACAAGACGGTGCGTCGGCTCGGCTCCTACGGAGGGGAGCAGACCTCCATCGACGCGGGCGTGCGGCTGAGCCTGCGACCCTATAGCGGCACGGGCGACATCATCATCGTGGATATCGATGAGGCGGAGATCTCAACCCTCTCGGCCCCCGACCCCGTGACAGGTCTGCCCAATCGGACCGCGCGGACGGCGACGACGAGCGTCCGCGTTGCGGACGGCCAGACGATCATCCTGGGCGGCCTCGTGCAGACAGAGATGCGCAAAGACAAGGGGGGTATTCCCATCCTGCGGGAGATCCCCATCATCGGCAAGCTCTTCGAGAAGACCCGCACCGAGGAGATCGAGACCGAGCTGATCATCTTCATCACGCCTCGGAAGCTCACCCAGACCGGTCACCTGCCCCCCGAGGAGGAAGCCGGCATCGGTGAGCGCTTCGGGGTGCAGTTGGGCGAGACAACGGCTCAGCCGGACGCCCCGGCCAGTGACCGCCCCTACGAGCCTGAGGGTGGTGAGCGCTAGACGCACGTCATGCGGCGCCACCCTCGACATGTTATGCATCCATCGTGCGTTGCGCTTGCGTTCCTGACGCTAGCCACGTGCCGGATCGCGCCTGCCCAGAGCGACACTGACCCGGATGATATCGTGCCGGTGAACCTAGTCTCGGCAGAGGTGGAGCAGCTTCACAACGCGGTCCGAGTGGTGCTCGAGGCGGATGGCACCCTCACTTCGGCGCTTCCTCACCATTACTACGACATCCTGGAGTCTCGGGTGACCGATGACATCAGCACCCGGACCATCGACGAGGTGCCCTTCCAGCTGACCAACGCGCGATCTCGGATCGGTAGCTTCGTTGACGTCTCCAGTTACCCCGTGAGCCACATCGTCATCACCCCCATGGGCACGGGCAACAGGGGGATCGGGCTCGAGTGCAACCTGGTGCTCTATCGGCCGGGTGGCGTTGTCGATAGCGACATGATGTCGTACCTATGGCGGCTTGGCGCCGAGGCGTACGAGTGGCGGTCGATGGGAGTGAGCATCCTCATCGATGTCCGGCTGTCTCAGGATGAGCGGTCGGTGATCATCACCGTCAATAGCGACCAGTATAGGGACGCCTCGGCCGAGCGCGTGTACCATCAGCCGGGGCCCGACGACCTGCAACGTCTGGCCATTGGGCAGAGAGACGGGCTATTCGCCCTGGATGCTGTCAACGTCCCGTTGGCCCGACTGGTGGAGGAGCTCGGCAGGCTCTGTGGCCGCCCGATCTCCCTCTCCGCCGAAAGGGAGCGGTGGGTTACAGCGTATATCCCCTCCGCTACCGTCGACGAGATCCTGGAGGCCATCTGTGCGGGCTATGAGCTCAGCTCCTCAGAACTGCCCGGGGGCGGCATGGTCATCAGCGAGGCGCGGCCCGTCGACGCCCAGAGCTACGCCGGCAACCGCTCGGTAGCCGTGCCGTGCCGCCACATCACAGCGAAGGATGCGGTGAACCTCCTCCCCTACTCACTGCTGCCGTATCTGCGCCTTGACATGGACAACAACGCCATCATCGTCACCGGGTCTCGGGCGCTCGCCGACAAGGTTCGGGCTGACGTCGCCACCTTCGACGTTCCCCCTCCCCTCGTCCAGGTCGAAGCGCGGGTTGTCGCTCTGTCGGGAACGGATAAGACGGCCTTCATGAGTGGTGGTTGGGGGACAAGTGCTGACGACTCCGTGCTGATGGGACGACTGGGAGCCGTCGGGTACGCCAGCGGCGCCGCTGTAGGCGAGGCACGGGACGCCCTGTTCCCCGGGATGGTGATGTTCCCGCGTGTGACCCCAGCGGGTGGGTGGCATGCCGCCCTTGCGGCCCTGGAGAGCGAGGGCCGCAGCAGGACGATCGCCCGTCCACACCTGACCGTGGCGAACGGTCGCCGTGCCGACCTCTTCGTAGGTGACCGGAAGTTCATCGAGGCTCAGCCTAGCCGCCGGAGTCTGGGCGGTCTCCGCGAGATCGGCAGCGGCATCCGCCTCACCGTGACGCCCCAGGCTGGCAGCGAGGGCGACATCACGCTCCACCTGAACCTGAGCGTATCCAGCTTCGTGGAGATCGCCGACGGCCTCAACGTGCCTAGCTCGGCCACCCGGGCTATGTCGGGCACCGTGCGTGTCCGGCAAGGGGATAGCGTGATCATCGGCGGGTTGATGCAGGAGATCGAGAGCGATGCTGCCCTGGGCCTGCCAGGGGTGGTCGACGTGGCGGCGCTGAGGCGGCTCCTCGGCGCCGATTCGGAGTCGACGGGGTACGATGACGTGATCTACATCCTGACGGCTCGCGTTGTGGATAACGGGCCGCAGACAACCGAGAGTTTCGTCCTCCTGGGAGGAGATCAGAGTGAGGCAGTCACTCCGCGTGACGATCGCCCTAGCGTTGCTGAGTTCGTGCGCTCCGTACGCACATGGCGCAGTGTGGGCGAACATCAAGACGGTTGACACCACGGTCCTGAACAATGGCGTCCAGGTGATGGTGAAGGCCGATGGCATCCTCGAGTTCTATGACGCCGCCCAGATGCACGGAGACTCTACCCGCGGCCGTCGTAGCGAGATGGTCATCTACTTCCCGGAGGCCAAGAACGAGACGGGCTCTACGATCATCAAGGTCGATCAGCCTCCCGTCAGCTTCATCGAGATGTCCATCCCCCAGGGCGCGCAGGAGGGCATCGGCGTGGTGATGCGCATCGGTTTCGTCTATCCGACCACGGCGCGGGCTCGGGCAACGGATGACCGCCTCGGCTGCATCATCACAGTGGACAGCGATGTCACGTTGGGCCAAGAGAGGTCGCTGGAGCAGGTCGAGATCACGTCGGAGCAGAGCCTGGCTGTGCACTACCACCCGGAGAGCGGTCTTCTCGACATCCTTGCGGTGAAGGCGAACCTGCATGAGGTCATCGCCCGCATCGGCCGTCTCACGGGCACCAATATCGTGGTCGACGATCTGATCGATCCGGGGCCCAAGGGAGGCACGGGGGGCCAGCAGATCACGATCACTCTTGCCGGCGCAACGCTAGCTGAGGCTCTCGGCGCCATTGCCGCCGCAGCAGGTTTAGGGGTGTCCGATCCATCCCAATCGAACGGCGTCTACATGTTCTCGGCGGGCATCCCCACGGACCTCTCCGCTTACCGGCTTGCCGGCACGGAGAGCTTCTCTCTAGAGAATATCGAGGCAGCGACGGCACAGGGCCTGCTGCCGAACTTCCTCTACCCACATCTCCACGTGAACCATGACCAGAACGCCATCGTCGTCTCCGCTCCGCGCCTCATGCTCGACAAGATCGGCGCCGATCTAGGCACGGTAGACATGCCCTCGCCGCAGATCATGATCGAGGCGCTCGCCGTCGAGTTCCTCAGTAAGGACGATTTGGAGCGAACCCTGCGCCTCGGATACGAGGGTTGGGACTTCCTTGCGAACACTGACTCCGGGTCGGGCGAGATCCGGTTCGAGTCGATGGTGCGGCTGCCGGAGACCTTCACTGCGGACCTCCATGCCCTGGAGAACGAAGGGACCGTAAAGGTTTGGGCAAAGCCTCGAATGGCCGTGATGAATGGGCGTGGTGCACGTATCTTCATTGGCCAGACACGCTTCATCGAAGTGGAGGTCCCGAGCTACGGCGGCACGATCAAGCAGATCCAGGGCGTGGATGTTGGAGTGCGACTCGCCATCAGTGCGTGGACGGGCGGCAACGGTGAGATCACGGTCTCCGTCGGCCCCGTCGAGGTGAGCAGCATCTCGGAGATCAACCCGGTCAACGGTCTGCCCGTCATCTCCACGCGCAGTGCCGAGACGACGGTTCGGATTCGCGACGGGGAGACGATTGTCATCGGGGGACTCGTGCGGCACGAGGAGTTCGTCACCCACAGGAAGATCCCCATCCTCAGCGAGATCCCCCTCATCGGCGAGTTCTTCAAGAGCAAGAGCCGGTCATCGATCGACTCCGAGCTCGTGATCTTCGTGACGCCGCGACTCCTTGACCCGATCAGCGGCCAACCCGTCGGCGAGTACGGCCAGATGGACATGGAACGGTACCACCAAGAGAACCCCGGCCCTACCACGACTGCCGGCGCGCCCACGGAGGCCTCCGGGCAGCACGAGGCTCAGAGTGCCGAGGAGACCGCGGCGGTCCCGCCGATCACGCGCCGATTGAGGTAGGCGCCACAGGCGGATCTGGCGAATCTAACATCGGGGCCGCGAATACGGGCCCCGATGTTCCGCGTACGTTAGGAGGGCCACGGGATGGGAGCCGTCGGGTTCGCTGTCGGCATGATCGTCGAACTCCTGACCCTTGTGCTGTTGGTCCTGTTGGTGCTGCCGTGCGCGGGACAGGTCCGTTGGAGCCGCGGCTACGGGGACGATGTTTCGGGCTGGTCCGTCCGCCTGCTCCGGGGAGCAGTGACGGGGAGGAGGGTCACCTTCCGTGGTCGGACTCGGCGCTCCTGGTCAGTGCTCGGGCGACGGGTGCTATGTAGGCGGGACGGCCCGGGCCGAGGCGAGCCAGGGCCGATAGACGATGCGGCACCGGCACGGGCGAGGAGGAAACGCCGCTTATCACGCCTATCCGCCCCCATTATGCAGCACTGGCTCAGCCAGCCGGATCTGCTGCTGCGGTGGGTGGTGGTCGGATCGGACGGGCTGAGGCAGCTTGCCGGAACCGTGAAGCTGGAGCCCATCACGCTGCGGACGTGCATCGGGTTGGGGGACCCAGCGGCAACGGGCATGGCGTACGGGCTCCTTTGGGGCCTCCTGGGGTCGGTCCTCGGCGGCCTGCCCTGCCGAGCCATCGCCATCGACGCAGACTGGTTCCACGCGACCTGCGCAGTGGACGTCCGTCTGGGCGTCAGGGGCAGGCCGAGTGACGTGATGATCGCCCTCATGAGGTTGGCCCTTCGCGCGCCATGGTTGGCCACATGGCGCTCCGTGCGAAGTCAACGAGGTATCTCAGGATGTGTCCGCTCCCACGGACGGGCAGCGGAAGCGACGAGAGGATAACCGCAATGGAGTTTGGTCCCATGGAGCAGATGAGTGTGCTCGCGAACGAGGTGAGGCAGATCGCGCAGACCGAGACGGTGATCGGTGAGCCGATCCACGCCGGTGAGTCGACGATCGTGCCGGTCATCAGCGTCTCCATCGGTTTCGGCGCCGGAGGCGTTCATGGAGGTCAGAGCGGTACGAAGGCCACAGGCTCAGGCGGTGGCGGCGGAGCGGGCATCAGCCTCACTCCTGTTGCATTCCTGGTGGTCACAGGTGATGACGTGCGGCTCCTCCCCATCAAGGAGTCCGCGGTCAGAGGACTGGCCGCCTCGGTGCCCCGGATCGTCGATGCGTTGATCGACAGGAAGAAGGGCTCAGGAGACACGGGCGGCAGCAAGACCGCCGACGCCGAAGAGCCCACGGACGAGTAGCTGTTGCGGATCGGGATCGTCAGCGATACCCACGTCTGGAGCTACCGGAAGCTACCCCCAGAGGTCGCGCAGGTGTTCGCCGGGGTGGATCTCATCATCCACGCCGGTGATGTTCTTGGACTGGGCGTGCTTCGGGGGCTGGAGGGGATCGCGCCGGTCGTCTTCGTGGAGGGCAACTGCGACCACTTCGACGGACCGGAGCGTGCCGTCGTCCACGCTGGGCAACACGCGATCGGGGTTGTTCATCGGCCCCCGCGGCTGTTCCAGGTCGAGACGCTCGCCGACTACTTCGGCGAGCCGGTGGGCGCCGTAGTGCACGGCCACACTCACCGTTCGCACATCACGCAAATGGGGGATGTGCTCTGCATGAATCCTGGCTCCCCTACGACTCCGCGCGATGGCGCCCGTAGCGTCATTCTGCTCGAGGCAACCGACGAGCTGCGGCCGCGCATCCACGTGCTGGGGCCGGGGACCGGAGGAGATTAGGTCAGCCGCCGAAACGACGAGGTCCGCGCAGGGCGCCGGTTGGTCCACCCGGAATGACTCTGTATGCGGCGCTCTTGGGCACCTACCAGGCTGTTATCGCTCATGTGCCGTCGGTCTCAGGGGGTGCGGCCACGGAACTGTCGGCCGGCACGAGCGAGTACGCTGAGGCCAGAGAGGAAGAACTGTGGACAATCCGCTGCGCATTGGCATCCTAGGTCTCGACACCTCCCACTCCGTCGCCTTCGCCCGAATCTTCAACAACCCTGACCAGCCAGAGGACGCTGCGGCACCTGGGGGACGCATCACTCACGCCTGGGCGGACCGCGCCAAGGGCGATATGGCCGCCACTGTCGAGGAGCGCCGTGAGGAGCTGACCTCCAAGTGGGGCGTGGCAATGGTGCGCAAGCCCACGGAGATGGTCGGCAAGGTGGACGCGGTCATGGTCCTCGCCGTGAATGGCGCGGATCATGCTCGGCTAGCGCGTCCCTTTCTCGACGAGGGCATGCCGATCTTCGTGGACAAACCCTTCACGAACAGCGTCAGCCAGGCACGGTCTCTCATCAAGGCGGCACAGTCCAGCCGTTCGGCGATGATGTCGTGCTCGGCGCTGAGGTACGCGGATGAGGTCGTCAGCGTGATCAAAGAGGGGCCGCATATCGGCATCCCCTTCGGCGGATGCCTCTGCGGCCCGGGCGCGCACCGTGAAGGCATGCCAGGACCCTTCTTCTACGGCATCCACACGGCTGAGATGCTGCAAACGCTCTTCGGTACAGGCATCGAATCGGTGCGATGCGAGCACTCCGATCGCGAGGACGTAGCCACCGTCTACTACAAGGACGGTCGCACGCCCGTGCTTCGGTTCGTCCGTGGCTGTGATGAGAGCTTCTGGTTCTCCGTCAGCGCCACGGGCGGAGCGCGCCTCGCCAAGATCGAGGGTAGCTCGTTCTATGCGCGCATGCTCAGGCGCGTCCTGGCGATGTTCCAGACGAAACGCCCGCCGGTCTCCTTGGCCGAGACGTTCGAGATCATCGCGCTTCTCGAGGCCATCGACCGCTCCGGCGCCAAGCGCGGCGCGAAGATCAAGCTAGCCACACTGTAATGGTCGCCGGTCGCCACGGCCGGCCTACGGAGAGGGGAATCCCGACAGATGTCCGTCATCAAGTTCGGAACCGATGGATGGCGAGCCTTGAGCGCCCGCGAGTTCACCTTCAGCAACTTCGCTGTGGTGGTTCAGGCGATCGCCAATCTGCTGGTGCGCGAGGAGCTTCCGGAGCAGCCAACCGATCGGAAAGAGGTGCTGATCGGGTACGATGCCCGAGCCCTCGCCGCCGACTTCGCAGCGGAGGCAGCCAGCATCCTCGCTGGCAATGGGATCCCCACGGCCATGACCCGGCGACCGACTCCGACACCTGCCGTCGCTCATGCCATCGCCGACCGACTGGCCCTGGGGGCCTTCGTGCTCACGGCGAGCCATAACCCACCGGAGTACATGGGCGTGAAGTTCATCCCCTGGTACGCTGGTCCCGCTCTCTCCGATATCACCAGCAAGATCGAGGCCGAGGTTGCCCGCGTCTACGAGACCCAGGACATCCGGCGCGATGACTCCGCTGTCCCCGATACACTGGACCCGCGGCGCGCCTACTTCGATGCGCTGCGCTACCTCATCGACTTCGACGCCATTCGTGAGGCGGGCCTTCGGATCGCCGTGGATCCCATGCACGGCACGACCATGGGCTACCTGGACACGGTACTAAGAGCCGCCGGGTGCGACGTGAGAGCCATCCACGACACACCCAGCCCCGCCTTCGGCGGTGGGCTCCCCGACCCGTCGGAGGAGCGGCTCGGGCCGCTCATGGACCTCGTCCGAACCGACTACCTGGACGTTGGCCTCGCCAACGACGGCGATGGCGACCGCTTCGGCATCATCGACTTTGAGGGCAGATACATTGCCCCGTGCGACTTCATCAGCTTGGTCACCGACTACCATCTCCGTGATGCCAGAGTCGCGCCAGGCGCCAAAGTGGTCCGAACTGTCGCTACAACCCACCTCATCGATGCCATAGCCGAGCGCTATGGCGCCGAGGCAGTGGAGACACCGGTAGGCTTCAAGTGGGTCGGTGAGGAGCTTCGGAAGGGCGCGCTTCTGGGGGGCGAGGAGAGCGGCGGTCTATCGAGAGGCGACCACATCCCTGAAAAGGACGGGATCTTCGCGTGCCTACTCGCGGCGGAGATGATCGCGAAGATGGGCACGCCGCTTACTGATCAACTCCGCAGGCTCCGTAGGGAGTTCCCCGAGCATCGCTGGTTCCGTCGCAACCTCCATGTTGACCCCGAGAGGCGCGAGGCCGTGATGGAGAGGTTCAGATCGTTGGGTGAGCGCGCCCAGGTCGCGGGCCAAAAGGTTGCCAAGGTGGACACGCGAGACGGCGTCAAGGTCTGGCTAGCCGATGGATCCTGGCTGCTGGGGAGACCCTCGGGCACAGAGCCCCTCGTGCGCGTCTACGCCGAGGCCCGATCGAAGGCATGCCAGGAGGCACTGGAGAGTCTCATGCTCGAGATGATCGCCTCATAGTGGGCACCCGGGCGGCGGAGCGAGACGGCCACGCCGCCCGGGCCACCCCTCGGGCTACGGGGCGATGAACCGAACCACCGACGAGAAGCTGAGGGCATCTGAGTCGTTGATCGTGATGCCATCACCTGCGATCATCGCGACGTAGTACTCCCGTCCGCTCTCAAGCGGCGCGAAGACCTCGCCACCGGAGCCGTAGGTGATGCTGGTCTGGTTGGCGGTGATCTTCCCATTGTCCCAGACCAGCCCCGTTTGACCGAACGAGTCATAGTCGGGGCGGCGATCAAACACGAGGATCTCGTACACATCGGCCCCCGGCACTGACTCCCACGCGAAGCCCACAGGGAAGTCGGGTGTTTCCCCCGGCCAAGGCGAGACCAACCGCAGCGCGTCGAGGGGCCGAGCAGAGAGCCACTCCGATGGGGCGCTCTCGTCGCCTGCCAGGTTGAACGCCAGCAGGTTGTAGTAGAAGATGGTCCGCGGACCCAACTCCGGCGAGATGTCCGCCATGAAGGGCGCGTTGGGGTCCCAGATGATGCTGATCGTCTCGAACCCACTGGATTCCTGCAGGGAGCGGCGCACTCGGTACCCGGCGAGATCGGGTTCCTCGTTAGTGTCCCACGCGATGTCGTTCTCGATCACGAAGCCAGCCGGTGGGAAGGCTCTCACTCCGGCCTCTCTTGTGCGCTCTAAGTCGTCGATAAGCCGCACGCGCCGCGACGCGTCAGGCTGGCGGTCGGCCACGATCCGACGGATGGCGAAGCTGCTGCTGAGTATGGCGTCGTCGCCGACGGGATACGTGAGCGCCTGGGACCAGTCAACCAGCGGCGCGGCGGGGATCACATCGGTCTTTCGCTCCTGGAGCCGCAGGTTGACTCCAAGATGCTGACCAGCAGCTAGGGCAACCTCCGTCGCCCCATTGGAGTACCCTGGAGCCGAGGCGATCACATAGTATGGCTTATCCTTGGCAGACTCGGGGATGTCTACGAAGCTGAAACTCCCATCCTCCTGGCTCACGGGGGCGAAGTAGATGGCTCGGATCATGTCTAAGTAGACGTAAGCATTGGCGATGCCTCGCCCGAACTCATCCCGCACGGTGCCCGAGATCCGGCCCATCTCGCTCTCCTGGGCCATGACGATGTCCGCGGTCATCATGCGGCCGTTCTCAGGATCGACGTAGATGCTCTCGCGGCGGCCCAGCAACTCGGTCCCGTCCACAAGCCTCTTCGTCGCTAGCAGATCGTAGTACCCGGTCTTGAGGTTCTCGAAGACGTAGGTACCCTGAGCCGAGGTCGTGCGGCTCTGGCCGCTGCCCTCGATCGTCACCGTGGCCCCCACGACCAGGCCACCTCCGATGAGGTCGATGACGCTCCCGGAGATCGCGGAGCGGCCCTCCCGGGTCAGCTGAAGCACCACCAGATCCTCGGTCTTGCCGGTGAGGTCAACGACCTCGGTGCGCGTCCGGTAGCCAGCGAGATCGACCCGGAGGGTGTGTCGAGTCGGGCCTAGCCCATCGATCACGGCTGGGGTCACCAGACCTGTCGCGCGGCTGTCCACAACCACCCTCGCGCCGGGAGGGACGGTCCGGACCGAGAGCACGACTTCCCTCGAGTCTCGCGGCATCAGAGTGGCACGGACGAGGGGAGTGTTGCCCGTCATCCTGGAGAACAGCGTCACCACAGTGCCATAGGTGTGGTAGCCGTTCAGATCGAGGCGCACTGCATGGGGAATGCCATCCTCGCTGGCGTCGAGCCCTGTAACGACGGCGGGCGTAGTGAGACCCGTGTCCCGTCCATCCACCGTGATTCGAGCGCCCCCAGGGGTCGAATCGACCTCCAGAGACATCGTCGTGACGCTGCCGCCGCCATTGGGGCCTCCGCCACCGTCGCCGTCCGGCGCGCACCCCAGCAGCGCGAGGCTCGTGAGGCCGACAAGCATGAGGAGCCACGTCCGGCAATCGCGCGCTCTACCCATGGCGAATCACCTGCCCTATCCGGGATACTGCAACGAGTCTATGACGTTCGAATCCCGCCCGAGGTACCGCGGTCAGAACCCAAGCCTCAGCTCCGCCCAGTAAGTGAGAGCGGAGTACGTTCGGTTCGAGGTCTCGCCAACCGGTGTCAGCCTGTCGTCGAAGTCCACGTACCGCCCCCCGATGGCCAGTGAGACGTCGTCATTGATCCGGTGACTGTAACTCAGGCTGGCCACTAGCCGGTCGCTGTCATCGATCGCGCCGCGGTTGCGGTTGTTCTGAAGGTCCACAGTGAGCCGGCCATCGTCCGAGATGCTCCAATCGGCCTCCACGTACAGGTTGTCGTAGGCAGTGGGGGTCATGAGCGTCAGGCCGGAGCGGAAGGACGGCGATAGCGCCGAGGACGTGTCGTAGCCGAAGGCCATCGACAGGTCCCGAGACGGGCGCCAGGAGAGGCTCATGCCCCACCCGTCATAGCGGACGACCCCGCGGCTGCGCTCCGTGTAGCTGGTCTCCGACCAGTTGAAGGAGCCGCTGATACGCAGACTATCGCTGGGGTCCCACCCAGCATCCACGCTCATCATGCGGCGGCGCTGGTCGGAGAGGTAACCGATGCCACCCTCGCTCTCGTAGATGTCCTCCCTCGCGCTCACACCGAGGTACCACGTCCTGCTGGGACGATAGCTCACAGACACGGAGGAAGCGTCCGTGAAGGTGCGCGCCTGGACCAGGTTCATGCCGGTTCCGAACTGACGGGCGGCGGCCCGACGGTTCCATGCGCGGTTCAGCAGCGCGTCACGGTTGGAGAGGAGGTCAGTGTCGCCATCGAGCCCATCGCCTATGCCGCTATCGATGCCATCGTCGAGCCCGTCGTCGATCGTTGAGGTGCTGAGATAGGTGGCGCCACTGCTCGCCGAACGGCTCTTATTGAGCAGGATGGTCAATCCGTCGGTCGGCACATAGGAGACAGAGCCGCTCAGTGATGAGTAGCCGGAGTCGAGCTCAGTGCCCAGCAGGTCTCGGGTCGATGAGTCGGACCAACTCAGAGTAGCGCGGTTCGTGCCACCCCATGTGTAACCGATCGACGCTTGGGCAGTGTCCGACCTCGTGTGGGTGCGGCTGGGCTCCTCGGCATCGTCTCTGGACGAGGGGCGGTACGTCGTGCGGTCGGAACGCGTTGCGGCGGCCGAGGTGGTGATGTTGCCGAAGCGATCGCTCCAGGCTGCCGAGACCATGCTGCGCGTCGACGAGCCTGCGGTGGCCGAGGAGGAGCGGGCGTTGCTCACTGTTGCGTTGATCGCTCCCGTCGCGCCATAGGTGAAGCTGCCGCCGGTGCTCCATTGCTCGTTTCGGTAGCTGAAACTAGCACTCTCGCCGGACAGGCTGGACTCGCCGGCTCCGAGTGCGAGTCCACGACGGCTGAGGGTGTCGCTGTAGCGGAAGAACGTGGTGAGCTTGTCTGAGGCCCGATAGCGTATCGAGGTATCGACGCCTGAATAGTCGGTGTCGAAGCTGTTGGACTCGATCCGGGAAAAGCCCTGGTCTTGGCTCTGGTAGGTCGCGCTGGCGAGCAGATCACCGTCGGCGGCAGAGTAGTTGCCACGCAAGTTCCATGCCGTGCCCCCGGACGCCGGCGAACCGTCGGAGAGAAGCCCTCCTCTGCTGATCGCTACCGATGACCCGAGGCTCAGGTTGCCGAATCGGTAGCCCGTGTCGATGCCCAGGAGCGTCTTGCGCGTGTCTGGCCGCGCATCCTCACGGAAGTAGTAGTACTCAATACGCACCGTAGACGTGGCAGAGATGATGTCGAAGAACTGAACGACGCCGCTCGACCGGTTGAACTCGAAGTCCACACCCTCGCGGCGCACGATCCCGTCGACATACGCGACGATCGGCTTCGACGTGTCGATGGGCCGGTAACTGAGGCTGAAGGGGCCCGTGGAGTTGTTCGGGATGAACTCCTCGACCTTCGGTACAGACTCATCGGCGGACTCCGTACCTCCCGAGATGTCCTGCGAGATGTACGTGACCGACAGGGGCAGTCTGCCGAGTCGGTAGTCCAGCACCCCGCCGTAATAGAGGCCACGCGCCGTGCCGGCCCGATTCTCCTCGTAGACCACTTCGATGGCAGAGGTCTGGGCTACGATGATCTCCTCGAAGTAGATCATGCCTTGGTCGGGATCGAACCGGTAGCGGTTGCGCGGGATGTCCTGTTCGTCGATCCGTAGCTTGATCGTTTCCTCCCGCACTGGCGTGTAGGTGAGGTAGTAGGGTCCGGGCGTACCCTCTCCGGGGATGGTCTCACGGCGGCTGATGCCGCGTGACTCGGTGCCGAAGAGCTGATAGCTGCCGCGGCTGCCGAGGTCTCCCACGATGGAGAGACCCTTCGTCTGGCGCTGAATGGTCGCGAAACTATTGCGGCTGATGTTCGCGCTTATGTCTCCGTAGGTTGCATCGAAGCGCCGCTCATGCCATGTGAGTGACCATTCGACGTCGGTGGGGCCATAGGGACGCGCTCGAGCCGACGCGTTGATGTAGATGGGCCAGTCGCTGATGAGCGGACCATGAATCAGCAGAGACGCGTTGTTGGTGAACGCCTCTGTGTCCGAGAACTGCTGGCCGTACATCTGGGCATTGCCTCGTGCCGTGCTCGCGCTGTAGCGGCTGTTGAGGCGGCCCGAGACCTGGAGCTCCTCCGGCAGGTTCCTTAGCCGTTGGGGGCCACCGCCGCGTCGAGAGAAGGCGCCCATGTCCATCGAGCCGATGGCGCCCGGTTCACTCCCAACGTTCAGCCGTTGGTCGGTACGCTCCCTCTGCATCTCGCCACCGGAGGGGATACCGTCGAAGATGTCCCCCGAGTCGTAGTCGAATCCCGTTGCCTCGGGCGGGCGACCCGTGGTGTCCCGAACGCTTCTCTCGGGCGGCGATCCCGGGAAGTCCATCTTCAACTGGTCCGGCAGCTCCAGGGCCCCGGCGGCGTTGGACCCACCGACCGCCAGGACCGCAGCCAGCGCTAGACCGGATACGAGATGGAGGAAGGTCCGCGTCATCCTGTCCCTGTTCTGAGATCTACCCTATCGGGCCTGTTTCAGCGCCCTGAGAACTGCCTCCACACTGCGGCCCGCCAACTCCTTCTGGCGGTCGATAGCGGCCCACGGAACGGGGTCCGGCGCCCTGTCGAGCCTCTCTCCTATCTCCTTCGGCGAGCATGGCTCCATGACGTCACACACCGACGTCCGGCCCAGCCCAGCCAGAAGGCCATCGATCTTGGGATCGTAGGACACGCCCATTGGCTCGGCGCCGGACAGACAGCCGAGGACTAGGGAGTGTAGACGCATGCCGATGACCGCCCGGCAGCCCACCAGTGAGTCCAGGGCTTCCTCACCGCTCTCAAATGGCTTCGGCGCCTCCCGTGTCCTCCCAGTTAGACGCTCAGCCTCACCGGCCAGTCTCGCATCGTCGGGCGCCATGGGCAGCCAGACAGGCTCCAGACCCCGCCTCTCGACCTCACGCGCGACCTGCGCCCACCAGGCAGGGCTTGTATTGCCTCTAGCCCAGGGGCGCGGGGCAAGCCCAACTCGCCGCCTCGACTCCGCGGCGGCCCGGTCAGGCGTCGGCAGCAGCCACGCCAGATCCGCTCCCTCGTGCGCTTCGCAGCCCAGATGCCCGGCAAGCGCCACAGAGGGGCCATCCCTCAGCACGATCTCCTGCCCCATCCGCAGGGCGCACCGCGCAATCCCTCGTCCCAGCGGCGTGTTCAGAGGTCCGAGGCTCTGGCCAACGTGCACCACGCGTGCGCGCCTATGGGCGGCCCGCCACGTCTGAAGTGCGTACCAGGCACAGGAGCTTAGGCTAGTTGCATCCTGGAAGATCCCGCCGGGCCCGATGCAGGCGACCCGCGTCGATGACAGTGCTGCCCGAACAGCCAGGCCATCGCTCCGCGGCACGGCGTGCACCCACCGGGATGGCCCCTCCCCGAGGCCCTGGGGGCCACTCAATGCCGCGAGCCGGGCATCGGGGACCGCTCGCCTCATCGCCGTCGCAAGAGCACCCAGGATCAGTTCATCGCCCAGATTGCCGAAGCCGAAGTAGCCGATGAACAGCACATCAAACCTTGTGCGCCCCATGCCCCCTCCGCTCCGGCTGGACCTTCCACCACGCCGCCAACAGCGCGCACGCGACCATGCCCAGCATCCCCCCGATGATGAGGCCGTAGGCGCTCCGCAACAGGGTCGCGATCAGGGGCGTGTGGAAGTGGCAGAAGGTATTGAGCAGCGACGTCAGGCCCAGTGTGGCTACCGTCGCCAGCAGAGTGCGACCCCAGGGGCGTCCGAGAGCCGCTAGGAAAGCGGCCACAACGAGCGTGGGGTGCCCTATCAGGAACTCCTTGGTGCGTGGACGGTAGACGAGCAACCCCTCGAGCAGCTCGCGCATCGCCTTCTCCGCGCCGGTCTGGGTCGAGGCTGCCGCGTTTCCGCTACGCGCCAGCATGTAGGCGGCGCCACCCGCCGCCACGAGGATCCCGAGGAGTAGGCCGAGACTCATTGGGGTGGCCAGAATCTGCCTCAGGCGGGGCCCCGCGACAGCGAGCCGCGTCGTCAATGGGCGGCTCTGGTCGAGCAGATCGAACCCATACAGGAGGGCTGCGGCTAGCACGGGGCCGGCCAGCGCGAGCTTCGTGCCTCGGAACTGCTCGACTCGCATCATCGTCATCGTGTCTGACATCAATCCGGCAACCAGCACCCCGCCCGCGGCTGAGGCGGCGGCGGCGATGAACAACGCCGCGAGAGGTCGAACAGTGGGGCGCCCACCCGGCCGGTCGAGCCTAATGGCTGAGATGCCCAGCATCGGGAACGCCAGGGCGCCGAGGAGCGCGAGCGCCTCGCGCGAGGGCCCCGGCACCCACTTCTGAGCCAGACCGAAGGCGACGCAGCCGAGCGATACGGCCATCCAGGCCCTGCCTGCTCCCAGCACCAACAGAAGGGCAAGCGAAACGCCTCCCCCGATGCCTAGGCCGATGAGGGGGTCCAGACGGTGGTCCTCATTGTGAACCGGCATCGTTTGGGCGCTGCCCGGCACGAAGCGACTGGCGGCGAGAGCCGCGCGGATCATGCCAACGTACTCCGCGTTATGCTCCATCGGATCCGCGCACGCACGGTCCAGGAGCAGCCTCACGAAGCAGCAGCGGATGCTGCGCTCCCGCACGCCCCTTGCGAACCGTTCCACCGCAGCCTCGCGCGACATACGAAGCAGCTCGGCCTCGCCGATGGAGTGGGTGCGGATCACCTGACCGTCCAGCAGCCCCGAGAGCTGGTCGGTGCCCTCCTGGACATCCAGCTCGACCGCGTAGTACTTGAGATGACCCGCTCGAATCCGCTCCGCAGTCTGAGGGATAAGGTCCCGATTGCCGAGCACGAACTTGCCCTGGAAGAGCACGGAGGTCATTCCGTGGCTCATGAGCTCCTCAAAGGTGTGGTCGATGCCCTCGGCCGAGATGACCGGGGAGTCCAGCGGCCTGGCCACCGGTTCGAGTCCTGCCCGCCTCACAGCCTCGATCCGGGCCGGCTCCCACCCCACTCCAACCTGGGCGAGCCGATCCGTGGCGCCCATGGCGCGAAGGACGGGGTCCTCGGGCGTCCAGCCCTCGCCCTGGATCCGCCACTTCGCCGTCAGGTTGCGCGCAACACGGGCTGCCCGCTCAGGATCCAGAACGCGGATGGATACCACCGCAGTCTCGCCCACCTCGGCAGTGGGCCCCTCACTCATGACGATCTCGCCGCGCCCCGTGCGCAGGAGCCTGTCGAGCGAGTCCTCGGCCACCCCCACCCCAGTGATACCCTGAGCCTTCAGCCGTCGCAGCACCTCATCCAGAGCAAGGCCCGACGCGCCGGCCAGAGTGGCCGCCTCGTCGTAATCGACCACCAGTTCGACGCTGGTGTCTCGCGCCTCTATAGCGACACGACCGCTCAGCACGGGGATCGCCGCCGCCAGGCCGATAGCGATGAGAACAAGGCAGACAGCTGCCGCGGCCCGCAACTCAGGCCACCCCCTGGCGACAGGCGGCATACACCCGCGCGCCTGTTCCTGTGAGTATCCCCAGGCGCGGACCGTATACGTTCGCCTCCAATGCCTCCAAGCCGAGGCACTCCAGCAGAGCGCAGATGATGGCCCACCCTGGCAGAATGAGGTCAGCCCTCTCCGGTTGCCGGATGAGACGTCCACGCTCCTCCTTGCCCACCGAGGCGAGGCGTTGCCCGAGGGCCGACAGGTCTGATCTGGTCAACCTGGTACCGTGGACGCACATAGGGTCGTATCTCTCCAGTTCAAGGTGCAGCGCCGCCAGGGTGCTCATGCTGCCTCCGACCCCCACCGCTCGTGCGTTCGGAGGCGCCGGCAGTCCCTCCTCCACAGAGGCGATCCGTTGGCGCGCCCAGTCTACAGCATCCCCGAGAGAGGAGGCGTCCACCGGGCCCTCCGCCCCGAGCTTGGGGAGGGCATCCAGGAGCTTCCGTGCCCCGATGGGGAATGAGTGCGTATGTGCGAGGGCGCCGGTCCACCACGCCAGTTCCGTGCTGCCGCCCCCTACGTCCGCCATGAGCACCGGGCGTCCGCCATGGGGTGGAGGCAGACTGGCCACCACCCCCACATAGCTGAGCAGGGCCTCCTGCTGCCCCGACACTATGGCGATGGGTCCGCCAAGCGCTCGCTCCAGGCGAGCGACGACCTCCACACGGTTGCGCAGGTCGCGCAATCCCGCTGTGGCGAAGCACGATACGTGGGCTCCGTGTGACCGAGCGGCGGCGGCTCCCGCTCGGACCTCGTCCGCCACTCGGTCCAGCGCCTCGCCGCGCAACACGCCATCGGTGGCGATGGCATCGCCTATCCGAGTCATGGAGCCCCGGTCGTGGATCAGCGTCGGCCCACCCGCAGCCCACTCGATGACCATCGTGCGGACCGAATTGCTGCCGATGTCCACAGAAGCGCGTCTGAGCCCCGTCATCACGCTGAGCCACACGGGTTGAGGATCAGGCAGGGGCCCAGAGTATGCGTCGCGCCCTTGCTGAGGAACTCGCAGTGCTTGCTTGCCACGATGCTGCGCGCGGCCTCACGAAACGGGACGGTTGGTGGCGCTCCCGTGACCCTCCAGGGCTTCTCCATCGCCGGCACTCCCTTCTCCAGAAAGCCGGCCTCCGCCATGTCGCCGGAGCATAATGATACCGCGGTCGTCCTCTGCGCCCGCCTCGGCAAGCACCGACCTAGCCAAACCCTCCAGGCTGCCGCCCTGCTCGAGGAGCAACTTCTCCACCCGACCGGCGACCTCTTCATCGCCCAACACCCCGTCGGTGCCGATCAGTACCGTCGCGCCCGGCTCCAACGCCAACGACCCACCACGATACTCCGGGCCCATGGTAGCTGGAATCGCCCCCGCCGGCGGTCCCCCTTCGGTGAGCCTCACCACGTCACCGCCTGAGACCAGCAACCCATGCGGCTGGCCGGCGTTGCAGTAGCGGAACTCGCCGGTGCGGGCATCGTAGCGCGCCAGGAAGAGGGCCACGAAGACGTCGTGACGGGTGGAGCGGTCCAGAAGCTCGCTGATCTCCCTCACCGAGTCCTCCGGCCGCTCATGGTGCCGAACCGATGTCCAGAAGGCGGCATAGGCGAGGGGCATCGACGCGAGCCCAGCGAGGGTCCTCCCCGCCACATCGGCTACGCAGAACCAGTAGACATGGTCCTCTCCGGGGAGCACGGCGCAGAAGTCGCCGCTACCCAGGCCACGCTCGCTCGAGATCTCGCGCACCACGAGGTCCGCCCCAGGGATGGAGGCCTCGACATGCGGTCGGACGGACTCGTGCATCTCCGCAGCCAGGCGCAGGGTCTGGGAGAACTCGGCAAGGTCAGCGTCGCGCCGGTCTCGCTCCGCCCGCTCACGCTGGGCCGCCCGCGCCAGGTATCCCATGGCGAGCGCGACCAGGAGCAGGGGCACGAACTGGGGTCCGAAGGCGCTCAGCATCACAGCCCGCATGCCCGTCGCGCTTTGCCCCACGCGCACGATGTAGGCGATGATGGCGAGCAGCGACGTCGCCATGGATCCCCTCGGACCGTCTAGCAATGCGGATACCAGTACGGGGATGTACGCCAGTGTGAAGAGCGGCTGGGCCCGCAGGACCACCGACCAACCCTCGGTGATCTCCACGGTGATACCCGAGAAGACGCGGATCCATTCGGCGAGCAGGACCACCTCGAGGGCGATGGCGGAGCGATGCAGCCACTCAGTGCGCTGCCCTCGACGTGCCGCGGCGACAGTGGCCCCGCTCACTATCACAACGACTGCGCCGACTCCGTGGGTCGTCAGGCTGACAGTTCGTTCGGCAGCGAGCAGAGCCGAGCTCGCCAGGGCGACGAGGAGTATGCGGATGGCGCACGCGACGGAATCGATGCCGACGAATGCGGCTCTGGGCTGGAGGTTGATGGCGCCTCTGCGGTTTTCCCTGCTGGAGGGACCGGTATCGTGCTTGTTTCCGTGAGGGCCGGGGAGCATGTTGGGTTGGAGCTCCTGGCGGACTTCTGATGGCTTACGGGGCAGAGGCTCATGCTTACTGGCTGCCCCGAGCGCCCCACCCGCCCCGAGGAACGTCCTCCATAACAGAAGCCGCTCCTCGGGGCGGGCGGATTTGAACCGCCGACCCCTGGCCCCCCATGCCAGTGCGCTACCAGGCTGCGCTACGCCCCGTCATGCCCCATTCGGTCGCCGCCCACGAGGGCGATGCGATCTCCCGTGAACTGGTGGCGCCCATACTCGGGGGTGCGCGCTACCATCTCATCACGGAAGCCGTAGGGGCCCCGTATTGCTACGGGCTGCTACTTTACCGCATCCTTGAGCTTCTTGCCAGCGGTAAAGGCGGGAACCTTGCTCGCCGCGATCTCGATCTCCTCGTTGGTCTGAGGGTTGCGGCCCTTGCGCGCGGCCCGCTCGCGAACCTTGAAGGTCCCGAACCCGACCATGGACACCTGGTCCCCGTCGGCCAAGGCCGCGGTGATAGCCTCGAATACAGCATCCACGGCAGCCGCCGCGTTTGCCTTGGTTAGACCAGCGCTCTCCGCCACCGCATCAACTAGCTCCTGCTTCGTCACCTGAGTGGTCACCTCCGCGGGTGTTTGTGAGACTATGACGGGCCGGTCCATGTGTCAACGTGGACCGCGCGCAATGCGCTCCTGCTCCGGTTGTCTCGGGCCGATCACTCCGGCCTTATTACATGACTCTCGTCGATCTCGTCTTTCGGCGCCCGCTGCATCAGCCGGACCGATGCCTCGCGCGCGGTCACTACTCCAGAGATCACATCGCTGATGGCGTCCGCGATGGGAGCTTCCACCCCCAGCCTCGCCGCCAACTGCTTCGCTGCCGTCGTCGTCGGCACTCCCTCGGCAACCTGCCCAAGTTCCGCAAGGATATCGCCGAGAGGGCGCCCCTCCCCGAGCCCCTTCCCCACACGGTAGTTCCGGCTCTTCACCGACACGCTGGTGGCCATGAGGTCACCGAGTCCTGACAGCCCCCGGAAGGTAGCCGGCAGCGCGCCAAGTGATACCCCAATTCTCGTGATCTCCGCAAGCCCTCTTGTTAGCAAGGTCGCTTTGGTGTTGTCACCAAAACCTAGACCATCGTTCATGCCGGCGCCGATGGCGACGACATTCTTCAGCGCTCCGCCGAGCTCGACGCCGATGGTATCGGGATTGCTGTAGACCCTCAGCGTCGGGCAGCTGAAGGCTTCAAGCGCGGCGCACATCGAGCGCCGCGAGGGACCGGACACGACCGTTGCGCTGGGCATTCCGGCGACAACCTCGAGTGCTAGGTTCGGTCCGGACAGCGCGACGATCCTAGCGGGGTCCAGGTCGGCACTCTCAGCGAGCACCTGAGTCATCCGCCGTCCCGTACGCGGGCACAGGCCCTTGGTCGCGCTGACCACGACGGCTTCAGGATCCAGATCCGGGGCGAGTGAACGCGCGGCCAGCTCGACGCCAGCCGCTGGCACAGCGACGACAACCAAGTCAGCCTCGCCCACCACCTCGCCGAGGTCATCCGCCGCGCTCACTCCCGACGGCAGCTCCACGTGCGGAAGGTAGCGGTGGTTGCGAGAATGGAGCGCGATGTCAGCACGGACGTCAGGGTCAAGGTCCCACATCATGACCCGGTGGCCGTTCCGGCCAAGCAGCACCCCGAGAGCGGAGCCCCAACTGCCGCCCCCGATGACGCCGACCCTCTTGATCGAACGCGACGTCATGGACGCCCGACCCTGGGTTCCGTCCGTGTGGCCAGACGCGAGATGTTGGCACGGTGCGTGTAGGCCATCAGCAACGCCATGACCAGCGCCCAGAGCACGTAGAAGCCACCATAGTCCGGATCGATGCCGAGCCAATACCCGACCGAGACGGCGGCCACGAGAGACCCCATCGACACGTAGCGGTAGATGGCCACGACGACAACCCACACCACTAGCGCCAGGATGCCCGCCAATGGGCTGATCGCCATCACAGTGCCCACCCCGGTAGCGATCCCCTTCCCGCCCTTGAAGTGCAGCAGGAAGGACCAGATGTGCCCGACGATGACGGCGGTCGCCGCGAGGCAGATAGTCACCGCTTGGCCCTGAAACCAACTGCGGGCTATCAGTACTGGGACTAGGCCCTTCAGGAAGTCCAGGACGAAGACCAATAGGCCCCAGCTCGGCCCCAGACTCCGGTACACGTTGGTGGCGCCGATGTTCCCGCTTCCGACGCGAGTCACATCGGTGCCGCGGAGCGCACCGATGAGCTTCCCGAAGGGAATGGACCCCACCACATAGCATGCGGCCAAGACGATGAGTGCGCCCACCCAGTTCCCGAAGCTACCCGGCATCTCCACGCCTCCTATTGGCTACTGACTCGCTTGCTCCCGAGTCCTCTCGCGCGCCACGAACCGGATGGGTGTTCCATCCAGGCCGAAGGCCTCGCGGATCTGGTTCCTGAGATAGCGCTCATAACCGAAGTGCATCAACTGCGGATCGTTCACGAAGAGCACGATCGTCGGCGGACACGACTCCGCCTGGGTCGCGTAGTAGACCTTCATCCGTCGGCCTCGCCTCATAGAGGGCGGATGCTCGATGGATGCGTCCAGGATCAGCCGGTTCAGCTTCGCGGTGGGAATCCGCGCCGAGTACTGGCGGTAGGACTCCAGGACCTGTGGGAACACCGTCGACAGCCCCCGTCCGGTCAGGGCCGACACGAAGAGAACTGGCGAGTAGGACAGGAAGGCCAGTCGGTCTCGCACCTGTCTCTCGAAGTCCTTCTCGAACAGACGCTCCTGTCTCCGCCGCTGCGCCGGTGTCAGCGGGTCCTCGAGCACGTACGGCAGGTCCGGCATCGGCGGCGGATCCACGACCAAATCCCACTTGTTGACCACCACGAGTACGAGCTTCCCCTGCTCGTGGGCATACCCGGCGATCCGCTGGTCTTGCTCGCCCAGCCCCTCACCGGCATCCAACACGAGAAGCACAAGGTCCGAGCGATCCACGGCGCGAAGGGCCCGGACAACGCTGTAGTATTCCACATCCCCAGTGACGTTGCCCTTCTTGCGCATCCCTGCCGTATCGGTGAGGAGCACCCTCCCCTCGGGCAGTTCGACGAGCGTGTCCAAGGCATCGCGCGTCGTGCCCGGCACGTCGCTGACGAGAGAGCGCTCCTCCCCGCACAGGGCATTCAGCAAAGAGGACTTGCCCACATTGGGCCGTCCCACGATGGCCACCGACACGTCGTGCTCGGCCGCCTCCCCCACTTCATCCGCCTCTGTCTGGCCCTCATCAGGCTCAGGGAGGAGATCAGTGATCGCCTCGTAGAGATGAGGGAGGTTCAGGTTCTCGCGGGCAGAGATGGGGACGACCTCATCGAAGCCGAACTCGAGGAACTCGTAGGGATCGGGCTTGTTCGACTCGACCTTGTTGACGACCACGATCGTCGGCTTATCGGCGCGGCGGACGAGTCGCGCGACCTCGCGGTCCGTCGGAAGCAGGCCCTCGCGCCCATCGACCAGGAACAGGATCACGTCGGCTTCCGACATGGCATGGATGGCCTGACCTGCGACATCCTCGGCGAGCCACTCCGCCGGCGCATCGGCCAGCCCGCCCGTGTCTATGAGCGTCACGACTCGGTCGTCGATCTCCACATCGGCATACAGCCGGTCTCGGGTCACGCCCGGCTCATCGTCCATGATGGCGTAGCGACGACGGCACATCCGGTTGAACAGCGTCGATTTGCCCACATTGGTCCGACCAACCAGGGCCACTATGGGTTTCACGTGGCGTCGCCTCTCCTCCGTAGGAGTCGCACCAGACCGGCTGCGTCCTCCACCACATCGAGCGTGCCTCCAAGCCGCTCCACGCGCCGCTGAAGCTCCGCGAGTTGCAGGCCATCGATCAGTAGGCCCTCGGCGCTGACGCAGACCTCAGGCAGGAGGTAGCTCCCTCCCCCATGCTCGCGGATGGTCTGCCACAGGTCCTCGCCGGCCATCAGTCCCGCCACGGTTACGGTCTCGCCAAGGTAGCGATTCGGTACCGCGACGACCTCGAGGCGACCTCCTAAGCCCACTGAGTCTAACACCTCACGCAGGAATGGGGCGGCGCTCGTTCCCGTGAGAGCCGTATAGCGCGGCCCTTCGTGCAGACCTTGGCCGCGGCGCTTCATCGAGCGGCCGAGTTCGTCTCGGAAGAGCCCGCACATCCCGATGCCGTTCTCGACCTGGGGGTAGTCCTCATACTCCCGACCGGCCGGGATGGGAAGCCCGGCCAGCAGATAGAGCTCATCGGCGCCGAAGCAGAACCGAGTGCCGATGGTGTGTAGGAAGCGAGCCTGCCACTGGTGGATGCAGCCAAGAGTCTGTCGAGCCAAGTCGCCGCACACCGGCTCGATGCGGGGTTCCCGGGACCGATGGCTCGTGAGCCCGACCGGCACGATACCCAGAGAGGCCACCCTGGGATGGCGGGCGGCGAGAGCTTCGACGGTGTCCGCGAGCACATGGCCGTCGTTCAGGCCAGGCGCCATGACGACCTGCGTGTGGACCGTGATGCCCCCGTCGAGCAACCGCCAGAGCACCTCCAGGCCACGCGACGCCTCTTTTGACCGGAAGAGCCGTCTGCGGACCGACGGATCGACGCAGTGCACGGAGACGTAGAGCGGCGACAGGCGCATGCGCAGGATGCGTTCCACGTCCTCGTCACTCACGTTGCTCAGGGTTACGAAGTTGCCATCCAAGAACGACAGTCGGTAGTCGTCATCGTAGAGCAGAGTCGACGCCCGGGCATCAGACGGCATCTGGTTCACGAAGCAGAAGACGCAGTGGTTGTTGCACTCCATGAGACCATCGAACAGCGGTGAGCCGAACTCCACGCCGAGTCCATCGTCGAGGTCCTTCTCGATCTCGATCTCCAGCATCTCCCCGCCGGCCTTGCGCACGAGGACGGTTACCTCCTCGGAGGCCAAATGGAAGCGATAGTCGATGACGTCGCGGAGGGAGTGGCCGTCGACCGCGAGGATCTCATCGCCAGGTTCGAGGCCGACTGCCCGACCGATTCCATCCTCGTCTACGCTCTGTATGATCGCTCCCAACGACGTACAGCCTCCTATGGACCGCGGCGCAGGACCGACGCAGCCACGTCGGGAATAGGCCGGGCGGTGGCCGATTGGGCGAACGTGATGCACGCCCGCCGGGAACGTCCGGCATGCGGACCATTGTACGCCCCTCGGGGCTGTCGCGCGTTGGAGAGGTTCGAGTTCGATGGCGGGAGCACCCGAAACCGGCCTGCGGCCGCCGAAACGATTCGAACAGGAGCTGTCCACGGAGTGACGGTTCAGCATATCGGCGTCACTGAGGTTCGATCCGCCGCTATCGCGACGTGGGACTTCGGTCTCCGCGCGGTGGTCGAGACGGGCCACGCGATCACCTCCGGGGCCTCGCTGCTCGACGCGGTCGAACGCGGCGTGAATGTGGTGGAGCTTGACGCCTCTGTAGCGACCGTTGGCTACGGAGGAGCCCCGAACGCCGCGGGCGTGATGGAGATGGACGCGGCGGTAATGGTTGGCGCCGATCTGAGCGTCGGGGCCGTTGCGGGTCTACAGCGGTGCCGCCGTCCCATCTCCGTGGCTCGCGCGGTGCACGACCACTGCCGGCACTCCATGCTCGTGGGATCTGGGGCCGCCGAGTTCGCGCGGCAGCATGGCTTCCCCGAGGAGGACGCTCTGTCCGAGGCTGCTCGAGCCGCATACGAGGAGTGGGTGGCGACACAGGCGCCGGGCACGGTCCACGGACATGATACCTTGGGCCTCTGCGCTCTGGATGCCACGGGGCATCTTGTGGCCGCATGCTCGACCAGTGGCATCAGCTTCAAGCATCCCGGTCGCGTCGGGGACTCGCCGATCGTCGGCAGCGGGCTTTACGCTGACAACCGCGCGGGCGCCGCGGCGGCCACAGGCGATGGAGACCACATCCAGCGGTTCTGCTTGAGCTTCCTCGCCGTAGAGTTGATGCGAGCCGGCGCCACTGCCATGGAGGCGTGCCGCCAGGCTGTGCAACGCGTTCTCGATACGCCGGGAGGCCCGCCCACCCGTGAGGTCAGCCTCGTGGCGTTGTCGCCGGAGGGCGATCTGGGCGCAGCCACCCTCCTCGAACGCTTCGAGTATGCAGTCTGGAACGCCAGCGGGGCCGAGGTCCGCTGTGTCGTGGCCGCGGACTCTTGAGCGACTAGGAAGAGCGTCCCGAGGGTGTTCCTGCCTCCAGTGAATCCACCCTCATAACGAGCAGCTTCCTGCCACCCCTCCCATCAAGGAGAACCGCGCTTCCCCGCCGTATCAGATCCCCGCAGTGCGGCCCGTCACCCGGCCGCGAGAGGAGCGCAACGCGATGCGTCATTGCAGCCGTAAGGCTCTCCCGCTATTCATCGTAGGGATGTGGTGTTTCATGGCCCCGAGTTCGCTCGCGCTCGACGCTGTCGACTTCGCCTACTCATTCGCTACGCCCCACCGAGTCACCATCGGCCGGCCAGAGAACAGCGACCGAACTCTCCTCGACCTCCAACCAGGCAACCTTCGGATGTCTTGGACCTACGAAGACCTCACCACCTATCCCATCGGATCATTCAAGACGCCTCCCACCGCGTGGAACGTGACTCTGACGCCGCAGATCGATGGCGAGCCGTTCCCTCAGAGCAGCTGGACCCGCCTCGAGGGCAGCCTCCCGTCGGTTGCCAATCGGTACGAGGATCCCCGCGGTGAAGCAACGTTGACCGCCCTGGGTGGCATCACGGCAGCCCTGGTTCGCGTCGACTTCGAGAACGCCGACACGGAACCTCACCGCTTCGTCCTGCGGTGCGAGGCCGGCAGCTGGGCGGAGAACCGCGCCTGGTGTGACCCCGACCGATGGCCGGGCGACAGCCTCGTCTGCGGCTGGAACGAGCGAGCGGACAGGCTCATGCTCCTCGGCGTGGGCGCTCAGACGTACTCCATGCGAGAGGACCGCCGATCCGAGGGTCCCAAGACGCTCACCATGGTCTGGGACCTCGCGCCCGGCGAGCGAGCCGAAGGCTGGCTCGTCCGCCCCTACCGCGCCGTCCTTGACGACATGCCCGCACTCCAAGAGCACCCCTGGGACGAGGAGTTCGACGCCGGCCGCCGCGAGTGGCGCTCTCTGCTTCGCCGCGCCGACCGGTACATGGTTCCCGACGAGGGCGTCCGTAGCGCGTTTCTGGCCTGCTTCGCGGACCTCTGGATAATGCGCGAGCCGATCGCGGGTGGCTACATCGGCTGCGTGCCGGGGACTGAGGTCTACCGCGCGACAAACTCGGCCGAGGGCGCCATCCTCGCCATCGCCCTCGACCAGGCTGGCTTCCACGAGGATGCGGCGCGCGGACTCCAGGTCAACATCGACATGCAAGGTTCCGACGGGGATTGGTCCGATCCCGAAGGATGGGCTCACACCTTCTGGGCCGCCTCGGGCTTCAAGGCCTACGCCTTGGCGGAGCACGTCGCCATCACGGGGGACTTAGGCTACCTGCGCCGCGTCTACCCGAACCTCTCGGCCGCTGCCCGTTGTCATGATCGCGACCGTCAGCGGACACGCGGACTCGACGCGCCGGGTGAGCGTCCCCTTACCTACGGCCTGCTCCCGCGCGGCTTCGGCGATTGCGGCCTGCTCGATGATGGCGACACCTACGGGGTGTTCCTCCCCCACAACATCTGGGCGGTCTACTGTGACCGCGTCGCATGGGAGGCCGCGGAGGCGCTCGGTGAGACGACGGATACGGCGGAACTGCGGCGCATCTACGAGACCGCCCATTCGGATCTGCTCCAGGCGCTGGACCGGGGCGCCATTGCGGAGGACGACATCCGCTGGATCCCTGGTGTGCCAGGCAAGACAAGCGGCTCGCGTTGGGGCGCCCTGAATGCCCTCGCCCCCTGCCGCATCCTGGACCCGGACCACGAGCTGATCGATGGCACCATCCGCAAGCTCGAGTCTCAGCTCAGTGAGGGTGGCCTCCCGCTGAACACTGGCTGGCTCGAGAACGGCCTATGGGTCGCCATCGCCCTCGATAACCTCGCGGAATGCCACTTGCTGCGTGGCGACGGGGATTTCGCGGCCCGCTATCTCCTGGCTACCCTCAACCATGCGACGCCGCTCGTCACCTGGTGCGAGGAGCGCACCCCAGAGCCCGGAGCGACCCACTGCACGGGCGATAGGCAGCACCTCTGGACCCCCGTATCCGTCGTGCGGGCCATGCGGGACATGATGGTCCTCGAACGCGAGGGCGGCCTGGACCTCGCATTGGGCATCCCCCGAGAGTGGCTCGCCACCGGCGGCCGCGTGGGAGTGACGGAGGCGCCGACCCACTATGGACCGGTGTCCTACCAGATGCGCTACGATCGCGAGACGGGCCTGCTGCGAGGCAGTGTGCGGTTCCCCAGCAGGGCTGAGCCGTCCAGCGTGACGCTGCACCTCAGACTGCCGGAGGGGTGGGACGTGGCGGACCTGGCCGGCGCCTCTGGTCCGGAGCCCGTCATCGAGAACGGCGCGATGCGATGGAGCGATACCCAGGGCGTCGCCGACTTCACCGTCAGGGTCAATGAGGGCTGAGGGCGCGCCAGTACCATCCATGCACTGGGTGTGTGAGAGGACGCCGACCGCTGTTACCGGCTCTACAAGGCCGGTGAGCCGTGCCGCTCACCGGAGGGGTATCAAGCGCCTCGTCACCTGGAACGAGGTCGGCAGCGCCGGGATGCGGGCCGTCAACCGGCAGATGGGCTACGTTCACCGGATGCACGAGATGCAGATGCTCCTGGGCTACGACGGTCCGAGTGAATGAGCATCGCGTCACCGTAGGAGAAGAAGCGGTACCCCTCGGCCACGGCCTCGCGGTAGGCGGCGAGCACCCGGCGCCTGCCGGCGAGCGCCGACACCATCACGAGCAACGATGACCGCGGCAGGTGGAAGTTGGTGAGCAGCGCGTCGATCGCGCGGAACTGGTAGCCTGGCCGGATGAAGAGATCCGTCTCGCCCTCTGCCGCAGCTATGCTGCCGTCAGCCGATGCCACGGACTCCAGCACCCTCACCGAGGTCGTCCCCACCGCGACGACCCGACCGCCCGCACCACGCGCGGCGTTGATGGCGGCAGCGGCCGCCCCATCCACCCGGTAGCGTTCCGAGTGCATGCGATGCTCATCGATCCGTTCCGTCGAGATGGGGCGGAAGGTTCCGATGCCCACCTCAAGGATGACCTTCGCCAGGGTCACGCCTCTGGTCGTGAGCCGCTCCAGGATCTCTTCCGTGACGTGCAGCCCCGCCGTCGGGGCCGCCACCGATCCCGGCACGGAGGCGTAGACCGTCTGATAGCGATCCTTGTCCTCCTCATCGTCCGGCCGCTGGATGTAGGGGGGCAGCGGGACATGGCCTACAGCCTGCAGCGCCTCCTCAAGGGGGATCGACGCCTCCACCCGCACCCGTTTGGCCCCAGGCTCCTCCAGGTCTCCCAGGAACTCCACCTCGATCCACGGGGCCGCGCCGAACCGAACTCGCCGGCCGGGGCGCCCCTTGCTCGCCGGCCGAGCCAAGCACTCCCAGACAGCCGAATCCTCGGCACTCGGGCGTAGCAGGAGCACCTCCACTCGACCACCGGTGTCGAGGGCGCCCAAGAGGCGCGCCGCCAGGACGCGGCTTTCGTTCACCACTAGGCAGTCTCCGGGCGCCAGGAGGTCCACGATGTCGCCGAAGCGCCGGTGTGATATCGCTCCCGTGCATCGATCCAGCACGAGCAGGCGGGAATCACCTCGGTGCGCCGTCGGGCGTTGCGCGATCTGAGATGGCGGCAGCGCGTAGTCGTATTGATCCAGGTGTAGGTCGAGGTCCTCGGGGACGGACATCAGGATCCTTCCGGCGCAGACCGGCGCTCGGGTAGAATGTTGGGCCGAGCCGCCCGTATGATGCCATATGGCCTGGAGAAGAGGCCCTCTGTGTCCGCCCAGCCCGGGAAGAAGACCCATCTGACCGCATGCGCGATCTTGCCACCCGAGGAGGTATGGGAGCCACTGCAGCGCGTCCGACGGCTTCACGACCCCCACGTGCGGCGCTGGATGCCGCACATCAACCTGCTCTACCCCTTCGTGGCGCTCCCGCGGCTGGATGAGGCGACTCGTGAGGTGGCGGAGGCCCTGATCCCCCATCGCCCCTTCGCCGTTGAGCTCTCACGCTTCGGCTTCTTCACCCACCGTAAGGGCCGCATCACTCTCTGGGTCGAGCCCGATCCCGTTCCACCGATCTCTCGACTGCACGCAAGCCTTTTCGAGCGGTTTCCCGAGTGCGATGACACTGCGCGCCAGCAGGGAGGCTTTACGCCTCACCTATCCCTGGGGGTCTTTCTCCAACGCAGCCAGGCGCGCATCGCACGAGACGAGATTGAGGCGAGTTGGGCCGCCCTTTCCTTCGAGGTGACCCACGTCAGCCTCCTGGCGAGGTCCGGGTACGAGAAAGACCCTTTCGAAGTGGTTGCCTCGTTGCCGCTCGGAGGCTAGGCGCAGGCTAAACGGAGGTCCGTAGTCGTGTGGATCACTGCGCAACTGGCCGCGGTGGCGGGCCCGTTCCCTCGGCTAATGTGGCCAGAAGCGCCTCTCTGATGTTCACGGGCGTATCGCCCTCCGCTTCGGGCGCCCACGGCTTTCCATCGCGGTTGGTTGCCCTCTCCTGCAGGACCTTGCCCTCCCTCGGACGTAGCCTAGGGGCACTTACGTGCAGCCTCAGGAGGCCCACCTATGCGCCGGTACCACATCATGCTCAGCGTCACCGCTCTCGCCCTACTCGCCTCATCCTCCACCGCCCAGGGCTTCCGCCAGATCGACCTGGATGTCCTACAGGACAAGATGCGTGGAGCCTGGGCCGGGCAGATGATCGGCGTCAGCTACGGCGCCCCATACGAGTTCCACTACCAGGGCTCCATCATGGAGGACCCCATACGCGCCTGGGAGCCCGGCTTCGTCGACAACTCCATCCACCAGGATGATCTCTACGTGGAGATGACTTTCCTTCGTGCCCTGGAGGTCCACGGGCTGGACATCACGTACGAGCAGGCGGGTCAGGCATTCGCTGATTCCCAGTACGGCCTGTGGCATGCGAACTACTACGGTCGTGAGAACTGTCGGAATGGGATCATGCCACCCCTCTCCGGGGATCCGTTCCACAACGCGCACTTCGACGACATCGACTACCAGATCGAGGCCGACTTTGGAGGCATCATCTGCCCCGGCATGCCCCTCGCCTCGAACCGTATCTCCGATGTGTTCGGCCACGTCATGAACTACGGCGACGGAGTCTACGGCGGCATGTGGGTCGCGGCCATGTACGCCGAGGCCTACTTCGAGAGTGATGTCGAGACGGTCGTCCGACGGGCCTTGCTTGCCATACCCGCCGAGAGCACCTACGCGATGCTCATCCAGGATGTTCTCGACTTCCACGCGAAGGAGCCCGATGACTGGCGCGCCTGCTGGCAGATGCTCGAGGACAAGTGGGGCCACGTGGATCTGTGTCCCGAGGGTCGAGGAGCGCCCTTCAACATCGACGCGAAGCTCAACGGCGGGTACATCGCCATGGGCCTGCTCTACGGGGATGGTGACTGGGAGGAGACACTGATCGTGTCCACCCGTTGCGGCCAGGACAACGATTGTAACCCATCGAACGCTGCAGGTGTGCTCGGGTGCATCCTGGGTTACGAGGGTATCCCCGAGATCTACCGCCGGAGCATCCCCAGCATCGCCGAGGAGAAGTTCAGCCATACCGACTACAGCTTCAATAGCCTCACCGATGTCTGCACCAGGTTGGCTCGCGACGTCCTTCTGCGCGAGGGCGGCCGCGTCCGGCAGCGGGGCGACCGCGAGGTCTGGTTCGTCCCGCACCAAGCTCCCCAGGCCCCGGTCGAGATCGAGCAGTACATCGCCGCGGATGTGTACGCCGGTCTCACCGTCACCTTCGCCAATGGTCGGGCGCTCCTGGAGTGGCAGCCCGTTCCCTTCGCGCGTCGGTATGCCATTCTCAAGAGGAAAGCCGGTCAGGGCGGTTGGCTCCGCGTGGGCAGCACCACGGGCAGGTCCTGGGTGGACACGAAGGTGGAGCCAGGGGTGCGGTACGAGTATGCCCTCAGTGCTGACCTGACCGTGCGCGGGGAACCCACCACCTCTGCCGTCACGGGCGCGCTGATCTCTCCCGACCCCATCGACACCCCGCGGGGCGTCAATCTCGGCCTGATGGAGGGAGCCTGGGCGGACGCCCTGGTCACCGTGCCGAGGGGCAGCGGGCTCAAAGACATCGAGGCCATCCGCAACGGCGTCCGAGAAGAGAACTACGACAGTTTCACGGGGGCGATCCTCCACGAGGATGACTGGTATGCCATCCGCTTCGCCGCTACGGTTGAGGCCAACCGAGTGGTCTACACCGAGGGCAAGAGCTTCGACAACGGCGGCTGGTGGCTTACCCTTGGCCTGGAGTACCTGGACGCGCGGACGATGAAGTGGCAGCCCGTGCCAGGAGCCGGGATGTCGCCCGCCTACGACTACAGAGACACCATGGAGGGGCGCGAGCCGTACACTGCGTTCACCTTCGAGTTCCCCACCCTCTCAGCCGCAGGGTTTCGCATCATTGGCCGCGCCGGCGGAGTGAGGACATTCACCTCCATCGGCGAGTTGGAGGTGTACCTAGACCCATAGGCAATCGGCGCCTTCGCAGGGCTCGTGGCAGTGGCGCGGAATGGGCTGCATATGAGCTACCAGGACCCCTCAACCTGGGATGAGCGGTACAGGAGCGGCGAGCACGAGGGCCGCTGGCATCGCAAGTACCCCTCCCGCGAGCTCTGCACCGTTGTGGCGGCGGGGCTTGTGCCTGCCGGTGGGCGAGTGCTCGACATTGGCTGCGGCGCCGGCACCGAGGCCATCTACCTCGCTCAGTGCGGCTTCCGCGTGACCGCCATCGACTTCAGCGCGTCGGCCATCGACATCGCCGGTGAGCGCGCCAGAGAGGCCGACGTGCGAGTGGAGTGGCACACAGCGAGCGCCCTCGACCTGCCCGTGGCGGACCGTTCCATCGACTTCTGCTTCGACCGCGGCTGCTTCCACCATGTGACTCAGCCTGACAGGCCCCGCTACGCTTCCGAGATCGCGCGCGTGTTACGCACCGGCGGGCGGTTGTTTCTGCGGGGTTACGATCCAGGCGATGTGCCGACGACCAACATCGTGCCTGTCACTCAGGATGCAATCGATCGGGCTTTCGACCCGATCCGATTCGCCCGGGGCCGCGTGGAGGTCTTGGTCCCACCCGAACCCGAAGATCCCAACACCTTCGTTGGGGTGTTCCTTACGCGGCTCTAGCCGCCAAGTGTGCGAGACGACCTAGCGACAACAGCCAGGGAGGCGACATTGAACATGAAGGTAGGAGTAACAGGGCTATGCACACCACGCGAGTGGAGCTTCGCTGAGACCCTCGATAGGATCAAGAGCTTCGGCTATGACGCCTTCGAGCCGATCATCACCGATGAGGGCGAGATCACCATCAACACCCCGGAGGCCGAGCTCCGCGCTCTGGCCGCTTTGGCCGCCGAGAAGGGGATCACCCTCACTTCGACCTGCCCCGCCATCGGTTCCTTCCGCATGAACGTGCTCTCGGACGATGAGGCTGTCCGCGCCGAGAGCGTCGAGATGACCCGCAAGCTCCTCAAGACCTCGGCCGGCCTGGGGTGCGACGCGATGCTGCATACACTCTGCTTTCCGTTGCCACCAGACCTCTACTATGACGTGGCATTCGCGCAGGGCGTGAAGTCCCTGAAGGAGCTGGCCCCCTACTGCAAGGAGGTCGGCTGCCGCATCGCCGTCGAGTATGTCTGGAACAAGTTTCTCAATGGGCCGATGGAGATGCGCGACTTCATCGATGCAGTGGGAAGCGACCAAGTCGGCTTCTACTTCGACCCAGGCAACATGCGCGTCCACAGCTACAGCCACCACTGGGTCCGCATCCTCGGCAAGCGGATCTTCAAAGTCCACATGAAGGACTTCAAGCACGAGAACTGGGCGACCACCACATTCCCAGGGCTTCTCGAGGGTGATGTGGACTTCGATGCCGTGATGCGTGAGCTGCGAGCGATCGGTTTCGACGGCGCCCTCGTCTCCGAGGTGGACCCCGGTGCGCAGCCCTTTGAGAAGACGGCGGCGCTGATACGGCAGATCGCCGGTATCTAACACTCCCTTCGGCCGCCCCGGAGCCGCCGACGGGACTCATCTGGAGGTGCACAGCACATGGCCAAGGTTGCGCTGATCGGTGCGGGAAGCATCGTCTTCACGAAGACGCTCATGAACGACCTACTCAACACCCCGGCCCTCGCCGGTAGCCACTACTGCCTGATGAGCCGTACCATGCCGAAGCTAGAGCGCATGGAGGGCTTTCTGAACCGCGTCATCGACGCGAACGGTCTGGATGCCACGGTCTCCCGGACCCTCGACCTCGAGGAGGCGGTTACGGACGCCGACTACGTCATCGTGATGATCCAGGTCGGCGGCATGGACGCCTTCGGCGTGGACTACGAGGTGCCGCTGAAGTATGGCGTCGACCAGTGCATCGGCGACACCCTGGGGCCGGGTGGCATCTTCCGCGCTCTGCGGACCATTCCGCCGGTTGTCGACATCGCTCAGACCATGGAGCGCGTGGCCCCTGGGGCTCGGCTGCTCAACTACGCGAACCCGATGGCACCCGTCTGCTGGGCCATCGGCCAGGAATCGGACGTCGAGTTCGTGGGCCTCTGCCACGGCGTCCAGACCACCACGGACCTCATCGCGGGTTACGTAGGCGCCGCCAAGAGCGAGCTCGACTGCTTCGTAGCCGGCATCAACCACATGGGCTGGTTCCTCAAGATCGAGCGTAACGGCGAGGACCTCTATCCCCTGTTCCGTGCCAACTGCGAGCGGCCCGAGTACTACGTCAATGAGAAGGTGCGCATCGAGGTCATGCGGCACTTCGGGTACTTCATGACCGAGAGCACGGGGCACCTCTCCGAGTACCTGCCTTGGTTCCGCAGCAGCGACCGAGCCCTGGCCGCCTACTGCGACGAACCCGGCTTCGGCGGCGCATCCGGCGCCTACTACAAGTGGGGCAGGGCCGTGGCCGAGAAGTTCGAGCGCATCGATCCGCTGGCGTTCGAGACGACGGAGCTGCAGCACCGTTCCGCAGAGTACTGCAGCTACATCATCGAAGCTCTGGAATCAGACCAGGTCTTCCGGCTCAACGGGAACGTCCGCAACGACTACCTGATCACGAATCTGCCCGACGGCTGCTGCGTCGAAGTGCCGATGTACGTGGACCGATCGGGCATGCACCCCATCCACGTTGGCGCGCTCCCGCCGCAACTCGCGGCCCTGAATCTCACCAACGTCAACGTCCAGGGGCTTGCCGTGGAGGCGGCTTTGACGGGCGATCCGGAGCTCGTCATGAACGCCGTCGCTCTCGACCCGCTGACCTCCGCCTGCCTGACGCTCAGGGAAGCGCGTGAGATGACGGCTGAGATGCTCGAAGCCTCCCGTCAGTGGCTACCTCAGTTCGAGGGCCGCACCTTGAGGCCCGTGCCCATGATCAGCGTTCCGTCCGACGTCGCTCGGGCCGATGTGCCTGTCGATCCCGCCCTCGTCATCGGCCAGCGCTTCGTTGACCTGATGGAGATGGGCGACGAGGAGCAGTAGGGCAACCATCCCTCGTGGGGGAGGCGAGGCCGATGAGCAGTATCGACTCCGGCCCCGTCCTCCCCCATGAGATCGCGGACGGCGAGATCTCTGCCGCGGAGCGCAGCGCAGGTTCAGCGGGCTCCACCCCTGCTCTGCGGCGACCCGCCCGGCATGTGACCGTGGCCGAAGCGCTTCTGGGACTCCCGTTGCTCATTGCTGGGGTCCTGGCGGCCTGCACCATCATGGTGGAGGCCGCCGATCGGGGGTGGCGGGCGGGTTCGACCTGGGGCCTCATCGGGTTCTGGACCCTCGTCCTGTCTCCCCTGCTGGCACTCCATGAGTGCGTCTCCCTGAGGGCGACTCGACGGCACCGAGAGAAGGTCCGGCGAATGGGCCTCGATCCGGGCCCCGAGCCCAACCCCTTCTGGCGCGTGACCTGGACGGATGCCGACGAAGAGGCAGACGCCGAGCGCAACTACAGGTAGCCCAGATCCTCCAAGTGGCGCTCCACCTGTCGCGCCTGCTCCTCAGTGTAGGGCGACCCGTCAGGCTGCGTGCTGACGCTTTCGCCGTCTGAGGACACGCCCGCGATCCGCAGGATTACCGAAGCGATGTCCTCCAACCTGGGCGACTCGAGTTCCGAGATCCGGTCTGCGCAAGGCCCTGAGGCGATGAGGGTCCCCTCCAGGCGATGGATCGCCGGCACATCGATCCATTCCCCGCCATCGGTGTGCGAGTTCGCCACGGGCGGTCCCTCTGGCGACTGCAGGTACGGCCCGATGTCATAGGAGTAATCGTGCGGGATCACGAGCAGGTCGGGGCTCCCGGGGGCCCTCTCCTCGGCGTAGATCTCCTCCGCCGGTGCGACCTCGTCGATCACGGGCCCCGCTGACGCGGGATCCCGCAACTCCTCGAAGGCCTGGGTCACATCACGCGCCACCGCGTCCGCATCACGCGGCCCCACGCATCCCTCCGCCCACTCTCCCTCGCGGTTGATCTGCACCTGTCCGTACGTTCCCCACGGGAAGGCAAGTGTCCGCTCCCAGTCGATGCTCGACAGCTCGGTGTGCGCCACCGCCGCCTTCGCCCACTCCGGCATCAGTCGCAGCGCGAGCGGCTTCAGCACACGCCCCGCGCCATCGCGGAAGAATCGCCTGACCCCGCGCACCGCCCGTAGCCTCAAAGGGATCGAGTTGTCACGTCCCGCTTCCGGGCGCACCCGGAGCAGCCCCGCCTCTGCCAGGACACGGGTCATGTTCACGGCGCCCTCGGCCGGCCCCATGCCGTGGTCGGACACCACCAGAACAGTCGTGCCATCGTCGGCATGGCGCTCCAGGATCTCCCCGATCGCCTCGTCCGCCACCTGGTAGGCCTCCAGCACGTCCCCTCCCACCCGCGCTACCTCCTCGGTGGTCGCGCCCAGTGGCCATAGCCGGTGGGCGCCGTGGTCCGTCGCGCAGAAGGTCACCATGAACACATCGCACGGCCAGCGCTGCAACAGTCGACCACACATCCGCACCTGGGTCATCGCCTGCTTGCGCAGGCGCTCGTGGTAGGTCTCGCGAGGAGCGAGCGGGACCGGCCCGTGGACGTACCCGTGATCTCCATTCAGGGCCGTCTCGAGAGCGCCATCGGGGTAGGCGGCGTCTCGCCCGAAAGTCGGCGTGTCGAACCCGGCCACGGCGAAGCCGTTCAGCGGCTCAACGGGGTACGTGAAGGGCGTGTTGAACTGGCCGACCGCTACGCCCGCCTGGCTCAGTGACTGCCAGAAGCTAGGCAGCCTCCGATGCCCCGCATGGACAGGCAGGGGGCGATAGCTGCTATGGTCCAGTCGGAAGAAGCTGTAGATCCCATGCCCGCCAGGGTCGGCGCCCGTGAGGAAACTGCTCCAGGCGACGGGCGTCACCGGTGGCAGCGTAGACCTCAGAGGCTTCGTGACCCCCGACCCCATAAGCCCCCTGAGCGCAGGAAGCTTACCCTCCCGGGCCCACGGACCGATGAGGTCGAGGGTGGCGCCGTCTATCCCAATCACGAGCAGACGGGGGGCCCGCATCGAGAGCCGCCTCTCTGTGGCCCCCCAATGGCTTATCTACTGTGGACGCACGGCTCCCACATGGGTTCATTCGCTGGCACAGCGTGCACTGGCGACAACAACGGAGGGGACGCGAACACTCCGCGCCCCCTCCCTGACGTGACCAGATTGGCAGAGTGACCTAGCCTGCGGTGACCTTGGCGGCGCGAACGATGGCGGCGAAGTCTGCTGCTTTGAGCGACGCGCCACCAACGAGGGCCCCATCGATATCGGGCTGGCCCAGCAGCTCCTCGGCATTGTCTGCCTTCACGCTGCCGCCGTACTGGATCCGCATCGCCCCGGCCGCCGCTGTGTCGATCGCCGCTACCGTGTTTCGGATCAGCTGGCACACGCGCTGCGCCTCAGCGGAGTCGCAGGTCTCGCCGGTGCCGATGGCCCAGACGGGCTCGTAGGCGAGCACGACCTCGCCGAGACGTCCCTTGTCGAGCCCCTGCAGCGCCGCTTCGACCTGCGAGCGCACCACGTCGTCCGTCTTGCCGGCCTTGCGCTCATCGATGGTCTCACCGACACAGATGATCGGCGTAAGCGGCGACCGCATCACGATGGACGCCTTCAGGTTCACAGACTCGTTGCTGTCCGCGAAAAGCGCCTGCAGTGGGGAGGTCAACCAATCGGGAGTCGTCCCGAAGCGACCGCGCCGCTCCGAGTGTCCCAGAATGACGTACTGGCAGCCGCAATCCACCAGCATCGGGATGGACAGCATTCCCGTGAAGGCGCCCGTGCCATCGCCGAACACGTCCTGCGCCCCGAGCTTGATGGCGCTGCCCTTCTCCTGGAGCAGCTTGCCGATCGCGTATAAAGCCGTGGCGGGCGGGCAGACGCCTACCTCCACAGGGGTGATATCGTCCTTCTCCTCGATGAGCGCGGTAACGAGAGCCGTGCCCTCGGGGACGGTCATGTTCATCTTCCAGTTGCCCGCAATGAACGGGTTTCTCGCCATCCGAATGGTCCTCTCTGCTAGCGGGCGTGCTCGCCCGGCTACTTGTCGTCCAAAGCCTCCACGCACGGGAGCGAGCCCTGCTCCACGAACTCCAGCGAGGCGCCGCCGCCCGTGGATATGTGGGTCATCTTGTCGGCGAAGCCCATCTGTCTCACCGCGGCGGCCGAGTCGCCGCCGCCGATGATCGTCACGGCGCCGGAGTCGGCCAGCGCCTGGGCCAGTGCCTTCGTTCCGCCCGCGAAGGGCTCCATCTCGAACACGCCCATCGGGCCATTCCAGAAAGCCGTGCCCGCCGCGGCCGCCGCCGCGCAGAAGGCCTTCGTGGACTCGGGCCCCATGTCCAGGCCCATCCAGTCCGCCGGGATCTGATCTGCCGGCACGATCTTCGTCTGAGCATCGGCCTTGAACTCGTCCGCCACGAGGATATCAGTGGGGAGGAGCAGCGCCGTTCCAGTCGCTGCCGCCTTCTCGATGACGCCCTTGCAATAGTCGATCCGCTCGGCATCGAGGAGCGACTGGCCGATCTCGTAGCCCTTGGCCTTGAGGAACGTGTAGGACATGCCGCCACCGATGATGAGGGTGTCCGCTACCTGCAGCAGGGAATCGATGACCCCGAGCTTGTCGGCCACCTTTGCCCCACCCAGGATCGCCACGAGGGGGCGCTTTGGCTCATGGAGCAGCGCGTCGCCGAGGATCTCGAGCTCCTTCTGCATGAGGAAGCCCGCCACGCAGGTGTCCACGAACTTCGTCACGCCCTCGGTGGTGGCGTGGGCCCGATGGGCCGCGCCGAAGGCGTCATTCACGTAGACGTCGCAGAGTGCGCCAAGGGCCTCGCTGAGGGCGGGATCGTTCTTCTCCTCACCCGGCTCGAAGCGGCTGTTCTCGAGCAGCACGATCTCGCCCGGCTGCATCGCCTCGACGACCTTCGTCACCTCAGGGCCCACCAGGTCGTCCGTCTTCGTTACCTTGGCGGATACGAGATCGGCCAGTCGAGCCGCGACGGTGTCCAGGCTGAACTCCGGCGCCTTCTTGCCCTTCGGCCGGCCGAGGTGGCTCGTCAGAATGACCTTCGCCCCTGCCTCCAGGAGGTAGTTGATCGTCGGCAGGGCCGCCCGGATGCGGCTATCGTCAGTGATGCTCCGATTCTCGTCCAGCGGCACGTTGAAGTCGACGCGGACGAGGACGCGCTTGCCTTTGGGGTCGATATCGGTGACTGACTTCTTCGCCATTGCTGGTCCCTTTCGCGCTCCAGAGCGGCGGGCCGCTCATACGAATCGGGGGCACAGCAAGCTGTGCCCCCGGAAGCCTGAGATCTCCGGACCGTGCCCGGAGGCTACGTACGCTTCGTCTGCTAGAGCCCCTTCTCCGTGAGGAACGCGAAGAGGTCGGCGCAGCGGCAGGAGTAGCCCCACTCGTTGTCATACCACGACAGAACCTTGGCCATCGTCTTCCCGCCGGCTTCGATGGTCATGGTCGATAGCGCATCGAAGATGGACGAGCGGTCGTCCTCAGACACATCGATCGAGACGATCGGGTCCTCGGTGTAGCCCAGGATGCCCTTCAGCGGGCCCTCCGCGGCGGCCTGCATCGCGGCGTTGATGTCCGCGGCGGTCGCCGGCTTCGAGAGGGTCGCGACGAGATCCACGGCCGAGCCCGTGTGGTGCGGGGTCCGGACCGCGAAGCCGTTCAGCTTGCCATTGAGCTCCGGGAGCACCAGGCCGACGGCCCTCGCGGCGCCGGTGGTCGTCGGGATAAGGCTCACTGCAGCCGCGCGCGCACGGCGGAGGTCCTTGTGCGGAAGATCGAGGATCTTCTGGTCGTTAGTGTAGGCGTGGATCGTGGTCATGAGGCCGGCCTCGATGCCGAACTCAGCGTGGAGAACCTTGGCCACAGGCGCGAGACAGTTGGTGGTGCAGGAGGCGTTCGAAATGATGTGGTGGCTGGCCGGGTCATACTTCTCGTCGTTCACGCCGAGCACCATGGTGAGGTCCTCGCCCTTGGCGGGAGCCGAGATAATGACCTTCTTGACCGTGCCATTCAGGTGCTTCGACGCGTCCTCGCGCTTGGTGAACAGGCCCGTGGACTCCAGAACGATCTCGACGCCCAGGCTCGACCAGTCGATGTTGGCCGGGTCGCGCTCTGCCGTGATGACCGTCTTCTCGCCCTCGACCTCGATGCAACCCTCGCCCGCGGTGATCGGAATATCCCAGCGGCCGTAGACCGAGTCGTACTTCAAGAGGTGCGCCAGCGTCTTCACGTCGGTGATATCGTTGACCGCGACAACATCGACCTTGTCCCTCAGACCGCGGTCGTAGATAGCCTTGAAGACTTGGCGCCCAATCCGCCCGAAACCGTTGATGCCTACCTTGACTGCCATCGAAGCTCGCCTCCCAGTATTCCGTACCAGCATCGCAAGTGGCCCAAGGACCGCCCTGCGGAGCGACCCCCGACACAAGTGCCTAAGGTACGGAGAATGCATGCTTGGTTCGTGTGAAGTGCCTCGATCCGACAGCCGCGATTCTAATGTGCGCCTTCGGGGGTGTCAATCAGACCGCCCCCGCGCGCAACCATCGGTTGTAAGGGCCCCCACATCGGGGTAGCATGTACGAGACGATTTGTCAGGAGAGACCGTAATGCTGGCGGGCCGCGAAAACTCGCCTACCTCCGGAGCGTCCAAACTGAGTACCTGGCCCCTCTCTCGGTGGCTGGAGGAACTCGGGGAGACTCGCGTATGCGACCGTGCACGAAGTTCATTGCCCTGACCCTTCTGTCCCTGACCCTCACGACGGCCGCGTCGGCCGAGGTTGCCCTCTTCGTGAACGGCTCGGACGTGAACCTTCGAAGCGGCCCGGGGCAGGAGAGCACCAGGGTTATCGGCAGCCTGAATCTGGGCGACGAGGTGCGAATCAAGTCCCAGAACGGTCAGTGGCGCGAGGTCTACGTGCCCAAGACCCGTCAGGTAGGCTGGGTCGCTCATTGGCTGCTATCCGAGGCGCCACCGCTGGGCATGCGCCGTGAAGTCGTAGGTGTCGACTGCGATGACCTCATCGTCCGCGACGGACCGGGCCAGTCGAATGCCCAGGTCGCGGTGCTCCAACGCGGTAAGGTCCTGGACGTCATCGCCTATGAGGGGCAGTGGCGCAAGGTTCGAGACCCCAACGGCTCCCTTGTCGGGTGGGTGGCCGCATGGCTCGTGAAGCCCGCGACGGTGGCGGAGCAGAGCCCCCTCCCGCGCCCCGACGCCGGCGGCCCGGCCGAGAGCAGCCGGTGGGTGAAGGCGAAGTTCCTCTATCTGCGCACCGGCCCCGGACCGGACAACCAAGCGCTGGCGATCCTTGCCGAGGGCACCCACGTCGACCTCCTCTCGCTCGAGGGGGAGTGGGCGTCTGTGCGTGTCGGAGGCAGCGCCGTCGGCTGGGTGCACCGCGATTACCTCGTCGCCTCGCCGGTCGCGGGAACCCAGGGCGGGTTGACCCTGCTGACCCCTGAGGAGATGACTGCCTCCTTCGATGCCGCCCGGGAGTCGGCCATTCAGGGACTCCAGAGCAACCAGGGGTACGTCCTCGGCGACAACTGCCGCGTCCGTTCGGGGCCCGGGACGACCTACGGCATCCTGGCTACGGTGAACGAGGGTGACACGTTCGTCGTGGAGGGCAGCTACGAGGGCTGGCTGAAGGGCGCCTTCACAGGCGGCGCCAACGGTTGGATAGCCGGCTGGCTGGTAACCACGGCAACGACCCCGACGGCTCTGTCCGCCAGCCAGATCCCCGCCTCACCGAGCGCCCCTGTGCCCTACTCCCTCTCCGGTTCCAGCATCGGGGAGCAGATCGCCCAGGCGGCGCTCGCCATGCAGGGCGTGCCCTATCGCTATGCGGCGGCGAGTCCGGAATCCGGGTTCGATTGCAGCGGTCTCGTCTTCTACGCCCACAAGCAGCTCGGGATCACCCCGCCGCGCAGCAGCTACGACATGTGGGATGCGGGGCGTCCCGTCGATCGAGAGAGCCTGCTGCCGGGCGATGTGGTCTGCTTCGCGAACACCTCCGGGCCGGGCGTCTCCCACGTGGGGCTCTACATCGGTAACGGGAACTTCGTCCATGCGCCTCAGACGGGCGATGTAGTCAAGGTGCAGTCGCTGGCGAGCCGCTCCATGAGCTTCTGTGGGGCCAGGCGATTCTGGTGATCGGGGCGTCCGCGGCGTGCTCCTCAAGCGACGGGACACCTGAGGAGACCGCGATGCGGCGCAGCCAGTTCCGGAGCACCGACCCTGGCGACCTCCGAGAGATCATGGACCGCTGCGAGGTTGGCCAGTTGGGCATCGTCGCGGCCGACGGTATCCCGATCCCGGTGCCCGTGAACTTCGTCTGGCATGAGGGCCGCGTGGTCTTCCACGGCGCTGCGGCGGGAGAGAAGTACCGAGTCATGGCGGAAGGCGCTCGGGTATCTTTCAGCGCCGCTCTGCACTACTCCCTGCTCGCACCGTCCCTTCTGGCCGATGTTTCCGCATGCGGCACGACCCAGTTCTACAAGTCAGCCCTCGTCCGTGGCCGCGGGGAAGTCCTGGTAGACCCTCTGCAGGCGCTTGCAGGCCTCGAATCGCTCATGCGGAAGTATGTTCCCGAGGGAGGCTATGAGCCGCTCTCCCTTGCTTCCGACCAGTGGGGGCGCCTCCTTCGGGGAACCGCCGTGTTCGCTATCCAGCCACTCCAGGTTGACGTCAAAGTCTACATGGGCCAGTCCATGACACCCGAGCGGCGCGCCGTTGTCATCGCCGCATTGCAGCGCCGAGGCGCCGATCTCGACCTCGACACCGCGAGGGAGATCGCTCGCTATGCGCCGCCCGTATAGAGAGGGCCAGCCCACATGCAGCTCGCGATCGCGCTGTCGCTCCTGACGCTTCAGCCCCCCGTCGGCTTCGTCTCCCACTACCCAATGATCCCTGAGGGAGCCGACGTTTATGGCGAATCCGGCGCAACGGTCGCCCTCGTGCGGGCGCCCTGGGAACTCATTCAGCCCTCGGAGGATGAATGGCTCCCCGAGGTGATTGACGAGCAGCTTGCCTGGGCCGAGGCTGAGGATGTCCGGCTCATCTACGTGGTCGAGGCGGGCCCGGCCCATTGCGCCAACTGGGTTCGTGAGCTTGTCCGCGAGGCAGGCCAGACGATGGTCGGGGCGGACGGCGGCGCCGCCAGTGATCCCTCCATCTTCTCGCCCGTCTACGTCGCCCGCATGGACGACTTCGTTCGCCGGGTGGTCACTGAGATCCGTCAGAGGGACACCAACGGCCGGGTGATCGCCTACAACAACGGCTGCGAATGGTGGTACCCGAGTGACCTGACTTTCAGCGAACTCGACCGCGCCGCGTTCGAACGGGAGATGGCGCACCGCTACGGCTCGGTCCGCGCGGCTCGCGAGGCGTGGGGGCTCCAGCCCGAGGGCGCCGTGGAGCGTCCGCCGGTCGTCTTCGATGGCGCGGGCGCTGTGGACACCTTCGGCCAGCTTGTTGACCTCCGTGCACGGGTCGACGCCTCCTGGTGTACGCCGTATGAGGAGGCCCTCGCCGTCGAACCCGGCACGGCGTACACCTTCAGCGCCCAGGTTCGAACGGAGGATGACCTCTCGGGCGGCGCTCTGCTGCAGATCGCCTGGCTCAAGCCTGGCAGCCAGCCACCGATCGCGATCACCGACTCCGAACGAGTGCGCACCGGCGGGGAGTGGCGGACCGTCTCCGTCACCGCCGAGCCTCCCGCGGGAGCGGACCGGGCCTGGCTGCACCTCAAGTCACAACTGCGGGGTACCGTGGAGTTCCGCAACGTTGCCTTCCGGTCCGCCTCCGACGGAACCACCAACCTGGCGCCGCCCATCCCGGCAGCCGGCGGCAAGGAGGAGGGGCTCTGGGGGTTCAGCCCGTGGGCTGCGGGCGTGGAAGAGGCTCTGGTGAGCGAGCGGGGCGACGGTGCCCTGCGGACCCGGTACTCGCCGACCTTGAGCGACTCACCATCTGCCCGCTGGGTGGAGGACTGGTTCGACTTCACCGGCAACGCCGTGGCCGAGTTCATCGGCCATGTGGCTGATGTGATCCGGGACGCGGCGCCGGGCGCGCCCATCGTCACCTATCTGACCTTCTCCTTCGCTGCCCCCTTCAACTGGGATTACTCGTACCAGCACAACATCCACCCCTGGCGCGTCTTCTCGGCTCGTCACTACGAGGGTCTTGGGATGCAGCTCGCTGCCGCCGACGGTGACTTCCACCACATCACGGCCGGCGTCGATATGGTCAAGCACCAGGGCGAACCCTGGCTGATCGACCTGCAGGACTTCACTGCCGGTGTCTGGATCGGTAGCCAGGCGATGACCCGCACCACCCTCTCCGGCATCGCGTCAGGCGCCCGCGGCGTAGTCTACTACTGCTGGTGGGGCACGCCGGACTACGACTTCTACAACGTCTGGCCCGATGGAGAGCTGGAGGCCATGCTGAGCGCAGGCCGTGACCTCCTGGCGCGGTGCGAAGGCGGGGCCCCGGCCGTGGACGTCGCGATTCTCCACCCGATGACAGTGCCCTATGCGGGCCGCGGGGAGCCAGATCCCGGTCGATTCATGCTGCTCTACAAGGCCCTTCGCCGCCTGGGCCTGGGGATTCGCATCGTGGCGAGCCCGAGCGAGGTTCCGGCGTCTATGCCATTCTTGACCCTGGCGGACGTGCCCGCCGACCTGCCCGCTCAGGTGCGGCGGTCCACTGAGAAGGGCAACACGCCGCCCATGTTCAAGTTCCTCGGACCGCCTGAGAGTGTGGAGGCCCTCGCGGCGCGACTGGCCGAGAGGCTCGGGGCGCCTGTACCCGAGGGCCCCGAAACCTTCCCGTGGATCAGCTCATCGGGCGAGCGCTCGCAGTTGCCACTGGAGTGATCCGGTTCGCCCCTGGCAGAGGCTCGCACGGCGCGCGGATCAGATCCAGACGCTGTAAGCCCGGAGGTTCCGCGCCAGGCCGTAGATGGACCACAGGCTGCCCGCGACGTAGTCGCCCAGTATGAGACCGAAGGCGATGCTCTGAACCCGCCGAGCGCCCGATGAGCCGCCGTACCGGATGAGCACCGCCTTGATACACCAGGCCACGAAGATCGAGAACCACATCTTGTTCATCGCATGGGCATTGCTCACCGCGTAGCCCACCGGATGGAGCGGCCACCATGAAACGTAGGTGTTGAGCGCCATCGTTACGATGGTGACCACGAACCCGACGACGGTGGCGAAGATCGAGCCCGTGTTGGGACCTGTCGGCTGCTCCAGCGTCAAGGCCAGTTCCTGGTAGGGCACGATAGCGATCCACTCGGAGTGCCGCATCACCCCCCACTTCGTATTAGCGCCGTCGACGTAGAGCACATGGACCAGAGTCCAAGCCGTGCTGAACCCGCCGATGAGCATGGCCAACACCGCCCACGGGACCAGCTTCGACTGCGCGATGTGACCTTGGTCGCACATCTTGAAGCCCTCGGCCAGATGGGGCATAGGGTGACCTCGATAGGCACGATTGAACCAGTAGTAGAGCGCCGCAACGGCCAGGTTGCGTCTACCGATGCGCTCGCTCCCAAACCACCGGAAGAAGGACTCCCCAGGCCCTACCAGATGCAGCTCATGGGTTGGCACCCCCATCTCCGCCCGCACCCGCGTGAATGAGAGGCAGAGGGCCGCGTATAGGGTGAAGAAGGCCACGGCATAGGGGATGGTCATGCCCGCCCACGACGAGAACCCGACGAGGAACGCGAAGGAGCCGACGAGGAGGAGAAGCGCCGTCCGAGGAGCGAGGGGGCGGTCCTCGTCGGCTGGCTCCTGGCGGCCCAAGGCCTCAGCGGCGAACCGGGCGATATGCCTGCGGCTCATGTACAGAGAGAATGCCACGAGGCCGAGGAAGGAGCCCAGCGACTGCTGGCGCGTGTAGGGGAACCCCTCCATCGTCCAGGAACCGGCCTGGTTCACGATCACGTGCTGCAGCTTGAACAGCAGGTAGAAGACCCAACAGGAGAGGGAGAGCCGCGCGGGCAGCAGCAGCCCCAGGCCGATAGCGAAGGGGTAGAACGACAGCGTGAGCGTCCCGACCGCGTTCCACGGCGGATCGACAAGCTGGGCTCCCACGTTGGTCTGGGGGACCATGCCCGCCTTTACGGGCAGGTAAGGCCAGATTGGCTGGAAGTGATGGATGCCGTTCAGGAGAGCGATGAAGGTCGCCACCCCCGCCGCCAACAGCAGGGCCGGGTCCTCCACCAGGCGGCGGGGGCGATAGGCAAGCGCGGCGGGGAGCTGAGCGATCGGGTAGGTCAGCCGCTCGGACCGTATCCACCGTGGCGAGAAGATCGCCGTCATCGCTAGCCAGAGCAGAGAGAGTCCCAGCCCGAAGACCATCCAGTAGCCCAGGCGAGGCAGCCAGGCCGCGAGCAGGCGGGATTCGTACACGGACTGACCGCCCTGCCAGTAGCCAGCGGCCAGCTCCCGTTGCGGTATGTAGAGCGCCTCGGGGAGGAGCGGCAGGAGCTGCTGCTCCCAGTCGTTCTCCGGTGACGCGTACTGAGCCGGGAAAGCCATCATGGGCGGGAGGCAGGCGTACATGTCGAGGCTGCCCATGGCGCAGCCCAGGGTGCAGAGGATGTAGGTGACGGCAACCTCGCGCCGAGACAGGGCGAGTCGAGGCGCCACCCGGCCGATCAGGCCGTTGACGAGCACGACAAGCACCAGGGTGAAGACGGCGTTGGAGAAGAGGGACAGCTCGGTGGGGGCGTCCGTGGCGCGGACGACCTCGACGACGGCGAGCCAGTAGGCGTTCGGTGGGATCAGGAGCAGCCCGAGGGCGACGGAGCGGATGCTGATGGCCGGCCCATCCTCAGGAAGCGCCGACGCCCCATGCCCGCTGTGGTTTACCGCGTCGCTGTGGGCGCTCACAGGGTCTCCTGGTACACCTCCGCGGTGAGTTGGGCCAGGCGCTTCCAGTTGTAGACCGTCGCCGCCTCCTGCTTCGCTACCCGCGCGCACTGGGCCGCGTGGTCGGGCGACATGAGCACATGCAGGATCTGATCAGCCAGGGAGTTCGCGTTGTCGGGGTAGCACTTGAACCCGTTCTCGCCGTGGCGAATGATGCTCCCCAATCCGCCCACGTCGGAGACGACGACCGGCGTGCCGGCGGCCATCGCCTCCAGGGCGACGATCCCGAAGGGTTCCACGAGGCTCGGGAAGGTGGCGACATCGGCGGCCTTGTACAGGCTGGGGAGGGTCTCGTCGGGCACGAATCCCGTGAAGTAGAAGGAGTGCCCCGCGCCCAACTCCCATGCCCGACGCTGATGCCAGGACGAATCCCCGCCGCCGGCAACGACGAATCGGGTGTTGGGGTGGTAGTACAGGACTTTAGGGGCGGCCTCCACAATCAGGTGAAGGCCCTTCTCCCTGACCATCCGGCCCACGAAGAACACGATGTTCTCATGGTCGGCTGCCCAGTGTCGCCGGAACCCTTTCGTAGCGCGCACATTGAAGCGCTTGCTGTCAACTCCGTTGAACACGACCCGCAACTTGTCCCACGGCAGGTTGAATGCCCATTGCACATGCCCGTGCATGTAGTCCGAGCACACGATCACGCGGCTAGACTGGTAGGTCAGCCACCACTCCACGTTGTGGATGTACTGCTGCTCCAGCGAGTGGAGGCCGTTGTTCCGGCCGATCTCGGTCTGGTGGATGGTGCTCACCAGGGGGAGTTCCAGGGCTCGGGCCACGGTGTTGCCTGCATAGGCCACGAGCCAGTCATGGGCGTGGACCACGTCGTAGGGGTCCCCCGCCGCGAGCCGGATGGCCTCGGCGGCCAGGGCGAAGTTCAGGTGCATGATCTCCGACTCGAAGTCGTAGGGCCAGACGCTCCCTAATGCGGTCCGGGCGATCCGCAGGTTCTCCCGAGGCTCCTCGTAGCCGGGGGCGTCGCCGAAGGCGGCGGTGACCACCGTCACTTTGGTGCCTTGGTCCGCCAGGGCGTTCGCCAGGTCGTAGAGGTGCCGCGCGATGCCGCCCACGATCCGCGGTGGATACTCCCAGGAAAGCATCAGAACGTGCATATCATGGCCTCCTCGCAAGGCGCGCACACGGCGTCGATCCGCGATGGTCCCCGATTCACACATTCACCACTGCGACCGTGGCACCTTGCAGGAGGCGACGGGCGCCAGCGGCGGAACTACATCGGTGGCCCGAAAGGGGGGCACGGAATGGCGGCGAGTACGCCGGCCCTCGAGATCTCCGGTTTGACCAAGGTCTTCGACACCAAGACCCTTGAACCTGTCCCAGTGCTGGACGGCATCGATCTGACCCTCGAACGCGGTGAGATCTTCGGCTTCCTGGGCCGGAATGGAGCGGGCAAGACGACAACGGTGAAGATCCTCACCGGGGCGATCCGCGACTACGAGGGTGAGTGCCGCGTCCTGGGGCATGCGCCCGCATCCATGGAGGCGCGCCAGGGCGTGGGGCTTCTGCCTGAGGTGCTTGACTTCCAGGGCTGGCTCACCGCCGTGGAGATCATGGAGCTCCACGGCCGGCTGCATGGCGTACCGCGAGAGCGGCTCTCTGACTCGGTGCCGCAACTCCTCACCCGCTGCGGCCTCGCCCAGGACGCGTGGAACCGCCGGGTGGGGCCCTTCTCCAAGGGGATGCTCCAGCGCCTCGGCATCGCCGTGAGCCTCGTAGGGGAGCCGGAGCTCGTCTTCCTCGACGAACCCACGGCGAACCTGGACCCGGTGGGCCGACGGCAGGTCCGCGACCTCCTCCTGGACCTGGAACGCGAGGGCAAGACGGTCTTCCTGAACTCCCACCTGCTCTCCGACGTGGAGCGCACCTGCTCCCGGGTGGCGATCCTCGAGAAGGGGCGGATCGTCCAACAGGGAGATATCCTCGGCATGGCCCACGTCCAGCCCTACGTTCATCTGCGCACCACCACGGTCCCGCCCGGTCTCCTGGAGGATCTCCGGGCGATGTCCGACGATGTAGCGGTGCTGGACGGCACCATCGTGGTGCGAGTGAGGACGGCGGACGACATGGACCCCATTCCCTCGCTTGTGGAGCGCCACGGGGCCAGACTGCGTTACCTGGACCTCGCCCAGGAGAGCCTCGAGGACGTGTTCATGCGCATCGTGGGCGCCGAGGGAGGGGGTGCAGCGTGAGGGCGGCTCTCATCATCGCTGGAAGCACTATCAAGTGCGGCATGCGAAGCAAGGGCATTTGGACCGTCGTCGTAGCCAGTGTGCTGCCCATGATCCTCCTATACCTCGTGCTCCTCGCCCTTCCGGACACTCTCTATGACGCGGCCATCCAGCTCGTTGCGGGTTTCCACGGCGAGGACCCGCAAGAGGCTTCGGACCTGATCCTGGAGGGCACGGATGACGACTGGAACCTCTTCGTCACCGATGCCACGGTGTCTGGGAGCATGAAGCTCATTGGCGTCATTGGCACGGCTATCGCCATCCTCTTCACCGTTCTCACCAACGAGGCGGCGCGACGGTCCCTGCAGCACGTCCTATCCCACCCCATCCCTCGGGTCTCCGTTGTCCTCGGCGCCTACCTGGGCGCCATGGCGGTCACCCTCGCGTCCATAGCGACGATGACGGTGTTCGCCTTCCTACTCTATCTGGCGCAGCATCAGGAGGCGAACTGGGGCCTTTTCGTCGGGGCGGGGTACTACGCTATCGGCATCTCGGTGACGGCGGCCTACTGTGTGCTACTGACGACGGCCTTGCCATCGGTGATTGGCGTCCTCTTCGCCTTCTTCGGCACATGGGTGGCGTCTCAGACCTACAACCTTCGCGTGGCGCTGAACAACATCTCGAACGCCTTCGTGGATACTATCGGCGGCGTGTGGATGTGGGTGGTGCCTCGGCTGGGCGACTTCGGGACGCGCGGCGTGGATTGGGCGATCCTCATCAACACCAAGGACGACGCCTTCGACTGGGCGGACACGGGCAACATGGTCACGGCGACGATCCTGGCCGTCGTGCATATCGCCTTCGCCCTGGGGCTGGCTGGCTGGCTCCTCAATCGGAAGGCCGTGTGATGTTCCCCTGGATCGCCCCCTTGGCGGGCCTCTCCGAGGGAGCCGATGGATGAGCGGGAGAAGGCTTCTACGACACTATGTGGGGGCAAACAGATGACGCGGGCTATCGAGGGCCGGCTACTGCAGAGCGGCGAGGCGGTGCGCATCGAGCTACGCGCGGGGCGTGTCGCCTCGGTGACGCCCCTCCAGGGCAGTCCTGAGGGGCTGCCCTGGCTCGCGCCTGGCCTGGCTGACATCCAGGTCAATGGCTCGGCCGGCTACGACCTGAACGGGGACGACCCCTCGCCGGAGACGGTGGCGGGGTTGATCGCGCACCTCCGGTCCCAGGGCGTGCTCTGGTGCTGCCCAACGGTCGTCACCGCCTCCCTGGAGGCCATGGAGGCCCGTCTACATGCCATTTCCGAGGCCTGCAATCGCTTTCGTGAGGTCTCCGACGCCGTCCTGGGGATTCACCTCGAAGGTCCCTTCATCAGCCCCGAGGACGGCCCGCGCGGGGCCCACCCCCTGGAGCAGGTCCGCGACGCCTCACGGGAGGTCTTCGACCGCCTGAATCGCGCGGCGGGTGGCCGGATCGCCATCCTGACCCTCGCCCCCGAGGCGCCGGGGGCGATCGAGCTGATCGCGGAGCTCTCGGAGGCTCTGCTCGTCGTCGCCTTGGGCCACACGGGCGCGAGCCGTCCGGTGATCCGGCAGGCGGTCCTTGCGGGAGCTTCCCTCTCGACCCACCTCGGCAACGGCGCCCATGCGATGCTGCCACGGCACGACAACTACCTCTGGGAGCAGCTGGCGGCCGATGAGCTATGGGCGAGCTTCATCCCCGACGGGCATCACCTGCCGGCGCCGGTGCTGAAGGCGATGGTCCGCGCCAAGGGCGTGGAGCGCTCGATCCTGACGAGCGATGCCGTCTTCGTCGCCGGCCTGCCGCCGGGCGAGTACCAGTTCGCGGGCCATGCCGTGGACCTCACCGAGGCGGGTCGAGTGAACCTGGCGGGCACGCCCTATCTGGCGGGTTCGGGGCTCTCCCTGCCGGAAGGCGTATTCCGGTGTCGCGCCATGACGGGGCTGCCCCTGCCCGAATGTTGGCGCATGGCGAGCGCGAACCCGCGGCGCCTGCTCCGGGCGTTGCCTGTTGGCGACCGGATCACGCCGTGCGTCCCGGCCTCGTCCATCGTGGCGTTCGAGAGCACCCCAACGGGATTCCGCTGGGTTGACCTGGGCCTCCGGTCGGATGGCGCGATGTGAGGGCGAGGCCCGCAGGAGCTACGCCGGATGTGGGGCAGACCCTCATTCCGGCTCTGTCCAGCGGGGATTCTTTTTCCACGCATGTAGCAGGTTATGGCGCTAGCGGGTAGAATCCAAGTATAAGCGAATGCCATTGGGGGGCATTTGTACGCGTAGTGCCACAGCCGCATCTGGGCTGTAGGTGTTCGTCGGTCCTCATTCTCCCCATTGGCGATAACACACTCTAGCAGACGGCCTCTGCTGCGTCCGTCCGAGCCGTCCGAGGAGGTGAGCTAGGCCATCGGTAGCGATGGCCAAGCGGGTTTCGCTATGGGGCTACTGCCTGCTCCAGATAGCCCTTACGCATGTCCGCTCGCAGGGTTTACACGAGTTTCCATTCTAAGCTCGAGCTGGCTCTCAGGAGTGCTCGAGGAGGAGGTCTTAGGGCGGAATGACACGCAAGCGCGGTTTCACGCTCATCGAGTTGCTGGTTGTCATCGCTATCATTGCGATCCTCGCTGCGATCCTGTTCCCGGTGTTCGCGAAGGCCCGGGAGAAGGCTCGTCAGACGAGCTGCCTCTCCAATCTGCGGCAGTTGGGGACGGCGACCTTGTCCTACGCGCAGGACTACGATAGCCACTATGCGCTGCCAACTGCGTTCAACGGGACCACCGTGTACTGGAACTACTGGCTACCCTGTCCGCCTTGGGGTGGCTGGGAGTTCCTGAACATGCACTCCCACAACTCGCACCAGCCTTACATGAAGAGCATGCAGCTCTACACGTGCCCTTCGGCTTCCCACGTCAGTCATTATGATCCGAATAACGTGTGGATCAGCTACGCCTTCAACTACTGTCTCGGCGGTCGTTCGGAGGCGGCGACTCGGTCGCCCGCAACCGCCTTTGCCTGGTGCGAGTGGGCCACCTCTCACGGCAATGGGGCTCTGAATTTCCCTGCCTATGGGGCGTTCAGCTCTGGCGGTCACACGCCGCAGAACTGGTACAACGCTTTCAAGCACACAGGTGCCGAAGAGGCCTACATGTGGTCGTCGCAGTTCACCTCAGATCAGACCATCCATAATGGCGGTCTGAACTACTCCTATGCCGATGGCCATGCGAAGTGGGTCCGATCGGGCAGCGACAACAGTATGTGGGCGGCGATCAACGCCGATGGCACTCCGGCTTCGTACTGGTGGAGTGGCTCGGCCCCATGGTTCCACGACCCCGATATGGAGCATTAGTGGCGGCACATAGTGGCGGCGGAATGCCGCGTCGAAGTCACGAGGAGGTCTGAGTATGGCTCGTACGCTGTCTCTGTTAGTGGGTCTCGTGGTGTTCGCTGGTCTTCTGGTGGGGTGTGGGGGGAAGGACAAGACGGCCGTGGCCGAGCAGGCGCCTAAGGGCGCCAAGACGATGGATAAGGCCGTTGGTGGCGCCGATAGTGGCGCCAAGGGCGCGGAGGCATTGACCCTCAGCAAGTCTGATCGCTAGCGCTTCCGGCAAGGATGTGGGTCGGAGCGTAGTGCCGTCGAGTAAGGCAACTCGCACTCATCCCCCGCCGATCCGGCGGACAGGATGGGTGCTATAGGAGCAGGCGGGGCCCGGGAGGGCTCCGCCTGTTTTGCATGGGGACGCGCCGGGTGGAGGTGTTGGGCGCGGCGCGGGCGGAGTATCAACATGGCCTCGCGCCGACTTCGCCAGAACGGAGGCACACCCATGCGTGTCGCGATCCTCGCAACAGTCGCTCTCCTGGCCGCCGCCACGGCGGCCTCCGCCCAGGCTCCCCTCCTCCACTACTCCTTCGATGGAGACCCCGCGGGTCAGTGTCTGGATCTGTCCGGGAGTGAGCTTCACGCCACCGCGGGCGGGAGCGCCGTGGACTCCCCCCTCGGTCAGGCCATGTTCTTCGACGGAACGGCCGACACCGTGGTGCGGGTCGAGTTGCCTCCCGAGGCGCGCTTCGGCGCAGGGTCGTGGAGCTTCCTGGCCTGGCTGAGACCAGAGCGCCTGGCGATCGACGACACCCAGAACCAGCGCCGTGTGTTCTCCTATGGGGCGTTCCCCGAGGCGAACCTGGTCATCGACGTGATGGCCTCGGGCCAGGTGACGAGCTACTTCTGCTATCGCGGGGAGGATGGCGAGGTGGTCTCTATGGGAGCGTCCTCAGCGCTGAGCGTCGCCGAGGGAGAGTGGGCTCATATCGGGCTGACGTGCGACCGCGAGGCGCGAGAGGTCTCGATCTACGTCAACGGGTACTCCGTCGGCGCGGCTGCGATGCCGGAGGAGTTCGACGGCGACTTCTCAGCCTATGGCGAGATCACCCTCGGCAGCGGCTGGCACAACTACTGGGGCCTGATGGACGAGGCGTTCGTGTACCGTCGGGCCCTGTCGCCGCAAGAGATCAGGGAGGCGTTTCGGATGCACGCGGACGAGTTCGGGGTCTCCGAAGCGCCGCTTACCCTCGCCGCCGAGCGGCGGGATCGGCTGGAGGCGGCGATGACGGCGGCCATGGAAGCCTGGGCGGAGGGTGACTTCCCCCGAGTGCGCGAGGAGTGTGCGCGGATCACCGAAGATGAGGGACTGGAGCCTCAGCTACGGAGCTACGCGCACCTGATCGCCGCCCAGAGCTACTCTGTCGAGGGAGACGAGGCGGCGGCGAGGGCCGAGTACGCACGCATAGCCGGGCGAGCAGAGTACCCATTCGTCCATCGAATGGAGGCGGAGGACCTCTCAGGTGAGCCGCGGTCGACGCGGACCGAGCCGCCTCAGGTTCAGGGGTACGCGGCAGAGGTCTTCGTCGCCCGCGATGGCAATGACGCAGGCGTTGGCGCGCGCGAGTTTCCTTTGGCGAGCCTGACTGCGGCGCGCGACCGGGTGCGGGCGCTCAGGGCTGAGGGTGTCACAGGCGCCATCGCGGTGCAGATCGCGCCGGGCGAGTACCGGGTCACCGAGACGCTGGAACTCGGGCCGGAGGATAGCGGCACCGAGGAGGGGCCGGTCGTCTACCGCGCGGACGGCGGACCGGTCGTGCTGTACGGGGGCGTGCGCCTCGATGGTTTCGAGGAGGTGAGCGACGCCGCTGTGCTGTCGCGGCTGCCCGAGGAGGGCCGCGCCCACGTGGTGCAGTGCGATCTCAATGCCCTGGGCATCAATGACTATGGGGAGCTAAGGGTTCGAGGCTGCGGCCAGCCACCCGCGCCGCCCACGCTCGAGCTGTACGTCGATGGACAGCCGATGACGATCGCGCGATGGCCGAACGAGGGGTTCGTGCGGATTGCGGAGCTGGTCGAGCCGGGGTCGCGGGACCAGGGCGTTCCGTCAGCGTTCCGGTACCTGGACGATCGCCACGAGCGGTGGCTGGACGCGGAGGATGGGTGGCTGTTCGGGTACTTCCGATGGCTGTGGGCCGACGGCACGGCGAAGATCGGAGGCATCGATCCCGAGACCGATGTGCTGACGACCGCAGAGGCCTACCAGTACGGCGGCGGCGGGATGAGCAACGACCAGGGCATCATGTACTACGCCTTCAACCTGCTAGAGGAACTGGACGCGCCTGGCGAGTGGTACCTGAACCGGGGTACAGGGATGCTCTACCTCTACCCGCCGACCGACTTCGCGGAGGCCGTGGCCGAGATCGGCCTGTTCTCGGAGCCCATGATCCTGGCGGAGGACGTGTCCCACGTGCGGTTCGAGGGCCTGACCCTCGACCTCGGCCGCTACCGGGGCATGGCGCTCTGGGATTGCTCCGATTGCGCCATCGTGGGGTGCACCGTCAGTCGCATGGCGGACAACGGAATCATGGTGCACCGCGGCCAGCGCTGCACCATCCACTCGTGCGACGTGCACACCATCGGGAGGCGGGCTCTGGAGGTCACCGGAGGGGACCGAGAGACCCTCGAACCGGGCGGGAACCTGGTGGAGAACTGCCGGATCCACTCGTGCGGGCGCATCGATCGGACCTACACCCCGGCGATCCAGCTCGAGGGCGTGGGCAACCGCGTGGTTCACAATCTGATGTACGACGTGCCGAGCAGCGCCATGCGGATCGAGGGGAACGACCACCTCGTCGCCAACAACGAGTTCCACAGCGTGGTGCTGGAGTCCGACGATCAAGGCGCCATCGACATCTATGGGAACCCCACCTACCGCGGCATGGTCTTCCGCCACAACTACTTCCACGACCTCGGCAACCTGGATCCGACGTCCGGAGTGCACGGGCAGGCGGGCATACGGTTCGATGACGCCATCAGCGGGATGGTGGTGTATGGGAACCTGTTCGAACGGTCCGCGAACGGGAACTTCGGTGGGGTCCAGATGAATAGCGGCCGGGACAACATCATGGACGGCAACGCCTTCCTCGACTGCAGCATCGGAATCAGCGGGGGATACTACGCAGGCAACAGCGTGTGGCAGACCCTGCGGTCAGGTCAGGCGCCGGACGGGTTCTACCTCACGGATCTCTACCTGGAGCGCTACCCCGAGATGGCCCGGATGCTCGAGGAGCCGGCGCTGAGCTTCGCGTGGCGGAACGTCTTCTGGCGCTGTGGGCGGATGGCAAGCAACCCCGGCGGGCTGGAAATGATCGGGAATCAAGTCCTCGAGCAGGACGCGCCCATGCCCGATGTCACCCAGCCGCTGCCCGGCTTCCGACCGATACCCCTCGATGACATTGGGCTCTACAACGGGAGGTACCGGAGCGACGCGAAGTGAGGCCAGTGCTGCCGCCCAGAGCCTTCCGGGCCCTGGGCGGCACGGCGCTACCGGTCCAGCACCTCCGGGTTGACCAGGTTCGGAGGCGTCTCGCCCTTGAGGCCCGCGACAAGATTCGTGGCAGCCATCTCCGCCATCTTCGAGCGCGTCCAGTTGGTTGCCGAGGCGATGTGAGGCACGATGACGGCGTTCGGGCAGTCGGCGAGACCCGGCTTCATCGCGGGCTCGTCCTCGTAAACATCCAGCCCCGCACCGGCGATGCGCCGGGACGTGAGGGCGTCCACGAGGGCGATCTCGTCAACGACGGGCCCGCGCGACGTGTTGATCAGGTAGGCCGTGGGCTTCATCTTGCCCAGCCGCTCCGCATTGATCAGGTGGACCGTCTCCGGCGTGAGAGCAACGTGAAGCGACACGAAGTCCGATTCGGCGAGGAGGGTATCGAGGTCGACCCACTGCGCGCCGAGGTCCGACTCTAGTTCCTCATTGCGAGCGACATCGGCGTAGAGCACCCGCATGCCGAAGCCGCGTGACTTCAGGGCCATGGCCGCGCCGATGCGGCCTGCCCCCACGATGCCCAGGGTCTTGCCGGTGATGTCGCCGCCAAGGAACATCATGGGGCCCCAGCCCTCGAACTTGCCCGCACGCATGAAGGCATCGCCCTCGACGATGCGGCGCGCCACGGAGAACAGCAGCGCCCAGGCGTGATCCGCGGTAGCATCGGTGAGCACCCCCGGGGTGTTGGTCACCATGA
>DBQI01000061.1:70032-89967 GCA_002305165.1 Armatimonadetes bacterium UBA1398
GTCGAGGACCTCGGCGTCAATGGGGTCCGTGAGGAGGCAGACGACGCCATCGCACCCCCTCACGTAGTCCAGTAGCTCGCCCCGGGTGAGCACCCGGTCGTCGGGGTTGATGCGGGCGTCAGGGGCGATCTCCCGCACGATGGGAATGCCCGGATCCGGGATCTCCCGGGTGACGGATACCTTGTAGGGCATAGCGTGGCTCCTCTCGAATGCGTGGCACACAACCGGCGAGGATGGTTCGTCCCCTAGCGCGTACGCCCTTCCCGGTGGCGGATGGAGGTCAGTGATCTGGACGCGGAACGCAGCCAGCCGAGCGGTCCCGGGCGGGGCACGCGGGCCAGGGACCTCATCACCGGGGTGTTCGTGGCATCGCTGCTGATCTCCAACGTGATCACGGTGAAGCCCGTGTCCATCATGGGTTTCACTATCGACGCGGGCACGATGCTGTTCCCCCTTACCTACATCTTCGGGGACATCCTGACCGAAGTATACGGCTACGCCCAAGCGCGCCGAACGATCTGGATCGGGCTGATCTGCAACCTCCTACTGGCGGGCTGCGCAGCCCTCGCCGTGTGGCTGCCGAGCGATCCGACGTGGGAGCTGCAGGAGGCCTACGCGGCGGTCCTGGGCAGCACGCCTCGTATCGTGGGGGCGTCGCTGCTCGCCTACTGGTGCGGCGAGTTCGCGAACAGCGCGGTGCTCGCGAAGCTGAAAGTGTGGACCCAGGGACGGTTCCTGTGGGTTCGGACCCTCGGGAGCACGATCGTAGGGCAGAGCATTGACTCGGGGATCTTCGTGTTCGCGGCCTTCTGGGGCGTGTGGGAGCCATCGGTGGTGGTAGCGGTGTTCTACGCGAACGTCATCCTGAAGACCGGCTACGAGGCTCTCGCGACGCCCTTCACCTATGCCATAGTAGGAGCGCTGAAGCGAATCGAGGGACAGGACCCGATGGACCGGGATACGCGCCTGACCCCCTTCCGCTGGGGAGACTGACCCCCGAGGCGCATCCATACGTAGAGAGAGGCACCTGATGCACCGCCGAGACTTCATCAAGACCACGGGGCTCATGGCTTCGGCCGCATGGCTATGGGACGGCGGGCAGTTCGTCCTCGCGGACGAGGCCGCCCGCTATCCCGACGACGCTTTCTCGCGTCCGACCGTGGACCACATTCCGTGCTTCGAGACCCTTGCCGGCATCTCACCTGCCGGCAGCATCCACACCCGGGCGGCGCTTTATCGGCGCACGATCCACAGAAGCGGCCCGGTTGAGCGAGTCCAGGTCGGTAACCGCATCGAGCTCGCGCCCTGGGAGGGCAGGCAGGCTACTCGCTGGGTCCTAGAGCCGGTCCATGTTGACAACGGGTGGATGCGAGTGCCGCTGTGGCTCCGCCGTGCGCCCGAGGCCATTGCCGTGAGGGTGCGTGTCGACGGCCCGTCCGGTACGACCCTATCGGCGGACATCACGGAACTGCCGTGGCCCGCGCTGCCGGAGCTGGACGCGGCCGCCTGGCAGGTGGGCGCCACTCAGCGGCTGCGGCCGGGTGTGGTGGAGGAGGTGCGGTTCGATCTCGCCGAAGCGACGCTCCGGCCGGGCCAGGAGGTGGATCGCGAGGCGCCACGTTGGCCGGCGAACAGCCTGACGCTGCGGCTCGAAGGCCTTACCCCGGGGCAACACTACGAGGTGCTTCTCGCGGGGCTGACGGTCCTCTACCCCACTCCGGGCGATCTCTCTGTGCGCGAGCTCGAGGTTCCGGGTCCACTACGCGCCGGGCGCGAGGCGTCCGTCGTCGTTGCGACCAACGCCGTCCCACGCGGTCGGCTCGTGGATCTGGAGTTCCGGCAGAGGGAACACACCCTTTGGCGCGTCCGCCTGGCCGAGGCGGAGGTTGCCGCGCTGCCCCGGGGCGTACTGGTTGATCGGCCGGTCCCGTGGTACCTGCCCGACGGCGAGTACGGCGTGGGCCTCGTTGTGAATGGCTACCGCGTAGCGGGGGCGGAGGCTCGCGTCCGCGTGGAGGGCGCGACGCCGCGCCTCCCGGAGGCGTCGGTGCGCCCGCACCAGGGGCGGCCGACCTTCCACCTCGACGGGCGCCCCACGACTTGGCACGGCTACGCCTCCTACGACTACCAGCCTGGCAACGTCTCCGACTTCGCACGCCATGGGGCCAACGTCTTCTGCATGCCGGTCTCGACCGGTGGCCACGTGCACAACATCGGCGCCTCTCCACTGACGCCGGACGGCGGATGGGACTTCACCGAGATCGACGAGAAGGTCTGCCAGTCGCTCCAGGACAACCCGGCGGGGCTGCTCTTCCCCCGCGTGAACCTCGCCCTCCCGCGCCAGTGGGCCCACGCGCACCCCAATGAAGTGTGCCTCGTCGAGTCAGAGGCGGGGCTGCTCCCATGGGAGGAGGGCGATGCCTACCCGGCGCCTTCCATCGCCTCCTCGGTCTGGCTCAGAGACCAGGAGGAGGCCCTGCGGCGGGTGATCCGGTACTGCCTGAGCCGTCCGTGGGCGAGCCGGATCGCGGGCTTCTGGATTACCGGCGAGGTGACCGAGGAGTGGTTCCACTGGGCGTGCAACGACAAGGCCTACGCGGACTACTCGGCGCCTGCCCAGGCCAGATTCGGTGACTGGCTCAGGAGCCGAGGCGTTCCCGTGAGTGACGACGCGCCCATTCCCGACCAAGCGACCCGCGACTGCGGCGACTGGGACGTGTACCCGGAAGACGCGCCCCACCGTCTCGCGGCGCTCTACCATCGGCACCTCTCAGAGCTGACGTCGGAGGTCATCGGCCACTTCGCGGGGGTAGTGAAGGAGGAGACCCGGGGCCGCAGCCTCGTGGGAACCTTCCATGGGTACGTGATCCAGCTCGCGGGGGAGCCGAGGCAGGCGCTGGCAGGGCACTTCGACGCGCGCCGGTACCTCGACGACCCGAACATCGACTACGTGGCGGGCATCCCTCTCCACGACTTCCGAATGCTCACCAACGGCTACAACCCCTATGTCATCGCCTACGAGAGCGTCGCGGCGGCGGGGAAGCTCTACGTGAACGAGAACGATCTCTTCTCCTGGCTGCATCCCGGCCCGTGGCATGTGCACTATGACGAGGAGGACCCGTTCGGCGGAGCCGTCGCGATGCATCGTCGGAACCTAGCGGCGGATGCGGTACGCGGAGCCATGAGCCAGCGATTCTCGCTCATGTCGACGTGGCACCGGGACGACGCCCTCCAGGAGGAGTTCCAGCGGCACACAGCCATCTCGCGCGTGGCCCTGAACGTGGACCGTACGCCTGCTGTCGAGGTTGCCTTCATCGTTGACGACACGTCCTTCGCCTGGGCGCCGCCCGCCTCCACGTGGCTGCACGGCACGAACAAGCTGATGCTCCACGCCGTAGGCAAGGCCGGTGCGCCCGTTGGGGTGTGGCTGCTGTCCGACCTGGACCGGCTGCCGGACGGGATTCGACTGGTGATCGTGGCTTCGGCCATTGCAGCGAAGGACGAGGATCTGGCGAAGCTCTCGGCCATGCTGCGAGGGGGGGCACGGAGCGTCGTGGCTGTTGGGCCCATCGGCTTGGTGAGCCCTCGCACGGGGGAGTGGAGGCCCGAGAAGCCGGGGCAGCTTCTTGGACTGCCCATCGAGGTGGTCGACGAGCGGCTGCCGGTGGGTGTGCTTGATGCGACTACCCCCGTGTCCTCCTACCCGGAGACGGCGCGGCCGCGGGCTCAGGCGTCGTCGCCGGGACGGTTCCGCTACCCCGACGGGATGGCAGCGTCGGCGGAGCGCCAGTTAGCCGCTGGAGGGCGGCTCGTCTGGCTGGGCGCCCCGCCGCTCGCGCCGGAGCTCTGGCGACAGTGGATCGAGGCCGCCGGCGCGCACTGCTACGCGCCCACGGGCTTCTTCGTTCATGCGGCGCGAGACATCGTGAGCGTCACGGCTCCGGCCGCTGGCCGGGCGGTCGTGAGGTTCCCTGACGAGGTTGAGGCGCGCGATCTGTTCGACGGTTTCGAGGGCCGGGGTTACGGCATCGAGTGCCCCTTCGAGGCGGGGCAAACGAGGCTGCTGCGCCTGCGCCGGAAGTAGGCCGAGGCGACCGATGGGGAGGCTTGGCGGCGCCGCTGGAGAAGCATCCCCTGGGAGCGAACCGCTCTCTTCCCAACGCACCGGAGGAGGACGAACGATGGCAGGCGTTTCGGAGGCCCTTAAGGCTGTAAGCAGTGAGCTGGCCGTGGGTGGCGAGAGCCAACCACTCAGCCTATCCGCGGCGGAGCGCCCTCTCGTGAAGGCTCTCGCCGGCACGGGCACCGAGCTGTGGCTGGACACCGGCGATCGGACCGAGGCGGCAACGTACTGGGGGCCAGAGCTCACCGCCCTCACCACGAACAACACCCTGGTCAATAAGGTCATCCAGCGTGGGGACCTGGACGAGGCCCTCGGCGAGGCCGCCAAGAGGCTCAAGGCGGAGGCTGCGGGAGCCTCGGAGGATGACCTCGTCTACGAGCTGGGCTTCGTCGCCAATGCGCGCGTGGCCCTGGACCTGGTGCGCACGTTCGATGCCCGGGTGAGCGTGGAGCTCCATCCAGCCTTCGCCCAGGACGTGGAGGCGACGGTAGCCTGGGGCCGGCGGTACTTCGCCCTGTGCCCGGAGAGCTTCTATATCAAGGTGCCGCTCACTCCGGCGGGGATCCTCGCCGTGCGTCGGCTCAGTGCCGAGGGTATTCCCGTCAACTTCACCCTGGGCTTCTCGGCGCGCCAGAACTACCTCGCCGCCCTATTCGCCAATCCGGCCTATGTGAACGTCTTCCTGGGCCGACTGAACGCCGTGGTGGCGGACAACGGCCACGGGGATGGCGCTAACGTGGGAGAACGCGTGTGCCTGGCATCCGACGCCGTGGTCAAGGCGTTGCGGGAGTCGGGAGAGGGCGTCGTCACGAGGCAGATCGCGGCGAGCATGCGCGAGGGTGGCCAGGTGGCCACCCTGGCCGGAGTGGATGTGTACACCATGCCGCCCGGGGTGTTCGGGCAGTTCCTCGCGTCCGGCGCGGCCGCAGCGGATCTGCATCCCTATGACTCCGTTGATCTACCCGTGGAAGCGGACATCGACCTCACGGCGCTGTGGGATGTCTCCGACGCCTTCCGCGGCTTCGCTGCTGAGGCGGTGCGCCGAGCGGAGGAACTGCGCGCCGGAGCCGATCTGACTGCTCTGGCGGAGGGCGTGGACGGTGGCGGGTTCCTCCGCGAGTACACGCCAGATGAGGCCATGGAGATCCGGACAGATGGCAAGATCCCAGTGACGTCGAAATGGCTCGGGCGTGTTCCGCTGGATGACCTCATGTCTCGGGCCGCGCTGGAGTCCTTCACGGTGGATCAGAAGGCCCTCGATGACCGGCTGCGTGGCATGCTGTAGGGTTTGCGGGAGGCTTGGCGACGTTGACACATGGGGTGCCGTAGGGCACCATCGTGGATTGGCACGAGGGCAGTGGCCCCATGCCATCGGATCGTGAAGAGGGGAGCCTGAGTAGACAATGGCGCTAGTTCCAATGAGAGTGTTGCTCGACCACGCGGCTGAGAACGGTTACGGCCTCGGGGCATTCAACGTGAACAACATGGAGCAGATCCAGGCGATCATGGCGGCGGCCGAGGAGACCCAGTCTCCGGTCATCATCCAGGCCAGCCGTGGGGCGCGGCAGTACACGAATGACGCGTACCTCCGCCACCTCATGCTCGCCGCGGTGGAACTGCACCCGAACATCCCCGTCGTCATGCACCTGGACCACGGGAACTCCGTTGCCACCTGCAAGTCGGCCATCGAGCAGGGCTTCACATCGGTCATGATGGATGGCTCGCTCATGGAGGATGGCAAGACCCTGGCGGACTTCGAGTACAACGTGAAGGTCACCAAGGAAGTCGTCGAGATGGCCCACGCCGTGGGCGCCTCGGTCGAGGGCGAGCTCGGTGCCCTGGGCGGCATCGAGGACGGCCACGGAGCCGACGTGGATCCCAGGGCCCATCTGACCGATCCCGATCAGGCGGTCGAGTTCGTGGAGCGGACCGGCGTGGACGCGCTGGCCGTGGCCATCGGCACCTCCCACGGGGCGTATAAGTTCAGCCGGAAGCCCGATGAGGACATCCTGGCGATCCACCTCGTGGAGGAGATCAACAAGCGGCTCCCCGGCGTCCACCTCGTCATGCACGGCTCCTCCTCTCTGCCCCAGGAGCTGCGCGATGAGATCAACAAGTATGGCGGCGCGCTCAAGCCGTCCTACGGCGTTCCCGTCGAGGCCATCCAGCGTGGGATTCGCAGCGGCGTCCGGAAGGTCAACGTCGATAGCGACAACCGGCTCGCGATGACCGGCGCGATCCGCAAGGTCTTCACGGAGAAGCCCGAGGAGTTCGACCCCCGCAAGTACCTCGGCCCCGCGCGCGACGCCATGGAGGTCGTGGTCAAGGAGCGCATGATCGCCTTCGGGCAGGCCGGCCATGCCGCCGAAGTGCCCGTAGTAACCTTGGCTGAGATGAAGGCGCGGTACGCCTCGGCGTAGTACCGCCGATCTACCCAGTTAGCGCTACGCGGGGGCGGGGCCGGGTCGTTGACCCGCCTCGCCCCTCTCTGTGAATGGCGTGACAGTACGACACATGGACCTGCCTCCCGAGGATGACCTCATTCGGCTGAACAAGCTCCTCGCCACCCTGGGCGTGGAGTCACGCCGCCATGCCGAGGAGATGATCATCGCGGGCCGCATCACGGTCGATGGGGTCACGGCGACCGAGAAGGGGCAGAAGGTCCGCCGAGGGGCGGTCATCAAGGTCGATGGGGTGGAAGTCGGCCCCCCTCCCCCACCCGCCTGGCTCGCGCTACACAAACCGAAGGGGTACGTCTCCACCAAGGAGGACACCCGGGACCGACCCATCGTCATGGACCTGCTGCCGCCCGAGCTCAGCCACGTGCACTCCATCGGGAGGCTCGACGGTGATGTGTCGGGACTGCTCCTGTTCACAAACCAGGGGGAGCTGACCCACCGCTTGGCCCACCCCAGCTACGGAGTGGAGAAGGTGTATCACGCGGCCACCCGGAGGCGGTTCAGCGAGGACGCGGCGCGGCGACTGGCCCACGGCGTCGACCTGAATGACGGCCCAACGGCGCCGGCGAAGTGCCGGGTAGTCGGCAGGGAGGGCTCGGGCAGCCTCGTGGAGCTCATCATCCACGAGGGTCGCAAGCACCAGGTGAAGCGGATGTTCGAGGCGGTCGGGTACCCGCTTGCGGAGCTCCGCCGAGTCGCCGTGGGACCCGTTTCGCTTGGGGACCTCGAACGGGGCCGGTGGCGGCACCTGACCGATGCCGAGGTGGATGAGCTCTACCGGATGGCCGGCCTGCCCCGGCCCTGCCGCGAGTAGTGCGGGAGGGCTTCGGAGCGCGCGCCGCTAGAGACCCAGGGCCGACTGCAGGTCGGCGGCGCGATGGGTCCTCTCCCAGGTGAAATCGGGATCACTGCGACCGAAGTGGCCGTACGAGGCGGTCTTGAGGTAGATGGGCCGCCGCAGGTCCAGGTACTCCACGATGCCCCGCGGCGAGAGATCGAAGGTCTCGCGAAGCACTCGGGTGATCTCGCCATCGTCCACGCGGCCGGTGCCGAAGGTCTCGACCACCAGGGAGACCGGCTGGGCGTGGCCGATGCAGTAGGAGATCTGGATCTCGCACCGCTTGGCGGCGCCTGCGGCCACGATGTTCTTCGCCATATGCCGAGCCATGTACGCCGCGGAGCGGTCGACTTTGGAGGGATCCTTGCCCGAGAAGCACCCGCCCCCGTGCCGCGCCAACCCACCGTAGGTGTCCACGATGATCTTCCGGCCCGTGAGCCCCGTGTCGGCCTGGGGACCACCGATCTCGAACCGGCCCGTGCGGTTGATGAGGTACTCGGTGGTCTCGTCAACGAGATGCGCGGGGAGCGTAGGGAGCACGACTGACTCCATGACCTCGCTGCGGATGGTCGCGCAGTCGACGTCAGGGCTGTGGTGGCAAGCGATGACGACAGTGTCGATGTGAACCGGCTGGTCGCCATGGTACCGCACGGAGACTTGGCTCTTGCCGTCAGGCCTCAGCCAAGGCAGGACCCCACTCTTTCTCACATCGGCGAGGGCCTTGGTGAGATGGTGAGCGTAGAGGATGGGCGAGGGCATCATCTGCTCGGTCTCGTCGGTGGCGTAGCCGAACATCATGCCCTGATCGCCCGCGCCGCCATCATCGACACCCAGAGCGATGTCCCTCGACTGCTCCTGAATCGCGAGGAGCACGCCGCAGGTACCCCCGGCGAAGCCATGGGCCGATTCGCTGTAGCCGATGGCCTCGAGGGTCTTGCGGACCACGTCCGCCATGTCCACATAGGCCCTCGTCGTGACCTCCCCAGCGACGATGGCCGCTCCCGTCGTCAGGAGCGTCTCCACGGCAACGCGCGCATCGGGGTCGTTCTTGAGGATCTCATCGAGGACCGCGTCTGACACCTGATCGGCCATCTTGTCGGGATGGCCCTCCGTTACGGACTCCGAGGTCCATAGCCTGTCACTCAATGTTGCTGCCTCCGGCCTTGGCCGTCACCGTCGGAGGAGCAGCGGGACCGGCCAGCAATGGCTGTCGCCCGGAGTGGGCGTGACCGATTGTGCATACCATACAGGAGAGAGGTTATCCCTTTCGGAGCCTCTGGGCAAGAAGCCCCACCAGGTGCCGTGCCGCGTGGCGCTTGCTCCCTCTGACCGCCTCTGGGGCGCTACCCGCCTGCAGAACCAGGATCTCGGTGTCATCCTGCCCCATTACCCCGCCTGGCCCCACTCGGTTGGCGACGACGATATCGCAGCCCTTGCTGGCGAGCTTCTCGGCCGCGCCGGTCTCGATGTTCTCCGTCTCAGCAGCGAAGCCGATCACGAGGCGCGGGCGGCGAGGAGCGCGGCAGACCTGCGCGAGGATGTCGTCGGTCCGCACGAGTTCCAGGGTCAGGTCCTCCCGGCCCGCCTTCTTGAGCTTGCCTGAGGCGACGTTGCGGGCTCTGAAATCGGCCACGGCAGCGGCGCCGATGTACGCGTCCGACTCAGGGGCGCGATCGAGCACGGCCGCCGCCATCTCGGCAGCCGTCTCCACTCGGACGATCTCCGGCCCAGCGGGCGGATCGACGGTGACGGCGCCCGTCACGCACGTGACCTCCGCCCCCGCAAGCCACGCCTCGTAGGCGATCGCGAAGCCCATCTTGCCGCTGCTTCGGTTCGTCAGATACCGCAGGGGATCGATGGACTCCCTCGTAGGTCCGGTGCTGACGAGGACCCGACAACCCATCAAGGGCTTCTCCGCCAAGGCCCGCTCCGCGTAGGCGAGGATCTCCTCCAGCGGCGCCAGGCGCCCCCGACCGGTATGCCCGCACGCCATCTCGCCCTCGCCCGGCTCCACGAGATGGTAGCCCATGGCGGCTAGGCGCTGAGCGTTCTCCTGGGTCGGGCTGTGGCCCCACATCCTCGGATTCATGGCGGGCGCTATGACAACGGGCGCATCTGACGCGCAAACGGTGGTTGTGAGCATGTCATCGCATATGCCCGTGGCGAGTTTCGCCATGGTGTTCGCCGTGGCAGGGGCGATGAGGATGAGGTCCGCCATGTCCGCCAAGCTGATGTGCTCGATGCGCTCAGGCACCGGATCCTCGAAGGGATCGACGGCGACGTGGTAACTCGTGAGGCTTGAGAAAGCCCTGGGCGTGATGAGCTGGGTCGCCGACTTCGTCATGATGACCCTAACCTGAGCGCCCCGGCCCAGGAGCCGCCGGGCGAGTTCACAGGCTTTGTAGGCGGCTATGGAGCCGCATACGCCCAAGATGACAGTGGAGCCTTCGAGCCGATCCGGGTTGTTCATTACACACCCCGATAGTTCTGGTCGAGGAAGGCCTGAATATCGAGCCTAGACACCCGCGAGCGCTCCGCGTCGATGACGGAGCGAAACTGCTCGATGGCGCGGTCGAGGTCGTCGTTGATGACGAGGTAATCGTAGAGGGGCCAGGCGGCGAGCTCGGAGGCATAGGCGGCCTCGCGCTCCATGATCGCGGCTTCGGAGTCGGTTCCACGGCTGCGCAGACGCTGACTGAGTTCCCGGGCGCCCGGAGGCAGGAGAAGGATCAGGACTGCCTCGGGCAGCGCCGCCCGTATCTGCCGCGCGCCCTGAATCTCGATCTCCAGCAGGATGTCGCGCCCCTCGGCGACGGCGGCCTCCACAGGCTTCTTGGGGGTGCCATAGCGGTGGCCGGCATAGTAGGCATGCTCCAGCATCTCTCCCGCCGCCACCATGGCCTCGAACTCCTCCGTACTGACGAACCAGTAGTCGCGGCCGTGTACGTCGCCTTCTCGCGGTGGGCGGGTCGTCGCCGAGACGGAGTAACCGAGGCGGGAGTCGGCCTCCATGGCGGGCCGAACGACGGAGCCTTTGCCGCTGCCGCTGGGGCCGCTGATCACGAAGACGATGCCGGTGGATCGGTGTGGATGCTGTGCCTCCATCGTAGGCTGATTGTACACGGTGCTCCGGACTGCGGCCAGAGTCTCGAAGGCGGCCCGTGCGCCTCGCGTGGCCCGACCGTCGGGGATGTGGTATAAGCCTCGTACGGCCTGCGCCGACCCGATCGACCCATCGACTGGGGGACCGCCTCCATCATGTACACCATCGTCCGTTGCCGACTAGCGACGCGCACTCGCCTCGTCTCCGACTCGTGGATCTCCATCACTGGCTCGCGGATCTCCGCCACGGGCACCATGAAACAGGGCGTTCCGGAGGATGGGGAAGTGTACGACGCCGGCGGCGGCATCGTGGCGCCGGGGTTCATCGACATGCACATCCATGGCTACGGCGGCCGCTCATTCGATTCTGAGGATGAGGCGGACCTAAGAGCGGGGAGTGTCGCCCTGGCCCAGCACGGCGTCACGTCCTTCCTGGCGACGCTGCCAGCCCTGAGCCGACGGCGCACCGAGGCCGCGCTCGAGGCCATTCGGCGAGTAATGATCGCGCCCGAGCCCGACGGCGCGAGGATTCTCGGGGCCCACCTAGAGGGCCCCTACCTCGGCCCTGAGCGCCCCGGCGCCCAGGACACCTCGGCGATCCGGCCTATCGATCTCGCCGAGGTGCGAGACTGGCTCCAGTACGACTCACGGCTGGTCCGGATGATGACCTTCGCCCCCGAACTCGCGGGCTCCGATGACCTCATCCGGCTGCTGTCGCGCTACGGCGTCATACCGGCCATCGGCCACACGGTGGCGAGCTATGAGCGCACCATGGCGGCCATCGACGCGGGGGCGTGGTACTGCATCCACACCTTCAATGGGATGAAGCCCTTCCACCACCGTGACCCGGGTCCGATCGCCGCCGTGCTCTCCCGCGAGCATGTCCATTGCGAGATCATCGCCGACGGAGTCCACAACCACATCGGGGCGTTGCGACTCCTCGTGCGCGCGAAGGGCTGTGACCGCACATTGCTTGTCTCCGACGCCATAGCCCTGGCCGGCTCCGAGCAGGCGTCGGGCACCATCGCTCGCTCGAAGGTGGAGGTTCGGGGCGATGCAGCCCAGCTCGGCAACGGTACCCTCGCGGGCGGCGTGCGGGCGCTCGATCACGGCCTGCGGGTCGCGGTCCAGGCGCTGGAGGAGGAGGGGTTGCCCAAGGTCCTTCGCACGGTCTCACAGAACCAGGCCCGAGTGCTGGGGCACGAGAACCAGCTTGGCGGGCTCGCCCCCGGCATGGCGGCTGATCTTGTGGTGCTCGACCGTGGCCTCAAAGTGCGCCACGTCGTGCTTCGCGGCCGACCCGTGCACATCGAGGGTTGAGACCGCCAGGAATCTCGGCGATGGCCGTCGAAAGTCCATGGGTGAGCAACCCCTGAGTTCCGCGTGTCCGGACAACGAGCGGAGGCGCTATGAACAAGTGGGTAGACACCTCCCAAGGCATCGCCGGCGCCGTGCTGGCAGCATCGATCGGCGACGCCCTCGGTGCCCCTTACGAGGGTGATCCTGAGTTCGGGGCACTCGTTGCGACCAGGCCCGTTATCGACTACCGCCCACGCATACGCTATGAGCCGGGCTCGTACTCGGGTGGGTCGGAGCTCCTCCTGATCCAGATCAGCGGCATCGTGAACGCGTCCGACCGCTGGCAAGAGGACACTGCCGAGCGGCTGTGCGGGTGGGTTCTCCAGGGGGCGCGGGCGGGTCTCACGACCCAGGCGGCCGTCGTGCGTCTCCGGTCCGACAAGCCCTGGACGGAGAGCGGCGTGGAGCGGGGACCCCAGGGCACTGCTGGCCTCATGCGGTCGGCCGCGGCCGCCCTGGCGAGCGCCGACGATCCCTCCGCGGCAGCCGAGCTGGCACGCGAGGCGTGTCTGATCACTCATCGCTGGGTGGAGAGCCTCACCGCCGCGCGTATCCTCGGCTACGCTCTCGCCTCTCTCGTCAGCAGCGAGGGGATACACCCATATGACGCCGTGAATGAGGCGTGCAGGCGAGCAGGCCCGGGGCTTATGGCCCAGAGGGTGTACCGTGCCCTCGAACTCGCCGAAGGCCCGGCGACGGATGAGGGGGCGGTGGCGGAACTGGGCAAGAGCAGCCATGTCCACGAAGCCTTCCCCGTTGCCGTCTACTTCGCGGTGAAGTACGCGGGCGACATAGCCACGACTCTCTCCCACTGCGCCTGGCGGACCAGCCAGGGCGATACGGATAGCATCTGCTTCCTGGCGGGTCTGATCGCGGGCGCGACGGCGGGCACGATCGGGATCCCCGGCGCGTGGCTGTCGGCCCTGCGGCACCGCGAGCTGCTGCAGCGAGCGGCTCTGAAGCTGCAGCTCTGCCCCCAGATAAGGACTGCGGGCGTTCCCTGACGAACCCATCGAGACGCGCCAACGGAAGAGAGGCGGGACAGCATGGACCTTACTTGGCTGCGTCTGGGCCCTGCTGACGTGCATGTCGAACGGCTGCAGGCGGAGCAAGAGGGGCGCGACATCGGCGCCCTGGTCGGCCGCTTCGAGGATCTCGGTGATATGAGCAGATCCGGCGAGGACGTCGCGTCGGATGCGTACCAGCGGGCCCTTGGATCGCTGCTTGATGATGTGCAGCGAGCGCCATTTCGGGACGACTACCCCTACGATGAGCCCTCCGACCTCGAGAGCATCCTCGCCCGGCGGCGCCAGGGGCCCAAGCTGGCCGAGCCGGTGACGGGCGACGCGCTGCTGGATCGGCTGCGAGGGGCGTGGGCGGGCCGCTGTGCGGGCTGTCTCCTGGGGAAGCCGGTCGAGGGGTGGCGCCGGGACCGGATGCACGGCTACCTGCGAGACCTGAATCGGTTCCCCCTGGACCGGTATTTCGCCGCGGACGTGCCGCCCGAGATCGCCGAGAGATACCACATTGACCCACGCAACCCGGGCTACATCGAGAACGTGACCGCCATGCCCGAGGACGATGACACGAACTACACGGTGACGGGGTTCGCCATTGTCAGGAACCACGGGCCGAGCTTCACGTCTGAGGACGTTGCCAGCTTCTGGCTGGGCAACATCCCCGTTCTTCATGTCTGCACCGCCGAGCGGGTGGCTTACAAGAACCTCGTCTGCGCCATCTTGCCACCGGATTCCGCCTCGTACCGCAACCCCTACCGCGAGTGGATCGGGGCCCAGATACGCGCCGACGCCTTCGGCTATCTCGCCGCCGGAGACCCGGAACTCGCGGCGAGCTGGGGCTGGCGCGACGCGCGTATCTCGCACATCAAGAACGGGATCTACGGCGAGATGTGGGCCGCCGCGACCATAGCCGCCGCCTTCCGCACCGACGATCCGAAGGAGGCGATCCTCGCCGGCCTCGCCCAGGTCCCCGAGAACTCGCGGCTGGTGAGCAGTGTGGATCAGGTCATCGGATGGCACGAGGAGGGCGTCGGATACGACGACGCCTGCGAGCGATTCCATGGCATCTGGAATGAGACGCATGGTCACGACTGGTGCCATACCATCTCGAACGCGATGATCGTCACCATCGGCCTGCTGTGGGGCGAGGGTGACTTCGCACTCTCCATCTGCCGCGCCGTCCAGCCCTGCTTCGACACGGACTGCAACGGGGCCACGGTCGGGTCCATCATCGGCGCCCTGCTCGGCAGGAAGGCTCTGCCCGAGGACTGGTTGGAGCCCATGCGGGACACGCTCATCACTGGCGTCGCTGGCTACCACAGGGTCAGCATCTCCGAGATGGCTGACCTCACAAAGCGGCTTATCGACGACCGGGCATAGCTCGGCGTAGGCGAGAGGACCAACCTGTGCAGTTCCCCGAGCTCCTCGACGCGCTTGGAGTTACCGATCCAGATGGGGATCTCGCCGCCCATTGGGAGGAGTCCCTGGCAACCCTACCTCTCGACGCCCCGACATTCCTGCGGCCGGAGCGGATCAGCGAGTGGCGGGAGTTCTGCCGCATATCGCCCGAGGTGGACGGCGTGCTCCACGAGGCAGCGCGGGTGATCGACGGCGACCCGCACCTGCGGGCCTTCGCCTGGCACCTCTATCGTCGGCTGTACGTCCATGTGGAGAGCGGCGGGTTCAGCGACTGGCCGAGCCTCGACAGGCGCCTTCCCGACGCGCCTGACGCCGTCTACCTGCTCGTTTGCTTGGCCGCCGTGCCGGGGACTCTCAAGGCGCACGCGCACCTCGGAGTGCCCCTGGACATCACCCGCGACACTATGCTCGAGGTGAAGTGCTTCGCGGCCAACTACGCCGACTGGACCGGCGGGCGGGTGGGAATCATCAAGTCGCAGGTGTTCTGGCTGCGGCACTACCCGGCCGGACGCCTGTTCCGCGTGGGCCGATTCGAGTTCATGATTCAGCCATTCCGGGGCGATCTGAGCGTCTATCGGCATCGGGAGTCGGGCAAGGTGGTCGCCCTCTCCGGCGACGGCGTTACCTACGATGCCAGAGGATACATTCCCATCCCCGGCCTTACCGACCAGCAACTCGGCTTTACGGCGCGTCTGGAGGAGTCGGACGGCGCGGTCACCAGCAACGTCGTGAGCCCGCGCGGCATCGGGCTGCCCGAGCGCGTGCGGCTCTCCCTCGCCGAGTGGGAGCCGGTCCTCTCCCCCGGTGATCTGACGCTCGATATGCACATTCCCTCGGGTGGCGGAATGACGCCCGAGGCATGCCAGGACGCGATGGTACGGGGCCTCGAGTTCTTCGCGCGCACCTTCCCCGACCGGCCTGTCAGCACCGTTAGCTGCTTCTCGTGGATCTACAACCCTGAGCTCGAGACGATCCTGGGCAATGACTCCAACTTGGTGAGGCATCTCAAGGAGCTGTACCTCTTCCCCATCCGGTCGACGGGCCGCGATGGCCTGTTTTTCCTCTTCTATGACGATGACATCGACCCCAAGACGGCGCGGCGGGATACGAGTGTACGCCGGGCCGTCCTCGATCACCTCAACGCGGGCGGGCGCCTGCGATCGAGTGGCATGTTCGCGCTGGGGAGGGACCTGAGCGACTACGGTATGGGCATCTACCGGCGGGATTGGCCTGCGGAGGGGCTGCCTCCGTGGCTCGCTGGGCTACGGGTATAGGAGTGTTTCACGTGAAACATACGTTTGCATGCACAATCGTCGCGGCCCTTGTTGCTGCGGGAGCGGGAGTGGCACAGGTGCCGGAGACCGTAACCTCGATGATCGAGCGCAACGCTGAGATGGGGCTGGAGCGCTACCCGATCGGCTTCTGGAACTACACGAATCTCGCGGCCCACGGGCAGTACATGGATGAGGCTGAGATCGAGGAGTGGGCAGACGCGGGCTTCACGCTGACGATGACACCCAACTTCGATGCCTCTAACTGGCGCCAGGTGGAGCACATGCGGCGCATCCTCGACTGGGCCCATGCGCGCGGGATGAAGCTCATCCTGTGCGACCCCCGCACCTATTCGCCCCACCAGTCTGTTGGCGTGAGCCGCGAGGCGATTCCCGATTCGCACCGTGAGGGCATCGCGAACGCGGTGAAGACCTTCGGGGATCACCCAGGGCTCTTCGGCTTCCACATTGGCGACGAGCCGGGAGTCGAGGCGAACGAGGCCTTCTTCGCCGCCTACCGCGCCACGAAGCGGGCTGCCCCGAACCTTCACCCCTTCATGAACTTCCTGCCGTGGTACCCGGGCGTGTCGGGGCGCGTAGGCTACGACACATGGCCCGAGTACCTCGATGCGGCCGTCGCGAAGGCGGACCTCGACTTCCTGTGCTGGGATTGCTACGCCCAGATGAACCCCGGCCTATCGGGCTGGGACATGTACTACAAGAACCTCCGGCTCTACCGAGAGGCGGCTTGGCGCCACGGTATTCCCTTCTGGAACACCGTCCTCTCCGTTGGCCACTTCAACTACCGCTGCCCCAGCTTCAATGACCTGCGATGGCAGTTCAACACGACCGTGGCCTCGGGCGCCAGCGGCGTTCTGTGGTTCTTCTACTACATGCGGGAGCCTCACTCGAACTACCGGCTGTCGCCCGTGGATGAGCACTGGGACCGCACCGAGACCTACTACGACCTACGGCGCATCCAGAAGAGCTTCCACCGGCAGTACGGCGACCTGTTCCTCCGCCTCGCGCCCGTGAGGGTGACCTTCGCGCCCGAGCCCTTCGGTGATGGCGACGTGTTCACGCCGAATGAGGTCGTCTCGGCCATCGACTCGGGTGGGAAGCCTGTGCTCATCGGGGAGTTCGCCGACTCCGCGGGTCAGCGCTATGTGATGGTCGTGAACAACAGCACCGAGGAGAACGCCCGGGTCGCCGTGACCTTCCCTGGGAAGGACGTGCAGCTCCATAGCTGGCAGTGGAATGGCACGGAGCAGCCTGGCCACGCCTACAGCGCCGACAGCGCGGAGCGCACCGAGGCCGGTGTGACGGTGTGGCACTGGCTCGCCCCGGGCCAGGAGGCCGTCTACCGTGTGGAGTCGGAGCTGACGCGCTTGACGCCCGTGACGATCCAGGCCGAGAAGGGCGAGTAGAACCCTAGAGCAAGGAGAGGTGTGAACCGTATGCGAATCGCGTGTGCCCTGTGTGGGCTAGCGCTCTTGGCCGTCGCCGCCCCCGGGTTGGCGCAGGAGGAGGATGGTACCGTGGCTCCAGAGGACTTTGTGATACTGCCTTGGGGATGGACTCCGGGCGACCTGCAACAGCTCGAGTGGATCCGCGAGTGTGGGTTCAACCTAGCCGGGTTCGTCGATCCTGACGCCCTGGACCTGGTGCAACAAGCCGGCCTGCAGGCCTTCGTGTCCGGAAACCATGTTGGCGATGCGGAGGCGGGCCTGGATGATGAGGAGATCGCTCGACGCGTGGGCGAGCTTGTCGACCGTGTGGGGGACCATCCCGCCACCTTCGGCTACTACCTCCGCGATGAGCCCAGTTCCGTCATCTACCCCGGCCTGGGCCGGTGGAAGGCGGCCTACAAGGCGGCCAACCCCGATCGGCTCGCCTATATCAACTTGTTCCCCAACTACGCCTCCCCAGGCCAGATGGGCGCGGACACCTACGAGCAATACCTGGAGCGCTACGTGGAGCAGGTGGACCCGGAGTTCATCAGCTACGATCACTACGCCCTCATGGATGATGGGACACTGCGTGACGGGTACTTCCAGAATCTGGAGGCCGTGCGCCGGGTTTCGCTGGCGGCAGGCATCCCCTTTTGGAACATCGTGCTATCGAACGCCCACTTCCGCTACGCCGAGCCCTCACCAGCCGGTCTACGGTTCCAGGCCTACACGACGCTGGCGTATGGCGGGCGGGGCATCTCGTACTTCACCTACTTCGCGCCGAAGGTCGGCAACTACCGGCTGGCGCCCGTCGACCAGTTCGGGAACCGCACTCCGGTGTGGGACATGCTGCGCAACGTGAACCTCCAGATTCACGCATTGGCGCCCGCTTATTGCATCCTTCGCAGCGTCAACGTGTTCCACCACGGTGGCGAGATCCCGGAGGGGTGCTCGGGCATCGAGACCAGCGCTCACCTCGAATCCGTGGATGGTGAGAACCTGCTCGTGGGCGAGTTCGTGGGGCCGGACGACCAACCGGCGGTGCTCGTCGTGAACAAGGACCTGCACATCTCCACGACCTTCGGCGTGCGTTTCAAGCAACCCGGCCGCGTGCAGCTCGTGAGCCCCTATCAGGAGGGCGCCGTCGTGGACCTGGCGGGCGAGCAGGGATGGCTGGCGCCCGGCCAGGGCTCACTGTTGCTGCTTCAGCCGGAGTGACGCGAACTCGCGCTAGGGTCCGGACGCCGTGGGATCCGCGACCCTTCCGATGAACAGGTGAACGCCGACGGGCTCGTCCTCGATCAAGAAGAGGAAGGGCCTGTCGGCGCGGAACTCCACACGGTCTCCCGCCATTGCCGCCTCCATGGCCACGGCCGTGGCTGCCGCAGCCTCCGTGCCTTTCTCATCGAAGCGGATGTAGGCTTTGTGCAGTGCGCGGCTTATGAAGAGGCGCTCGGCTGACGTCATGCCCGAGAAGTCGGCTCGAGAGATGTCGAAGGCATCGACCATGCCCATGTCCGTCAGCGGTTGCACGAGGTCGCTAGGCGCGGTGAACTCGAACCGTGGCACGGTGAGATCGACGTCGCACCAGACCGCCTCCGCAGCTAGATCCGCAAGGGTCTGGGGCGTCAGAGCGGCCTCTACGGCCTCTAGTCTGCCGGGACGCGGGAGGACGAGCATCGCCCTGTGGGTGGGATGCCGGTAGCGTAGCCAGACAGCCTGCAAGTCGTCGGTCTCGGCATACTGGTGCATCTCCCTCTGATGCATCATGGGCGCCGCGACGACGCGCCCGTCCAGTGTGCTGAAGTCGCCATCCTCGGTCATCTTGCGCTCGAAGGGCTCCTCCCACGCTTCCAGGAAGTGAACCGCGTTCGCGAGCACCAGTCGAGTGTCGCGACTGAGGTCCGGCTGGATGAGATCCCGGATCCGGTCGTTCGTGGCGCTTCGCACCCAGTCGTTGATCGACCGAGTGGCGCCAGCGGGGTCGGTCTGGAAGTCCGCAGCGTATGCCGCGGCGCCGTAGTCACGCCCGACCACCTCTGTGAATCCGGGCAGCAGCGGGTAGCCCGACTGTAGCCACATGGCGTTGGCGACGCGAAGGCCGCCGCTCTCTTGCCCGCCTACAAGCCTGCTCGCGAGCGTCCTCACAGCAGGATGGAGGCGGTCCTGAGGCAGGTTGTAGTGGAGAGCGGCCGCCATCTGGGACTCAGTCTCCCCACGCGCGCCAGCGTATGCCATGCCGCAGGCGAGGGAGACGCTGGCGGGCGAGGCGACGACGTTGCCCCCTTCCGCAGCCAGCCGGCGGTAGAGGTCCAGTGTGAACGCGTTCATGCCCTCCGCGACAACGGCGACGTCGTCCTCTGTGGCGTCAGCGCCGGCGGGAATCGCCTCGGCCAGGCATGTGAGCGCAGGCATGCGTGGAGCGAACCAGCCGCCACCGCCCTCACGGCGATCGCAGCCTACGAGCAGGCACAGGAGCATGGCGACACAAAGGGGGGGCAAGGCGCCTATGATGTCTCGGTGTTTCATCTCACGATCCCTTCCCGGGCGCAGACATAGCTGGCGGTCTGGAGTCCCTACCTTACATGAGTGGTGTTTCGGTATGTTTGTTCCGCGTGTTTGGCCGGTCTCTCTCCTTTCACTCATCCATAGAGGAGTTCGTCTGTCCTACTTCAACATGAATCTCGGGGTCAGGAACGTACAACACGAATGAACCCATTTCCGCACTTGGCCGCGGCGGCCAGATTCACCCTTCTCGCGCCATGAACACCTATCGGAATCCCACGGTTTCAGCGGAGTGAGCCGAACGCCCCGAGGGGTGATGCCAGTCCATGAAGACACCGAACCGACGTCAGGGCTACAAGGAGTTTCAACGCCCCAAGCTACAGTGCCAC
>DBQI01000014.1 GCA_002305165.1 Armatimonadetes bacterium UBA1398
CACGCCTCTGGTATGGCCCCTTCGGCCTGGACTACAGCGGCGCCAAGCGGCTGGCGTGGCGCCTCAAGGTCGGAACCCCCGAGTACGAGGAGGTATTGGTGGAAGTCGACGCGCGCACCGGCGAGGCGGGCGTGATGGGTTACGCGGTGGGTACAGCCTCATCGGACGCCCCGGTCCCCGTCGCTCCCCCGCGGCCGTCCGCCAGTCCAACCGCCGAGCCCACCACCACCTCCCCGCCATGGGCGCTCTACGGCGGGATCGTCCTGCTGTGCGCCATCGCCCTCGGCGTCTTCCTGCTGAGGCGGAGGCGGACATAGGGTTCACGAGGAGAGGCGCGGCGCCGCGAGGGGCCGCGCCTCTCCTCCTCGGGCGCCCGGCCCGAAAGCGGCGCAAGCGTTGCCGGGCCGCAGCGTCCCGACTCGCCGCGTGTCGTAAGGTGAGGAGAGGGGTCGCGCCGCCATGCTGCTGCGGGTGATGATCGCCGTTCTCGCTGACGTCGGGCGTAGTACCACAACTCGGGTCATCCATGAACACGGGCCAGGGGACGAGGCCGCGCTATCCTGGTCCCTCCCAGAGCATCTCGACGTCGCCGTTGGCCCGGAGCTGGATGAGCCAGTCGGGTAGCATCGTCTCGACCTTCTCGTTGAGGAGGTACTGGTGGGCCGCCTGTCGGACCCGAGCCTCCACAGCGGCACGCGCCGCCGCCAGCTCCTCAGGCGTCATGCGGTCGGCGCCCACGACCGCGTCTGTCGCGTGGATGATGCGCAGCACGACGACGACCACGTAGCGCTCGTCCAGACTCACGGGGTCGCTTACGGAGCCGACGGCGGGCAGCGCGAACGCCGTCGTTACGAGGGGCCCTGCATCGACATCGGGCCCCGGAGCTGCCCAGAAGACGTCCTGATCCCACGGCTGCAGTCGCCCCTGAAGCACATCCTGGAGGGCTGCCTCGTCAGGCAACCCCTCGATGATCCCCGCTACTTCGTCACGAAGCTCGGCTGCGAGTTGGGCCGCCTCCTCCTCCTCGCCACGAACGTAGAGCCCCACTTTGCGCTGTTCGGGGCTGACGACGAGTGGCCGTATCCGCGGCATCTCCGCGTCCAGCTCCTCGTCCATGATGTGCGTCCCGGCGGTTAGGATCGCCCGGGCCAGCTTCATGACTCGAATGCGGCGTAGGACGGAGTCAATGCTGAGCCCCGCGTCGGCGAAGTACCCCTCGATGTTCGCGGCCGAGACGATGTCCTCGAGGGACGCCTCCTCGTCCACGATGCCGCGCGTCGCCGCGACCTCGCGGAGGAAGTCCGAGTACTCCGCCAGGACGGCCTCCCGATCAGGCGCCGGCACTCCCGCCGCCTCGGCCTCCTGAAGGACGAGCGCCTCAAGGATCATCTCATCCAGCACCTGACGCGCTGAGTGCTGGTTCAGCAGTGCGAGGGCCTCATCAACGGTGATAACGAAGGTGTCAGTGGCGGCGACAGTGGTCGCCGCCGCAGGCTCCTCCTGTGCCGCGCAAGGCGTTCCGAGGAGGGCGAAGGGCCCAGCCGCAGCAACTAGAAGACTCGTCATGAGGAAGCGACGGATCATAGGTCCGATCCTTCGGGTAGCGGTGGAGTGGTAGATTCGGGCCACGGCGCAGGGCTCCTCCCCTGAGAGAGTTCAGCCGCAATCTGTAGCATGCATGAGGAGTAGTCCCATGGACGACAGGCCAAGCAGTCATGCAGCATTGCTTCAGCGCGCAAGGGAGGCCGCAGGCGGCAGCCAGGGGCCAGCGGAGCGACTGCAGACCATCTGTAGACTGCTTCGCGACGGGCTGGCGGGGTACGACTGGGTGGGATTCTACCTTGTGGATCCAGCGGCAGACAGAAGCCTGGTCCTTGGGCCCTATGAAGGCGAACCGACCGAGCACACGAGGATCCCCTTCGGCCGAGGGATCTGCGGCCAAGCCGCCGAGCGAGGCGAGACCGTCGTGGTGGATGATGTCAGCCAGGAGAGCAACTACCTCGCCTGCAGCACAGCAGTTCAGTCAGAGATAGTCGTGCCCGTCTACCATGGCGGCAGTCTGGTTGGCGAACTGGACATCGACTCCCATCGCTCGGCGCGGTTCGGACCAGAAGACCGGGCATTCGTCGAGGCGGTGGCCGGCATCTCCGCCCCCTTGGTTGCCGCCCTCGCCGCCCAGGAGTCAGGCTGCCGCAGCGGAACAAATGGTTTGCACGGGTAGTCTGTATCATGGTAGCGGGGAGGTCTGTATGCGGTTCATTCACTGCGTAGGGTTATCGGCATTGTTCCATCTTGCCCTGCTATTGCTGGTTGTCGTGCCGGGCAAGGCGGTTCTGCTCGATGACCAGGCTGCCCCACCCATCCAGGTGAGCGTGCTTGACGAGCCGCCCGTCATACAGCCGCCCCCGCCCTCGGAGCGGCCATCCGAGCCCATCTTCAAGACTGATCCCATAGCGCAAGGAGTCCGCGAGGGAATGGGCGCGCTGGCGCCCGCGCCCAGGCTGCGCGACCCAAAGGTCAAGCCGGCGATCTCGCCTGACCCACCGCCTGATGATCCGACGGCCGATACGGGCGTGGCGCCAGAGAAGCCCGATGAGCCCCAGCCCTCGGCCTCGGACCCTAAGGAGTCGGAGGTCATCGCCCCAACCGAGACGGGCCCTGACGACCGAGCCTCCGAGGCGACCGGCACAGATCCAGACCCCGCCCGGGAGACCCGGTTGACGCCGGCCGCCCCGCCAATCCGCGCTCCAGTGCCAACACCGGCAAGACCTGTTGGCGACATTGGCGCCGGCTCCGGTCCCGGTGGCACCAGTGATGAGGGCGCGGGCCCGGCACCCAGGCCTGGAGGGCCTCCCCCAGCGCCGATCGGCCCCGGCACGGGTGTTGACGCGCGCGGCGAGGCGAACCGAGGGCCTGGCGAGGGCGACTCAGGCGCTGGCCACTCGGACCGCGGATCGGGGCGAGATGAAGGCGGCACGGCCACCGCGCCGCCGCCTCCCCCTCCGAAGCCGGCGACCGCCCACATCACCGGGCCTCCCTGTCCGCCTACACGAGAGATGGCGAGGCTCAACATCCACGGGTCCGTGCGGGTATCGGTCACGGTGAGCTACCCGGGAGGAGCCATCACCAGCGCGTCGGTCGTCTCCCCCAGCGGATACCCAGAGTACGATGCCAAGGCGGCGCAATGGGTGCGAAGCAACTGGCGTGCCTCCTGGAGCGGAGGAGGGACCCCTACCCAGCGCACCTACACCGTCAGTCTCTCATTCTGACGCGGGCCGGGGTTTCCACTCGCGCACCTGCCCCTGGGCCAGCCCATCCGGGTCGTAGATTCGCACGCCCTGCACTACACGGTTGATGATGCCCGAAGGACTGGGCCTATCGGGCTTCAGCCCCAGCTTCATCGACGCGAAGAGGCCCAGCAATTGGCCGACTACGACATCGGTAATGGGCCGTAGCGCCAGCGGGAGGCATGCACCCGTCGGCCGCCAAGCGATGGTTGCGGTGGCGAGGGACGCTATCTCGGGGGTCGCCTCGTTGCTCACTGTGAGCAGCGCCTGCCCTTGCCCCTTATGCCGCAGCTCCTGGAGCAGATCGAGCTCATAGGGGAGGCTCGTGGACCCCGGCGCATCGTCGATCAGAGCAACCACGAGACAGCGATCATCGACCATAGCCTGGGGACCATGGCGGAGGCCGAGGTAGCTATCCCAGAGGCACACTACGCGCCCCGCTGTCAGCTCCATCAGCTTCAGGGCACACTCGCGCGCCGTTGGCTTGAGGGGTCCGCTGCCCAGGAAAACCGCCCGCTCGAAAGGCCGCATGGAGCAGTCGACGATGGCCCCCACTCCCTCGCCGAAGAACCGCTCCACGCAGGAAGCGGGTTCCCGCACCAGATCACGGGGTTCGGTGGCCCCCTCGAGCCCCGCCAACAGGATGGCCGCCAGGGTCATGCAGGAGTACGAGGCAGTCATGGCAAGCCCGCGATCGTTGGCGCCCTCAGGCATAGCAATCACGAGCGCGTTGGGTCCCGCACAACGCGCGAGAGCGCCATCAGGGTTGCATGTCAGGATGATGTCGCCCAGCCGATTGGGGCGATCAGCGCCAACGCCGGCAAGCGCCGCGAGGCTCTCGGGGCTGTCTCCGGATCGGGCGAAGGAGAGCATCAGGTGGGGCTCGGCAGGTCCGACCACGCCGCCGGAACCCGTCACCAGGTCGGTGGTCGCAACGGCCTCGACAGCCGAGCCGAAGACCGGTCGAAGGGCATGCTCGGCGCACATTGCGGCATGGACCGAACTGCCAGCGCCGGTGAGGAGTAGCCGGCGGCGTGAGCCGGGAACGAGACGCCACTCGCGGAAGCGAGCCAGGATCTCGTCCCGGCGAGAGGAGACAGTCTCGGCAGTCTCGCGCCAGAGGCGAGGTTGAGAGAGGATCTCGTCAAGGGTGTGACCGTATCCCTCATCGCGCCGAACCTCAGGCGCAGGTTCCAGCAGACCAGCCAACGAGGCGTGCAACGTCATCGCTGAGCCTCCTGAATGTAGGCTCTCACTCGCTCGGACGATAGCGGTTCGCCTATGCCGCCAATCTGGAGGCACGACAGCCCTCCGGCCGCACAGGCGAAAGCCAGGCTATCCTCGAGGTTGAGCCGATCGGCCAGGAACGCCTTCACGAAGGCGGCGTCAAAGGTGTCCCCAGCCCCCGTGGTGTCCACCGGCGTGATGGGGAAGGCCGGATGGCACGCCCGTTCCGCCCCTCGTCCGGCCATTGCGCCCTGGTCGCCCGCTTTGATGACAACACAGCCGGCGCCCCACTCCAGGAGCCGCTCCAGCGCGCGGTCGAGGTCCCTCTCACCCGTCATTCGTCGGGCCTCCACCTCGTTGGGGAGGAGGACGTCGGCGAGCGCGGCCAGCTCCGGGGTGTCTGCCCACTTCTCCTCCGGGTCCCACTGCGCATCGAAGGAGACCGTTGCCCCCGCCGCTCGGGCTCTCCGCATGAGGTCTGGGAGGTCCGGGCGGAGCCCGAGTTGCAGGAAGGGCGAGGTAACATGGAGGTGGTCTACCCCATCGAAAAGCCCCTCCGGCACATGACTCAGGGTCAACTGGGCTATCGCGCCGAGGTGGGTGACCATAGCGCGGTCCTCCGGGAGGCTCATGATGTAGGTGGCCCCTGTCGAGACTGCGGGGTCACGCACCACCCGGGAGGTATCCACTCCCGCCGCCGTCAGGCTCTCGAGGCATACCCGGGCGTGCTGATCCTCGCCCACAAGCCCGCAGATGGCGGACTCCTCGTCCAGACCCGCCATACGGCAGGCGAAGATGCAGGAGGCGGAGCCCATCACGGTCTCGACCCGCTCGCAGAGGACCTCCTGCCCTAGCTCCGGCAAGGCGCTCATGCCGGACAGGACGACGTCGACGTTGATCTCCCCAACGGTCATGCATCGCACGTTGCCACTACCTCTCCCCGCGCGCGGCGGCGCGACCCGCGGCTGTGCCGAGCCAGGCCTCCCAGACGGCCCGGTCGGCCCCCAGATCCGCTCCCGTAGTCTCCTCGAACACACGCGCAACGTGGGTCGAAACTCCGCGACGACCGTTAGGCGCAAGGACGGTGAGGCGATCGACGAAGACCACCGTTACCCGCCGGCCCTCCGATGCGTCGGACGGCTGAGCCGCAGAGACGCCCATCGCTCCCGACCCCACGGCAACCGTCAGGGCGCACCACAGCCACGCGGCGAATCGCCGCCTCAGCACTTGCCGCAGCCCCCTCGGTGCTCCGCCGCGGGAAGATAGCCGACACTTGCCGCGGCTACACGAACTCCGGGTTGCACCATGCGCCGCGACCCCTTTCATCGCGGACCACGAGCCGGACATAGTCCCTGGCACGGCCCCAGTCGAGCTCCGCTTCCTCGATCAGCTCGCCCACGGGCGCGTGGCAAGCATGGCCGGAGGAGCCCTTCCCGATCAGGGCGATAGTCTGCGCGGGCGAACAGCGCACCCGAACACGATCCCCATCGCGCTCCACGGACAGAATCTTAGGCCCCGAGGACGCGTAGAACCGGCCACTGAGGAGCGACTGCATGATCCCAGGCGCCGTGGGCTCGTCCGTCTTCACCCATACCCATCCCCCAAAGATGTCAGGCCCTGCGTGGTGGCAATCATCGACGGCCAGCCCCCAGACCTGGCGGCCAGCCCCAAGGACCTGATCCCAGGTCTCCGACGACTCACCGCGCGCGATGAACGCTTGGCAGACCTGATTGTAGACTTCGAGGGCGAACCAGCCATCGGCCTCCAGTAGGTCGGCTGAGGTGCAGCCGTGCCAGTACGGATGGGCCAATACGGCGTGCCCATTGGCTTCACGGATCGCGTCGATCAGGCCTTGGAGGCCATGTTCTGGTTCGACTCGGACCGCCTCTGAGATGCCGAGCGCTACGACATGATGCAGTTCCCCGGCAGCGTTCGTCCCGGCGTGGCACTCCATACCGGGGATCGCCACCAGACCCGCATCCTGCACCGGTCCGGGGTCAGTGAAGCGGCCATGGTCAGTGATGGCGAGGAAGTCATACCCCGCGTCTCTGTATACCCGGCCGATCTCCGCCGGGGTGAGGTGGCCATCTGAGTTGGTCGTGTGGGTGTGAAGGTTGCCCTTGAGCCATCGGCCGGGGCTGCTGAATAGGGAGGTCAATCGGATACCTCCGAGCTTCGGGCGCTGATCAAGCCCGGGGATTGTATGGGCCGCGCGTGCAGAGTGTCAAAGCGCGCCTGCGTCTCGCGTCCCAGGGGGTTTTCCTGTAGACTGTTGGTGCCGATCCCGAGCGGCGCCACATCGTTCGGGCCGGGCACGGTTCCTCCCTCGGAGCTGGTGTCCCAACGGAATTGCGCGAACCGGACGGGCGCTAGGCGCCCGTTTGCTTTTGGGACTCGCCGTTCGTCACGGTTGTGCGCTGTGGCGAAACCGCGGCGCAGAGCACTTGTCGTACGCATGAGAGCCGGGGCCGCAGAGGCGTCGGCTGTTGTGTGTGCCCGTCATCTACGGTCAGGAATGGGGAGTGAGGTTGCGTGCTGGAGCTCTCACAGGAGCTGATTGACGAGTACGCGTGGTCCCTTCTCGTCGACGAGGTTCAGTCGGCGATAGCGGGCTACGATGAGGCGGCACGCCTGCCGGAGATCGTGGAGCAGTTGCGGAAGTCGGGGCTGTCCGTCAGTGTGAGCATGGTGAGCAACATCCTGGAGGGTGGCGCCACCCCGTCGGATGATACGCCAGTGCTCTTCGTTCAGGAGGGGCGCCGCCGCTGGGATCTGGCCTGGAGAGCTCTGGGTGGCAGCCTCGACGGGTGCCTTCGTGCCTGTCTGAGTTGCGCGATGCGACCCATGCCGCTTGATGCTCTGGCCCACCAGGTCTCCCTGGCCCTGCAACAAGGCCCGAAGGAGACGCGCGAGGTAGTCGAGCGGCTCGTCAACAGAAGCGATGTCTACTACGTTCGTGATGGCAAGGTCGGGCTCGCCGCTTGGCTTCTCAGAGCGGATTCCGACGATGTGGACGACGTCACCTGGGATAACTTCTTCGATACCCCAGAGCACGCGGAAGCGATTCTGGATAACCTCGAAGAGATTCGCGCGGACAACGTCGAAGATGTGGCGCTTCGCGCATTCGAGTACTTCGGGGCCGGCGTCACGGCCAAGCTCGTGCTTCTGGCACGCTGGAGGCTGACCGCCGGGCAGTTTGACCCCAAGGCGGACTTCGCCGCCCTGGCTGGCTCTTCGCGGGTGTATATGGCCTCCAACCACTGGCTCTTCCCCGCCGAGGCCCGGGCTCTGTTCGCTGAAGCGATTGCCGCGGCGTCGGAGGGCGCCGAGGATGAGGCTCTGGATGACGATACGGACGTAGAGGCCATCCTGGAGGAGGTCTCCGTTGGCCCGGACGAGATCGCTCAGGCGATCCAGTACGTCAAGAACGCCCCCTCATCGGTGCCTATTGAGGAGTTGACCGAGGCTATCCTCGAAGTTCAGCCCGACGAGGCGGGCTTCTCCCTCGTGGCAGAGCGCTTCGACAGTGCGCTCCACCAGCAGGGCGAGATCGCGATGTGCGGCCGCGGCCGCTGGATCGGGCCGTTGAACCGGCCCGAGGGCCGGTTCAACGAGGTGCCTGACCCGCTCATGGTCACGGTTGTCCGCGTTCTATCGCACCAGGGCGAGCCCGTGGACATCGAACTCGAGGACTCGGGGCTCGAGGGGAACCTGGTCGCCCTAGTTCGAGACCCGAGGCGCGAGGATGTCTGTGGCGAGGACGAGGTCAACATTGACCCCCGCACCGCGCCTCGACCGAGTTTCGTCTCCTGGGCGGTACCCTACCACCACACTGAGGCGGGAACGCTCAAGGTCCGCCGCATTGATGGAGACTTCTATGGCGGCGTCGCCGGTCTCGTGGAGTGCTTGTTCCACTACGAGGGCGGCGGTGAGTATCCGGTGTGGGCGAACTTCAACCTGGGGCTCGTGTTTGGACTCGGTGAGTTCTACAAGGAGCATTGCCCGCCATCGGGCGCAGTACTCATCGTGGAACCCACCGCCATCTCCGGCGAGTACCGCCTTCGCTACGATGGGGAGATCGACGACGAGATGCGGCTTAGCCCGAGCCGGATCGGCGAACTGATGGCCCTGCGCCAGGAGGCGCGGGAGAAGCAGATGTCGCTTTTCGCGATCATCAGCCAGATCCTGGAGTCCCACCCCAACGGTCTGACATTCGAGCGGCTGGTCGCTGAGGCTAACATCGCGCGGCGCAGCCGTCGCCGGCTCATCGCATCCGTCTTGTCCCTGTACCACTGCTTCACACCGCGCCCGAGGGACAAGGATGTGTGGGTGTACGACCCGCGCAAACTCGACCAGGGCCGACGCAAGGCGAAGAAGAAGGCCATGAGAGCCGAGTAGGCTTTCCGAGACCCACCGGGGCTGAGAGGACAGATCCCACATGAGCGCATCGAGCGCGGTGCGAGTTCGTTTCGCGCCGTCCCCCACGGGCTATTGGCACCCTGGAAACGCCCGCACGGCCCTATTCACGTGGCTCTTCGCGCGCCACACGGGCGGTACTTTCGTTCTGCGCATAGAGGACACGGACCGGGCGCGGAACACCCCGGAGGCCACCGAGAACCTCCTCGACAGCATGCGCTGGCTGGGCATGGACTGGGACGAGGGGCCAGTGGTCGGCGGCGAGTACGGACCCTACCTCCAGTCGGAGAGGCTGCCCATCTACCGTGAGGCTACGGAGCGGCTATTGGAGGAGGGCAAGGCTTACTACTGCTTTGCGACGCCCGAAGAGGTCGAGGCCATGCGCGAGGAGCAGCGCGCCCGTGGCGTGGCAGCACCCAAGTATGATGGCCGTTACCGCGACTATCCCGTCGCCGAGGCCCGCAGGCGGGTCGAGGCTGGTGAGCGGCACGTCGTCCGGTTCCGCACGGAGCCCGGTCAGGATCTCATCGTTCATGATATCGTGCGCGGCGACGTCGCCTTCCGGTCGGATGACCTCGATGACTTCGTCATCGTCAAGGGTGACGGCTTCCCCGTCTACAACTGGGCCTGTGTCGTCGATGACACGGCCATGCGGATCTCTCACGTCATCCGGGCAGAGGAGCACCTCTCGAACACTCCCCGCCAGATTCTCCTCTATCAGGCCATGGGCTATGACCTCCCACGCTTCTGCCACGTTCCCGTGGTCCTGAACACTCAGCGCAAGAAGCTCTCCAAGCGTGACCCAGGGGTCCGCTCCATCCTGTCCTATCGCGATGATGGCATCCTCCCCAGCGCGGTCATGAACTACCTGGCGCTGCTGGGTTGGTCCTCAGGCACCGAGCGTGAGTTCTTCACGCGCGACGACCTTGTGGAGGCATTCACACTCGAGCGTGTCAGCCCATCGCCCTCGGTTTTCGATGTCAGGAAGCTCGAGTCAGTGGGAGCCGAGCACCTGCGCGTGGCTGCAACGGATGAGCTGCTCGAGATGTCGATCCCCTTCTTCGCCGCGTTGGGGCTATGCGCAGATCCACCGACGAGCGACCAGCGGACCGCCATGTGGTCAGCCGTGGACCTGCTCAAGACGCGGGCCTGGAACCTACAGAACCTGGCCGAGAGCTCGGTCTACCTTCTGAGGGATGACTTCCCGCTCGACCCACAAGGTGTGTCCAAGCGTCTCCTCAAGCACGAAGAGACCCCGACGGCGCTGGAGGCCGTAGCGACGGCCCTAGAGGCAACGACGGAGTGGAACCTGGAGGCGATCGAGGAGGCATTCCGCACCGCCACGGAGGGCGGAGGGTTCCACACAGGCAATGCCATCCATGCGGCGCGCATGGCAGTTACGGGCAGCCAGAAAGGCCCTGGGCTCTTCGAGTGTCTCTACACGGTTGGCAGGGAACGCGTTGTGGAGCGGCTGCGCAGAACGGCCCAGAGGATCAGGGCAGGCGAGCTCACTGGCGAGTGAGTTCGGCCGGAAGGGCTGCACTGGCTGAGGTGTGAACCAAGTGGCCGGAGTTGTTGGCCGGCCCATGGATGATGCCCACCCGCCAGTCAGTGATCAGGAGGCTCGCGAAGCCGTCGCGGGGCCACAGACGCATGAGGCGTCGCTCGTGGGCCTGCGTCCCTCCACCGCGTTAGTAGCAGTCGTCCTCTCTGTCGCCGTAGCGGCGGGCGGCGCCGTCTCCGCCCTGATCAACTACGACCTCGTAGGGCTCGGACATCTCCCTCGAGTCGGCGTGTTCATCGTCTTCGTACTCATCGCGGTGAACGCGCTCAGCATGGTGATCGTGCGTCGCAGGGCCCTCTCTTCGGGCCAGATCGCCTTCATCTACATGGCCATCCTCGTGATGGCGGGCATCCCCGGACAGCAACTCGTGACCTACCTGTACCTGGGGATGATCGGCTCCCAGTACTACGCATATGGGCAGGGCAATGACTACGCCACCGAGGTCATACCCTACCTCAAGCCGTGGCTCGTGCCGTCTATGGACCCGGAGGGGCCGGTTATCGCGTGGGCCTTCCACGGGCTGCCATGGGGCGAGAGCATCCCTTGGCAGGCGTGGGTTCGGCCACTCGCTTGCTGGACTCCCTACATTCTGGCCCTGCTGGGGCTTCAGATCTGCCTCGCGTCGCTCTTTCGCCGACGCTGGGATCAGGAGCGGCTGACCTATCCTCTGGCTCGCGTACCGGTGGAGCTCGCAAGCTACCGGACAGGCGCCGATGCGGTCCCGGAGCTGCTACGGAGCAGGCTCTTTTGGGCGGCGTTCGTGCTCCCGGTGGCCGTCTACACCCAGAAGGCACTGAGCTTTCACAACCCGGACATCCGCGGTGTGAACCTCTACAAGGACATCGGAGTCGTGTTCGGGGCGGCGCCCTGGTCGAATCTCGACTATCTGCCGCTTCACATCTACTTCGAGAGCATCGGTCATCCCCACATCCGTTGGCTTCAGCCTCTGGTTCTTCTGGCTGTTCCGGCGCCTCATCTACGTCTACCGGGACATGCGTGGCCTGATGGATCACCCGCAGTACCTCACCCAGCAGGGCATTGGCGCGTACGCGGTACTGGCAGGCCTCTGCCTCTGGGGAAGCCGCAAGACGCTGATGCAGGGCATCCGGGGGATGATCGGTCTGCGTCAGGATCCCGACACAGACCCAGAGAGCCCCCATGATCGCCACCCGATGAAGCCCGCGGCCGCCATGTGGGGGATCGTGGTCTGCCTAGTCGTCATCGTCGCCTGGGGCAGGGCCGCCGGTGTGGGTGCGGGACCGGTGCTCGTGACCGTTGGGCTGTATGTCATCGGCCTGATCGTGGCGTGCCGCCTGGTAGCCGAGATGGGCCTCTTCGCCGTCTGGACCCCCATGTTCCCGCCTCAGGAGATCACTGCCAAGCTTTGGGGCACGTTCAGCCCCCTGGACCAACAGTCGACCACGGGCCTGTGCTACCTCGGGTGGAAGATTCAGGATTCCGCCTCCGCGACGGTGGCGAATGTCCTTCAGGGGTTCAAGATTAGCGATCTGAGTCAACTCAAGGACAGCTCCGGCCTGTGGCTCATGGTCGTTGCCCTCCTGGCAGCGATCCTCGCGGCGCACCCCGCTTCGATCCACGCGATCTATAACCAGGGCGTCTATGACCTCGGCTGGTGGCCTTCCAGCGTGGGCGACGACTTGGCTGCCCAGATCCACAGTCTGAGCACCGTGCTCGTACCCTATAAGCGTGAGGCGTATGAAGCCATGGCCCACGGAGCCCTGATCGTCACAGGTCTGCATCTGCTGCGGACCCACTACCATCGCTTCCCCTTGCTCGCCTTCGCCTATGGAGCGGCGCTGGGCCCGCAGTTCATGATGGATCGTTACGGTTTCTCGATCTTCATCGGCTGGTGCGTCAAGTCGGCTTTGCTCAAGTACGGCGGCATCAGCACACACAACCGCGTCCGTCCGGCCGCCCTTGGCCTTATCTGCGGCAATGCCTGCGTGCTCATGTTCTGGACGATCGTCCACTACTTCGCGCCGGTAAGTGGAGTCCTCGTGACGGAGTGACCTCTATCCGTGGAAGCCCTCGATGGCCACCGGCTCCGAGGCTATGTCTCCCTCGGACTGGCTACTCCAGGAACCGCAGGGAGTAGAGGTCGGCGTCCCGCAGGTGAATCCGCAGGCGGATGGGCCCCTCCTCGGGCAGCGACAGCTCGGCGCCCTCGACCCACTCGACCACGCGGGTGATCTCGTCGCCGAAGAGCTCCTCGCTGATTGCGAGTGGCGCGCCTTCCTCAGACCCCAGCACCTCGAACCGTATGGAGCCAACCGCCGAAGTCGCGTAGTTCACCTCCAGCCGGCTCCCTCCTACGATCAGCGGTCGAGTGAGGGCCGTGCCCCCTTCTGCGCCGCCGTGAAGTGACACGAACCCATCGGTCCGCAGGGTCCCACGTCGCAGGCGCGCCGTGTCGTGCCGGTAGTTCTCCGTCCAGTAGATGGACAGCTCCGTCTCGGAGAGGGGCAGGATCCCGTACGCGATGTGCTGGTTCCGATCGGTCCAGTTCAGAGGATCCGGTCCAGGGCGTAGGAACGCCTCCTCCCACCGCTCCCAATGGACGCCGTCACGGCTTGACATGAGCACCCCGTCGCAGACACCGCGCTCGCCATGCTCAGGGATCTTGGTCCTCTCAGGGACATACCGATTGGGAAAGGCTAGGTAGATGTGGGGGGCGCGGAAGTATGGCACGGCCGCGTTCGTGTAGAGATGCTCCAGGGGCGCGTCTCCGTAATCGAGCCACTCCGGCTCGGTCCAGTGGACGAAGTCCGGAGACGTGCAGGTCCTGATGGTCCTGACGCCGTCGGCAAAGTCACGGAGGAAGCAAACGTAGTACCCGCGCTCTGTGTCGTAGAAGGCCAGGTTCTGGGAATCGAAGGCGCCCTCGGTGATGACAGGGTCCTCGGCCAGCTTGCGCCAGTGGATGCCGTCTGGCGAGGCCAGGGCCAAGGGGGGGCGTCCCGCAATGGCCTTATAGCGCTCCTCAGGCTGGCAATCGGGGTTGGTGTCGACGAAGGGCGTGAAGTTGTGAGTGCCCTCCCCTAACCACACGATGGAGTTCGCCGTGCTCCCACCGAACTCGAAGAGGCCCAACTCAGGTCGCGTGAAGTGTATCCCGTCCGTGGACTCGGCCATGCAGGTCACCTCCCCGCCGCCCTCATGGCCCGAGCCGCGGAGATACAAGCGGACAAGGTCACCATCGCGAAGGATCGTCATATAGGCGCTCGTGGGGCCCTCCCATGGCGCCGTGTACTCGTGAACGATCTCGCGTGGAATGGGATGGTGCAGTTGGCGCGTTACGTCGCCCTCAAGTGATTCCACGAGGAAGCTATCGACGAAGAGTTCCCTCCGGCTGTCGATGTCAGCGGCGGGCTGCCCTGCAGCCACGTCAGCGAAGGCCACACCGACGGCAGCAAGAGCCAACAACGCGTTCCTACACATCTGGTCAACCTCTCCATTCCTGGCTTGGACAGATCCCCATAGGCCGGCACAGGGAGCCAAGCGTGGGTGTTCGCGCGTGCTCTATACGACCAGCTTGCGTCCGGCCTCGGCCGCCTCCATGGCATCACGGACCTCATCGAACTCCTTGCCTGGGCGACCGAATAGGGCGTGGGTGGCGCGCTTGCTCGACTCGACGCCTGGCTGGTCGTAGGTGTTGATCCCGAACAGCTCTCCGGTGATGGCCGTCGTGAGCATAAAGTACATCAGCAGCTCGCCCACGGACTCTTCGTTGACCTGGTCGACCTCTATGGTGATGTTCGGGCGACTCGCCTCGGCGAGGGCGAAGGCCGTGGCGCGGTACTCGGCATCGAGCAGCGCCCCGAGGTCCGTGTCTCCCAGGTGGCTGACGGCAGGGAGATCCAGGGAGGGCACCGGACAGACAGCGCCGTGATCGAGGACTCTGATGAAGACCACGACCTTGTCATGTGGGCCGTCCTGGTAGAGCTGTAGCTGGCTGTGCTGATCGGTGGCGCCGAGCGCCTTCACGGGAGTCTGGCCCGCGTTGATCTTCGAACCATCGAGGGCGCGCCGCTTGCCGAGGCTCTCGGCCCATAGCTGAGCGAACCAGTCCGCGACGAGTCGTAGCCGATAGGAGTACGGCATCAGGACGAGGATGTTCCGCCGCCGGTCGGGCTTGCGGCTCATAGAGTAGGTGTGCTGGATCGCCGCCATCAAGTACGAGGGGTTGGCCATGATTCCCTCTGCGGACCGGCAACGTTCGGCCATGCGCCGCGCCCCGTCGAGCAGGGCGTCGATGTCCAGACCCATTCCGAGAGCAGGAAAGAGCCCGACGCCTGTGAACGCGGAGAAACGGCCGCCCACCTGGGGGGGCATGCCTACCTTGCAGAGGTTCTCCTCCTCCGCGAGCGTCCAAAGTGGGCTCGTCTTGCGTTCGGTCGGGAAGTCCGTGCAGATGGCGGTGCGGCTCGTCCACTCGCAGCCTGCGGCCTTCATCCACTCCTGCACACGACCGAAGGCGCAGTGGGTCTCCGCAGTGGTACCACTCTTCGAGACCACGAACACCCCGGTGGCCTCGGGTGAGAGCAGGTCCAAGACTCCCTCCAACTGCCAGGGATCCGAGTTGTCGATGACGTGCACCCTCACCTTCGGGCGCTTCGGGTGCCCCTCGGGGAGGGAGTTCGCGTACGGATGCAGGAGCGCGGCCTGGAACGTCAGCGTACACAGGGCGGACCCGCCAATGCCGAGCACGAGCAGATCCTTGATCTCGCCAGGGAAGCTCGTCTCGAAGCTAGCCCATGCCGCCTTGATGGCATCGAGCTGGATGACATCGGGATCCAAGGCTTGGAGAAACCCTGGCAGGCCGTCCTCGGCGCTGGTTGCCTCAAGCACTTGGGGATAGGGGGCGCGGAGCATGACGGCGTTGAGGTCGTCCTCCGTGATGCCGTTCCTCATACCGATTCGGAAGCTCATGCAATTGGTGAAGTCGAACTTGAGATGGCTGCCTGCCATGGATAGTTGTCCTCTCAGAGCGTCAGCCGCAGTGGCGGGCGAAACCATCGACACCGCGCTGCGTCTCGGTAGATACTGGCGAGTGTGGCGGGGGACAGAGAGCCCGCCTGAGGACAGGAGACCCTCCTACGAACCGCACACGAGGCCTATTCTGGATTGTTCTGGGTCTTGCCTGCCTAGGCCCCTCGGTGGCAGCGGCAGACGAGCTTTTGCTCGATCCCACCTTCGAGACGCTATCCAGCCCGGAACCCGCCTGGATAGCGTCGGACTCGGCACGAGTGGAGGCCGAGGGTGGCGTGTTGCACGTCCGCTCCGGAGGCGGCTTCCTTCTTGTGTCTCAGGACGTGGATGTCCGAGGGCTGGGACGGAGCCGGCTCCTGGAGTGGTCCTGCGACGTTGAACTGGTCCGACTTGCCTCCGGCCGCGGCGCGTGGATCTCGCTTCAGTTCTCCGACGCGCACGAGCGCCGCCTGGGCACCCGCACGAGCGACATTCTGGCCATGCCGCACATCCCTCTGCGCCTCGTCGCAAGGACACTGGTACCGGAAGGGACTCGGCGGGCGTCCGTCGTTCTGGTCACCCACGGGGACACCGAGGCCGTCTTTCAGTCGCCGGCCGCGGAGCTGCGCGAATCGCCGGCCCCCCCTGTGTGGGAGGGCGCTGGGCCTGTGGTCCTCACCGAGGGGCCGAGCGTGCCCGGCCGGTGGCTCGGCCTGGGCCTCTCTGTTGACGCTGCCGGTATGGAGGCTGGTCGCGTTCGGATGGCCACCCCCAGGGTGCTCCGTGCTCTCGTCCCTTGGAGCATCCTTTCCACGAGTGGCCCGCCGGATCTCGCGGCGCTCGGTCCGATGGTCACGGCCATCTCCAAGATGGCCCCAGGGGAGCGGCACGTGATCCTGGTACCCTCCGGGGGCGATGCAAGCCATTACACCGACCCGCTGCGCGCCGCCGCGGCTCTCCGATTCCTGGTCGACGCTGTCCGCCAGGAGCTAGATACGAGGGGAGAGGGCGCCGAGATCCGCTGGTACGTGAGCCCGGCGACACGGCCGGATGCCCTTCAGCATCTCGATCTGATGCACTATCGGGACTGTATTGAGGAGTTGGCTCCCATCCTCCCCGCCGATGTGCCGCTGGCCGGTCCCTTCGAGTCGGCAGGCAGCCTGTGGACGGAGTCGTTGAGGGAGGTCTTCCTTGCCCGAGGCAGCTTGCTGGCATCGGATGTCACCATACCGAGGAGGGATCTGGCGCTCGCGCCAGCGGACCTGGAGAGCCGGGCTCTGTCAGGCGTGGAACTGTGTGTCGTTGACGTGACCACCGATCATCCCGACGCGGCTCCCTATCTGGGCTCCCCGCGCAACCACCTCGACGCGTTCGCGGTGCTGTTCGCCGCCGCGCGTGCCGGCATCCGCATCCCCATGCTGGCCCACTCGTTGACGCCGCCCGCCTCTGTGGTAACGCCGCTGTTCCGCGCCGCGCGCGCGGGCCCCGTGGCCGCGACACTGGCCTTGCCCGAGGGCGCAGCCCTGTCGGGGCTCGTTGTCCGCGAGCCCGTGGAGAACATCGTCGCTTTACTGCTCCTCAATCAGGGGCTCGAAGCGCTCAGCGTGGACATTCAGGTCGATTTCGGAGCGACCGAGAGGCAACTCAAGCGCACCGAGATGCTCGAATCGTCCGGGCTCCAGGCTACGGAGTCCGAGGTTCGGGTACTGCAGGGCAAGCTTGCCGATGTCGTGCCTGGGTCGTCGCTCGTCATCTACGATACTCGGCTGCAGAGCGCTACCCCGGCGCCTGGCGGAGCGGCTCCTTGAAACGCGCACATCTCTGGGGTATCATAATGTTGTGGGTGACGCGGGATCGGCAGGGTGATTCGGCTCACCCGCTGCGCATTCGTCCCAGAGGCTCCGTAGGCCGTCTAGCCCAGAGAGCCTCGTCCTGAGCCTTCGGCTGTGGCTGCCAGGCCATGCCGGAAGATCGAACCCGACGACTCGCTTACGGGGGCAGGCGGTCGGGGAGGGAGTGAACACGAGAGGGCTTCTCTTCCGTTCGCCGCAGCTGCACCACGTGAGGCCCAGAGAGGGACGTGGACTGGAGGGCTGCAGATGGGCGCGAAGGTTGTCGTCGTGGATAACTGCCCTACCCGAACGCGCCGAGCCGCAGAGCGCCTCGCCTCTCTTGGTTGCGAGGTTCGATGCGCCCAGTCCGGCTACGGCGCACTTCACATCCTGCAGGGCTACAGACCTGACCTGGTTATCGTGAGCTGGTCTCTTGAGGATATGATGCTCCATGAGTTCGCGGAGCAGTGTAAACGTGTGAGCAGTGACTGTGTGCTCATGGTCTCGATCGACCGCGCGCAGCGCGCGCGTCCGAGGGGTCTGGACGACCCGTACATCGACGGTTGGCTCCCCCATGACGGCGGTGAGCATGTCTGGGTATCCGTGTTAGATCGGGCGCACAACAGCACGGAGGCATTGCCGTTTCAGGTGTAGCCACGGGGGCTGGAACCAGGCAAGCTAGGTAGAGGCGGCAGCGCTTGGGCGCTGCCGCCTCGCGGTAGGGAACCGGAGCCTATGGACTGCATGCCCCGCTTGCGTGACCTTTTCGGCCAGCGTCGCTATGCCCGGCTTCGGTCGGTCGAGTCGCTTGTGGACGAGCTCTGCGCCCATGGGTATTTGAGGTTCACACCCGAGGAGCGCCGAGCGGAAGCTCGGTGCCAGCTCATCGAGAGCGCCTACGATGGCTACCTTGACACGCTGTGGGACGAGGATGGCATCTCTCTCGATCGGCGCGGCTACCCGGCTGATGCGGAGGACCTAGCCGACGGAGGAGTCGGCAGAACCCTCCGCGCTATGCTCCCAGTGCTCCACGCCGAGGGCGTTCGACTGGAGTCCATCGAGGACGAACTCTCCGACACCGGCTACCGCGTCCTCCTCGATGGAGTGGCCGCTCCGATCTATGACATCCCGGACAATGCGAGCCAGGATGTGTGGCTCGTCTCTCAGTGTCGGCTGGTTGGAATCGTGAACCACCTCCTGGAGGAGGCGGACTCCTCTGAGCGGGCGTTCGGTCTGTACTGCGGCGGGAACGACGGCAGGGTACTGCTGCTCTCCCGTGAGCTACACAGCCTACTCCTGGATCGCCGTCAGCACTTCGACGAAGACTGGTTGCCGCGTCTGTGCTGCGAGCGCGGCCCCAATCCGTAGGGAAGGCCGTTGCGGGGTTGGTAGCGCGGCGAATCGAGGTCCAGGGGATCGTCCAAGGCGTTGGCTTCCGTCCCTTCGTCTATCGGCTGGCGACTCGAATGGGTCTGGCCGGCGAAGTGAGCAATCACACCGGCGGGGTGAGCATCCTGGTTCAGGGCCCCGAGGCCAAGGTGGAGGCCTTCGTCCGGGACCTGGCGGCGCAAGCGCCTCCCGCGTCCCGAGTCGACTCCGTGAGCGCCATCGCCGCCCCCGTTGAGGACCGCAGCGGCTTCGCCATCGTGCCCAGCGAGCGCACGGCGCAAGGGGTGATCCGTGTCTCTCCTGACATCGCAGTCTGCGCCGACTGCCTGGCGGAGATGCTCGACCCACTCGACCGACGCCACGGGCACCCGTTCATCAACTGCACGAATTGCGGGCCTCGCTTCACGATCGTGAACGGGGTCCCCTACGACCGCCCCCGCACCTCGATGTCGCCCTTCCCCATGTGCGCTCGATGCCAGGCGGAGTATGAGAACGTCGCGGACCGCCGCTTCCATGCCCAACCCGTCGCCTGTGTGGAGTGTGGACCGCGCCTCTCCTATCATCCAGGACCGTGTGACGACCCGCTGGGGGCCGCTCGCGCAGAGCTAGACGGGGGGCGCATCGTCGCCATCAAGGGCATCGGCGGCTTCCACCTGGCATGTGACGCCCACTCAGCCCCAGCGGTCGCTCGCCTCAGGCGGCGCAAGGGACGCGAGCTCAAACCCCTTGCGGCCATGTTCGCTAGCCTGGCCGCGGCCCGCCGCTATGCCCACATACCCGAGGATGCCGCGCGGCTCCTCAGTGGCCCGCAGGCGCCGATTGTGCTGCTGCCGCGACGGGGCAACGGTCTCGCGCCCGGGGTAGCGCCGGACACTGACTCCATCGGCGTCCTCCTGCCGTATGCCCCTGTGCATGTGCTGCTCTTCAACGGGCTGATCACCGACGCGTTGATCATGACCAGCGGCAACCTGGCCGATGAGCCTATCTGCACCGACAACGGCGAAGCCATCGCGCGGTTAGGTTCCGTTGCTGACGGCTTCCTGCTTCATGACCGCGAGATCGTGACCGGGTGCGACGATTCGGTCATCCGGTGGACTCCATCGGGTCCTATCTTCCTGCGCCGCTCTCGCGGTTACGTGCCCTACCCCATCGCTCTGCCGGATTCCGTGGAACCCATCCTGGCGGTGGGCGGGGATCTGAAGAACACCTTCTGCCTCACCCGAGGACAGGACGCATACGCGAGTCAGCACATCGGCGATTTGGACGACGAGCGCGTCCTAGGCTACTTCGAGCAACAGGTCCAGCACCTCCAGGAGCTGGTGGAGACCGAACCCGTGGCCCTCGCCTGCGACCTGCACCCGGATTACCTCTCGACCCGCTGGGCGGAGGGTTACGCGACAGCCAAGGGCCTGCCCCTGATCCGAGTTCAGCATCACTATGCCCACGCGGCGGCGGTGGTTGCGGAGCACGGCGTCCGCGAGCCCGTCGTAGCGATCATTGCCGATGGCACCGGGCTAGGCATCGATGGCGCCGTGTGGGGTTGCGAGCTACTCCTCGTGGACGGCCCCCGTTGGCGGCGGCTTGGCCATCTGCAGACGATCCGACTTCCTGGAGGCGACATGGCGGCCCGTGAGGCCTGGAGGCCGTGCTTCGCCTGGCTCAACTATACCCTGGGGGATCTGGACGAGGACGCTCTGCCCGAGCATCTGCGGAACAGGCTCGTGACGTGGCCGGTGCTTCTTGCAGCCATGACGGCGGGGATCAACTCCCCGATTGCCTCCAGCGCGGGCCGGCTGTTCGACGCCGTCGCATGCCTCTTGGGTGTAGCTGATGGGAACGCCTATGAGGGGCAGGCGCCGATGCGCCTGGAGATGTCTGCGGAGGACTCGGACTACCCACTGCAGTGGAGCATAAGGGACGGCGATCCACTGGTCCTCGATCCCCAACCAGCGCTAGTGGGGCTGCTGCGCGGCCTGGAAGGAGGTCACTCGATCGCGAGCCTCGCCGGAGCCTTCCACCGCTCATTCGCCGAGGCTCTCGTCGGCGCGGCCAAGCGCCTCTGCGCCACGCACCGGCTGGGAACAGTTGTGATCTCGGGCGGCGCCTTCCAGAATGCGCGGATGCTGGCAGGCGTCAGCGAAGGTCTCAAGCGAGAGGGACTGACTCCCCTCTGGCCAACTCAGTCTCCGCCAGGGGACGGCGGGCTAGCGCTGGGCCAGGCTGTGGCCGCATCGTGGATCCGGGCTTCCCTAACAGGCTAGGGTGAGGAGTAGAGCCATGTGTATCGCGATCCCGTGCCGTCTCGTAACGGTCGAGGACCTCTGGGGTGAGGTGGAGATCGGCGAGTCACGGATGAAGGTGCGGTTGGACCTGCTTGAGGAGCCCGTGCCTGGCGAGTGGGTTCTGGTACATGCCGGCTTCGCCATAGAGCGTCTGGACGAAGGCGAGGCGCTGGAGACGCTAGCCTTCGTGCGTGAGGCCGCCCGAGCAGCATTGGCGGCCGAAGGCACTGGCGAGACTGACGTCGATGATGGACGCTAGCGCACTGCGCGATGCGGGCCTGGGCCGCACGATCGCCGAGGACATCGCCCGCTTATCTCGACAGCCTCTGAAGCTGATGGAGGTATGCGGGAGTCATTCCCACACCATCGTCCGGTACGGCATCCGTGAACTGCTTCCCCCGACGATCGAACTCGTCCCCGGCCCCGGTTGCCCGGTGTGCGTGGCGCCCCAGGAGGAGATCGACCTGGCGATCGACCTGGCCCGCCGACCCGAGGTCGTGGTGACTACCTTCGGTGACCTGGTTCGGGTGCCTGGCACCAACGGAAGCATGGCAGAGGTCAGGGCTGAGGGAGGTGATGTGCGCATCGTCCTGTCGCCCATGGATGCGCTGGAGACCGCGAGGCGGGAACCGGAGCGACTGGTCGTGTTCGTCGCCATCGGCTTCGAGACGACCGCGCCAGGAGTGGCCGCGACGCTGCGGGCTGCCGCTGACGATGGGGTCACCAACCTCGCGCTGCTGATTGCCCACAAGACGATGCCCGCGCCAATGAGGGCCCTGGTGGCGGGAGGCGAGTGCGGTGTGCAGGGGTTCATCTGTCCAGGTCATGTCAGCGCGATCATCGGTTCTGAGGCCTATCGATTCCTCGCCGATGACTACGGTGTGGCCTGCGCGGTTGCCGGCTTCGAGCCTCTCGATGTCCTCCTGGCGGTTCGCGGCCTAGTGATCCAGCACGAGGCCGGCAAGCCTACCGTGGATGTCGAGTACGCTCGCGCCGTGCGGCCTGATGGGAATCAGCGCGCCCTATCCGTGCTCCTGGAGGTATTCGAGCCCGTCGATGCGCGCTGGAGAGGTCTGGGAGAGATCCCGGACAGCGGGCTGCGGCTTCGGGCTCCTTACGCCGAGTTCGACGTGGAATCCCGACTCGGGATCCAGCGCATCCCCGCGGATCCCCACCCTGCCTGTCGGTGTGGGGACATCCTGCGGGGCGTCCTGGCGCCTCCCAAGTGCCCAGCTTTCGGCCGGACATGCACGCCCGACCGTCCTCTGGGGCCGTGCATGGTCTCCAGCGAGGGAGCGTGCGCGGCGGAATGGCAGTACAGGCCCTGACCGACTGCGTTCGGGGTCACTGCTGCCCCTCGACGAAGCCCGGCCTACGGTGCATAGACCTTGGCACTCGGATCGCCTTCGGGCAAGGGGCTGGCCTGGGCGAACTCCACTGCCTCCGAGATCAGGTTCCTGGCGTCCTCCTCGACTGCAGCGAGTTCACTCTCCGAGGCGTGGCCCTGCTCCAGGAGTAGGGCGCGGAAGCGCAGGATCGGGTCGCGACGGCGAGCGGCGGCTTCCTCCTCCTCCGTCCGATACTCCCGCTTGTCTGACTTGGAGTGACCAAGGAACCGGTAGGTCCGGCAATCGATGAGGGTTGGGCCCTCCCCGCCCCTGGCCCGAGCTGCCGCCGTGGCGACAGCGTCACGCACCGCCAACAGATCATTCCCGTCGACCTCGACGCCCGGCATGCCGTAGGCCGCGGCGCGTTCGGCAATGGATGACACGGCGGAATGGCTCCGCAGCGGCGTTGACATGGCATATAGGTTGTTTTCGCAGAAGTAGACGATGGGCAGCGTCCAGAGCGACCCCATGTTCAGGGCCTCGTGGAAGGCGCCCTGCGCCGTGGCGCCGTCACCGAAGAAGGAGACGACCACGCGCCCTGTGTTCTGCAGCTTCGCGGACAGGGCTGCGCCCGTAGCCACTGGGATGCCGCCGCCCGTTATGCCGTTGGAGCCCAGGAAACCTATGTCCCATCCGGCCATGTGCTGACTGCCGCCGCGACCGCCCGCGTAGCCGGTGGCTCGCCCGAAGAGCTCGGCCATCACCCGCCTGGGGTCTCCGCCCTTCGCGAGGAAGTGGCCGTGCCCGCGGTGCGTCGAGTTGATCTGATCATCAGCGCGGAGAGCCGCACATGCGCCTACTGCGGCCGCTTCCTGGCCCACGCACAAGTGGCAGGTTCCTCGAATGAGGCTCCGCCCGAAGAGGTCGTCGAGCGCCTCCTCGAAGTGCCGGATCACCCACATCGCGCGGAGGTAGCCCAGTAGCACGGACGGCTGCTCGCTCATATGGCGCCTCCTCTTTGGACGAGGGCCGCGCCCGCATGGAGCGGCCCGAGAGCGCCCACTAACGCTGACTCCCCTGGCTGGAGTAGGTGCAGCGCCAGGCCCACGGCGACGGGCGCGGCGGCGCCGAAGAGCTCCCCGACGGTGTCCGCCAGCCGAACCTGCCACGGAAGGGACGTCGCCAACCCCAGCCGCTCTAATGCCTCGCGCTCCGCCGCGACGAGCGGCGCATACCCGTTCGCGGGGGAGAGGTAGAGGTTGGGCTTGGTCCCGCCTAGCGCCTCGCAGATCGCCCACTCGTAGGCCGCCGACGGATCCGTTGCCACGCGCGTTACTGCCGCAGAGAGCGTCCCCATCCCCTCAGCGCCGCGTCGCGCCGCCTCTTCTGGAGCCTCCAGGAACAGCGCGCCGCCTCCCTCGCCCGGCACAAGCCCCTCGTGGGACCCAACCGCTTCTGGACTCTCCGCCATCGAAACGTAACCCGCCTCTGCGAGACCGCGGTAGAGCATCTCGCTCAGAGCCTCTGAGCCCCCGGCAAGCATTGCTCGCGCCGCGCCTGTGGCGATCGAGAGCATGGCCGCCTCCAGGGCAGCCATGCCGCTCACCCACCCCGCGCACACCGTATGGTTGGGCCCCCTCATGCTCCATTCGATCGCGGCGAGGCTGGGCGCGGCGTTGATGTAGGCGTTGGTGAAGCCGATGGGGTTCACATAGCGCGCCCCCTTCTCGGCGAGACGCTCCGAGTACTCCTCGACACTGCGTGTCGGTCCGAAGCTTGTGCCGTAGGCGATGCCGATGGCGTCGGCGTCGATGTGAGCCTGTGGAGCGCCGGCCGCGTCCAGCGCATACCGGCAGGCGGCCATGAAGTGCGACTGGGCGGGATCGAGGCGGCTCTTCCTACTCTCCAGCACTGTGGACAGGTCGTAGTCATCCACCTCGCAGGCCACTACTGGGCCGTCCTCTGGGGGCTCGAACCGCGTGACCCAGTCCACATGGCTGGTCTCCCCGACTACCGAGCGGCTCAGGTCGTAGAACGTGTGCCCCGACGCACAGACAACCCCTGCCCCCGTGATCGTCGCCTTGTAGCTCGGCACTGGACGAGCCTCCTCCGCCTATCGGGACCCAGTGTGCGTTACGCACGGCGTCGATTCAAGGACTTGGTAAGGGGGGCAAGAAGATGCAGTGATCGATACTTTGCTCCCCGGAGGCGTCGATGGCAAAGCACAGGTCGGGCCGGCAGCGGCCTGGCCGCGATCCCGTCGGTCCCTCTAATGGCGTCCGGCGACGCAGCGATTCGGTAGTTCGAGCCGCCTACCGCACCTTCGCTGTGTGCTTGGACATAGCGGCGATCTACGCCTCTTACAACCTTGCCACTCGGTTCCTCCCTGGCATCGATGCGTCGGACCTCACCGCTCACGCCAGCTGGTATTGGGACTGCGTGGCGCTCGCTGTTGCTTGGCTCGCTGGCCTTAGCTTGCTCGATCTCTACTCGCCGCGCCATTGGCGTCGTTTCGCTTACGCGTGGCCGAGGGCCGTCTTCGCGACCGGCGCTGCCACTGTCGGCGGCGTGGGGCTCCTAGAACTCGTCACGAATCTACCGGACCACGTCCTCTACGCGGGCCTGATCGCGAGCCAGATCTTTGCCGTGCTCGCATCGGTGCACCGGGCTCTCCTCTACCGGGTGGTGCCACGGCGAGCCATCGAACGGCGACTGCTCTTGATTGGCGACGCGCCAGGAACCATGGAACTGAGGGAGGCCCTGCGGTGTCCGGAGGATCCGCTCATGCGCTACATCGGCCTCGTCGCGCTGACGGACGCCCCCGTCGACGCGGAGCGACTGGGACCCGTGTTTCGTCCCGATGACCTCAAGAGCATCATTGAGAGGTACGCGGTCACCGACGTGGTGTTCGCCCACGGGCAGGCGGTCCCGGAACGCGTGGCGAGGGCGCTCGCCAACGCTCGGCGCGGTGTCAGGACTCCGCGCTTCGAGGATGCCTATGGGGATGCCACGGGCAGGGCGGCCATCTTCTGCGTGGGACGCGATGAGTGGCTCTCGAACGTGCGCTGGGTAGAGTCGAACCTCTACGCCACCAAGGTGAAGCGCGTCCTCGATGTGCTGGTGTCTCTGGTGCTCTTGCCACCAGCCGTCGTGCTCATCCTACTATGCGCTATCGCCACCAAGCTGGATAGCCCTGGCCCGGTGTTCTATACCCAGCGAAGGGTCGGCCATGGACAGCGCCTCTTCACCCTTGTGAAACTCCGCACGATGGTCGCCAGCCAGGACCGAGCACGACCGGGCGCAGAGGACGACGAGATAGAGGAAGACGCGCCACCCCTGCCCGACGACCCTCGGATCACCCGCGTGGGGCGGGTGCTGCGTGCCATCTCCCTGGATGAGCTACCTCAGTTGCTCCTCGTGCTCCGCGGAGAGATGAGCCTGGTGGGGCCACGTCCGGAACAGCCGCACTTGGTGGCGCGCTACGAGTCGGAGATACCGCTCTACAGTCAGCGGCACCTCGTAAGACCAGGCCTGACAGGCTGGGCGCAGGTTCGCCAGTCCTACAGCGAGTCCGTCACCGATGTGGTCTCCAAGGTGCAGTATGATCTCTACTACATCAGCAACCTATCGATGCGCCTCGATGTGCTGGTCCTCATGAAGACCATCGGTCTGGTGATCCTGAACCCCAAGCGCCGAGTGCTGAAGCGCCGGAGGCCGTCGGGGCCGCCAGACCAAGGGGCCGTGGCTCCTTGAGGACCGGGCCCTCCTGCATAGCTTGGGCCGCCGTTATCGGAGGCCTGGTAGCCTCTGCTGCTTGGTCCACCGAGATCTCCCGTGTTGGTTCTCTCATGTCTCAGGGACGGTACGCCCAGGCCTACGCAGAATCCTTGGGCTGGGGGCCGACGGCCTCCTTGCGGGGTGACCAGGCCTACCTCCGCGCCCACGCTGCCTACCACGCTCTCGCCCTAGATGACGCCCGCCAGGCTGCCCAGAGGGCCAGATTCCTGGGCTGTGAGTCTCACTCGGCGTCCTGGCTGCCGGTCAGTGAGATTGACCGGCGCGTGACCGCAGCGGAACGGTTGTTCGAAAAGGCTCTGTATGTCTCGGTATCCGAAGGGGCAAGTGGCTACACGATCTTCGTGAGCCGCGCCTCCGAGCTTGCGGATCACGTTGTGCGGCACGCAGCGGCCGCATACCAGGAGGCTTCCAAGCTCGCCCACGGCGCCGCTTCATGTCCGGCGTCGCTGCCGCCCCTACGGATCTACCTGTTCCGCTCGAACCACGACGCGAGGTCATTCCTCAGTGTATTGGGTTTGCACGCGCCCACAACGGGCTCCGCGGCGAGCCTGGGCATCGGCGTGCTTCTCTGGCAGGAGTCGGGAGGCCGCCCCAGCTACCCGTCTCCATACTCCTGCGGCGCTGTGCTCGCACATGAGGTCCTGCATGTCTTTCAGCGCTTCCGAGGCGTTGAGGGTGCCCCGCAGTGGCTCACGGAAGGCACGGCGCAGATCGCCGAAGACCTGGTGGACCCGAACCACCGCATACAGACGATGGCCGGCGCCATCCGGGCGTGCGAGTCCCATCCTCAGGCGCTGGCGTGGTCGCTCAGCAACGCAGAACATTCGGGGTTCGAGCTCTACCCGGTGCATTATCTCCTCGCCCTTACCGTGATGGAGACATACGGGCCTCGAGCCCTTGGAGCGCTGATGGCCAGGACATCCACGCGGCCACAGGAACCGCTGACGGAGGCGCTGTGGACGACCCTCAGGACCACCCCGGAGGCACTGGTGTCGCGCGCGCAGGAGCTACTCGCATCGGAGGAGGCCGCGCGGGCGCTGGTCGAGCTCAGCCGCCTTGACCCAGGTTCCGAAGATGCGGCGCACGGCTTCCACGGTGCATCGGAGCGATGGCCCGGCGAGCCCTACCTTGCGTACGTGGCCGCCCGCTCCCTCGCCCATGTTGGCCGCTGCATGGAGGCGACCGCCCTGCTGAGCCGACTTGAGGACTGCGGCTACCGGGGGTGCGTGGATGGCACCACAGACGACCTTCGTAAGCTCCTGGAGGGGAGACGTGTCAATGATCGATCGGACTGAGCGCGACTTCCGCAGAGGCGTGGAGGACCTCAACCAACGCGGCGGCCGCACTCTGTCTCTGGTGGACCTCGTGCTGGCGAACACCCTGTCGTTGGAGCTCGCCGCGTACCTTGCCGGTCGTGTGAGCGAGGGGGCGTCGTTTTTGACCGCGGCTGTGCCGGGCGGGGCCGGGAAGACGACAGTAATGGCCGCGCTCATGGGAGCCATCCCCCAGGGCGAGCCACTCATTACCGTCTCTCACGAAGGCACGCTTCGGACCCCGCTAACCGGGCGCGCGACATGGCTGGTCCACGAGATTCAGGACGGGCCCTACTACGGTTACCTCTGGGGAGGCGGTGTAGCCTCTTACTTCGAGAAACTCCTCCACGGTGGCCGAATCGTCTCCTGCCTGCATGCTGATGACATGCAGCAGCTTCGAGCGATCCTCATCTCCCCTCCGAACAGTGTGCTGCCGGAGCTCCTCCTGGGGGTGGAGCTGGTCCTATTCCTGCGCATGTTCCGGGGCGTGAACGGAACGGCTCGCCGGGTGGCGTCCGTGCACGCGCCTCTGGACGACGCTCACCGCGAGGTGTGCCACTGGGATCCCCAGAGCGACACGCACCGGTGGCTGATGGACTCGGATCGGAGTAGCGCCACTACGACGCGTGCACTGCGCGTCCTGTCTGACCTGCTCGATGATGGGGTGCGCGACTGGTCGACAGTGAGAGAGGCGTTGAGTGGGTAGACAGTGCGCGTGACGCGCTATAGCAGGTATCGCCCCCTGCGGTAGGCGAATAGCGATTCAGATGGAGGATCCCGCGCCCCGGGGGCTAATCATCGATTGGCTCTAACCTCAACCAGGTGAGTTCAGCCGTCGAAGCGCCAGGTATGCTCGGGTGCAGGGTTGTAGCGTGTACGGCGCGAGTGTTGTGGCTCGACCTTGTCGGCCGGAACGGCTGGCATGACCCAATAAGGAGGGCATGGATCGCATGGCCCAGATGACTGAGATCCGTTGGCACGGTAGAGGCGGCCAGGGCGCGAAGACCGCCGCCTACCTACTCGCCGAGGCCGTGATGGGGGATGACGCCTACATTCAGGCATTCCCCGAGTACGGTCCCGAGCGCATGGGCGCGCCCGTGCGCGCCTTTGTCCGCATCAGTAAGACCCCAATTCGCATGCACTGCCCCGTCTTGAGCCCCGATATTGTGGTCGTTCTCGACCCCACCCTGATGAAGGCCGTCGACGTGACGGAGGGTGTGCCTGAGGACGCCGTCTTCATCATCAACTCCACGGAGGGTCCAGCCGAGGTACGGCAGCAGCTGGGCATCAACACGGGGCGTGTCTATACCGTGCCGGCGCTGAAGATCGCTATGGAGACCATCAAGCGGCCCATCCCTAACACGGTCATGCTGGGTGCCTTTGCGAAGGCGACCGGCTTGCTCGACGTGGACGCACTGAAGGAGCGCGTACGTGCCCAACTGGGCTCGAAGCTCCGCCCAGACGTCATCCAAGGCAATATGGACGCTATCGACCGCGCCGCTCAGGAGGTGCAAGAGGGTTGAGCAAGATAAGGCCAGACGCAAGCTGGAAGGAACTCCCCGAGGGCGGCATCATCCCGGAAGGCGGCACGAGCGCCACTTTCAAGACGGGTGACTGGCGCAGTGAGAGGCCGGTATGGAATGGCGAGAGCTGCATCCATTGCCTCACGTGCTGGATCAACTGCCCCGATAGCTCGATCCTGGTTGTCGACCAGAAGATGACAGGCATCGACTACGATCACTGTAAGGGCTGCGGCATATGCGCGTCGGTCTGCCCGCCCAAGGTCAACGCTATCACTATGGTGACCGAGTAGAAGAAGGGGAGTCGGCTAGACCCATGAGCGAGAGAATCCTAATCGAAGGCAATGAAGCCGTCGCGTTGGCCCTGAAGCTCATCGATCCTGACGTCGTCGCGGCGTATCCCATCACGCCCGCAACCGAGGTCGTGCAGAAGTTCGCTGAGTACGTTGCCGACGGCGAGGTGGTCACCGAGTTTGTGGCCGTGGAGTCTGAGCACTCGGCCATGTCAGCCTGCATTGGCGCCTCCACTGCGGGCGGACGAGTCATGACCGCCACTTCCTCCCAAGGCTTGGGCCTCATGTGGGAGATGCTCTACATAGCAGCCAGCCTCCGCCGTCCGATCACGATGGCAGTGGCGAACAGAGCCCTCTCGGGCAACATCAATATCCACTGCGACCATTCGGACACCATGGGCGCTCGCGATGCGGGGTGGATCCACCTCTTCAGCGAGAACACCCAGGAGATCTTCGACAACATGATCCAGGCGGTTCGCATCGCGGAGCACCCCGATGTCCGCCTTCCCGTCATGGTCTGCTACGACGGCTTCGTGATCAGCCATGCGCGCGAGGTGATCGAGAGCCTGAGCAAGGAGGAGGTCCAGAGCTTCGTCGGCAAGCACAAAGCCAGCCTCAGCCTGCTGGACCTCGAACCGAAAACCGTCGGCCCGCTGGACCTACAGGACTACTACTTCGAGCACAAGCGTAGCCAGGCCGAAGCGTACAAGGCCGTTCCTGGGGTCATCGAGGCAGTCGGCCAGGAGTTCGGCAAGGCATTCGGGCGCAGCTACGCGCAGGTCGAGGAGTACAACATGGACGGCGCCGAGGTTGCCCTCGTGGCCCTCGGTTCCACCAACGGCACGATCAAGGACGTCGTCGACGGCATGAACGAGTCGGGCAAGAAGGTCGGACTGCTCAAGATCCGGGCCTTCAGGCCGTTCCCAGCCGAGCTGGTTCGCGCCTCCCTGTCCAAGGTCAAGGCGGTTGGTGTGTTCGATCGTTCCATGACCTTTGGGGGCTGGGGCAACCCGCTCTTCACTGAGATCCGGTCGGCGATGTATGGGACCTCCGGCAACGGCTGTTGCTGTGGCCCCTGCATTCCCATCCTCGACCGGGTATACGGCCTCGGCGGCCGCGAGATCTCCATGGCGGAGATCGAACAGTACGCGGACGAGGTACTCGCCGTCGCGAAGGGCGAGCAGGTGGAACTCATCGACTACATCGGCGTGCGCTAGCGAAAGGGAGACGCACATGGCTTCACTCAAAGAGCTATCTACCAAGCAGGAAGGACTGGTGGGCGGCCATCGGCTGTGCGCCGGTTGTGGAGCTCCCATCGCGGTGCGCCAGATCCTGCTCGCCTCGGAGTACCCAGTGGTCGTCTCAAGCGCGACCGGTTGCCTCGAGGTTGCCACCACTATCTTCCCCTACACCTCATGGGACGTCCCCTTCGTCCACTCGGCGTTTGAGAACACCGCCGCTACGGTGTCTGGCATCGAGGCGTGTTACCGCTCGTTCGTGCGCCAGGGCAAGACGGACAAGAAGATCAAGTTCATCGCCTTCGGCGGCGATGGCGGCACCTACGACATCGGCCTCCAAGCCCTGTCAGGCGCGCTTGAGCGCGGACATGACTTCCTCTATGTTTGCTACGACAACGGCGCGTACATGAACACCGGCATCCAGCGTTCTTCGGCCACCCCTCGTGGCGCCGCGACCACAACCACGCCAGCCGGAACCGCCGTTCCTGGCAAGCAGCAGCACCGGAAGAATCTGACGGAGATCTGCGCTGCCCATGGCATCGCCTACGCCGCGCAGTCCACTGCGGGTCGCTGGCAGGACCTCACCAAGAAGGCCGCCAAGGCCATCGAGGTCGATGGGCCCGCGTTCCTCAACGTTCTGGCGCCCTGCCCCCGCGGGTGGCGCTATCCCACACCTGACCTGCTGTCCATCTGCAAGCTCGCCCATGACACGTGCTATTGGCCGCTCTACGAGATCGAGGACGGCAAGTACACCATCAGCTACAAGCCCAAGGAGAAGCTGCCGATCGAGGACTTCCTGAAGCCCCAGGGCCGGTTCCGCCACCTGATGGCGCCCGGCAATGAGGGCCTGATCGCCCAGCTTCAAGCTGACGTCGACTCCGAGTGGGAGCGACTCCTCCGGCTTGCAGGCGAGTAGGGCTAGGCCTATCACCGCGAGGCCCCGCACCTTTCGAGTCGGTGCGGGGCCTCCACCTACATCAGCCAGCGGCTGGCCTATGCCAGTTTCGCCAGCGCAGCCTCCACCGTATCGAGATCCGCTACCTTGTCGACATCCACGCCGACGGCGGGGTCATCGCATATCCACGCCGATACGGGGAAGCCGAGGATCTGACCCGCCCGCTGCTCCGCCTGTCTGACGCTAACGAGCCCCAGAGGCAGCCGCAGAGCCAATCCGAGGCCAAGCAGCGAGGCAAGCTTCAGCGGTGACTTCCGCGCGGCAAAGACCTCGGCTATCCGCTCGTGATGCTCCAGCAGAAGCCGGCGGGAGGCTGTCAGCACGTTCCCACCCGTGAACCGTCCATCCCGAAGGCGCACGTAGGTGCGTTTCCCCTCAGGGAACGCGGCTTGGCACACCTCTCGCTCCACGATCGGGTAGCAGAACGCGTGGCCCCGCTCGTGTGACACCGATACGATGCGGTCGATCAGAGGGCCTGAGATCAGGGGCGCGTCGGCGGCACAGGCCAGAACCGTCTCGGCCTCGGAACCCAGCGAGTGGACGCCTGCCAGCAGGTTGTCCACCATAGTCTCGCCCATTGGCATCCAGCCGAAGGGCCCTCCGACGGCGCTCACCCACGGCCGGCACTCGGCGGGGCCGACGACGATGGTGTACTCCACGGTGCGCGCTGCCGCAAGGGCTGCCATGGTGTGCTCGAGGAGGGTCCGCCCGCCGACTGGGATGAGAGCGCGGTACGGCTGCCGCGTTCGAGCCAGCAGATCGCCCTTCGTGCGCCCCCCTGCGAGTAGGACCGCGCCAACCCCACTACTCACGGAGCACCTCACAACCACTCGCCCATGTCATGCACGCGCGCGCGAAGGGGAAGCGCTCTGAGAGAGCCCTAGCGGCCGCTACCGCTTGCTCCTCGGAGTTCGCGAACCCGAAGCATGCCGATCCCGACCCCGACATCTCTACCGGTGACAGCCCGCAATCGCGTAGAGCCGCGATCGCATCGCCTACCTCAGCCACAATCGCGATGGCCGCTGGGCGGAGATCGTTGCCGACAGCATCCTCCAGGCGCCCCGCGCTCAGCGCCTCAAGGGCGTCGTCAAGGGCCGGCGCATCGTCGCCTCCGCCGATACCGCGGTCATAGCGGCTGTAGACCTCCCTGGTGGAGCATCCCCCCGCAGGCTTCACAATGACCACCGGACGCTCACTGAGGGGCTGACGCGCGGGGGCGAGCATGTCGCCGCGCCCCAGACCAACCTGGGTGCCACCGCGGATGAAGAAGGGCACGTCGCTGCCGAGGTCGGCGCCGATGCTCTCCAGTTGGCCGTCAGCCATCTCGGGCGCTAGGAGCGTCCGTAGCCCAACCAGGGTGGCCGCCGCGTCGGCGGAGCCGCCCCCAAGACCCGCGGCCATGGGAATGCCCTTGCGGATGTGGATGCCGATGCCAATGGCAGGGTAGCCAACCGCCTGCACAAACTGCACCGCGGCTCGGATAGCTAGGTTCGAGTCGTCCGTGGGGACCGCGGGGTCCGTACACGTCAGCCCCAGGCCCGCCTCACGAGCCAATGTGACCTCCACGACGTCCGCCAGGGCGATCGCCTGCAGGATCGTCCGCACCTCATGGAACCCATCAGGCCTGCAGGGCCGAAACACCTTCAGATGCAGGTTGATCTTGGCCGGCGCCTTGATGGCGATTGACCTCATTCGCCAACTCCCTTGATTCGATCCAGTTCCCTCGCCATCGCCTCGAACTGCGCCTCGGACACCGTCTCGGCACGCTCGCGACCGGTCAGAGCCCCTGCCCGGAGGAGGTCCTCGACGACGTCTCTGGGGAGCGCGTCGGGCCCCATGGTGAGGGCGCCGGAAATGACCTTCCGCCGCAGACCGAATGCCGCGCGGACCAATGTTCGGTAGGACTCGCGGGTTGCCTCCCCCTCTTGTGCCGCTCGCGGCTGCAGTTCCAGCAGGGCGGACTCGACCTTTGGAGCAGGCAGGAAGGCCGCAGCGGGAATCCTCCTCAGGATCCGTGCATCGAAACGACGCCTGATCATCGCGCTCACAGCGCCGCGAGCCGGATGCCCCGGGCCGGCACAGGCACGCTCCGCTACCTCTCGCTGGAGCGTGAGCACCACTCGGTTCAGGCGCTGGGCCACTGTGGGCAGTTCATAGAGCAGGGGCGTCGAGATGGAGTAAGGCAGATTGGACGCGATGGTCCATCGCTGCCTGCTACCGAGTAGGCTATCCAGGGACATCGAGAGTACGTCGCCAACAATAAGCTCGAGGCGCTCCCCCGTGAAGGCAACCCGTAGGTACCCGGCCATGGCGCAGTCCAGCTCGATCGCTCGTACGCTGGCGCCGCGTTCAAGCAGCAGCGCCGTCAGGACGCCGGGCCCCGGACCGATCTCGAGCACGTGATCGCCTTCACCGACTCCCGTTGCCTCCGCGACCCGTTCGAGGATGTTTGGGTCTATCATGAAGTTCTGCGATAGTGACTTCAGTGGGTCATGCCCCGCCGCGCTGAGGGCTTCGCGGACGCGCTGTGCTGGGGTGAGCCGGTTCACGGGATGAACCGAACGTGGACCTGCTTATGGCCGTACTTGAGGGCCTCGGCGTAGCTGTCGTAGCAGAGGTCGATGCGGTCCCCTTTGATGGCCCCCCCGCAGTCACCTGCCACGCCGAGCCCGTACCCCTCGACCCACATCTTGGTGCCATAGGGGATGACCGAGGGGTCCACCGCGATGATCCCTCGGCCTGTGGGCAGCCCAATGGCCGTGCGGTTGCTCAGGGCCGGATCCTCGCCGGAGTACGCCGTCGCGTGCATCACCCGCTCGCCACTCAGGCTGGCCGGCAAGCCCGAACCTCCTCGGGTGCCAATCAGGAACACCTTGGGCCGGCCGGGTACGATCACGGAATCACCCAGCGGAACGCGTTCCGTGATCCCATCACTCCGCTCGTAGATCCGAAACGTCCCCTTGCGGTAGCCTGGGCCGTAGTCTCCAGAAGCAAGGCGCACCTTTCCTGCATCGAGGCTCGGGTCACTCTGGAGACGGATGTCATAGGGAAGCGGCTGCTCCTCGTAGCGTTCGGCAACTCGCACTCGGACAACATGGATCTCCATGCCGTTGAAGACCTCGCCCCACAGCCGAGGGCGGACCCTATCGTTAGGGCCTAGGGTGATACCCGCGCGCTCCAGCACGTGGCCAACGCGCTCCATCGTGTCCGCGAGCGCTGGACGCGATTGCCCTGCCACTACGAGCAGGACCTCACAGGGCTCCGCAAGCGCCGGCCAGGCCAGCAGCAGCGCGAGGGTCGCCAGGACGGTGCGCTTCAGCGATAGTGACTGGCCTGAATGGACTTCGCACATGGCAGTACGTTAGCAATGAGTGTGCCGCTGTGTCAATGCGACCCGACCCGGGCCGGCATCTCTACACAGCCCTTCACGTATAGGAGTGGCTCGGTAGCGCGAGCGACGCAACGGCGACAGGAGCGCGACGCATCAGGGACGAAGTCCTCTCGTGCGAACTGAGGAGGCCACGTCCGTGCGGATACTCATCCTTGACCTCGACACGCTCCGTCCCGACCACCTGGGCTGCTACGGCTACCATCGCGACACGAGCCCGAACATCGACCGCATCGCCCGCCAAGGGGTGCGGTTCAACAACTACTATTGCTCGGACGCGCCGTGCCTGCCGTCGCGCTCTGCGCTCATCACCGGCCAGTTCGGCATCCGCACTGGCGTGGTGAACCACGGCGGGCTCGCCAGCGACCCTCGCCGCGAGGGTTCGGAGCGGGGCTTCCGCCAAGCCCTGCAGAGCCACAGCCTCTGGGGTTTCCTACGCTCTCAGGGCTTCCACACGGCCTCCATCTCTCCCTTTGCCGAACGCCATTCCGCGTGGTGGTTCCTGGCCGGGCTCAACGAGAGCCTCAATCCAGGCAAGGGCGGAATGGAATCAGCCGAGGAGATCACGCCGTTTGCCATGGACTGGCTCGATCGCAATGCCTCAGCTGACAACTGGGTGCTCCATGTGAACTACTGGGACCCTCATACGCCCTATCGCGCACCGGCGGAGTTCGGCAACCCCTTCGCAGGTGACCCGCTGCCCGACTGGCTAACGCCCGAACTGCTCGAGTACCATCGCTCGTTGCCCGGCGGGCATAGCTGTCGCGAGGTGAACATGTGGGATGCCGCGGCTCCGCCGCACTACCCGCGCCATATGGGCGAGATCGAAACCCTGGCGGACTGGCGACGGATGATCGACGGGTATGACTGCGGCATACGGTACATGGATGAGCACATAGGGCGCATCCTGGATCACCTCGACAGCAAGGGGGTGCTGGAGGACACCGCCGTCATCGTGACCGCGGACCACGGCGAGGACCTCGGCGAGCTCAACTGCTATGGCGAGCACGGCGTCAGTGACTACATAACACACAGGATACCCATGATCGTCCGCTGGCCTGGGCTGCAACAGGGCCATGTCGATGACGAGCTCCACTACAATCTCGACCTCTGCCCTACCCTAGCCGACGTATTCGGAGCCGCTCCTCGACCCCAGTGGCAAGGCAGGAGCTACGCTCGGACTCTTATCGATGGAGAGCCCGCAGGCCACCCGTACCTGGTTCTCAGCCAGTGCTCCCACGGAGTAATGCGCAGCGTTCGGTTCGGACCTTGGCAGTACATACGGGTGATCCATGACTTCTACCACCTCTACCCGCGGGAGATGCTCTTCAACGTCGACGAGGACCCGCACGAGGTGGTCAACCTAGCGGAGCAGCGGCCGGAGATCTGCGCCGAGGCCTGCCGGTACATGCTCGAGTGGTATGAGGATCTGATGAAACAGAACCTCGATGATGTGGATCCCCTGTGGACGGTGATCCGAGAGGGTGGGCCCTTCCACGCGCGAGGCGCACTCCCCGCGTACATCGAAAGGCTCCAGGCGACTGGCCGCGGAGAGCACGTGGACGAGCTGAAGCGTCGGCATCCCTACGAGTTCTGAGCTGCCGCAGATCGCGTGATGACGGCGAAGGCCTAGGGTTGGCCGGCGTCAACCACAATGAGGCCTCGGTCATCGTCGGGGGCTGCGAGCAGGGCCCAGCCAACGTAGCCATCATCGGTCCGTCGATTGCGCCCGACCAGAAGGTGCTCTTCGTCCCAGGAGGCGACTCCAAGGCAACACTCGGCCTCGAAGTGACCGAGCAGTTTCAATCCATCATCCGCTACAAGCAACGGCGTATCCCCGTAGCACCCAAAGTAGAACCTGCCCTGATGGTAGGCGGCGGTCTGTATCCCCATCAGCGTATAGCCGCTGTCGAGCACGTGTTCTACGCATCCCTCGAACTCCGGGCCGAACTCGTAGACCGTGTTGACCTCAAGCCCTGGCTCCAGACCACCGATCACGTAGAAGCGACCATCCCTGTGTGTCATGCCCCCGGCGCCGTAGGTGACAACGGGGATGGAGTGTGTCTCCAGCAGTTCCAGACTGCGTGCGTCGTACACGCAGACCCTTGATTCCGCGCCCTCCTCGTTGAACTTGTCGGACACGGCCACGTAGAGGCGCCCATCGAGGTAGCACAGATCGCCATGGTGGTTCGGCACATCAACAGTCGTCAGTACGTTGCCCGCAAGGTCGGTCCTCACGAGGACCGTCGTGAAGGACCAGTATACAGTGGCCTCGCCGTCGGTCGCGATGCCCTGGAGGTGGCCCGGGTATGAGCCGCCACAGTCTATGCGCGCTGGCAGCTCCGCAGGCGCTGGCGCGCCGACAATGAGGATGGAAACAAGAACCACGGGCCAGACTCCTATTCGTGGGCGTGGATCGGCCTGGCCGCCAGATACCACGTCGCGCCCCCTAACCCGGCTGCTGCTGCTTCTTCGTGTAGTTCAGCAGGCCGCCGGCAAGGGTGATCTCGGTCTGTCGACCTGTCAGCCCAGCATCGGCATCGAACTCCGTGCCCTTGGTCGCGTTGCGTATGCGAATCATGCGTCGCCCCAGGAGTGCGCCCTGGATGCCCTTCATCTCCACCCAGTCGCTGTCTCGCCCCATGCTCTCCGAACGACATTGTCACCCACTCTGGCTCCTCCTTACTGGATCAGTGCTCGCATGGCGCTTGCTTGGTCTCGTTGGAACATCAGCCCTGAGGCAGACCGTCGAGGATCGCGTCCGGATCCCTCGCTACGCGCTCGGCCGATGCCAGAATGGCGACGGCCTGCGCCTCATCCAACAGCCCCTCAGACAGGGCGCGCTGGAGGTCATCGCGGTCCTGGATGCTTACGTTGCCGGCCGGATCAATGAACACGTCCACGAGTAGGTCGCGGTACGTCACGCGGTCCCTGCCGACCCGGATCCTATCGGCCATGTGTATGACCGCGCAGAGTCGCTCGTCATCGGGTCCGTACACCACCCACGGTATGGCATCGGCGCCTGAAGTATAGCGGGCTACGGTGCGGCTTCCGACGGGGACCTGTACCCCCTTTATGCTGCCGGCGCGCTTGCCCCGGTACTCGAGCACCGCGGTCTCTCCGTCGCTGGAGACAAGACGACAGTGGTAGAAGGTGGGCGGGGAGAACACATGGTGCCGCGCCTCGGTGAACAGCGCTGGCCCGGGGCCGGCCTCGATCTCCGCTCGGGCGGCCGCCACCAGATCATCGATCATCTCTCGGGACGCGACGACGGGCACGTCCTCCGCCAGGATGCTGAGCACATCCTCGGCCTCATCGTACGGAACTAGGTTTACATGCTCTACTAGAGGATCAACCGACCTGGATGGCTCGCCTTGAAGTTGACCCGCAAAGACCTGGAGCACGTCGCCCGTCGCCTCATCCGCCTCATGGACGGTGATGACCGCGACGGGTCGGGCCCATGCGACCAGTCCCCCTGACTGGTAACTCGCCGCCCGCTCCAGAGCGTCCCAAGGCACCTCACCATCCATGAGCGGCGAAGCGGGCCAGTACCAGCCACGTCCAGTGACGCAGACCATGGCTACGCGGTCGTCGTACTCCAGGATGCCTGCCACCCATCGGACACGAGCGCCTTTCGGCGGCCAGTCGCCTCTGTAGTACTCGATCCGGCAGTTCTCCAACTGGGCAACGAGTGGCGATGACACGGCATTACGCCCTTCCGCGAGGAGCGAGACCCGGCCACGCGCCTCAATCAAGCACCGCTCGATTCCTCCGAGGCTAGCTCGCTACCTGCCGTGGAGGTCGAGAAAGCCTATACGCGGAACCTAGGTCCTGCCTAGACGGTCTCACTCTCGCCGCCCTGACCCATCTTTCGTGCAGCATCGACGGCCTCCTGGATGTCGCCAACCATGTAGAAGGCACGCTCGGGGAGCTCATCCATCTCTCCGTTGATGATCTTCTCGAACCCCTCAATCGAGTCTTCCAGCTTGACATACCGGCCCTGGATGTTCGTGAACTGCTCCGCCACGAACATGGGCTGCGATAGGAACCTCTGGACCTTCCGAGCCCTTGACACCGTCAGCTTGTCCTCGTCCGACAGCTCGTCGATACCCAGAATGGCGATGATGTCACGCAGATCGCGGTACCGCTGGAGCACTGCCTGCACATCGCGGGCGACGCGGTAGTGCCGCTCTCCTACTCCTCTGGGATCCAGGATCCTTGAGGACGATGCCAGCGGATCGACGGCGGGGTAGATGCCGAGGGCCGCAATGGAGCGCTCGAGCATAGTCGTCGCATCGAGGTGAGAGAACGTCGCCGCCGGCGCGGGGTCCGTCGGGTCATCAGCGGGCACGTAGATGGCCTGAACCGAGGTGATCGAACCCTTGGTCGTCGATGTGATCCGCTCCTGAAGGCGTCCCATCTCCTCCGCCAGTGTCGGCTGGTAACCGACGGCGGAAGGCATCCGCCCAAGCAGAGCCGATACCTCGGACCCCGCCTGCACGAAACGGAAGATGTTGTCGATAAAGAGAAGCACATCCTGGCCGCGATCTCGGAAGTACTCGGCAATCGTCAGGCCGGTGAGACCAACTCGAAGGCGAGCGCCAGGCGGCTGGTCCATCTGCCCGAACACCAGCGCGGTAGAGCTCAGCACGCCGGACTCGGACATCTCGAGGTAGAGATCGTTCCCTTCGCGCGTCCTTTCGCCGACGCCAGCGAACACCGAATGACCTCTGTGCACCTCGGAGATGTTTCGGATGAGCTCCTGGATGAGAACTGTCTTTCCGACCCCAGCGCCTCCGAAGAGGCCTATCTTCCCGCCGCTGGCGTAGGGTTCCAGGAGATCGATGACCTTGATGCCCGTCTCGAGAAGCTCGTCGGCCGTGAGCTGATCCACGAACTCGGGTGCGGGCTGGTGGATCGGGTAGTGATCTGAGGCGTCCACCGGGCCCTTGCCATCAAGGGGCTGGCCGAGCAGGTCCACCACTCGGCCCAGTGAGGCTTCTCCCACAGGGATGGTGATCGGCGCGCCGGTGTCGATGGCCTCCTGACCGCGCCGCAGGCCGTCCGTCGACGCCATGGAGATACATCGAGCCATGTTGTCACCCAGGTGTGATGCTACCTCCAGAACGAGCGTCGCCGACGCCCCAGCCGCGTTGCGGGTCTCGATGTGGATCGCATTGTAAAGGGGTGGCAGAATGCCGGAGTCGAAGGTGACATCGACAACGGGTCCGATCACCTGGGCCACATGCCCAACGTTCGCCATAGAGAGCTCACCTCGTCGTTGCTTCCCGGTCGCCTACTGCTCGGCGAGAGCCTCAGCGCCGGCCACGATCTCCACGAGCTCCGTGGTGATCGCCGCCTGCCGCGCCTTGTTGAATGTCAGGGTCAAGTCCTCGATCATGTCAGTCGCACTCTGCGTCGCGTTCGTCATGGCCATCATGCGGGAGCCGTATTCGCTCGCCGCTGCCTCGAGGATCGCGTGGTAGATCTGGGTGTCCACGTATGTTGGTATCAACGCTAGCATGATGGTCTGGGGATCCGGTTCCAGGATGTACTCCGACGCTTCGCTGACATCATCCTGGGCGCGAACGGTCGCCGAGAAAGGCAGGAAGCGCTGCGCCGTCGGACGCTGCACAACCGCCGAGACGAACCGCTGGTAGCAGAGGTAGACTTCGTCCACCTGCTCGGATGCGTAGAGATCCCGAAGGTACGTGGAGAGGATCGACACGTCGCCCGCCGGAGACTGGTCGGACAGCCCCACGAAAGTACGCAACACCTCGTGGCGATCGCGCCGCCCCAGGAAGTATTCGCATGCCTTCCGGTTGACTGGCACCACTTTGACGTCGCTGTTCTGACTCGCGATGAAGCGCTCCACGAACCGCAGGAGGTTCCCATTGTAGGATCCGCATAGCCCACGGTCGGAACCCACGACGACGACGCAGGTAGTGCGGGGCTCCCGAGTATGGAGCAGAGGATGCTCGATCTCCCCCGCAGCAGCCCCCACCCGATGCAGTGTCTGCGCGAGCTTCTCCGCGTACGGACGGCTGGCTGCGACGCGGTGCTGGGCGCGCTGCAGCCTCGCGGCCGCCACGCGCTTCATGGCATCCGTTATCTGCCGAATGTTCCGGACCGTACGTATCTTTCGCCGGATCAACCGTACGCTAACCACAGCAGTCCCTCAGATCCGCTCCCCCGGGCTACTCTACCGACGGAGTCTCCTGTACTTCCGCTTCCTCCTCGGCCTCGACTTTGAGCCGGCCATCCAGCCACAGGCCTACCGCCTGCTTGCATGCCGCCTCGAGGCCAGCGCGGAGGTCGTCCGTCAGATCGGATGTCGTTCTCAGGGCTTCGGTGATCTCCGGATGCCTGGCCGTGATCCAGCGTAGGAAGATCGGCTCGAAAGCGCGCACCTGGTCCGCCGGGAGGCGGTCCAGGTGACCCTCCGTGCCGGCAAAGATCATGATCACCTGGTTGGTCACCGACATCGGAGCGTACTGCTCCTGCTTGAGCAGCTCGAGGAGCCGCTCGCCGCGATCCAGCTGGGCGCGCGTGTCTGCATCCAGGTCTGACGCGAACTGGGCGAAGGCGGCCAGCTCCGAATGCTGGGCCAGATCCAATCGCAGGCGACCCGACACCTTCCGCATCGCCTTGACCTGGGCGTTGCCACCCACGCGGCTCACGCTGACGCCTACGTTGATCGCGGGCCGCTGTCCGGCATAGAAGAGGTCTGTCTCCAGGTATATCTGGCCATCCGTAATGGAGATGACGTTCGTCGGGATGTACGCGGAGTAGTCGCCGGCCTGGGTCTCGATGATGGGCAGCGCGGTTAGTGTGCCGCCACCAGCGGAGTACGCCTCCGGCCGGCTCTCGTGCGCGTTATCCGCCAGCTTGGCCGCGCGCTCGAGGAGGCGCGAGTGCAGGTTGAAGATATCCCCTGGGTAGGCCTCGCGGCCTGGCGGCCGCCTGAGCAGCAGACTGATCTGGCGGTACGCTTGGGCATGTTTGGATAGGTCATCGTAGACAACCAAGCAGTGCTTGCCCATATCGCGCATGTACTCACCTATTGCGCAACCCGCGTACGGGGCAATGTACTGCTGGGAGGCGGGGGCGGACGCCGTCGCCGAGACGACCACGGTGTACTCCATAGCCCCAGTGCGCTGGAGCACATCGACAACGCTCCGCACCGTGGACTGCTTCTGCCCAATGGCCACGTAGATACAGAAGACGTCTGTGTCTTTCTGGTTGATGATGGCGTCGACTGCCACGGCCGTCTTGCCTGTCTGACGGTCGCCGATGATGAGCTCGCGCTGGCCCCGCCCAATGGGGGTGATGGAGTCGATCGCTTTCAGGCCCGTCTGCAGCGGCTCCTTCACGGGCTGCCGATCGAGAACCGTGGGGGCTAGCTGCTCGATGGGGCGGCTCTGAGAGGTGACGACGGGCCCCTTGCCGTCAAGGGGCCGGCCGAGGGCATCCACCACCCGACCGAACAGCGTCTCGCCCACCGGGACCTCAACGATGCGACCGGTGGTCTTGACCTGGTCGCCCTCCTTGATGCTTCGGTCATCCCCGAGGAGGACGGCGCTGACGCTTCTCTCTTCCAGGTTCAGAGCCATGCCCATGATCGGCTGACCGGTGGTGGGATCGGGCGGGAACTCGAGCAGCTCGCCGGCCATAGCCTCGGCCAGCCCATACACGCGCGCGATCCCGTCGCCTACCTGCAGCACCGTGCCCACTCCGGCCCGATCGACCGTAGCCCGGTACGACTCTAGCTCCTGCTTGAGGATACTGGTGACTTCCTCGGGCCTGATTCCCATAGTGAACTTATCCGTCTCCTAGCCGCGGCTGGCGCGTAGCCGGCCGACCACATCCTGAGCCTTCATCTCCGCACGGAGACGCGATAGGCTGCCGCGAACGCTGCCGTCCCAGACGCGATCGCCCACAATGGCGATCACGCCCCCGATAATGCCCGGGTCCACTGTGGCCTCGATCTCCACCCTGCTGCCCGTGACACGGCTGAGAGACCGCAGTAGCTCCGCTGTCTCCTCGGGCTTCAGGGGCACCGCGCTCGTCACTCTCGCCGTCTCGATCCCTTGCTGTGCAAGCCACAGTCGCCGGTACTCCACCGTGATTGCATCCAACTGGTCCGCACGATCGCGAGCTACGAGCACACGCAGGAAGTCCAACGCGGCGTCAGAGACGACGCCATTCAGGGCTACCTCAATCGCACGGCGCTTCGCGGCAGCAGGCACAAAGGGTTGCTCGACATAGCTCTTCACCGGCGGCATAGACTCCAGGCGCGCCAGAGCGGCCTGGAGATCGTCGTAGATCTCCCGCTCGATACCACACTCTAAGGCCATCTCGAACAGGGCCTTCGCGTACCGTTTAGCCGCCCGCGTGTCGCGCACCGACTCGTCCCGCCTCCGCTATGAGGGAACCTGGGAGTCCAGTTCCCCGATGAAACGTCGAACCAGCTGCCGTTGGCTGTCCTCGTTCAGTGCCTGGTGGACTACGCGCTCCGCCGCGTCAATGGAGAGGTCCACGATCTGGTCCTGGATCTCCTTGAGGGCCTTCTCCTTCTCGCGCTCTATCTGGAGGTAGCCGCGTTGGCGCGCGGCCTCCGCTTCCTCGGCCGCCTGAGCTCTGATGCCCTCAGCGATCCTCTCGGCTTCAGCGACTGCCCTCTGGATGCGGTCTCGTGCCTCGGTCTCGATCTCGGCGATTCGCCGCTCGTACTCAGTCCTGATCGCCTCTTTGGCCTTCTCGTCGCGCTCGGCCCTATCGAGACGGTCCCTGATCTCGTCGTTCCTCGACTGCACCATGTTGCCGATGGGCCCAAACAGGAAACGTTTGAGCACCCAGAACAGCGCCAGGAACGATATCGCCTGCATCAGCAGCAGACGAGGTTCGAGACCGAGCTGCTCCATTAGCTGAGCCATGCCACATGCCTCCCGCTCCGGCCGTGCCACCCAGGAGAGGCCGGCCGACCGGACATCACCGCGCGATCACGGGGCCAGACCACCCCGCGTACCCGCGCTAGCCAGCAGCAGCCTCAATGATCTGCTGAAGGCTGGGTAGACGTCCCTGGAGCAGGAAGAAGACCAACAGCGCGTAGATGACGATGGATTCGATCAGAGCGAGGGAGATGATCAGGTTCGCGCGGATATCCCCCGATACGCTGGGCTGGCGGGCGATGCTCTCGAATGCCGCCGCAGCAGCCCTGCCCTGGCTGATGCAGGCTGGCAGCGCCGCAATGGGCACTGCCAGAGCGGTGCCTAGTGCCAGGATCGCGAAGTACCATTGTGCTTGCCCGAAAGCTTCCATCTTCGACTTGCCTCCCTAAAGTGCGCTACGCCTGGGCCGTAGCGGGCCCAGCGTGCGTATCGTTACCGTGGGCATCGCCCTGGTGCTCCAGGAAGCCCGCGATGTACGAGCATGTCAGGGCCGTGAACACGTAAGCCTGAAGCAGGCCCGTGAAGACGGCGAAGAACGTCATCGGCACGTGCAGGGGAACGGCGCTCAGGAACATGATGATAGCCAAGAAGTGCAAGACCTTGTCCTCGCCACCGATATTGCCGAACAGACGGAAGGCTAGGGACACCGGCCGAGCGACCTCCCCCACGATGTGAATCGGGATGTTGACCGGGAAGAGCCACCATGGCTCGCCAACGAAGTGCAGCAGGTAGGACTTCAGGCCGGCTTTGCGGATCGCCACATAGTGCACGTAGATGATGGCAACCAATGCCAGACTGAGAGTTGTGTTCAGTCCAAGCAGGAAGTCGCCCTCGGACACCCCGGTGGGGGAGATCAGACCCGGAATGAGGCCCGCCCAATTGGATAGGGTGATGAACACGAAGAGGCTCGCGATGAAGGGAGCGTGTTCCTCGCCGCCTGGTCCGATGGCGCCGCGGGTGAAGCCTCGCAGGCTGTCGACGCACATCTCCACGAACCCCGCGATGTCCTTCTGCGGCACCCTGCCGAGTCGCTTGCGCACGTACAGTGAGAGCACCATGAGCCCGCCGCAGATGATCCAGGTCATTACCACGAAGGGCTGAAACACGGAGTTCGCTATCTCCTCTGCCTGCTCCGGAGACATGCCGAATGCGCCGAAGGCAGGGAGCGAGGCGTCACGAAGGAGCAGGCACACCCGGTTGAAGACCGTGTGCTGGTCATGCCACGGCATAGATGCGCCATGACCATGATCGGCGTCAGCGTGCTCCTCCATCTCGACCGTCGCGGCCGGCTCGCCCGCGTCTGGCACCGCAGACACGGCCTGTACAGGCTGAGCGGCGGCTAACAGGAACGCGAGGACCCAAATCAGGGCGCTCAAACAGACCTACCTCTCGCGGTGCTCCGAAGGGCTATCCGGCAGCACCGGAGACTCCTCGGACCTACGGCCGTCAGTGGCCCACCGCCCCCAAGACTGACCTGCCGCTTTCAGCAGTCCCACCGCCATCGGCAAGGTGACACCACCGGCGATAGCGACCGTGTTCAGGCGGAGTACCAGTATATACAAATACAGTACAACCCCAAGAAAGGGAAGTAGCAGCAGGTTCATCATCTTGATCCAGGTCAGGCGGTCAGCGTGCCCCGGCTCCGTCGCAACCATTACGAGGCGCTCGATAGCGTAGAAGGTCAGCACCGCTAGCGCGGCTCCGCCGATGAAGCCGCCCCATACCGTCCAGCTATACCCTCTCCAGTGCAGACAGAGGGCGATGAGCGGAGCGAACCAGGCGGTCTCACGGTACACTCGATGGATGAACGCCAAGTCCACGTTTATCGGTCGCTCCTCTCATCCCGCCGCTGGTCGCGCTCGCTCTTCCTGTTCAGCCGGTCGCCGACCGCGACAGCCTCACGAAGCCCGGCTCCGAGCCCGACGAGGGTCAGGATCATGGTGAACCACGGCGTCTGGAGTCCGAGCTTGCTGTCCAGGAACCAGCCGATCCCGAAGCCGACGAGGATGCACGCGGCGAGGGAGAAGCCGAGGTTCAGGCCCTCCACTCCCCATGATCCTCCGGATCGGGAACTCATTCAGTCGGGCGCCTCCGTGCCGCTTCCGAGCCGCTTCATGCGACCACACCCGCCATTGTAGCCGAGAGGAGCCGCTCTGAGTGCGGGATTCCGCTGTGCGTAGGCTGGCAGTCCGCGAGGGTGAAGTGGCCTCTCCCCCGTAGACCACGTATACTCGTGTCACGCCATGCTTGGCCGCAGGGGCGCACCTCACATGTCAGCGCTCGCCACGCTGGAACAAGGAAGTGACCGTGGGAATGCCTTGGGTCGATGCTGAGACCGCTATCTCCGCCGTTCGCCGCGGGGAGACCGTAATCGTCGCCGATGACGAGGATCGGGAGAACGAAGGCGACTTCATCATGGCCGCGGAGAAAGCCACCCCGGAGGCTATCAACGCTATGGCGAAGCACGGGCGAGGCCTCATCTGCGTGCCCATCGCCGCCGAGGTCGCCGCGCGTCTGGACCTGCCCCCCATGGTTGCGCACAACACGGAGATCAACCGTACCGCTTTTACCGTGTCCGTGGACGCCGTCCACGGCACAACAACGGGCGCATCGGCCTTCGACCGTGCTGCGACAATCCGCGCGATGTCAGACCCCAACTCCAAGCCCAGCGACTTTCGACGGCCCGGCCATATCTTCCCACTGCAGGCAGTGGCAGGCGGCGTGCTGCGGCGGGCAGGCCACACCGAGGCGGCCGTGGACCTCGCGCGGCTGGCGGGTCTTCAGCCCGTCGGCGTGCTCTGCGAGATCATGGATGAAGACGGCCGGATGGCCCAACTCCCCGATCTCGAGCGGATCGCAGAGGAGATGGGCATCGGTCTGTGCAGCGTCCGCGAGCTCATCGCCTACCGGCACCGCAATGAGAAACTGGTCAGACGCCTCGATTCCGCGAGGCTTCCGACCAAATATGGCACGTTCGAGATCGTCGACTACGAGACCATCGTTGACTCGGCCCCCTATGTCGCTCTCGTCTACGGCGAGATTGACACGTGCGAGCCGGTTCTCGTAAGGGTTCACTCAGCGTGCCTCACAGGTGAAGTCTTCGGGTCTCTGCGCTGCGACTGCGCCGCGCAGCTGGATCGCTCGATGAGGCTGATTGCCGAGGCCGGCGCTGGGATCATCGTCTACATTCTCAGCCATGAGGGGCGCGGCATCGGGCTGCCCCTGAAGATCGCCGCGTACCACCTGCAGGATGAGGGAGCCGACACGGTAGAGGCCAACGAACGGCTTGGTGTTCCAGCCGACCTGCGTGACTACGGGCTGGGCGCCCAGGTGCTGCATGACCTGGGGGTGCGGCGCATGCGGCTGCTGACCAATAACCCCAGGAAACTGGTCGCACTGGAGGGGTATGGCCTCGAGGTCGTAGAGCGGGTCCCGCTCGAGATCGCGCCTACGGCGGAGAACGTCGAGTATCTGCGCACCAAGGCCGAGAAGATGGGCCACGACCTTCCCCTCGCCGAGGCGGACGCGCGGGGGCAGACATCGTGTGACAAGGTGAGGTAGGCTTTCCGAGGACAACGCTCGAACCATCTTCTTCGAGACTGCCTCTGGAGGGCCCATTCCCTCGTGCGCGATCAGCTTCGACAGCTTCTCTGGCTCACCGCCGCCCTGCTGCTCACTGCGGCCTTTATGGCGTTTGTCTCTTGGTTGCGGACCGACTTCGAGCGGTGCCCCTTCCTGAATCCTGACAACCTCAAGGGGATTCTGAAGCAGTCCTCCACCTTGATCGTGCTCGCCTGCGGGATGACCTTCGTCATCGTCTCTGGCGGCATAGACCTCTCTGTCGGCTCCATCCTCGCGCTGTCATGCGTGCTCCTGGCGACGCAGGTGCAGCAGGGAGCTCCACTCGTGAGGGCCATCGCTCTGGCCCTGGCTGCGGGAGCCGGCTGCGGCCTCATCAACGGCCTAACCGTAGTGAAGGGCAGGGTGCCCGCGTTCATCGCCACTTTGGGCATGTATATGGCAGCGCGTCCCGTGGCATTCGTGATCTCCGGTGGTGAGACCATCTACACGGGCTCCGACATCCCAGCAATGAGGGCTCTCCCGGTCGTGCTGGCCAGCGTCGCGGTGGGGCTAACGTGGCTGCTGTTATCGGGTACGCGCTACGGCCGCGGACTCTACGCGGTGGGCGGGAATATCGAGGCGGCACGCCTCTCGGGCGTCGCCACGGGGGCCGTGCGCCTATGGGCGTACGTCTGCTCGGGCCTGGCGGCAGGAGTGGCGGGGGTCATCTACTGGGCACGTAGCGGGACAGGGAGCAACCTCGCGGGCTCCTGCGCCGAACTCGACGCCATCGCGGCCGTCGTCCTCGGAGGCACCAGCATATCCGGGGGAGAAGGGCATGTGCTAGGGTCCCTTGTCGGAGCCTTGCTGATGACGGTGCTGCGGAACGGCCTGGTACTGCTAGGGCTGTCAGACGAGCTCCAGAAGCTCGTGATCGGGATCGTGATCGTCGTCGCCGTTCTAGTTGATCGACTGCGGGGCAGTCGCCAGGTTCGCGCCCCGTCCTAGAGACCAAGACCATTGGAGGCGTTCGGTATGGTAAGGAGAGTCATCCTGCTGTCGGCGCTGTGCGCACTGGCCGTGGGGCTTGCTTCCTGCGGACAGAGCAAGGTGGAGGATACCGCGGACCCCGTCGCCAAGACGGCCACCGCACCGCCTGCCAGCGACGCGAAAGAGAGCCCTAGCTACCGTATCGCTCTGGTGATGAAGGCAGGCAGCAACCCCTTCTTCGCGGCGATGGAGGCGGGAGCGGTGGAGGCCGGCAAGGAACTCGGCGTGGAGGTCCTGCCGCGGACCATCACCGATGAGTCCCAAGACCAGCAGCAGATCGACATTGTTGATGCGATGATCGTCGATCAGGTTGACGCCATTCTCATCGCGCCGGCGAACAGCAAGTCGCTCGTCCAGCCCCTGCTCCGTGCCCAGGAGGCGGGGATACCTATCATCAACGTAGACAACCGTCTCGATGGGGCAGCGATGGAGCAAGCTGGCCTAAAGCTCCTTGCGTATATCGGCGCCGACAATGAGGCGGGTGGCCTCCTAGCCGGCCGCCACCTGTGTGAGCTCCTCGGAGGAGCGGGCAAGGTGGCCATGCTCGAGGGGCGCCGCGGAGTGGATAACGCCGAGGCCCGCAAGCGTGGCTTCGAGGCCGCGTGTGCCGAGAACCCGGACATCCAGATCGTCGTGTCAGAGGCCGCTGACTGGGAGCTGCAGATCGCCCAGGATAAGTTCGCCGGCATCATGGTCGCGCACCCGGAGATCCAGGGCCTGTTCTGCGCAAACGACAACATGGCCCTTGGCGCCCTGGCGGCAATGGATGAGGCGGGGAAGCTCGCCGATATCAAGGTGGTCTCCTACGACAATATCCAGGCCGCTCAGGATGCCATCAAGGCAGGACGGCTGGCGGCAACCATCGAGCAGAATCCTGGCCAGATGGGTGCGGAAGCGGTCCGGGCAGCGGTGGCCCATCTCAATGGCGAGGCAGTCGAGGCGGAGATCCTGGTGGCGCTTGAGGTCATCACCGCTGAGAGCCTGGCCGACTGAGACCAGCCGGTACCGGTTGAGAGGTAGTCCATGCCACTGCAGCACCTTCCCCTACTCGACCCAACGCCAGATGTGGCGGGGTTCATCGCCCAGGTTCGAGGCGAGCGAGTGCTATCGCGCGTCCCCTTCATCGAGTACATCGTGGATGACGTGGTGCAGAAGCCCATCGTGACCGATCTGTTGGGGCGAGAGTGGGTCAGCCCGGCTGGCGATCGGGAGTCCTGGGAGGCCTACCTGGACAACTTCATCGCCGTCTGGCGGCACCTGGGTTACGACATCGTGCGCATGGAGATCGGTCTGCCCTTCCCTCGCAAGGGCCTAACGGGAGACGATCCCACGATGGCCGCAGGGCAGCGTTCGTGGGTTGACCAGCATGAGGGCACCATCATCACGTGGGACCAGTTCGAGCGGTACCCGTGGCCTGATCCCGGCGCCGTGTCGCTCTGGGCCCTGGAGTACATCTGCGAGAACCTACCCGAGGGCATGGGCTTCGTGACTTGTCATGGCGGTGGCGTGTACGAGCACGTGTCCTCTCTGCTGAGCTACGAGCAGCTTGCGTACCTGCTCGTCGATGACCCCGACCTCGTTCGCGCCGTCACGGATCGCGTCGGAGAGCTCATCGCGACCTACTATGAACGCATCTTGGCTCTGCCCGGCCTCGCCATGGTACTGCAGGGCGACGACATGGGTTTCCGCACCGGGACGCTCATCTCGCCCCGGAGCCTGCGCGAGCTGATCCTGCCCTGGCACAAGAAGCTCGCGGCCATGACGCACGCCAAGGGCATCCCGTACTGCCTGCACTCGTGCGGACAGATCAGCGAGATCATGCCAGACCTCATCAGCGATGTGGGGATCGACGGCAAGCACTCCTACGAGGACGCTATTCAGCCCATAGAGCAGGCCCACGAGTGCTGGGGCGAGGAGATCGCGTGTCTCGGCGGCGTCGATGTCGACCTCCTAACCCGGGGCAGCGAGGACCAGGTTCGGACGCGGGTACGTCAGATCGTTGAGGCCTGTGCTCCTCGCGGCCGCTTCGCGCTGGGCTCGGGCAATTCGATCGCCAGCTACGTTCCAGCAGAGAGTTACCTGGCGATGCTCGACCAGGGGCTCAGCATGAGCGGCGGCTGAGCGCGTGACGGGGCACTTTGATGCAATGGGATGCCAGAGAGCCGGAGTGGACAGCCCCGCCAGAGGCCGTGGACCCAGACGGCATTTGGGTCGGGAGCGACCCCGACGGCTCCGAGGCCGACTCGGCCCATCACCTGTGGTCTGGTGAACAGGAGACCATTGACCGCGAAAACCTCTGGGGACGGTATGCATCGTGGGCCGCTCCTCAGCCTGCCGATAGCGGGCCGGCCGACGAAGACCGCTTCGTTCGGTGCCCGTTCTGCGGTCGTTGGGCTCGACGCACTCGGCCTGGAGACCTGGTCTTCGCTGTCATTGGGGGCCTCGCCACCATCGGTCTCCTTGTGGGGCTCTCGGGCGGGCTTGCCCGCCTGGGTCCATCGTTCTCATGGGTAGCTGGCGTCGCGTGGGTGGTCATCGGTATGGGGGCTCCGCTCCTTCGTCGTGTCCTCCGCCCCCTGACTGTCCCCGAGGACTGCCCTCATTGCGGCGGGCCCATGCGAATCGCGATGCTCTCGGATTGGGGTCGTCCTGAGGGACAGGAGGATCCGTACCAAGCGCCACGCTGGATGCCTAACGACTAGTCCATCGCGAAGGAGCAGAGCATGCGAGTGGTTCGCCTCGGTCTTGTTGGCTATGGCATGTTCGGCGCAGACGTCGTGGCTGGCACGCTGTGGGACGTGCACCGCAACGGACTGGCGCCCTACCTGGATCGACTGGGCCTCGACGACTGGTGCGCGAGGTACGTGGACACGCATATTCATACCGTCGCCGTGGGCACTAGGAGCGAGGCGTCAGCCGAGAGGGCTCGGCAGGACTTCGCAACGAACACGGGCAGTGCGCCGGAGGCGTTCTGGGGCGACCGTCCGTGGGAGGAGATGCTTGCCACGGCCGATCTCGACATCCTCGTCGTCGCCACGCCGGACAACCTGCACTACGAGCCCATCGTCGCTGCGCTAAGGTCGGGCGTCCATGTGGTTGCCGAGAAGCCGCTCTGCCTGTCCGGAGCAGAGGCCGAGGAGATCGTGGCGCTGGCCGAGCGTTCCGGCCTGATCGTGGGCGTCGATATGCACAAACGCTACGATCCCGACCACCTGCGCATCTTCCGCGAGCTTGCACGCCACATGGGTGGACCCATCTGCGCGCGCGGGGTGCTTGAGGAGCCATTGGAGGTATCCACCTCAACCTTCAAGTGGGCCGTCGAGAGCGATCCCTTCAGCTATGTCGGTGTCCACTGGGTGGACCTCTTCTGCCACTATCTGGGTCTCCACCCCTCCGCCCTCTATGCAACAGGGCAGAAGCGCCTACTGCGCGAGGAGTACGGCATAGACGCTTTCGACGCAACCCAGGTAACTGTCACGCACGAATGCGGCACCGTTGTCACTTATGACAACAACTGGATCACGCCCCCCGATTTCGAGGGGCCAGTGAACCAAGGCAGCGAGCTCCTAATGGCCCACGGCAAGATCGAATCGGACAGCCAGTACCGGGGGCTGCGGTACTGGGTGGAGTTCGGCGGCTCGCGGACGGCGAACACCCACTTCTTCCGGCGGGTGCCTCGCCCAGACGGCTCCTGGTGCTACCTGGGCTACGGCAAGGACAGCCTGATAGACTGTTTGGAGAAAGTGGCGCGCGTGCTCGTCCTGGGTGCTCAGGCCAGCGACCTCGCGGGGACCTACCCCGATGGGCGCAGCCAGGTAGTGCCCTGCCGCATCATTGAGGCGGCGCGTGCTGTGATGCGGCGGAACCACGAGCGCCTGGAGTCGGGTCAGCCCCAAACGGTGACGGCCGCATTCGATGGCTCGGGCTATCGCCTCGCTGGAGATGACGTGTGACCCCATGCACGAGTACTCCATCGCCATCCGACTGATCGACGCGGTTGAGGCCGAACTGGATGCGCGGGATCTCGACGGCCCTGTGTGCCGCGTGGAGGTCCTCGTCGGCGAGTTGTCGGGCGTGGTTCCAGAGGCTCTGGCCCTTGCCTTCGAGGCAGCGAAGGCCGACACCCGGCTCGCAACCGCCACCCTGGACCTGACGGTGGAGCCCCTCGTGCTCTGGTGCATCGACTGCCGCCGTGAGTGGCACGCACAGGAGCCATTCCTGCTGTGCGATGAGTGCGGCGGGCTGCATGTCGAGATCCGCTCTGGTCAGGGGCTAAGCGTGACCGGTGTTGATGTGGAGGACTGAGTTCAGCGATGCGAATCGATCTATCTCGCGCGGTACTGGCGGACAACGATGCGTTGGCGGATGCGACGCGCCAAGCCCTTACAGCTGCCGGAGTCCTCTGTGTGGGGTTGCTCTCTTCGCCCGGCGCGGGCAAGACCACGCTGCTCGAAGCTACCGCCGACGCCTGGGATGACCCCTCTCGCCTCGCCGTTATCGTTGGCGATGTGGCGACTGAGGCCGATGCCGATCGTCTGCGGCGTAAGGGCATACCCTCGGTGCAGATCAACACTCTGCATCACGGCGCTACCTGTCACCTAGCGGCCGAACCCGTCGCGGCGGCCCTCGCTACCCTCGAACTGGGGAACACGGACATCCTCTTTGTTGAGAACGTGGGTAACCTGGTCTGCCCCGTGGGCTTCCGGCTTGGCGAGCATCAGCGTGTAGTGCTCATCAGCGTTGCCGAGGGCGCCGACAAGCCGACCAAGTATCCCAAGGCCGTGTTGGAGACGGACCTGGCGCTCATTACCAAGGTCGACCTGGCGCCCTACGTGGACGTGAGCTATGAGGACCTAGAACGGTCTGTCCGGCAGGTTCGCCCACAGGCGGCGATGTTGGGCCTATCCACACGGACCGGCGAGGGCATGGACGCATGGCTGGACTGGCTGCGCGCCCGCCGGGCGGAGGTTACTGGCTGAGGCGTGCCGCGCTACGGCACATCGACCTCAAACACCCGCGTCTCGAACGCAGACGCATCGAACTCGATCCGATCCGTCGTCCGCTCCCGACCATCGCCACCCAGCAGCTCACGCACTCGTAGCTGCCGCGGCAACTGGATCGCCTTTGACCCCGCTGTACGGGCATGTAGGGCAATGACTCCTCGTCCCGCGTAGAGCGCGTCATCGGTGTCACTGTAGATGTGCGCCCCCGCGAGGCGTGCCAGATTCCGCAGGATACCCGGAGGCAGGCCTGGCGAGCCGTTGTACACCGACACCCAGCTTCCCATGTCCCGCAGCGTGAGCGCTGGGACGCCGTCGGCGAAGCGCCCCAGTACGCGCTCGGCCTCGGGGCCGGCCAGCCGTTCTGGGTACTCGCCCTCGAGTCCGTAGGATGTCGCTACCATGCCGAACACGGGCTCCTCATATCTCAGCCCCTCACACAGCGGATCGCCCGTAAGCTCCACCCGCATCGGCCCACGTCCCGCAGGGGCCAGATCCTGCCCTATCAGCGACTCCATCGCCGAGGTCGACTCTCGCAGCACGCCTGGTCCACTTACCTCACCGATACCGGCGGCATAGACGAATACCAACACACGACCCTCGGACTTCAGGCCCTCGATCCACTCCCGCTCCTCGGTGGTGAGGTCGAAGGCGTTCAGGAACAGCACCAGTCGAGCCGAGCTCAGATCCGGCCGGTCCTCAACAAGGTAGAGCTCACTCGGGGCGCCGATGCGATCGAGGGCTGGCACCTGCAGAGTCAGAGATCTGAACCAGAACCCTCCGTACGGTCCCGCGCCAGCCCTCAGAGCGCTTCGCAGACTGAGAACAGCGGCGATCTCTGGCTCCGGGTACCGTCTTGGTCTCGCTAGAGCCGCCGACTGCCCAAGTCGATTCATCTCTCCGAACACGGAGTGAATCTCCGGACTGGCGAACCATCCGTCCGACATGTCGAACCACCACTGCCCCGCACCCCGGCATCGCACGGCCGCATACTCGCGCTTTAGCACCCCCTGAGTCTGGTCCCAATCGGCACATCGACCTATCTCGTTGTCCTGCAAGTGAGTGCGGATGTCTGACTCGTTCAGCCACAGCTTCCCGTGGAGCCTGATGGAGTCGGTCAGCGACATGAAGGCGCTCACACCACCTGGCCCCCTGTCGGTGTACATCGCCGGAGCGCAGAGGAAGTCCACGTGTGGTGACTTCAGCACCTGGTGCAGCCCCAGGTGCTGGCTCTCCGCCGACAGCTCGCCGTACTGGGGCGGGTACCCGTAGAACACACCGGCCAAGAGTTGACCCTCCGAGGCCTCCTTGACCGCCGCGCAGGTTTCCTCGATGGCATCGGCGGCTGCCTGAGCGTAGGCCTCGTAGAAGTCCAGGATCTGCCTATCCTGCACCGGATCCCACAGAAGCCCTGTCGGGTTGTCCCTGCGACTGCGCTCGGGCGCCCTTGCCGAGCCGAAGGTCAGCCCCGGCTGCCCCCACGCCGCCGCGAGCGCCGCATCCGTGCCGTAGCGCTCGCGCAGCCAGTGCCGGAAGTACCGCGCGAAGGCGGGCGAGAAGTCGCCTCGGAGGTTGTCCCACAGGCCCCAGCTCTGCCATTCGGCGGTATACCCAGTGCAGAGGTGCAGACCTATCACCCGATCGGCGTAGGAGCTGCCCCGCACATGCTCCACGAACCTGCGAAGGTCCCCGGTGATGCGGTCGAGCCACCGTCTCGATGCGAAGGACTGAGGGCCTACTGACCCGTCGTCGAAGACCACCCTCTCCGTTGGGTGCGCGGTCAGCCATGCCTCGGGTGGCTCAAGCTGGACCCTGAAGAGGATGAGGGCAAGGGCGTCCTGGCGCAGCACATCCTGAGCGCACGAGTCAGGCTCGGTTGGGTCGAAAACCCCCTCCTCCAGATTGCCGAGCCCGCATGGCACACTGTAGAGGTGGCAGCCCTGCTCGCCGAACTCCCCGTACCGTCCCCTGTGCACACCCAGGAACGCGAAGGGGAACAGGGGCCGCCCATTCACCAACAGCTCGGGCTCGCCACGGGCCGTGCGCACCCTAGCTTGCGCCGGCCTGGGCGTCAGCGTAGGTCCCAACTCAACTTCTGCCACCTGCTGGTCCCCCTCCTCGCGACCGATCCACTGGTGCTCGCCCCACTCCAGTGTCAGGGCATACGTACCCGGTGGCACGAAGCGGAGGGCCGGCGTCTCGACGCTCACCCAATACCGAAGTCGGCCAGGCCCCGCAGCGCCCATCTCAGCGGGCGTGGCGCGGCACAACCACTCGAAACCCCTCTCGCCGCAGAGGCCTACCCAGCACTCTCCATCGGCCGCTGTGGGGCCCTCAAACTCAACATCCACCCGCCCCGAACGCCTCCCCAGAGCCGACTCGACACCCAGTAGATCCAGGTCAGGCGGCCCGCCCGGTCTGTACAGCGGATCCGGCACGAACATTAGCGCGTCACATGCCGAGGTCCAGCTGTCGGCTTGATCGAGTCGGATGGTTACAGGGCCGCCGGTCACGGTCCCCAGTCGCTCCCAGACTACGCGTCGGGATAGCGGTTCTGAGGTGCCAGCCCAGTATTCCTGCTGGTTGAGGGTGACCCGGAAGTGGTAGTGGTTTGGATAGTGGCCGTTGTCCGCGCAACGCACCCAGGTCGAGTACTCGCCAGCGGGCAGTTGCACCTGTGTCTCGCATACCCAGTCGGGTTGGTTGCCCTGTGCCCAGAGAGCCCCGCTCGCCTCGGGCTTATCGACGATGTGCCACTCACACCGCTCGAAGGACTCTGCTTCGACCAGTATAGCGCCCGCAGGCAAGCCCGATGCTGAGCATCCGAGGCACAGGGAGAGGTGGATGAGCACCAGCGGTTACTCCTTCGAGCGCGGCCGTCTAGTCGGCAATCACGATGCGGAACCCCACGTCGAACACCCCTCGGTAGATCGGGTAGGCCGATGCTGCGGTCGATCCGGCGAAACGCGGCGGGTCGTACCACGAGCCTCCGCGAACCACTGCGCGTTCGCCTACCCGGGTGCCGGTCCATTCCGCGGCGTTGCCGTGCATGTCGTAGAGTCCCCATGGGTTCGCTCCATAGGTGCCAACGGGGGCCGAGACGCGGTGGCCGTCGTCGAACTCGGCCGCTGGACGCCATGGGCCGATGGCTCCGGACGGGAGGGCCCAGGGAGCGAAGGTGTCCACCGCGTGCAGACGGGCGTCGGCGAGGTTGCCGAAGGCGCTGAAGTCCTGATCTGGTCCGCCCCACCAGAAGTGCTCCGACGAGCCGGCCCGGCATGCCCACTCCCACTCCTCGGCCGTTGGTAGCCGGACCTCCAACCCTAGCTCCGACGCCAAGCGCTCACAGAAGGCCGCCGCCCGCTCCCATGAGACGCGCACCACGGGCTGGTCGTCGAGGTTCACGGGATAGCCGCGTTCCTCAATACTGAACTGCAGGAAGTCGCCCGTCTCCAACCGGCTGTCGTGGCGAGGGTCAAAGCACCTGTACTGCCGATTGGTCACCTCGGTCTCGCCCATCCAGAAGGGTTTCGAGACCTCAACGACCTGTCCTCGGCCATTCACATAGCGCCCTGCGGGGATGCGCCGGAGTGCCAGATCCGAGCCGTCGTCGAGACGCACGGCACGACGACTCCCCGCTGTGAGCCCCTGCATCGAGGCGGCTTGGAGGCCATCGAATGGCCAGCCGTCCAACGCCGCGGGCGCGGGCTCCTCGGCGAGGGGCCGTGAGGACGGTCTCCGCACCTGGGCGGCGGGGTAGACTGCCTCCGGGTCCTCGTCGATCGCCGCGTACAGTTGCAGCAGCTCCCGGCGACGGTCTCGCTGGTGCTCCACCTTCTCCCAGCCCACGATCTCGTGCCACGTCCCGTGCGCCGGCGTGTTGAGGTCGATCCAAGTGATGAGCCGATCCCACGACTCGGCATCCAGCGCCACGCCGTGATGCCCAGCGTCGAGCAATCGCACCAGCCTCGTCGTATCGGCCGCGAACTCACCGGGCATCAGGAGATGCAGATCGCTCTCGATCGTGTGTCCCCGGACGTACTTCCAGAGCTCCACGTACGAGGGAGGGAAGGCGCCGCCGTACATGTAGGCCCCGTCGTTGGAGGGAACGTAGACCGGCTCCCCGTCACGCAGATCGGGCTGGGCAGAGGTCCCATCGTGGCAGGCGATGCAGTGCGCATCGAGGACGGGCTGGACCTCACGCTCGAAGGAGAACCCTCGGACCGGGCCGTACCACGGCTCGATCTGGGCCGGCGGTCCCATGACGGCCGCGCCTGCATCCGCAGCTGGGGTCAGCCGGTTCGGCTCGTGGCAGCCGACGCAGGACAGCTTCTCGCCCGGCATAGCCGTCAGCCAACTCCGCATGAGCTGCAGTGCCTGGCCGCGCTCGTCAAGAGGCTGGATCGAGATGGGAGTATTCGCCGGTACGCGGAAGTAGGTGGATCCGTCCTCGTGAACAGGTACCGTGCCCAGGATGCGCTTCACATCCCAGGGCCCGTCGAGCCCAACTCGGTTCACCTGCCCACCCATCCCGTGGTAGGCGAAGTGGTATGTGAGGAGGCGTAGCGCCTTCACGGCGCCCCTCGGCACCCCCGCCAGTCCGTCCCCCTGGTAGATGTCCGTGATGTATACGAGCCCCTCCGTGGCGGCGGGATCTACTCGGGGCTCGATGGTTGGCGGCGGGTCGCTTGGACGGACGGGGATGGGTTCGAGGATGGCGTACCCGGGCAGCTCCTGGATCGGCGTGAGGTTGTCGAACACATCCGCCAGGTATAGGCCCCAGGGAGCGCCAGGCGAGGGCTGGCATGACACGAGGAAGTACTTGTCGCTCAGCGGGTACGGGTGCAGGAACTTGGGCCAGCTCGCTTGCGTGAGCCCATCCAGAATGATCGGCTCGACCCGGCTACCGCGGCCAGGGATGCGCTGCAGAACGCCTTCCGCTTCGCGCTGACCCAGCGCCACATCGAAGAGCGCGAGCTCGCCCATCCGCGGATAGTCGTGATGGCCACCCACCACGGCCACGAACCGAGTAGTGCTGCCTGGCACGGGCCTGGTATAGAAGAGCGCGTTGGGCCAGTAGGAGTTCGTGCCATAGTAGGCCATCTGGTTCGTGCCGTCGGGCGCCATCGTGAACAGGATCCTGGAAGCGAAGTGAGGGATGTCGGAGTACTCCCAGCGCAGGTAGAGGACCCGTCCATCGGGCATCACGGTCGGGCACCAGTCGTGGTCCTGCTCGAAGGTCAGCCGCCGTATGGCTCCGGTGACTTGGCTCCAGCGGTACAGGTTCGATACGTGAGAGGCGCCCGTCACGCACGGCACCCCAACAAACGGGGCGGTCGAAGTGAATAGGACGTCCCCGCCGGGTAGCCAGCATGCGTCGTAGTTGTCCACATCCGGCTCATCGATGAGAGGCATGACTCGAGCGGCCGAGCCATCGAGGGCCATCTCCATGATCCGCCACGGTCCGCCCTCGGGTGGCATAGAGAACAGGATGCGGCCTGCATCGAAGTCGAGATCCACGTCCCCCACAAACTCGCCATTGGCCGGGGCGAAAACGGTGCGCCACTGGCCATCAGGAGAGACCGGGGAGAGGGACGCGATGTAGTTGTCGTAGCCTGTCCGAGGTATGGAGGAGTTGCTCTCCCAGTTCTGTGGCAGCCCCAGCATCGCGTCTGAGCGGATGACGACGAGGAGGTCACTGAAGTCGATCAGGGGGTTGGCGAGGAGGCTGGCTCGAATCGTTGCGAGCAGCTCCCGAGCCTCGGCGGGATCGCCGTCTCCCGATTCGAGCCTGCCGCGGGTCGAATCCAGGCGCGTCAGGGCATCCCGAGCGGCTTCGCGCAGGGCTGACCCCTGGGAGCCCAGGCCATCCATGTCATCGAGGGCCAGACGCACCGCATGGGGATCCACGGCGTCCAGCTCCGCCAGCAGCGTCCGAACTCGCGCGTCGGGGATATCGCCGACCCACTGTCCTGAGGCAAGATACTCGCAGATGGAGCGAGTGAGCTGATGCAGGTTGCCCGCATAGGCGTTCTCTGCCAGGCCGAAGTAGGGCAACCGCCAGCCAAGAACGACAACGCGTCCACGACCGTAGGAGTACTCGGCCAGAGGCTGCTCTCCCGCGCCGCCCGGGGCGTCCCCGAGGACGCGTCCCCCCGTGCAGCGAGCAGGATGGAAGTCCGCGAAGGCGGGATGTCCCGCGCTCGCAAGGGGGATCGAATCGTTGCCAAAGCCCGCGAACACGGGGTGGTCCGGAGCCGGGGAGGGGTCCAACATCGCCACGAACTCGTCTTGGCCTGCGGCCCCGACTCGTGGCCGGCTCGGCTCGAGGCCGAGATCGGCGACGTAGGCGAGCGCCGTGCCCGAGAGGAGGAGCCCCCCACCCTCCTCCAGCCACGAACGCAGCGCATCCAGAACCCCGGCATCCTCCATCGAGTGAGGTACCGAGGCGCTCTCCGAGTGCCACCAGAGCGCATTGGCCTCAGGCGGTATCGCTAGGTTGCCCGAAGCCGGCAGCAAGCTAACGGCGCCCCAGTGCTCAGCCAGCGCCAGCGCGGCCACGACCCCGGGCGACTGGGCCTCCTCCGGAGGCACGATGCAATGGAGCCCCTCCACCCCGCCCTGCCCCACCCCGAGTAGTCGCAGCGCCAAGAGACCTGCGTAGAGACCCGTCATGTCCACTCCCTACTCGCCATCTACCGGCTCGAAGGTCGTGCGCAGCTCCTGTGTGCTGGCCGTCTCGGCCGCACGGTAACCAGCCTCGACGATCTCGATCACGTGCCGCGCGTGCTCAGCCGTGGCTGGTGATGGGATCCCATCGCGGATCCAGTCAACGAGCTGCATTATGTCCTCGTACACGTGGGCCTCGCCGAGGGTGGCGTGGGGACCTACGACATGGGGCAGCAGCGCGTTATCACCGATCGGAGACGCGGCGGCCTCCTCCCGCCCGGGATACTCCAGGGGGCGACCGTTCAGCTTGTCGCCCTCGATCTGACCGCTCGTTCCGAAGATCGACGTAAGGCCGAAGTGAGTGACGGTCCCGGCTACCGTCCCGTAGACGAAGGCGAAGAGGTTGTCGCCGAAGTCGAGGAGCAGCACGGTGTTGTCGTGGGCGTCGCACGTGTGGGTCACGCCGCGGAACTCGCGCTCCGTCACTGCGACACCCGAGAACCCCGTGACCGCTTTGGCGGGTCCGAGCACTCCGGTCAGGCTGTGTAGCCCATAGACGGTCATGTCGTACATCGGCCCGCCGCCCGGCTGCCGCCAGTACCAGACAGGGCTGATGTTCGTGAGCGGGCCGTCCCCTTGTCGCACTCCCTCGTTTTCATGGTACTGCCCGAAGGCCGCTCCTGTCGAGGCCCACGCCAAGCGCCCCAAGGCGCCCTCTTGCACCAGGCGTCGAACGCGCCTATTGAGCGGCCTCAGCATCTGCCCAGGTGAGGCTACCATCGGCAGGCCACGCAGGGCGGCCTCCTCGATGAGCGTGTCAGCCTCTGCCGTGGTGATGGTCATGGTCTTGTTGAAGTGGACGTGCTTCCCTGCGCGCAGGGCCGCGAGCCCCTGCTCAAAGTGGATCCCGATTGGCGAACACAGGGTCACGGCATCCACGTTGGGGTCAGCCAGAAGCTCGTCGTATGACTCGTACGCCGCAGGCACTCCGTACTTCTCCGCTGCGGCCGCCGCTCGCCCGGGCGCCGGATCACAGACCGCCGCGAGACGCACGCGATCCTGAACGTCGTCCAGGCTGAGGTGGTCCAGTGCCGCTCGGATCCCTATGCTCCCCGCACCAACAACGCCCATGCCAACCGCGCCAGACATCTGGGGCTCCTCCTCACGCACCCATCTGCGTGATGCGCCCGCCCGTTACCGGAAGGTAGGCGCCCGTGATGTAACTTGCCAGGTCACTCAAGAAGAACGCGCAGGCCTTCCCGATCTCCTCGCCCCCGCCGTGGTACCTGAGTGGTAACCCCTTGCCGAAGCCGATCGAGGCGTCGGAATTCCGGTCCACCTTCTCGTCGGCCATCCAGCCTGGGGCGACCATGTTGACCCGGATTCCCATCGGCCCCAGCTCGTTCGCCAGGGCTCTGGACAGACCAACCATGGCTCCCTTGCCCGCGAGGTATGTGGACCACTCCGCGGATCCCATGTTCCAGAGCTCGGTAACGATGTTCACCACCCGACCATCGCCCTGCTCCGCGAAGATGGGCTTCAGCGCTCGCACGGTGTTCACTACCGCCTTGCAGCCGAAGTCGAACATGTCCGCGTAGTCCTGCCACGCCGCGTCGTCGAAGGGCGCATGCTGCCGGCCGCCAACGGCGTTGTTCACCACGCCATCGACCCGGCCGTACGCAGCCAGGACTTCCGCCACCATCGCCTCTACCGACGCCGCCTCGCGGACGTCCGCCTGGAAGGCGCGAGCCTCCCCGCCCTTGCCTCGGATCTCCGCGCACAGACCCTCGGTCTTCTCCGCGCTCACGCTGTACACGGCCGCGACTTTGGCGCCGTGTGCGGCCAGAACCCGGCTGATGTCGGCTCCGATCCCACGTCCGCCGCCTGTGACCACCGCGACCTTGCCCTCGAGCAGCATGCGAAGCGCCCCTCTCCAGAGTGCGAGTCTAATGACTCGCAATGGAGTTCCGTGTCAGCGCACAGGACTCCTGTGCATACGGCTCACGCAGGCGCGTGGAGGCTCCGGAGGCTGTGTATCGGGGAGCTATCAGACGCTACTCGACCGAGCCCCGCGGGGCGCACAGTGGCGCCTCGCGAGGCTCGGGAGGGTCAGCGCTCTTGCTCGTAGACGGCGAGGTGAGCGGTCTCGCTCCAGTTGCCCGCCTTGTCCTGGGCCCGCACGTGGAGGTACCGCCTGCCGCCAGGCTGCTCGGGTAGATCCAGCGCACGGTCCGTGCCCATGACCTCAGCCGGTGGGATGGTGTATGCCACGTCGTCATAGACCCAGGAGAACCCTTGGATGCCGGTGGGGTCCCATGCGCTCCAGGTGAACTGAAGCGCTCCATCCCCGCCTCGGGTCACCCAGAGGTTGTCGAAGTCCACCGTCGCGTCCACCGGAGTGGAGGGCGGCGAAGCGGGGTCGGTCACGGCCAATGAGAGGAGGCGGTACTCCCGGGAGTCGCCGAGGATCTGGCGCGCGACATCGAGCAGGTTGAGCTCCGCGTAACGCCACGCTCCGTCGGCCACAGCGCCTCGCACGGCGAAGGGAGCCTCCGTCGTCGGGTTCGTGAATCGGACCACCACGGGAACTGGCCCGTCGCCCTTGGTGACGGTCAGCACCATGTCGAGCTTCGCCTCGGGTGGGCAGCGATAGTCGAATGCCAGGTTCGGGTACTCCCTGAGATCCACCGGCACTGTCAGCAGTTGCGTCGAGAAGCTATCGCCCGGAGTGCGGGTGACCCGCAGGCAACCCGTGCCGATGCGTCTCAGCACCCGATCGTCGCCAGGGCCGCCCAGACCATCGCGACCGATATCGAGCCGGCAGCCTTCGGATTTGCCCGCACTGCCGATCAGCGTCTCGAACGGCTCGAAGACTGCTGTCATGTGTGTTGGAGACTGTATCTCTGGTGGGTCAGGCGGTCCCTCGTCGAGGCTGAAGTCCATGACGAAGGTCTGCAAGAAGCCGGGCTCAAGCGGGTTGCCCGCGTGGTCCCGGGCTTCCTCGAGCGCGACCGTGACAACCTGCTGGTCGGCGAAGGTGAGGGGCTCCGGGCGTGCGCGCTGGGCATTCCACTCCAACTGGCCCGTGTCCCCTCGGAATTGGAGCACGCGGCCATCCACGGGATAGACGCTGGCGCCGACGCGTAGCCTCAGGCTCGTCGGGTCCACACCCGACCATGGGCTGCCCCGGTCCGCTAGGGTCAGGGTGAAGCGATCGATGCAGAGCCGCGAACCGTTCTCGAAGGAAGCGTCATGTACGACAGGACCTTGGCTATCCAGAAAGACACGGTGGTGCGTTGTCGGACTCCAGTTCCCCTGCCTATCGACGGCGCGTAGGTGCAGCCAGTGCCAACCATCGGGCAGGCCGGGCTCGAACGATAGCGCGGATTGCCGCGTCTTCACCTGGGTGTCGGGCTCGGTGTTGGGCTCCCGGTCGAGGACGTAGCTCGCGCCATCGATGCCACTGGGGTCGTCGGTCTCCCACTTGACGACAAGCCGCTCGCGCGCCGATGCGATGTTCGAGATCCTGAAGTTGTCTATGTTCCAGTAGCTTCCCTTTGAGTTGCCGTCCCATCCGCCGCTAGCAAACCCGACCCTTGACACTTGGTAGTCCTGGGCATCGGGGAACCGAGACAGCAGGAGGGTGTAGAGGTCGATCTCCGCGTGCCGCCATTGCCCATCCGCCACGATGGGAATGTGTCCAAGGACGACCTGTCCACCGCCGTCGTTGTCGTTATCCGTCATCTTGATGACGTGCCACGTCCGTGTCGACTGCAGGTTGATGCGCATGTCGATACGTACCCAGGGATCGATCTTGTAGTCGAAGCTGATAAGCCGATGCCGGCCAGCGTCGAAGGGCTCCGAGACCGCCCAGGCCGCGAAGCTGCCCGACTCGGCAGACTTGGTCAATCTGAGCGAGGAGCCTCCTGATGCGGCCGTCGTGGGGTCCAGTGTCAGTGCCGCCGCCCCTTGGTTCCTCCGATGGTCAGTCGACCACTGCCCCAGGTCGTTCTCGAAGTCGTTGAAAACGAAGGGCGCTCCGCCTTCGGTGACCACCGGCGCCGCCGGAGGGGTGACATTCAAGGAGCGGTCGACCTCGATGGTAAAGGGGCCGCCCGATACCGCGTGCCCTGCGTAGCTTTCGGCCGACAGGAGCCCGACCTGCACTGCGGCGCAGCGATCGCTGGGTTCCAGAGCCCGATCCAGATCGACTAGGACCTGGCTGCGTGCGGTGTCGACCCGTACGCCGCTGCTATCAGGCCCGAGCTCCTCACCATTGAGGAGCACTCGCACTGACTCGGGAACCAGGCCGGAGGGGACGTTCTCCACGGCCAGAGCGAGCCAACCACCCGGCACCGCTCGTGCCCCCTCCGTGAGCACGGGGTACACCGTTGGGTCCCCACTCGAGCTCTCGAACCGATGCCGGAACGACCCGAGTGGCGCGCCGTCGGCGCCCAGAGGCGCGACATGGAGATACCATGCTCCCGGCATCAGGTTGGCCAGCTCGACCGAGGGCTCCTGCACCACGGCTGCCTCGCCATTCATCTCCAAGGTCGGACTGACGCTTGCCGTGTAACGATAGGCCACAGCGCCGTCGATCGCCGGCCAAGTGAACCTCCCGACAGACCCTCCAGGGTTGCAGACCCCGAAGTTGTCGAGCCACCACGTGGCGCCCTTCGGATTGGCCGTGACACCCATCTGAAGCATCTTGTCGCGCTGGAAGGCCCCGACCGCCACGTACGTGACCGTCACCTGGGTCGGATCGATACCTAGGGCCTGTAGGTGCCCACGGATATCGAACCGGGCACTGTGCCACCGGTTGTCCGCCTGCACGCCCTCTATGGCTCCAAGGTCGACGACGCCGTGCACGGGGTTGTCTCCCCCAGTGAAGGCGATGCGATAGTCCGCGGTCTCGGTGCCGAGGATGACGTCCACGGCTACCTCGGGCCCGATCTTGTAGTCAAAGGTCAGGATCCCATGGCTGGAGGGGACGAAGTCGGTGGTCATAGCGTAGACGCCGAAAGTGCCCCCAGGGTGCTTGTTCACGAGCCGCACCGAGTGCCCCTCGCCGCGCGCATCCTGCTCGTCGAGGAGAACCAGAGCTCCCTGTTCGCGCCCCGCGTTCGGCTCTGCGCCGGGCCCGGTCAAACCAGCGTGGTAGAATGTCTCGAACTCGCCGAGTCCGTTCTCGAAGTCCTGGATGAGGGCCGCGTGACTGGACGAGCTGACGGGCGCCAGCGGCACAGAGGGGGGCCGGTACCGGGCCTCGATCGTCTCCGGCAAGACCCTGGGCGACAGTATGTCGCCGGTGCGTGGGCCGTAGATCTTCGTTCGGGCGACCATGATGCCGTTGTCGTAGGTCCACACGCCTACATGCCCGCTCTGCAGCGGCTCGTCGTCGCGAACCTCCAGCGCCAGGTAGTCATCGAGATACAGCCGAAGCCGGTTGCCTTGCTTCTCCGCCCTGACCTGCCACCACTTACGGTGGAAATCGTTCATGCTCGGCAGGCTGTCGGTGAGCCTCGGGAGCATTGCCTTCGGGTCGTCCGTCTCCGCGAGCACTCGCGAACCCTTCCAGATCTGGGTCTTGGAGTCTCCCGCTCCGCCCAGGACGAAGCTGTACCCCGAGGCAACAGAGGTGCCGTCGCCGCAGAGAGTGATGTTGATGTTCTCAGGGTGCTTGTATTGGCGGCCGCTCGCGCTCGCCAGTCCCATCTTCATGGCGGCGTACAGCTCGACCGTGACATCGGGACCGAAGGCGGGCTTGCTCCACATGAGGGCGCCCTCTTCGCTCCGGCCTGACCACCAGCTCCACTCCTGGGAACAGGTCCAGCGGCTCGACAGCTCCCAGGTCCCCGTCACCTCGGTCCACTCGGCCGGAGCGTCGCTGAAGGTGTAGTCCTCCTGGTCGACCGCGAAGGCGTAGACGGCGTTATAGTCGAGGGGGAGGCCGTGGCTCGACAACCCTACCTTGGTGCCCCCAAGCGGCTCGGGATCGTGGGCCTGTAGAGCCACCCCATCGTCCCAACCCACGGTCAGGAGGCCGCCGCGCACCTGGAAGGAAAGCACGGCCGGGAGCGTCACCCCTGACGGCATGGACCCCTCCGCAAGCAAGACACCATGCCTCAGTATCCGCAGGCTCAGAGCGTCCGCGACCGGGTTGATCACGAACTCGTAGCCGGAGTCCGTCTTGTAATCGGTGCAGCCGATGTGCACGGATGCGGAGCCTTCGCCTGCACCGAAGCTGGCGCGCACCTCGGTGTCCCCGTAGAAGTCCCCCTTGTTCCACCAGACGGGATCGAGCGGAGCCTCCGGGGGCAGTTGCTCAGCTTGAGCCCCCTCGACCCGCCGCGCCTCCATCGCCTGCATCGAGGCGCCCATCGTGCCTGGGTCAATCCACGCGCCTGCAGTCGTGGCCCACTCGGCCATGGTGCCCGTTTCAAGAGCGAACTGCTCCGTCAGTTCGGCTGCCCGGGGCTTCTTAGGCTGGTCCACATGGATGGCACGCACCACCGGCGAGGGTCCGGCGCCCAGCCTCAAAGCGAGGGCTCCCACCAGGGGTGGCCCCGAGCCCTCCTCAAGCTCTTCGCTGTCTATCTGGCTCGGGCTCTCGGGGACATTCAGTCTCAGAGCCTCCGCCCGCTCCATGGCCGTTCGCCCGTCCCACTGAACGCGGAACAGGTCCTTGTTGGCCACTACCCTCAGGGCGGCGGGCTTCTCTGGCTCAATGGGAGCCGATCCCGTGGCGAGCAGTTCCTCGCCCGCGGTGCTCCGCCGGATCAGCCGTAGGTTGTCTGCCGTGCCCGCGTGCCACGCGATCGCCCAGTGTTCCTCGGGGCCTCGATAGGCGATCATCGCCTCACCAGAAGAGCCCGCCGCCGCAAGTTCCACGGTGAGATCGACATTCCCAAGCAGCCGCGGGTAGACGAGCAGTCCGCCTGCATCCCGCCCGGTTACGCCCTCGGACACTGCCGCGATACCGGGGCTCGTGCGCCACTCGACGGCGTCCCCAGGGAAGCTGAAGGCCATGGTGTCTATCTGATCGACGCGAGTGTCGTCAAACCGTGCCGCGCCGTAGCCCTCAACATACAGCCCGGGCCTGCCCCGGCCGTACCCCGACTCGTTGGCGACCCGCAGCGCCTCGCGCCCGTCGATAGTAACGGTGAGGTCGTCGTCGACGGCAAGGCGCATGCGGTACCACTGCATGGGCACAAAGCCGCCCGGCGCCTCGGCGAGCACCTCATGGACGCCATTGGCGACACGAACGATCTGGATCTTGTCGCCTTCCTCGGAGGAGTCGGTCTGGCTGGTCCAACGAGCTAACACGTAGTGGCGCGATGGCCCGTCCTCGCGGCCCGGCTCGCAGAGCGCGACCAAGCCCATGGCGGACGCCGTCTCCGAACGGATCGCAGTCTCCAGGAAGTAGTCCGTCCAGAAGGGATAGCCTGTCGTGGCGAGAGCTCTCGGGGGCTCCGGGGGCTCTTCCTCTGCCCCGTCCGTCGCCCCCTCTGCCTCTGCCTCGGTCGCCAGTACTGGGGTGAGGAACAGTGCGCTCGGGTCCGCAGTCCGCTCAACGGAGACTCGGCCACGCCTACCGCGGCGCGGGCGCGCCGCGTCGGACTGCTCGATGGGCGTCTCCTCGGGAGGCGCTACTCCCGTTCGTCCCTCGAACACGAAGGGGTTGGCCGACTCCCGCGCCTCGCCCTCGGACTGGATGTTGGACCATTCCCCAGTCTCGGGGAGCCAGTCGCCCATGTTGGCCTCAAGACGGCCGTAGTTGTCCGCGAAACTCACCCTATCGATCGGCTGGCCCCACAGTTGGGCCTCCCCGATGTCGCCCAAGTAACCCAGGTGTCCCGACACAAGGCCGTGCTCGTAGTGTTGTATGAGCACTTGGTGTCCCGCATATACCCGGATGCGGTCGAACCGCCACTCGATGACGACCTGTTCTGACGCGTAACCTTCGGGAAGCCGTGCCTCGGCGATCAGTTCCTCCGGCCCACCCAAGGCGCGACTGAGCCGCGCAGAGGCGCCGCTGAAGTCCACGGCGAGGTAGTTAGAGGCGTCGCGCGCATGTACGAAGACGCGGTCAGGCAGCGAGCCTTCGCCGAGGTTCGCCATGATGATGTCGAACCGGCCGGGGCTGCCCTCCATCCCCAGCCAGTTAGCGCCCTCGATCTCCGGGGGATCGCTCGCCTGTGCCAGAGCCAGCCCTGCCATGAGGGTCACGCATACAGGTAGCGCCAAGAGACGGGCGCCGCAGACGAGAGACCCGTGGGGTACGAAGTGCCGCATGGAACCAGCCTCCCGGGAGAAGCGCCCGCCCCGCGGGAGGGCGGCGCGTAGAGCCGGTGTCCCGCGAGGGCTCTGCGCCGCGCGGGATGTCCTGAGACGCCTCTAGCCGCTCTTGCCCTGAGGCACGTAGCCGTTGCTCTCGTGAAGGAGGATCACCTTGTCGAGCAGGGCTCCATCCTCGCGGCCATGGATGTAGAGAGTGTGGGTACCCGCGCTCAGGTTGAACTTGGCGCCGGTGAGCTTGAACCACTTCCACTGCCCCTCGGTGCCATGCTCGCCGAAGACACGCTTCTGCCCCTCGTCAATCTGGACATAGAAGCTGTCGCCGCAGTCATCGAGCCACTTCGCGCGACCCCAGAAGATGTAGTTACCTGAGGTTGCGACCGTGAACGTGACCTTCACCGTTCCGCCGCACTCCTGGCCCTGGGGCACGATCTTATCCGCAGTGCCAACGCACTTGCCGCCTGAGGCGGCATCCGACTTGTACACCTTCATGGGGGCCTTCAACAGCCCCGTCTCGGGCTCGATGTCGATCCGCTTCGAGTCCGCTACGACTCCCATGGCGAGGAAAGCCGCGAGGCACACGGCGGAGAGCAGACCTAGTACCTTCAGTGTTCTGTGGTGCGTCATGCCGGCTATTACCTCCTAGCGGTCTTGCCATACACGACTATCAGACTCACAACTAGCGCTATGGTTACGCTAGTTCCTCTGACGAGCGTACTCCCGAACAGGTTCGCAACAACTAGCGCCGCCATGGATCCGAGGAGTCCCGATGCGATATCCGGAAGCCCGTCGGCCAGCTCAGTCAACGCCTTGCGCGCTCCCACGATCGAGGTCCACAGCATGAGCACGAAGGCGAAAAGACCGCTTAGCCCGAGCTCGGTCGCGATCACCAAGTACTGGTTCTGGAAATCCGGTTCGAGCTTGCCGCCTTTCGGCAAGACGCCGAAGTACCCGCCTACGTCGCTCTGGTACTGCCCGGGGCCCGCCCCGATCGCGGCGATGGGCCGTTGCCGCGATCCGAGCATATCAATGGCCGCCCCCCACTCGGCCATGCGCCCGGAGAGAACCGTCTGCTCGCCTACCACAACAACCCGCGGCTCTGCCGCCTCCAGTGTCGTGCCTGGCTCCGTGTCCGCCTCGCCGGGGGCCAGCTCGAGTTCTTCGTCCCGAGGGGCGGGCGCGAAGCCATCCTCCGCCTCCCCGGGAGCCAGTTCAAGCTGCTCGTCCGGAGGCGCTGGTGCGAAGCCAGCGTCCGCCTCCCCGGGAGCCAGTTCGAGCTGCTCGTCCGGAGGCGCTGGTGCGAAGCCAGCGTCCGCCTCCCCGGGAGCCAGTTCGAGTTCATCGTCAGGAGGCGCTGGCGCGAACCCATCCTCTGCAGGCAGGGGCGCAACCGTTGGGGAGGTGTCCCACACCACCTCGGTCAGCTCTTGCGTCTCCGTCATTGTCCACGCGAGCTTCTCGCCTCGAAACGGCCCGAAAGCCAACCCACATAGAGCGAACGCCATCCCCACAGCCGCCACGGTCACCCGGCCTCGGGGCGTGTCGCCCGACGCGGCGCCCGTAACAGTCAGCCCCACGGCCAGGGCGAGGAACGGACCGGGCGCGGTAATCGAGGCCGCACCAAGCACGATCACGATCGACATCAGCGCCCGCGCTGCCATGTTACCGACACTCATCGAGAGAGCGAGCAGGACGGGCAGCGAGAGGGCCAGATAGACCCCATAGACAGTCCGGGAGCCGAACAGGCCGACGACGTTCCTCGGGTCCAGATCCAGCGGCGCCAGCTCGCGGTGACGCGTAGCGCTGAGCCATTCTGGGGCTGCGCCCGCCGCTTCGAGATAGGCCTGGGTCGCCCCAAGCAGAATGACGGCGCCGGTGACCACTGCCCACACCCACACGGCCCGAGCGCGTGTCGCCGTATCCTCGAGGAGGTTCAGGAGGACCAGCGGGGCGGCCACGAAGATCCCCGCGTACTGGATCATCTCCTTGATTGCGGCCAGCAGCTCGGTCCGAGGCACCGAAGGATCCAGCCATGCGGCGCCCGACAGCCCCGCTACAGCGGCGACCAACCAGATGTGCAGCGGCGGCCATGCCAACCGCTGCCTGCCTCGGGACACCATCCATCGTGCCACCAGCACCGCCGCCAGCACCCAGATGAGGATGTCCGCCACGGTCAACGCCACAGTGGCGCGATGGAGCTTGAGCACCGGCACACCGACCTGTGTCGGCATCGCCGCTACGAGGACCAGGGCGGCACACCTGAGGACGCACGGGGCAGCGAAGCGGCGGTCTGCCATGCTATAGGCCTCCCGTCTGAGGGAGGTGGAGCCGTATGAGCAAGGCGAGGGCCGCCACGATCGCGAGCCTCCGGTGCCGACCCAGGGGGGAAACCAACAGGGCGTACGCCATGAGAACCCCGTACTGCAGGATGATGCTCAGTGCCCCAAGGCTCTCCCCGTAGAAGCGCCCCTCGGGCTCCGTAGTCGCCATCATCACACGGTTTAGAAGCGGCCAAGTGACCGCGACGAAGAGGGCTAGCAGGCCTACGGTCACCAGGGCGACGGCGGCGTGGCTCCGCCCCTGCCCCGCTCCGGCACGGAGCCACTCGATGCCTACGAGGACGCCCATCACTGCGACGAGCACTCCCGCCGCACTAACCGAGAGCACCTCGTGGCGTGGTGACTCCCACGAGAGGAAGCCCAGAGCGATGGGGTCGCGCAACTGGATCAGCAGCACAAGAGCGAGCCCCAGGCCAACCCGACTCAGTAGCAGTGCCTCCGATCGCTTGGGGGCGAACACCGGCGGTAGAACCACCACAAGGCTGACAACCAAGCCCAGCGGGACGCGGGCTAGATCCGGCACGGCGCTGCGGGAGGTGAGGGCTAGCGCGATGAGCAGGTAGGCAGCAGCCTCCAGAGCCCAGGCGACCCAACCGGTGGAGCGGTGTGCGCCACCAGTCGCGCTCTCCCTATTGCTGCTAGGAAGCAACGGCTTGCCTCTTTCGTGGCTCTCTTCGTGTCTCGCAGGATACCCCAGGCCTGCGTCGCGCCACAAGGCAGCGCGATTGGGCCCCCGCACTTACGCCGATGTAGGACGCCGGAAGTGCAGCAGGTACTCGAATGTGATCCCCGCCGTGATGTAGTTCGACGGCCAACCGAAGATGCCCATCCGGTTGACCAGGTTGGTCTTGTCCCAGATGATGGTATTGCGGAACTCATACCCCGCCGACCGCAGGGCCTCGATGATGCCGATGTGAAGCACCACTCGCTCGCCCTCCCACCAGATGTCCGGCACGTTCACCACACAGTGTGCGCCAGGTCTCAGCAGGGGCAGCAACCTCGCGAAGATGCCCTCCATAGCCTCGCAGTACTCCTTGTAAGCCAGGGTGCCTAGGTCTGCCGGATCCTGGGAGTACTGCTCCACCAGCCCATACTGCTCGTTCCTTCGGTCCTCGGTGCGACGTGACTTGTTGCGCCGCGGACGATTGAGGCAGTTCGCGTAGGGCGGTGAGGTCAGGAGCAGGGCGACCGTGCCGGGGTCGACCAATCCAGCGAGCTCACGCGCATCCGTGCACACCGCGTGCTGCGCGACCCCCTCTGCCGCTGGCTCTGCCGCCAGACGCGACTCCGCGAGATCAACGAACTCCCACTTGAGATCCGCCCCCAAGGCGCTCCGAACGCAGTCGCGAGCGGCCACCATGGTGGTCCCGCTTCCAGCGAATGGATCCAATACCAGCTCGCCCTTGTGGGTAAACAGCTCGATACACTGGCGCGCGAGAGCGATGGGATAGGTCGCGGGATGCACCGACTTCCTGCGGACATCCCGTTTCTCGTACTCGAACTTCCACACCCCGACCTGTCGCTGCAACCACTCGCCCGCGGACAGGCAGCACAGATGGCTCCCGGGGCACTCGCAAATGCGCTCGTGGGGCAGGTCGAGCCTCATTCCGAGGCGCCCATCAGACGTGCGCGGCCCGGAGCGCCGCGTCGCCACGATCGCGGCCTACAGGAACGCGCTGGGCGGAGCATTCGCTATAGTCCCGAGGGCCTCCCCGCGACACGCAGTGATCTGCCACTCCCCGTCGACCTTCTCCCACGTGTCGACGTCCTTGCCAGCGAACTGCTTGCTGAAGTTGATGTTGAGCACCGGAACGGTCGCAGAGATCGATAGAGTGCGATCCACAGTGGCCTTCGCGGTCTTGCCCTCCAGTTCGATCGACTCGACTTTCGTGGTCATCGAGAGGGTTGCCGCATCCAGGAGCTGCTCAGCCATGGGGATTGAACGGATGTTGTCCACTACCCCCAGTTTGCTCGTGATGGCCTCGAGCGCGTCTAGATCCTTCGCGTTCAGGGCCTTGTCGAGGTCCACGTAGCGCTCACTGATCTGGGCGCGAACCATGTTCGGGTAGATCACCAACCAACCCACGGCGCCGGCGGCCGCGAGCAAGACCACAACCACCACTACCGCGATCAGCCCGCCCTTGCCCTTCTTCCTCATTGCAGGTGATGCAGCGCTACCACCCATTGTCATCTAGAGGTCTCCTCGTCGCGCAACAGTCAACTGAAATCTCATGACGCCCCCACGCGAGCGGCCGTCATACCGGAACACCTTCACCTCTAGTTCATCTCCAGGCTTGATGCCCGACAGGGTGTCGCGCAGATCCATAGGCTCACGGACCTCGCGGCCCCCGATGGACAGGATGAGATCGCCCTCCCGCATCCCCGAGACTTCGGCGGGCGATCCTGGGACGACATCAGCCACCTGCAGGTAGTGCCCCTCCGGCGCGTCCGCAGCCGCGAGCCACTGCGGATCGACGATCCCTGGCTGGAACCCGATGACGCCCTCACTAAGCAGGTTCTCCACCACCGCGCGCAGCTTGTTCGCCGAGATGGCGAACCCCACGCCCGCCGAGGCTCCAGAAGGGCTGGTGATGAGCGTGTTCATGCCGACAACGTTGCCGGCCAGGTCGATCAGGGGGCCTCCCGAGTTACCCGAGTTGATGGCCGCATCGGTCTGAATCATGTCGTCGTAGATCCGTTCGGAGCCCGACTCCTCCGGAACCTTGAACCGCCGTCCGAGCGCTGAGACCACCCCAACCGTGGCGGTGTGGTCCAGCCCGAAGGGACTGCCGATGGCGATGATCCAGTCGCCCACCTCCAGAGAAGACGGATCCCCGAACTCGAGCGAGGGCAGGTTATCGGCGTCCACCTGCAACACCGCAATGTCATCCGCCGGGCTCGCCGCGATAACCCTGGAGTTCAGCTCTACCGTCGAACCGTCCGGCTGGAGGACCGTCACGACGGGGTTCAAGTTGCCTCTCACCACGTGCTCGTTGGTGAGGACCAGCCCGCGTTCCGCATCCATGAGGAAGCCTGTGCCCTGCCCGCGTGGCACCTCGAAGTACTCGCCCCACCGGTTCACCACGGTCTCGATGGTCGTCACGTTCACGACCCCTGGGTCGGCGCGGGATATGGCCGCCTTGATGGCCTCAGAATCACCGCCCTCGATGGTTAGAGCCGTTGAACTCCTCGGAGGCACGGCGCGATCGGCCACAGGAGCCGTCGCGACACCAGGTGACGTCCCAGCTAGAGCCAGAACGACAACCGCCCCGCACGCCGCCCCCGCTAGCGCGCCGGCTACCAGGGCTACCACCACAACGGCGCAGCCTACCCCGCGCCCATTACCGGCCATCCGTGTCGGCCTCCCGACCCCGTCCGAGCTACACCATGCTCCGAAGCAGACGGACCATCTCGATCGCGGTCATCGCCGCCTCGGCTCCCTTGTTGCCCATGCGCGTCCCAGCCCGCTCGATTGCCTGCTCCAGAGTCTCGGTGGTCACTATCCCGTAAATGACAGGGACGCCTGTCTCCAGGGACACGCGCGCGATCCCCTTCGCCGACTCCCCCGCGACGTAGTCGAAGTGGGGCGTATCTCCTCGGATCACCGCACCGAGGCACACGACCGCATCATACTGGCCGCCCTCCGCCATCTTCCGGGCAACCAGAGGCACCTCGAACGCGCCCGGGACCCAGGCGACCCCGACATCGTCACTAGACACCCCGTGCCGCACCAAGGCATCCATCGCCCCGTCAAGCAGCTTGGTTGTCACGAAGCTGTTGAAACGCGACAGAACGATTCCGAATCTTAGCCCCGTCCCGTCCAGGTTCCCCTCGAAGCTCCTCATAGGCCGGCCTCACTCTCATGCGAACATGCCCCAGCCGCTCGGGCTAGGGCATGTGCTTGGACTCAGACGATCGCGCTCACTCTCGGTCGCGCCCGATGTCATTCCGGCAGCATGGGTGCGCTGCTCATCATGGACGGACCTCCGGCCCCGGTGCCAGCCCCCCCACCACCCGGCGGACCCAGCATGGCTCCACCCATCATCGGTCCGGGCCCACCCATCATCCCACCAGGCAAGCCACTGGCCGCCCCTCCACCGCCGCCACCCGCGCCACCTCCGCCAACCTGCGCAACCCAAGCGCTTCGCAGCGAGCTCTGATCGGTTCCAGGATTCGAGCCGCCACTCATCCCGGGCCAGTCGTAGTCGGTCCAGAACCAGCTACGCTCACGCGACTCCAGCCATTCCCGATGGGTGTCTGCATTGTAGTCGCCCCGCGGCGGATCGGGGATCAGATGCTCCGGGACCGGCCCCATCGTCATGTAAGGGCCCCATCCCGTACTCGCCATCTCTCGCTCCAGCTCCTTGAGGGAGAGCCGCATGACTTGGCGCCTGATCTCAGTGTTGTACTCGCCCACAGATCCACTGCTACGGAGCCGGTAGTTCCGGTCACGGACCGGAACCATCCGGTGGGCATACGGCGGCGGCGTGATGTTCACCGGAGAGATCACCATGGGACGCACGGCCTCGGGCGGGGCCTCGAAGGGCTCAGCGGGGGTAACAGCCTGCTCCTCCGGGACAGCCGGCGGCAGGCACCCGCTGAGAGCAACGATGCCTAGGCCCATCATCGCACCGAGAAGGGCAATTCCTCGGTAGGAACGCTTCATTGGGACTCTCCCATCACACACAAGTCGCACACTATCACACAACCCCGCGCCATGTCGGCCACGGGATAGGCCTACGATCCAGGCTGTGATGACACCCCAGCCGCCATTGGCGCCACCGGAGCACCTGTACCCGCCCCGCCACCGGGCGGCGCACTCATTCCGCCGCGGGCCCCCGGACCGGCGGCCCCGCGCGGACCGCCCATCATGGGAGGCCCTCCGGGCATCATCATGCCACCCGGCATGCCGCCACCCGACGAACTAGAGGTGGCAGCGGCGGGAGCATCCGACCATACACGGGGCGGGGCCACACTGTTCAGCGCGGGGCGACCCTCTGCACTGTAGGATCGATTACTCGGGTAGTAGTCCGTGCGGAACCACGCGCCAGCGCCGAGCCCCATGATATAGCTCCGGAGCAGGCTCTCATACTCCATCTGGACCCGCCGGTCGAACTCCGCCCGATCCTGCTCGATCGATGCCGGGGGAAGGTCGATCTCCACCTCGGGGGCCGGCGGTGGGGCCGCAGGCGCAGCCGGGGCAGTTGCCGCGGCTCCCTCCTCGGCAGGGGGGGGCGAAGCCAGAGCGGGCGCGGGAGCCGGGCTCTCTGTCCCCGCCTCGGGACTGTCTGGGTCACGGAACCGGGTCTTCCTCAACACCGCGAGCCTGGCGGACTCCAGCAGGTTGTCCTTGATCTCCTGCGGGACCCGCGCGATCTGCGCCTCGACATAGGCATCGACAGCGCGCTGCTCCAACCGGCGTCCCTCAAGGGCGATGTTCATCGGGTTGAGCACATTCTGGAACTCGCTGGGAACCATCATCGCCGCGCCCATGGCCGCCAAGTTGTAGTGCAGCTTGGCTTCCTCGATAGGGGCCCACTTACGGTTGAGCTGATGCGCCCACTCCATAGTGAGCTCATAGCGCTCCGAAAGCGCCGTCCACTGCTCCTTCTGGTAGAAGGTGGAGGAGGCCGTCGGAGCGTAGTCGTGCAGCCTGGTCCCGCTGGCCGGCTCGCCGAACCCAGGATTCCAGGCCTGCCCGCCGCCGCCACCGCCGCCCATCGGGCCACCCATTCCGCCCATGCCCGGACCCATCATCATTCCGGGTCCCAACACGCCCCCACCCATAGGGCCCGTGCCCGCCCCGCCGGCCATGGCGGGCGGCCCAGGAGGCGCCGGCGCGCCCATGGTCTCGGCGGACGCCACGTCGGCCGAGACGCCGTCCGCTAGGTAAGCCCCGGCAAACCCTGCAACCGAGAGCGCCACGGCCGCCACGACGACTGCTACGCTCCTAAGTCTTGGTGTGACATGGATCATGGATCGTTACGCACCTCTCGGTGACTCTCTACTCTAACCGCGCCTAGTGGGTGCCTCCACCGGCGCCAAGCAGGCTGCCAGCCCCGCCGCCCATCATTCCTGGGCCACTCATCATCCCGCCCATCGCGCCCCCGGTGCCTGCGGCCTCGCTGCTAGCCGCATTGCCGAGACCATGGGCGAAGGTGCAGCAACGGAAGCCGCGCAGACGCGCGCTCCCCAGGTACCGGCTATCAGCCCCGGCGCCGCGGGATACCGTCGCTCCCGGCGCGGCCTGGCTCGCCCCTCCGCCGCCGCTAGCCATCCCGCCTGGGCCGCCCATCATGGGGCCGCCGCTACCCATCATCGCGCCGCTACCCATCATGGGGCCACTGCTGCCCATCATGGGCGCGCCGCCCATCATCGCACCGCCACTACCCATCATCGGGCCACTGCTGCCCATCATGGGCGCACCGCCCATCATCGGGCCGCCGCTGCCCATCATGAGGCCGCCGGCTCCACCCGCCGCGCCGCCCGTCTCGGGAGCTGCCGCGATATAGGACCCGATCATGGACGGCATCGCTCGGCAGGACGCGTCCCAACCCTTGGAGAGCCAGGAGCCTCCACGCAGATCAATCTTAGGCGAGTCGGGGTGCTCGTAGAGGCTATCGTAGTTGCGCGCAACACTCGTGTAGAGCAGCCGCCGCTCTGTCATGTCGAGGTGGCCCTGGCCCTCGAGTTGCGACCAGGTCATCATCGTCTCGGCCATGGTCCACTCCGCCGCGTTGCCGCTCATATCGAACAGCCCATAGCCGTTGACGCAGTCGGCATAGCTTCCAGCCGCCGCCAGGCCACGGCTACGAGGGTTGTCGAGGGTATTGCAACGCGCCGGTTGGTAAGCGGCCCCATAGGGGAAATCGGAGCCCTCGGGCCCGACGCAAGCCCTGACCCACTCGACCGAACTGCACAGTCGCTTGCCCTCTTCGGCACAGGCGGCTGCGGCATCGAAGTAACTCATCTGGGCGGGCTTCGCTCCGCGACGATTGGGGTACTCGTAGATGTCGATGCAGTAAGGAACGTCGGCGAGGGCCGCGAACCACTTGGTTTCGTTCAGCAGGCCGCCCGTGGTCACGTCACGCTTCTGTTCGTTCTGAACAGGCCCAGAATCAACGCTCTTCAGGGTCAGGCTCGTTCCGGGCGCGGTGAAGGTGACGCCGCTCCCGCGTGTCGCGGTGATGGGCTCGCCCTCGCCCAGAGCCGGGGACTCAGCGTCATCCCAGTGCTGGAACCAGAACTCGCCCTCCACGACACCTGGGCTAATCCTGACCATGCCCTCCGGGCAGCCCTTGCCGCCATCGGTCAGCGCATCAACGGAGAGGGTCACCGACGCCACGTCCCCGCCGGTCACCCAGACGCTCTGACGGCCCATGACCAGCGGCTCCAACGCGGCATCCGCAGGCGCGCCGCTCCGTCGACCTGTCACCTCAACGGTGTGCGGCCCCTTCACGATCCCATCGATGACGGCGGGAACCGCCTCGGCCACAAGCACCCCGTCGATGGTGACCTCCACGTCGCCCTCGGCCAAGGGGGCGGCCACGAGGACCTTGCCCACGTCCTCGGACGCGTCGAGCAGGATCTCCTCGGTGCGTCCGGCTGAGATCGTCACACGTGTCAGGTAGGGAACCGGCTCAGTGAGGACGGTCACGACATAGGTCCCTGGCGCCATGTTCGGCACCACATAGGGCGGAGCGCCGCGGGCTACCTGAATTCCACCGATGCTGAGCCCACTCGCTGGGATTCCTGTGCTTACGCTCAGCGAGCCCACGAGTGACTGCCCGTTGATCGTCGTGCGGGCGGCCTCGCCTTTGCCCGTCGCGAAGCTCTGCTCGGTGGAGAAGAAGGGGCCCTCCAGGCGCAGTGTGTGGGGTCCGACCATCAGGTTGTCTACAGACAACTCCTGGCCGGCGACCACATCACCGATGTAGGCGCCATCGAGGTACACCTTCATGCCTGCCAGATCGCTCGTCAGCACGAAGCTGCCGGTAGCCTTGGTCAGCGCGAACGGCACCGAGGCGACCTCACCCGCCGTGACAGTGATCGTAGCCTCGACGTCCACATAGTCCTTGGTCTTGGTGGCGACCGTGTGGAGCCCCGGCTTCACACCCGAGAGAGTCAGCGGCGTCGTTCCCGCCGTCTCGCCGTCGACCGTGACCGTCACTCCCGAGGGGTCAGAGGTGATGAAGAGCACACCCGTCCCCTGGGCGCAGACCGGCGCCGTTAGGAGCACCGCCGCGACGGCGATCAAACCGAACTTCGCTCGGGCAGAGACATGGCCCATTGGGCTGTCCCCTTTCCAACTCGTCCCCATGGCGAAGGGGCCGTTCCGTCTACAACCCCGAGGGCGCCTGTGGGCGCCCCCGGGCCTCTGTCTATCTGGGCCGGTCGCCGAGCCTCTCGCCGACGGCCGTCAGGTTCCCGCGGTACGCCTCCACGGACCCATCCAGACGAACTGCCTCCTGGAAGGCGACCTCGGCGTCACCGAAGCGCCGCAGACGGTAGTACATCTCTCCCAGGGCGTTCCAGGTAGCCGCGTTGCCTGGGTCACAGGTGGCAGCTCGCTCGAGGTACTCGCGGGCCATCTGGTAGTCGGCCTCCCGGCTCCGTTCGCCCTTCGCGTCGCCTCCGCGGGTGCGATACGCCATGGCAGCGTTCTGATAGGCCGACGCCACCACGGACATCGCCCGGTCGACATCGCCGATGCTAGCGCCGCGATCCTCCTGCTCCAGATTGAGCAGCAACTCCGCCGCTTGCACCGCCGCATCCTGGTACGCAACAGCATCCTGGTGCTGTCCACGCCGGGTGGAAATGATCCCCAGGTTCGAGTAGGCGACCACTGTGGCCGAGAGGAGCTTGCGCTGCCCCTCGCGGTACACGCTATACCGCTTCGACGAAGGAATCTGAGCGTCCCACATCGGCAGGAGGTCGATCATCCGCCGGAAGCTCGCCGATGCCGCCTCGAGATCCCCACGCTCTAGTTCCTGAACGCCCATGTAGTTGTGGGCGACAACGTGAGCCTCGACGTTGCGGGCATCCTGCTCGACCGGTATTGCCACGGCGCGCCGGAATGCCCGAAGCGCCTCGACCTGCTGCCCTGAGCGCATCATGGCGATACCGTGATTGGCCCACGCCGCCGCCGAGTTCTGCGACTCAAGCACCAATCGGGTCGTCTCCGACCGCACATTCGGGTCGCCCGTCATAAGCTTGATCTGAGTGAGGAGGCCAAGGGCGCTCTGATCGACGCCTGCCTGAGTCTCCTCTTCAGGCCCCGCCGGCAGTAGCGACTCGGGCCCGGCGTTGTCCGCGCTGTAATCCAGAACCGGCACCGCATCGCTGCCGCGATAGGATTCATAGTAGACCTGTCCGAGACGGTAGTACGCGGACGCCAGAATCCCCGTGCGAATGAACCTCTGGACATCGGGCTTCAGGTCGTCCCATAGGTCCGCGGAACCACCTGCGGACGCCCCTCCACCCATACCGCCCATCATGGGCCCACCGCTACCCAGCATGGGGGCGCTGCCACCCATCATCGGGCCACCGCTACCCATCATGGGGGCGCCGCCCATCATCGGACCGCCGCTGCTACCCAGCACCGAGCTGCCGCCCATCATGGGCCCACCGCTACCCATCATGGGGCCGCCTGAGGACCCCATTGGGCCTCCCATGCCGCCGGCCATGGCGCCTGCCGCACCGACAGCCGGCGCGCTCTCCGGCTTGGGGAAGAAGCCCAGGGCGCTCTCGTAGACGTATGCAGCGTTCACCAACTGATCGCGGTTGCGGTAGTGTTGCCCCAATTCATCATAGAGGGCCCAGAGGTCGCGGTAGAGCTCCTTCTTCAGGGCGTTGGGCTCCGGGTCGGTGTCGTACCCCGCCGTATCGTAGCTCGGATCGCCCAGGTTCTCGTTGTAGGTGGCGATGGCTGTCTGCAGCGCCTGGATGGCGAACTGGTACCCCGCCACCTCATCATCCTGAGTGGACGGCTCGACGAGGGCCGCGCCGGCGCCTCCACCCATGCCGCCGCCCATAGGCCCGCCCATCATAGAGCCGCCCATTGGGCCGCCCATCATGGAACCGCCCATCGGGCCACCCATCATCGACCCGCCCATGGGCCCCGATCCGACCATCTGAGCCGCAGCCGGAACCACCAACGCGAGCGCCACCGCTAGTGCGACAGCCAGGACGCCCTGCGTTCGTGTCAGTTTGGCCATATCCCTAACTCCCGTCTTCGGTTGCTCCGCATCGGCCCGCGTAACGGCCACCCTACTTGCCTCTCTCGCCCAGCCCCATCATCGCTCCACCCATCATGGGCATGCCGCTACCGCCCATCATTGGGCCGCCGCTGCCCATCATGCCACCCATGCCACCGCCCGCGCCCGCAGGCGGCTGCCAGTCACCGAGTACAAGCTTGCCAGGGATAACCTCGGAGTCCATGAGGCCGGCCCAGCTCTTGCCCCACCACTGAACGGCGGTTATCCAGAGCATTCTGGCCTCCACTACTAGCTCCTTCTTGTCGGGGGGGATGAGGCCCGTGCCGCCGCCACCCATCGCGCCCATGCCCATGCCGCCGCTACCGCCCATCATCAGGCCGCCACTGCCACTCATCATCGGGGCGCCGCTGCCGCCCATCATGGGAGCGCCGCTGCCGCCCATCATCGGGCTACTGCTACCCATCATGCCACCCATCATGGGTCCGCTGCTGCCCATCATGCCGCCCATCATGGGACTGCCGCTGCCGCCCATCATCGGCGCGCCGCCCATCATGCCTCCGCCTGCCTGGCCGCTTCCTCCTCGGACCTCATCGAGGAGTTCCTTAGCCCGCCTGAAGTTGCGGCGCGCTTCGTTGTAGTTGCCGGCAGCGTACTGGGCCTTGCCCTGCTCGATGAGATCCTTGGCTTGGTTCATGAGCTGCTTGGCCTTGGGCAGGTCATACTGGCTCTGGCCCATGCCACCCATCATACCCATGCCGATGCCGCCGGAGCCGCCCATCATCCCGGAGCCACCCATCATGCCCATGCCACCCATCATTCCAGAGCCGCCCATCATCCCAGAACCCATCATACCGCTGCCGGGCATGCCTCCCGCCTCAGGTGGCATTGCTTGCGCGAAGCAGGCAGGCCCCACCATCAAGGCAAGCAGGGCAACAACCGCCACGAGGTAGCGCTTCATCATCCGTATCATCCCCTCAACCGGGCGATGGAATCCTTGTGAGTAGCACGCACACCAGTCACCGCCGCAGTATAGTGGCAGCCCGAAGCTAGTGTCAAAACGCGCTACCATCGCGCGGGTTCGGAATATCAGACACGCGCTGGTAGAGGTTGATTCACTTGCTCCGTCCCTTTTCCCTGCAGAGAAGGCGAAACATTGGCTTGGGCTTCGCCTATTGCCCCTACCCTGTGCGATGGGTATCATAGGGTGGCTGATCGAGTAGGCCGCAGGAGATTGCTTCGTGGGAGACGATGTACCCCCTAGTATGTGGTGGCTCGCCCTTGCTGCCGGGCTGCTCACCTTGCAGGGGGCCTTTGTAGCGGCTGAGATCGCCTTCCTCGCCATCGGCGTGGTCAAGGTGCGTCATTTGGCGTCTGAGGGACGACGCTCTGCCCGCATGCTCTCCTGGCTCCTCGCAGACCGCGGCCGGCTGTTCTCGACCGTCGTTGTCTCCATCACCCTACTGGGCTACGCCGCAGAGTCCCTCGTGACGTACATCGCCACATGGTACGGCGCGGCCCTCGGCATGCCTTACCTACACTACGTCGGACTCGCCGCGGTCATCGTCGTGGTGGTTGTGCTCGTTGAGGCATTCCCCGTGATCGCGGCGATACGGGCGCCCGAGACCACCGCCATGGCACTGGCGCCGCTGGCCTCTCTCGCCTATGTCGTGTTCTGGCCCCTCATCACGGCGCTGACGCTCATATCGAATGGCGTGCTCCGCCTCACGGGCGCGGTCACCCAGCCGTCGCCGACCATCACAGAGGAGGAGGTCATCTCCATCATCGATGAGTCGGAAGTCCAGGAGGATGAGAAATCGATGCTCCTCCGGGTGTTGGACTTCGCCGACCGCACCGTCGAGGAGGTGATGGTCCCGCGGCGCGACATGGTCTGCGCTCGGGAGGAGGACACGATCCACGAGGCGCTGGGCGTCATGCTCGATAGCCGCCACTCGCGCCTCCCCGTCTACCGTGACCGGCGCGACACGATCGTCGGCGTCCTCTACAACAAGGACCTGCTGCCCTTCCTCGTGGAGGGCCAGGGCCATCTGCCCGTTAGTGAGGCAATGCGGCCGGCGCACTTCGTGCATGAGAAGCGCATGGTCGCGGATCTCGTCAAGGAGTTCCAGGACCAGAACCGCGTCATGGCGCTGGTGACCGACGAATACGGCGGCACCGCCGGTCTGGTGACCATGGAGGACGCCCTAGAGGAGCTCGTGGGCGAGATCCTGGACGAGGAGGACATCGAGGAGGCATCCACCCTGGCTCTGGGGGACGACTCCTTCCTCGTGCCGGGCAACACGGCGACCCACGAGCTGGAGCGTGATCTCTCGATCGTGCTTCCATCGGGCGAGTATGAGACCGTCTCGGGCCTGCTCCAGTCCGAGCTGGGGCACATCCCCAAAGCAGGCGAGGAGGTCTTGCTGGCATCCGGCGTACGGCTCACCGTGGTCGAGGCGAATGCGCGCCGCGTGCTCAGCGTCCAAGTCACCAAGCCTCGCGCCACGAATGGCGACGAGGAGAGTGCGGACTCGGCGGCGGAGGGCGAGCCGACATGAGCCGGTATGCACGCACCCAGGTGACTGCTCGCCGTTCCGTACCGCCAGGACTGCGGTTGGCGCTCCTAGCCGTGCTTGTGATGGCAGCCACCGGCGCCGGCGCGGCCCTCGCGGCCGCAGGGCCGGCCGGTACAACCGCCGAGGCTGGTTGGACGCCTCTCCTGGTCATAGAGGTCGTGCTCACCGTGCTCTGCATGGTGGGCAGCACGGCCTTCTCCTACGCTGAGGCTGGCCTCGTAGCCATGCCAAAGCCTCTCATCCGACGGCTCGCCGAGCAGGGCGACGATCCCCGGGCGCGCGCTGTTGGGGAGCTCATCGAGTCCGGCCTGGATGATGCCGTCGCCTTGCTGGCTATCATGGTGACGCCGCTCAACCTCGCGGTAGCCACCTTCGTGGGACACCTCACCGTCGTACTCCTGGGGCCTGCCTACTACATTCACACCGCCATCGGGAGCTTGGTAGTGGTGTTGCTCTTGTGCGAGATCGTCCCGAAGACCTACGCCTCCCACTACCCCGACCGCGTGGCCCTCTCCACCGTGCGTTGGGTGGTCCCCCTTGTGGGCAGCCTGCCGGTCCGGCTGGTTTTCAGCGCCGTCAAAGCGGGCTCGTGGCCGGTACGGCACATCCTGGGCTTCGACGACGACCTCTACCGCGTACGGGGGTTCTCCGAGGATGAGCTTCAGTCGCTCCTCGACATAGCCGAGGAGCACGACGTCATCGATGAAGCCGAGGCCGAGATGTTCGATTCCATCGTATCCATCGGGGAGCGTACAGCGCGGGAGATCATGGTGCCGCGAGTTGATATCGTCATCGTCGACGCGTCGGTGCCGGTCGCCGAGGCGGCGAAGATCATCGCGCAATCGGGCAAGTCACGCATCGCCGTCCACGAGGGGGCCGATGATGAGATTATCGGCATCCTCTACGCCACCGACGTGCTGCGGTGCTTCCATGCTGGCGATACGGAGAAGACGGTCCGCGATGTTGCCAGGGAGCCCCTGCTCGTGCCGGAGACGAAGCCCGTCGATGACCTCTTCCGTGAGTTGCGGCAGCGTAGGACCCACCTCGCTCTGGTTATCGATGAGCACGGCGGAGTGGATGGGCTCGTAACTATGGAGGACGTCCTCGAGGAGATCGTCGGCGATGTTCGCGACGAGCACGACATCGACGAGCACCCCGACATCCGGCAGCTAGATGACGGCGCCTACCTGGTGAGCGGAACCACGCCGCGTCACGAGATCGAGGAGCTGCTGAACATCGACTTCGGCGACGACAACGGCGAGTTCGACACGATCGCGGGGCTGCTGTTCGTGCGGGCCGACGGCCTGCCGGAGGCGGGGTACTACGTCGACCATGGCCCCTTCCGTTTCCAGGTCGTGAGCATGGATGGACTGCGGATCGTGGAGGTCCGGATCGAGCGCCTCGCTTCTTCCCCCAGCGGCGAGGAGAGCGCCCACTAGAGCGGTTCTCGGAAGTTTTC